>DCUB01000030.1:0-5259 GCA_002329365.1 Ruminococcaceae bacterium UBA1425
TTGATTTCCTTTGTCCAGTCATTCGGCTTTTCTACAACCTCGAACTTAACGGCAATATCAGAACTGCCGATTTGATACAACTTTATTTCTACAAGGAAGAATGCAATATTCTCATCGGTGTGATTATTCAACCATTCGATAGCCGAGCGATGTTCTTCTCTTGCTCTCTTTACAACCCAAATCACGATATCAGCAGATTTCCCGGATGCATATGTAATCAGCTTTCCCAGATGGTCATGGTTCGTATCCTCAAGCTGATTCTCAATGATAATTTTTCTGTCCGTTCCGGTTTCTGTTGCGTAGATATCCACATTGAAGTCACCAACACTGGACTCCGTCTCATCAACGGTTATCTCCAATCCAACGGCATCTGCCAACAGGGTAAGATTATCGTCTTCCGCAAGCCAAGGAGTAAAGTCCAATGCTTCATGCGGCCAGACCTTTCGTAAGTCTTTTATTTCTTTTAATTTTCCTAAGTTTATCACAGTACTATTCCTCCTTGTCGCAAGATAATCGTCTTATCCACTCGACCTATTACAAAATCATCTTATCAACTCAACCTTGCCCATTTTCAACCTGTCAACTCAACCCTTGTTTTTATTACAAGGCAAGGGGCATTTGTTATCCAAAAGAGCAGATAAGAAACACACTCCCAACTCTCGGAAATGCCTTGTTTTCAAGCCTTTTTCGGTATTCAGTTCTGTGCTTTTGACAACAATACCACGCACTCAACATGTCCCGTTCTCGGGAACATATCCACGGGCGCGCAGCGTGTGACTTTGTAGCCTTTTGACGCAAACAGCCTGCAGTCGCGCGCCTGGGTTGCGGAGTCGCATGAGACGTACACTATTTTTTCCGGCGTCATTCCGGCAACTGTTTCGATAAGCTGCGGCGGGCAGCCCTTTCTGGGCGGGTCGAGTATCACTACATCGGGGGAAACGCCGCGTGTCTTTAATTCGGCCGCTGCCTCTGCCGCGTCGGCGCAGATGAATTCGGCGTTTTCTATGTTGTTTTCGGCGGCGTTTATTCTCGCGTCCTCCACTGCCTGCGCAACCGTTTCGACACCTATCACCCTGCCTGCCGAAGCGGAGAGCGTCAGCCCTATTGTACCCGTGCCGCAGTAAAGGTCAAGCACCGTTTCCGTGCCTTTGAACTCCGCGAAGTCGCCTGCCTTTTTATAAAGCTTTTCCGCCTGCGCCGCGTTGACCTGATAAAAGGAGAGGGGAGATATACGGAACTTAAGCCCGCACAGGACATCCGTTATGTAATCGCCGCCCCAAAGCGTTACGCATTTTTCGCCGAGTATGACGTTCGTGTTTTCGCGGTTTATGTTTAATACGATGCTTTTTATTTCGGGACATGCTTTGGTAAGCGCCGTCACAAGCCCGTCGGAGTGGGGGATATCGCCGCCGTTTATTACGGCGCATACCGTGGCGTCTCCCGTTGACGGAGACATACGTATAAATATGTGTCGAAGAAGCCCCGTGTGCGATTCCTCATCGTAAACGGGGATGTTGTATTTTTCTATATAACCGTCGAACACGCTGAGGATCCGCGTGAACGCCTCCGGCTGAAGGCGGCAGGCGCGGCAGTCGATTACACGGTGGCTGCGCTGAGCGTAAAATCCGATTTTAAGCCCGTTTTCGCCCTTTTCAAGCGGATACTGCGCCTTGTTGCGGTAGCCGTTTTGGTTGTCGGCGCCAATAATCGGCTCGGGGGTGATGTCTATGCCGCCGATACGCCTGAAATTTTCGCGGACCTGCGCTTCCTTAATCTTCAGCTCCGCATCGTAGCTTATGTGGCGGAACATGCAGCCGCCGCATTGCGGGAACGCGGGACAGTCATTTTCCACCCTGTCCGGCGAGGATTTCAGGATTTCTTTCACCTTGCCGAAAGCGCAGCTCTTTTTTACCTTTAAAATATGTACAAGAAGCGTGTCTCCCGCAGCCGCGGCAGGCACGAAAACGACCATCCCCTCATGGCGGCCGATTCCGCAGCCCTGAAGACTGCAGGAGGTTATCTCAAGTCTTATTATGTCGTTCTTTTTGAGTGGCATTATTGTTGACCGTCCAGTTCCGGCGTTATCCTCCGAGCTTGTTCATTACCTTCAGAGGATCGACTGTTTCGCCGCTTAAAATGATTTCAAAATGAAGGTGCGGGCCGTCCGCCTTTTCGACGGGTATTTCGCCGAGTGTGCCGACTATCTCGTGCATTTCAACCTGATGCCCCGGCTCCGGCGTGCTTTCGGGGGCGAGTCCGCAGTATTTCGCGACAAGCCCGTTGCCGTGGTCGATTGTTACAGCCGTTCCCCACAGCTCGTCGTATGTCACGTCGAGGACGACTCCGCTCTGGATTGCCACAACGGAAGCACCGCGGTTGTCGCCGAAGTCGATGCCGTTATGAACGCGCCAGTCGCCCATGGTTTTTGAGCGCACCATATCGCCGTTGCTGAAATCCTTTATAATCGTTGTGCCAAGCGGCATGGCGAATTTTCCCGTGTAAGGCAGGTTTTCGGCGCTTTCCGTTCCGGCTTCTGTTTCGGTTAAGTCCCTGTCGTCGGGTATGCCCGTGACGCCGACATTTACGTTTACGTTTTCGGTTTCGTCGTCATAATTGATTGTGAAATCGCGGATTTCCGGGTTGTACCAGTCGACTTCCGTTTCGTTTTCGAATATTTCGCCGTCGTCCGACCTCGTGTAGTCAAAGCCTGTGTCGAGAACGCTCCAGATGCCTAAGCCCATTGCGGTGAAGCAAAGAGTCAGCGCGAGATAAAAAAGCCTGCTGCCGGCAAATTTCTTTTTGTCTTTATTATTCAACATGTTCCGCACGTCCCTTTATAGAATTTACCTATATTTTGGACGAACGGAGCGTGGTTTATTCAAAATTTTTCCGGCGGAGCCTAAATATTATCCTTAAAACGACATAAAAGACAAGCAGTCCGAACAGAACGCCGCACATATCCACAAAAACGTCGAAGAGCCTAAACGCCCTGCCCTCGACAAAAAGCTGGTGAACCTCGTCGCTGACGCTGTAAGCAAACGAAACGAACAACGGCGGAAGAATGCCGGTACAGCGGCGTGTCTGATAAAACGCGTTGTACAGAAGAAAGGCAAGGAGACAGAATTCGCAAAAGTGCGCCGCCTTGCGGAAGACCTCAAGGCTTATGTATTTTGTGAGAAAGCCGAAAAATCCCTGCATGAGCGACAGGCTCTGACCTGCTGAGTCGTCGCCGCTTTTTGAGGAAAAATAAAAAATCACGCCCATGCACAGCAGCGCCGCCAGCCACGACAGGGCGGCAAAAACGATACGCGCCTTATCTTTTGTTATTTTTTCACGTTTATTTTTAATTCTGTCCGCCTCCCGAGCATTAATTACGAACGTTTAATCTTTTTTGACGGCCGACGCGAAGCAAACGGAGGTTCCCGCGGGATTTGCGTATATGCCCGACACATTTCCTGCGAAAACAAGATGTTCCGATATTTCGTAAAACGGATATACAACGCCGTTTTGCATCAGAAACGACTCTGCCGTCCGGCAGCCCTCCGCCGCTGACGACGACGAACCCGCGCGGAAAGCGCTATGGACTATGTTGCCGTATGCATCGGAGAAAAACCCGAATATGTTTTTGCCCGATTCCGGCGAGTATTCCGTAAGAGAGGCGGCGGCGGAAACGGAGGAAGCCGTTACGGGAGCCAGTGCAATCTGATAATTACCGCCCGCGACGGCTTTTTGGAGGTCAACAGGCTCGACTACCTGCGCCGTGACGGTAACGGAAATCCCGAAGGACTGCTGCCAGAACTGAAGCAGCCTGCGTACTGTTTTCTCGTTTTCGGAGGAGCAAAGTACCGTAAGCTTGACGGAGGACTGACCGAGGGAGGTCAGTCCCGTATTCCAGTAGGAGGAAGCCTTCTCGGAATTATATGCGACAAAGTCGGCGCTGCCCGCCCTTTCGCGGTAGCTTTCGCCGCCCGTCCGGCAGCATGAGGGCAGAAGGCCAGAAGCCGCAGCGAAGCTTTCGGAAATGCCGAGCTGAGAGCGGTCGAACGAGGAGCAAAGAGCAAGCCGGATATACAGGTTTGAAAGGGTTTCGTCGGCGCAGTTAAAGCAAAGGCTGTAAACGGTGTTTTTATATTCGGCAACATTCATGCCGTTAAAGCCGGAGGAGAGCGCTGTGCCCGCGCCCGTGAACGCCGCGTCATATCTCCCCTCGGCCACCGCTTTTACATAACCGCTTTCGTCGGGATAAACAGAGAGCGTTACGGAATAGGGCAGAACGTCGGAGCCGCCGACATAATCGGGGTTTCTTTTTAGCAGGAGCGAAGAGCCGCCGTTCCACTTTGAAAGATAAAAGGGACCGTTGCACATTGTGTATTCAAGCCCTTTGCCGTACTTTCCCTTGCAGGCGTTAAAAAACGCTTCGCTGCAGGGCATGCTTACCGGCTGGGCGAGAAGCGACAGGAAATCGACGCAGGGGGACGAAAGAGTTATGACAAGCGTCCGTTCGTCGGGCGCCGCCACTCCTAAGGACGTTACTGGAAGCCTGCCTTCGCGGACTGCCTCGGCGTTTTTTATGACGTAAAGAGACGAGGCTTCGGGCGATGATGTCGCGGGCGAAAGCGCGCGGCGGAGGCCGAAAACAAAGTCGCGCGATGTAAGTGAAGCGTCGAAGCTCTCCTTAAACGTTTCGCCGAGGATGCCGGAAAAATTGTCTATTAGATGCCATTTAAGCCCGCTTCGGAGCCTGAACGTGTAGACAAGCCCGTTGTCTGAAACCTTCATTTTTTCGGCCGCGCCGGGAATCACCGCGCCGTCGCTGCCTATGCGGACAAGCCCCTCGTAAAGGTTTGTGACTGCCGTAAGGGCGGCGGAGTCGGAGCATACCTGCGGGTCGAGCGTGGACGGCTCGGAGGGTATGGGATATACGAAAGACATACCTGTGCCGTCCGAGCCTCCGCAGGAGGTCAGAGCAAGCAGAAAGGTGAGCGTAAGCATTAATGATATGAGTTTACGGAATATTGGCTTCAAGGCAATCTACCTCGCGGTTATTTTCACGTCATTCGTACACGGGCGCGCACAGATGCGCAAATAATTTCAACAGACAAATATATTTTATTGAAGACCAAAGCTTAAATTAGGGAACGGTCTTGACCGTTCCGAAATTCAGGCGTTGATACAGAACCATTATTTAAGTGAAAAATTTTTGCTTTAACTTAGTAGAATCTCTGATTTGCTTGAAAAGATTCTTCGCTTTGCTCAGAA
>DCUB01000030.1:5343-15341 GCA_002329365.1 Ruminococcaceae bacterium UBA1425
GAAGGATTATCAGATTCTTCGCTTCGCTCAGAATGACAACCGTTTTGTCATCCTGAGGCGCAACGTGCCGAAGGATCTTACAGTATTCGGAATAGTAGGGACACGGCGCGCCGTGTCCGTTTGTAGTCGGCACGAATCTTGCACAACGGTCAAGACCGTTCCGAAAAACAAAACCCTGCTATGAATACGCACAACGGTCAATTTCGTTCCCTACACATATTTTCATCGTTTTGCGGTTTTTTAATGATTACATTTATTTAAGCAGGTCAGCTTTCAAGCCATTTCGCGAGCTGGTCTGCAAGCGCGGTGTTGCCCGAGCCGCTCTGCTTTTTCTGCTCACGGAGATATTTCTCAACGTCACGCTTGCCGGCGCCCGCCGTTTCGCGCCGCTTTTCGAAGTCCGCAAGCTTTTCACGGTATCCGCACGCGCAGAAGAAGGTCTTGTTTTCGCCCTCTCCGCGCATTTCAAGCTTTTTATGGCAGTTGGGGCAGCGGGCGTTTGTTATGACTGACACGCCCTTTCGGTAGCCGCACTCCCTGTCGGGGCACACGAGCATTCTGCCCTTTTTGCCGTTTACGTCAAGCAGGTATTTGCCGCATTCGGGACATTTTTCGCGCGTTACGTTATCGTGGGTGAATTTGGCGTCGCTTGCTGTTACCTCTTTTACAAGCCGCGACGCGTATTCCCGCATTTCCGATATGAACGCCGCGTCGCTTATCTGACCTTTTTCGATAAGCTTTAGCTTTTGCTCCCATTTTGCCGTAAGCTCTGCCGATTTCAAATCGGGAGGAACAATTGAAACAAGCTGCCTGCCCTTCGAGGTGGGGTATATCTCCTTGCCGCGACGCTCGATATAAAAGGAATCGAAAAGCTTTTCTATGATGTCCGCCCTTGTGGCGGGAGTGCCGAGACCGCTTGTAGCTTCAAGAATGCTTTTAAGCCTGCTGTCTTCCACCTGACCGGACGGGTTTTCCATAGCCGTGAGAAGCGTAGCCTCCGTGTAGCGCGCGGGAGGCTTTGTTTTTCCCGCGACTACATCGCAGCCGTTTACGTTCAGTGCCATTCCCTGCTTAAGAGGGGGAAGCTGCTGAGAGCGCGCGCCGTCCTCACTATCGTCACCGTCGTCGTCAAGTTTGCCGTACAGCTCCTTCCAGCCGGAATTAATAACTGTGCTGCCCCTGGCGAAAAAGCTGTGTTTGTCAACCGTTATGCGAAGGCTTACCTCCTCGTACTCAAAGGCGGGGCTTAAGACGGCGAGAAAGCGGCGCACCACAAGGTCGTAAATATTACGCTCCTCATGCGACAGCGCGGAAAGATTTACAAACTGCTCGGTGGGGATTATGGCGTGGTGGTCGCCCACCTTCGCGTTATTGACGATATATTTTACAGAAATGGTCTTTGAGCGGAGAAGCTTTTGCGCCGCGTCCCTGTACGGTCCCGCTGAAACGGCTTTCAGCCTGTCGGGCAGGGTGGGGACAACGTCGTCGGTGATGTACCGCGAATCTGTTCGCGGATATGTCAATATCTTGTGTGTTTCGTACAGGCTCTGCATTAAAGTGAGCGTCTGCTTTGCCGAGTAGGCGTATTTTCTGTTTGCGTCGCGCTGAAGCTCCGTTAAGTCGTAGGCGGCGGGAGGGGTCTTGTGCTTGTACTCCTTTTTCAGCTCGCTTAAAACGGCGCGCTTGCCCCGGACGTAATTTGCTATCTCCTCCGCGCGCTCGCGCTCGAAAAAGCGGGCGTTGTTTTTTGAGTCGCGGTATGTCGCCGAAAAACCGTCAAAGCGCGCGCAGACGGTGTAATAATCCTTTGGGCGGAATTTTAAAATTTCGTCCTCGCGGGCGACAATCAGAGACAGCGTCGGCGTCTGGACGCGCCCTGCGGAAAGCTGCGCGTTGTATTTGCAGGTAAGCGCCCTTGTCACGTTAAGCCCCACAAGCCAGTCCGCCTCGCTCCGCGCCTGCGCCGAGCGGAAAAGGTTGTCATACTCCTTTGCGGGGCGGAGATTCTGAAAACCAGCCCTGACGGCGGCGTCGGTCTGCGACGATATCCAAAGCCGGCGGGCGTTACCCTTAAAGCCCGCCTTTTGCATTATCCAGCGCGCAACAAGCTCGCCCTCGCGCCCCGCGTCGGTTGCTATTACAAGCTCGTCGATATCGGGGCGGCGAAGGAGAGCAGAAACAGCCTTGAACTGCTTTGACGTCTGCTTAATAACGACAAGCTGCATCTTTTTTGGTAGCATGGGGAGGTCCTCAAGCCGCCATGTCTGATATTTGCCGTCATAGACCTCGGGATCGGCAAGCGTTACGAGATGACCGAGCGCCCATGTTACGATATATTTCGGGCTGATGATGCAGCCCTCGCCGTTCTGACGGCAGCCGAGAACACGCGCTATATCGCGCGCTACCGACGGCTTTTCCGTTAAAACGAGAGTCTTTCCCATAATCCGGCTCCTAAAGAAATATAAACTGATATTTTATTATATCAAATATTAATCCGTCATACCATACTAAAATAGAAAAAATAGCACACGAAAAACACTTTTTTCGCGCGCTTCGTCCGTTTGCTACAAGTAGTTGCGGGGCAAAAATACACCACAAGATAAAGAAGTTGATAATTAAGGCGGCATATGATATAATTTTTGTTAACGTAGATAAAATGGATATTTGCCGCCATTCGGCAACAAGGGATGAAGAAGGGAAAAAGCAGAGATGAAATCATTGGAGGAGCTTTGGGAGCTTGTTACGGAGGTTCTCAGAGAAGGTTTATCCGAGGTTATTTACAACGTATGGTTAAAGGATTTAACGCCGATAAGCTTCGAAAACGGAGCCGTTACACTGGCGATTTGCGAGTTTAAAAGAAAAATTGTCGAGCAGAAGTTCAGCAGCATATTAAACGACGCCTTTGAGAAGGTTCTGGGCTTTCCCGTCGAGATAATTCTTGTCGAGCCGGAAGGGACCGCGGACGAATCGCGTGAAGCCGTTGTATCCGACAGGCTTCAGAACAAAGAGAACACCTTTGAGACGTTTGTCGTAGGTTCTTCAAACAAATTCGCCCATGCCGCCGCCTTAGCCGTCGCCGCCAATCCCGGCGGGGCCTATAACCCGTTGTTTATTTACGGCAGGTCGGGGCTTGGCAAAACCCACCTTCTGGGGGCAATAGCGCACGAAATAAAAAAGAACAATCCCGACCTTAACATAATTTTAACACACGGCGAGGAGTTTACAAACGAGCTTGTCTACTATATCGCTCAGAAGAATATGACCGACTTCCACAACAAATACCGCTCTGCCGACGTGCTGCTTATGGACGACGTTCAGTTTATAGCCGGGCGCGAGAGAACGCAGGAGGAATTTTTCCATACGTTCAACACCTTAACGCAGGCGGGCAATCAGGTCGTGCTCACGTCAGACAAGCCGCCGAAGGATATCCTGCCGCTTGAGGAGCGCCTGCGCACACGCTTCGAGTGGGGGCTGATAGCCGATATCCAGCCGCCCGATATCGAAACGAGGATGGCTATTATAAAGCGAAAGGCGCAGATGCTCGACCTTGAGCTGCCCGACGACGTCGTTCAGTACATAGCAGACAAGCTGAAAAGCAACATACGCCAGCTTGAGGGCGCTGTCAAAAAAATCAAGGCCGTCGTAGCCATTCACGGCTCAACGCCGAATATGGTAACGGTTCAGAACACCATAAAGGACATACTCAGCGAGGACGTACCAAGCTCCGTCACTATCGAAAAGGTCATCGACGAGGTGGCGAGGACATACGGCGCGGACCCCGAGGATATCCGCTCCAAAAAACGCGATGCGCAAACCTCAAGAATGCGTCAGATGGCTATGTATGTCGTCAGCGAAACCACAAGCCTGTCAACAAAGGCTATTGGCGCCGAGTTCGGAGGGCGCGACCATTCCACCGTTGTCTACGCGCTGCAGGAAATAAGGCGTCTGATGGAAAAGGATTCGTCGCTCCGCGCGACGGTAAACGACATAATTAAAAACGTCAGCGAACAGAATTGATTGACATATAATATATAAAATGTATACGTTTTCAACGGGAGATAAGTAATGGGTATTTTCAGAAAAATCAATCAGGGTCTGAAAAAGACAAGAGAAAGCATGTCGGGAGCAATAGACTCCATGCTTTACGGCAAGCAGGAGGTCGACGACGAGTTTTTTGACGACCTTGAGGAAATTCTCGTCATGGGAGATACGGGGGTAAACACAGCATCCGAGATAGTTGAAAAGCTTAAGGAACGCGTAAGGAAAAACAATCTGCGCACTCCCGAAAAGGTCAAGAACGCCATAAAGGAAATAGTTGCGGAAATGCTTGAGGGCGGCGAGGAAATGAACCTCCTCACAATGCCGTCAATAATACTTGTAATCGGCGTAAACGGCGTCGGAAAGACTACAACCATAGGCAAGCTTGCCGCCCTTTACAAGTCCGAGGGCAAAAAGGTCATTCTGGGCGCGGCCGACACCTTCCGCGCCGCCGCCATTGAGCAGCTTCAGGAATGGGCCGACAGGGCGGGAGTCGACATGATTAAGCACCGCGAGGGCGCGGACCCCGCCGCCGTTATTTTCGACACAATTTCGGCGGGCAAGGCAAGAAACGCCGATATAATAATCTGCGACACGGCAGGCAGGCTCCACAACAAGAAAAATCTCATGGAGGAGCTTGCGAAGATATACAGGGTTATCGACAGGGAGCTTCCGTATTCCGACAGGGAGGTGCTTCTGGTGCTCGACGCCACTACGGGGCAGAACGCCGTCAATCAGGCAAGGGAGTTTATGAACGTGGCGGAAATAACGGGAATAATTCTCACAAAGCTCGACGGCACCGCACGCGGCGGAGTAGTTCTTAACATCAAAAACGATTTGAAGGTGCCCGTTAAGTTCGTCGGCGTGGGCGAGCGGATAGACGACCTTCAGCCGTTCAGCTCAAAAGCGTTCGCGGAAGGGTTGTTTGACGTTGAGATGCCCGAACACGATGAAGAAACAGGCGAAATCGAGGAAAAATCCGAATGAATTTTCTGATTGCGACCCATAATATCAAAAAGAGAGACGAGCTTCAGCGGATAACAGGGCCGCTCGGCATAGACGTTCTGCTCGATAAGGATATAGGAATAGAGCTGACGGACGTAGAGGAAACGGGCAAAACCTTTGAGGAAAACGCCTTTTTGAAGGCCGAAAGCGGCTGCCGCGAAAGCGGAATGCCGTGCATAGCGGACGATTCGGGGCTTGTCACAGACGCGCTGGACGGCGCTCCGGGGATTTTTTCGGCGCGCTATGCGGGCGAACACGGCAACGACGACCAGAATATCGAAAAGCTTCTGTCAGAGCTGAAGGACGTTCCCGCCGAAAATAGAACGGCGCGTTTTGTGTCGGCCGCCTGCTGCGTCTTTCCCGACGGCAGGCGCATGCTGTCAACGGGAGAGTGCAGGGGAACTATAGCCTTCGGAAGAAGGGGGAGCGGCGGCTTCGGTTACGACCCCGTATTTCTGCCCGAAGACATTGCGGACGGCAGAACAATGGCTGAGCTGACGCCCGGCGAAAAGGACACGATAAGCCACAGGCGGCGCGCTCTTGAGGGCTTGGCGGCGCTGATTAAGGAGGAAATATGACAGGTAAGGAAAGGGCGCGGTTAAGGGCTCAGGCGAACAGCCTTGAGCCGGTTTTTCAAATCGGTAAGGGAGATATCTCCGACGCGCTGATAAAGCAGACGGCGGATGCCCTGAAAAAAAGGGAGCTGATTAAAATCAGGGCGCTGCTTGAGTCGATACATGAAACGCCGAGGCAGCTTGCCGACAAGCTGTCCGAGGCTACGGGCGCCGAGGTTGTACAGGTTATCGGCGGAAGCATTGTTCTTTACAAGGAAAATTCCGAGCTGCGTGCGGCGGAAGCGGAAAAAGCAAAGCGGAAAAAGGAAGCGCAGAAGAAGGCTAAGCTTAAGGCGCGCCAAAACGAAGCAAAAAAGTACCCGCAAAGGGCAGGGCAAACAGACAAACGAGATCCGGCGCAAAAAAAGACACAGGCAGAGAGCAGGGGAGTACATGCCGGTAAAGGGCGCGCTCCGGCCGCAAGGGGTGTCGGCGCAAAAGGCTCCGCGCCGAGGACAAGAACAACAAAATCCGGCAACAAATTAAGAAATTCTTAATATTGTTACACTTGACATTTTGCTTTAATATGATATAATTCTAAGGCAAGGCTGCAGGAGGAGTGATAGCTTTGGATAACGGCTCTTCAAAGCCGGTGGCAACCAACAAAAAAGCCTATCACGACTACTTTATCCTTGAAGAATTTGAGGCAGGCATCGAGTTGTGCGGTACCGAGGTCAAGTCTGTCAGACAGGGCAGGCTGAACCTCAGGGACTCATGGTGCGGCATCAAAGACGGCGAAATATTCGTCAACGGAATGCACATCAGCCCTTACGAGCACGGCAACATCTTCAACAAAGACCCTATGAGGGCAAAGAAGCTGCTGATGCACAAACGCGAGATACTCCGGCTTTACGGAACTGTCAAGCAGCAGGGGCTTTCTGTTATTCCGCTGGCGGTTTATTTCAAAAAAGGCAGGGCAAAGGTAAGAATAGGTCTCTGCAAGGGCAAAAAGCTTTACGACAAGCGCGAATCGCTGGCCGAAAAAGCTGCCCGGCGTAATATTGAACGGTCGATGAAGGAAGGTTCCGGGCGCTGACTGCCGTATTGGGCGCGGCAGACAGATTTCGGAATCATTGGGCTTCCCGATTCTTCCGGGGATTGCGATGGCAAGGCTTTGTGTCGGATTCATTAATGGGGATGAAAGGATTTCGACGGGGGCTTTGAGCCACGATAAGCGAGCAGCGGTGCGGGACCGCTATAAAATCCGCAGTTTTTAAACAAACGACAACAATACAGCTTTAAAAGCAGCTTAATTTAAGCTGCCGTCCTTGCCGGAAGCACTGCGGTCCGGATAAGGGCGTCGATTAGCAGTGAACGTGAGCGGACGAACGCCCGGTACTCCGCCATGAACAATCGGGCTACCGATGAAGCAAGCCTGCCTGTCGGCGTGCTTCGGGGGGAATCTCAAACAATAGGCTACGCTCGTAGAAGGTCGTGAGGATGGGCTTTCGGACGCGGTTTCGATTACCGCCATCTCCACCATTTACTTCATTTGTTACGCGAAGAACGTTTCCCTGCAAAGTCCTCCGTAAGGCGGATAAGAAATTGAAAGGAATGGTTATTATGAGTAAGTCAACAAGAAATCTGATAATTGCTGTTGCCATAGTAGTCGTTATTGGTGCCGCCGCCATACCCTTTATTATCAAGGCGACAAAGGCGCAGAAATCCGATGTTACGACAGAGCCGCCCGTCACCGAGTCGACTACCGTTGACGAGTTTACATACCCCGACGAGGAGCCGACGACTGACGAGCTTCTGACAGAGATCGTCACGAACCTTGACGAGTCTGCCACCACCGCAACGACACCTGCCGCAACTTCATCAACAGCCTCCGCGGAAAGCACGACAAAAAAGAACGCGACAACCACCTCAAAGGCGTCGGCAACAACGACAAAGAAGTCAACGAGCGAGAAAGACGCAAGCTCGGACGACTTCAAAAACCTTGAAAAGGTAGACGCGCAGGCGGCCCTCGCGGACAGCGCCGTAGTATCATACCTCTGGGATCCGGACGGCAACTTCTATTACACCGAGGATAACCCGTGGCAGAGAAACTTCGGCTTCAACGTCCTTTACGACTGGGGCGCACCGCTGACAATCATGTTCTACGATACTTTAAGGGCAAAGTTCAACTACGACAACCTTGAGTGGATGATCCAGTTCTGGAAGGGGCAGTACGGCTGCCTGTTTATCGGCAGCGAAATCGGTGTTTACACAAGGGAAATCGGCGCGAAGGGAACACATTACAACTGCGCCGACGACAATCACCTCATCAACATGGAAATGTCGCTGTATAGGGACTTCAACGACGATAAGGGTTTTGTCAAGCTGTTTACGAGGAGTTATTACCCTCACTGGTGGTCTACCGGATTTGTGGACGGCTATCTTAACAACTTCAGGTTTAACGACCGCTCATGCCTCTATCTTTATTCGCGTCTTACGATGTATGATTCCGTAATGGCGGCAGCGTTTGCCGATGGTCTTTCCGAATGCGGTTTGACACAGGTGTCCTCCACGAGCCAGATATCCCCGACAAGCCCCGACAGATTCTGTGTAAGCGGAAACGACGTCTATGTTGGATGGAGATACATCGACCAGGGCGTAGGTTCCAGATAACACGCGGATGGCATCTTGGTTTGTCACTTTTAACACTTTATCACACGGCAACGGAGTTTTTTACGTCAAGATGCGAAAATCTCATAAAATTTGACAAATTTAATAAAATCTTTATAAAAAACTATTGACAAAGAGCTCCGCACATGATAATATTCTCATTGTAAGAACGGCGTACTCATGTACCCAATACATACTTGAAAGGAATGTTTGAAAATGAAAAAGTTCTTAAGTGTCCTTCTTGCAGCAATTATGGTTTTCTCTCTCGGTACGGTAGCTTTCGGTCTTGAGGCCGACGAAGAAGAAGCAACTGTTGTGGCATCTGAAGAAACAACAGCTATTTCCGAAGTAACCGGAGATACTTTTATGGGCAACCTTCTTGAGGCGAAAGATGCCGGCGACATCAAAACTGCCATCAAGGACGCATTCGCAAGGGCTAAGAAAAACATCGAAAATCTCTCCATCAACGACATTCTTGCTCTTCCGACCAACATTATGGACGACATCGTAACAAACTTCTTCGCCATCCTTCAGGCTCTCGGCGTAGACGTTGATGCTCTCTACAAGAAGCTTGCGAGCAACAAGATCATCAACTGGATTGCCAACTTCTACAAGGGCGGCGCTCTCACAAAGACAACAGAAGTTGAAGATGTTCCCGAAACAGGTTCAACAGCTTCTCTCGCGGCGTTCGCTACGCTTTCACTCGCAGCTGCAGCGGCATTTGTTTGCTACAAGAAGAAGGAAGCATAAGTATTACTTTTGCTATAAAAAAGCCGTCCTTATAAGGGGCGGCTTTTATTTTTACAAAAGAAGGCCTGTAGCTTTATGAAACGAGACATTAAGATTATCGACGCGCATACGCACATATATCCCGACAAAATCGCTGAAAAAGCTTCGCACAGCATCGCGGATTTTTACAGTATTAAAGCGTTGCACGACGGTACCGTTTCAGAGCTCCTGCGGCTTGAGGATGAAGCGGGCGTATCGCAATGCGTTATACATTCGGTTGCAACAACACCGGCGCAGGTCGTGTCCATCAACGGCTTTATATCACGGACCGTAAACGAGCATCCCGGCAGGTTTTACGGCTTTGCAACCCTGCATCCTGACGATGAAGACATTCCGCGTCAGATAGAAAACGCCATACGGCTCGGGCTTTGCGGAATAAAGCTGCACCCCGACTTTCAAAGGTTCTATATCGACGGGGAAAGGGCAATACGAATGCTTGAAGCGATAGACGGCAGGCTGCCTGTGCTCATTCACGCCGGCGACTACCGAACGGAGTTTTCAAAGCCTGCGCGGCTTCTGAACGTCAGCAAAAGGTTCCCGAAGCTCGATATCATTGCCGCTCATATGGGCGGCTGGTCCGAATGGAACAACAGCATACGGGCGCTTGCCGAAACTCATATCTATGTCGACACTTCAAGCTGTCAGTGCTTCATTACTCCCGAAAAGATGCGCGAGCTTATCGACACGTTCGATATCGACAGGATACTGTTCGGAACGGATTATCCCATGTGGACGCCCGCCGACGAAATCCGAAAGCTCGACAAAATTCTGAACGATTACGAACGCGAAAAGATATACCACAAAAATTTCGAGGAATTAATAGGCAAATATTTATAATTCCAAATTAACGCAGTAGGGAACGCATTTATGCGTCCCGTAAAGGAAAAAACGCCCTGTCATTCTGACAGGGCGTTTTGTATTAGTGCGCTCGGCATGGGTGAC
>DCUB01000050.1:0-15285 GCA_002329365.1 Ruminococcaceae bacterium UBA1425
ATGGGTAGCATCCTACTCGATTTAATTAAGGTAAACAATAAAAATATATCATTTATTAAAAAATTTTTATTGACAAACGATAAAACTTATGATAAAGTATAAACATAATTACAACGTTCGGAGGGTAAGATATGTGGAACGCAAAAAAATCAACGGTTTTATCTCTTGTCATGACATATGTATGCGCCGCCGCGCTTATTGCAATGATGTTTATCGCGCCGTCCTTTTTAAATTACTGGTACAACAGCTTTCAGAGCCTTGTAAAAACTGTTCTTGTCGTCTTTTACTGCTGCTGCCCCATAGCCTTCGCCGCGATATACTGCCTTTTGAGGCTGCTTTCAAACATCAGAAAGGAATATATCTTTGAAAATCAGAACGTGTCGCTGCTCCGATTGCTCTCGTGGTGCTGTTTCGGAGTCACACTCGTTACGTTCATAGGCGGAATACTTTATCTGCCCTTTTATCTTGTTGCCGGTTCTTCTCTGTTTCTCGGGCTTATACTGCGGGTTGTCAAAAACGTCATAGCCGCGGCAGTTGAGATAAAAACAGAGAACGAACTGACGGTTTAAAAGGAGCGGATGATATGCCGATTATTGTTAATTTAGACGTAATGCTCGCGAAAAGAAAAATGTCGTCGGGCGAGCTTGCGGAAAGAGTGGGAATTACACAGGCCAACCTTTCCATATTAAAAACAGGCAAGGCAAAGGCTGTTCGTTTTTCTACGCTTGAGGCGATTTGCCGGGAGCTCGACTGCCAGCCTGCCGATATTCTCGAATATGTTAAGGAGTGATTTGTCGTGACGGAAAACAATACGAATATTCCGAACGTAGAGAATCCAAAGCTGAATACGAACGAAAAAGCGGTCGGCGGGACGGTACCGCGTGAAAACAAAGCTGCTGTGCAACAGGCGGCGCCACAGCAGGCAGTGCCTTCGCAGCCGTATCCTCCTGTTGTCATAACGAAACGCCCCGCGCAGAGCTTTGACCGCAGGGACGCGGTGTTTGCAGTGTTGGCGTTGGCTTTGGGCGCTTTTACTTACGAGTTTGCCATACAAAACGAATTCAGGTCGGGGCTGACCGCGGCGCATTTTCTGATGCTTATAATCGGCACAGTCTATTTCGGAAAAAGCCGCCGAAGAATTTCGCCGTACCCGGTTTTCTGCGGAATCGCGTCCTTAGCTCTCGGCTCTCTTTTTTCGATTGTAAACAGCGAATTGCTTGCATTGTGCTTCGCGGCAATGGTTTTTACGGAAATCGTTTATTTCTTCAGCATATGGGGACAGCCGAGGCATCCGCTCGGCAGCTATTCAACGGTTTTTGACTTTCTCCGCTACTCTGTTTTCCTGCCGCTTTCAAAGCTTACGGAGCCGTTTCGCGCGTTTCTGAACAAGAGCGGCAAAAAGCTGAAAAAGACGCCGAAGATATTGCTCGGCGCTCTTATAGCCCTGCCGGTGCTCTGCGTCGTTGTGCCGCTGCTCATATCGTCCGACGCAGCATTTGAAGGGCTTATGCTGGCTGTTTGGGAAGATATAATGGAAATAATCGCAAGAATCATAGTCACATTACTGATATTTGTCTTTGTATTTTCTTTCATGTTTGCCGTAAACAAAAAGCTTGACGTTACGGAAACCGCGCCGCTGAAAATTAACACGCACATTGCCGACAGCACGGTAGTGAACACGGCGCTTTTACTCCTGTCGTTCATATACGCGGTATACATGCTGTCGCAGCTTAGCTACTTTTTCAGCGCGTTTTCCGGCTTGCTGCCGGAGGACTTCACCTTTGCCGAATACGCGCGCCGCGGCTTTTTTGAAATGTGCGCGATAGCCGCCGTAAACCTCGGGCTGATGTTCCTGTCGCTTGTGCTGTCAAAATACCGCGACAAAAAAATCTCAAAGCTGACAAAGGCGCTTTGCCTGTTTATCGGGGCTTTTTCAATTCTCCTTATAGCTACCTCTTTTTCAAAAATGTATATGTATATCTCGCAATACGGGCTTACAAGGCTGCGCGTTATAACCTCCGCCTTTATGGTTGTGCTGCTCCTTGTTTTTGTATATACGGTTATACGGATCTTTAAAGCCCGTTTCCCGTATATGAAGTTCGCTGTCGTAACGGCCTGCATTGTGCTGTTTTCGCTGACGTTAGCCGATGTTGACAGATGCGTGGCAAAATTCAACATCTATGCCTATCGAAGCGGAATAACCGAGGAACTTGATATGGATATGCTCGGCTGGCTTGGTAGCGGAAGCACGCCCGAGCTTATGAAACTGATTGACGACGAAAACGATAAAATAAAATATGACGCTATTAACTGTCTTTTGGATAGATCATTTGTATATTTTGATGTGGACGAGCACGGAAATATAAAGGAACAGGGCAGGACAAAAATAATGTCCTTCAACCTTTCGGAATACCGCGAAAAGAAGGTTTCGCGCGACTTCCTTGAAATGAAGAAGGACGAATTAAAAGAACTTACGAAAAAAACAGCAGAATTAAACGAGCTTAACCCCGCCATGGCTACGGATTTTTAGAGCCTTGCAGCTTCCAGCGCCGAAAACCTTTTCCATTCCTGCCTTGTAGACGTCAAGCATATCATCCGGAACAAACGCCTGAACGGTGCCGGCAAAGCCGCCGCCGTGAACTCTCCACGCGCCCCTGCCTTTTAAAAGCCCGGAGCTTAAAGCAAGAGCAAGCGAAACGGGCTGGCTGCCGGGCTGCGAGCAGGAAAACACGTTTTGATTAAACATAAACGAAGATTCGCCGCTTTCGATTACAAGCTTTTTAAAGGCGTCAAAGTCGCCCGCTTTCAGCGCCTCCACCTCGCGAACGACGCGTTCGTTGTCGTTGTAGAAGTGAATGGCGCGCAGGACGGCTCTGTCGCCTGCCTTTTCTCTCGCGCCGGCGATATCGGAAAAGAATCTTTCGGCGGGAACATCGCGCAGAACCTTTTTGCCGAAAAATCCGGCAACCGACTCCATTTCGCTTCTGACGGCGGCATATTCCTGTGTTAGGTCGGCGTGGCTTCCGCCCGTGTCGGTTATGCAAAGGGAGTGGCCGCAAGACGCAAAGTCGAAGGAGAGCTTTTCGATAACGGGAGCCGACGTGTCTTGAAAGTCAATGGTGACAAAGCCGCCGACGGCGCAGGCCGTCTGGTCCATAAGCCCGCAGGGTTTGCCGAAAAACACGTTTTCGGCGTACTGAGCAATCTGAGCTATTTCAATCGGCGAAACCCTTCCGCCGTTAAACAGATGATTGAGGATTGTGCCGAGCAGAACCTCAAACGCGGCGGAGCTTGAAAGCCCCGAGCCGGAAAGCACCTCGGACGCGGTGGAGGCGTTGAAGCCGCCGATTTTATAGCCCCTCTTGAGGAAGCCCGCGCAAACGCCGCGGACGAGAGATGTCGAGTGCCCCTCCTCGTCGGGCGAGGGCAGCATATTCGAAAGCTCGACGACGTTCATGTCGTGCCCCTCTGATTTTACCCTTATGGTGTTTTCACCGTTCGGCGCGGCAACGGCGACCACGTCGAGGTTTACTCCCGCGGCAAGAACCCTGCCGTGATTGTGGTCGGTGTGGTTTCCGCAGACCTCCGTGCGCCCCGGCACGCTGAACAGCCCCGCCTCGCATTCCGTGGAGAACAACTCGGCAAAGCTTTCAAGAACGCGCAAAAGCCGCTCCTTATTTCGGGAAAGCTCCGGGGGGGATGTATATACGGACATAAGATCCTTGTCGAGTGAGCCGCTTCTGATTCCGCCGTAAAGCTCTTTATAACTGACCATGCATTTTACGCTCTTTTCCTTTTTTGATTTTTGCTTTGGATTCTTCGGAACCGCTTCGCTTTTCCTTGAATCTGACAATAAGGTCGACGATATAGTTCAGGCCGATAAGCATTGAGCCGGAAACAAGAAGGAATATTATAATAGGCAGTAAGAACGAGGCGGAGAGGGGATTGTAAACGTTTCGGCCGATAATCGTATATAGCAACAGCTTGTAAGAAAAGCCGCCGAGAGAAATAAGCAGATACTCTACATAGCCAATATCCATAGCCCCGTAAAGCTGGCTTACGCTGTTTACGGGGAAGCTCGGAATCAGCCTGAACAGGAACAGCATGTACGGATTGCCCGAGCCGTCGCGTTCAAGGAACTCGCGTATTTCCGCGTTTTTTCTGATAATCTGCTTCGCGCCGCCGCCCCCGAGACGCTTTCCCCAGAAGAAGCGTATCGTCATAAGCCACGCGACGCCGATAAGATTTACAATGATGGCGGCGTAGCCCGGCAAAACCACACCCGTCGTAAGGCATATTGCCGGAATTGTTATAAGCGGGAATACGCTTTTCAGAGTAAACAGCAAAAACACAACGGCGACGAAAAGCCACCATTCCTGTATGGCTGCAATGCGTTCTTCAAACTCGGCAAGCTTTTGCTGCCATGTGTTGTACCACACCTCAACCTCGTCAATCTGAACGAGAATCAGCAAAGCTGTAAACAATATGGCAAAAAAAATAAATATTATGCCGAGCAGCTTGATAAATGTACGTCTGTTTCTTTTTTTGTGCAAAAACAAGCCCTCCGCTCGAAAATAATACCATAACCGTGTGTTGTATATTTTAACCTATTTATCCTGTCAGGTCAACGAGAATTTTGTAAATAAAATTAATTTATTTTTTATGTACACACCGTTTGGGTTATGTTATAATTTGTTCGGAGCAAAACGGGAGGGATTGTTATGAAAGCAGTAATACTTGACGCCTACACTACAAATCCGGGAGACCTTTCATGGGACTGGCTCGGAAAATACGTCGACGATTATACGATATACGACTTCACAAAACCAGACGAGGCCGAAAGCAGGATAAAGGACTGCGAGATAGTCATTACAAACAAAACAAAGCTTCGGAAAAAAGAGCTTGACAGCCTCACGAAAACGGTTTACATAGGACTTTTAAGCACGGGATATGACGCCGTTGACTCCGCCTACGCGCGCGGGCTCGGAATACCTGTTACGAATATACCGGCATATTCGACAGACGGCGTGGCCCAGATGACGTTCGCGCTGCTGCTTGAGTTTACAAACCGCGTAGCCCTGCACGACTCCGCCGTCAAGAACGGGGAGTGGGGCAAAAACGGCAACTTCTGCTTCTGGAAGTCTAACCTTACGGAGCTTGCGGGAAAGACCTTCGGAATAATCGGCTACGGCAAGATAGGCAGTACGGTTGCGAAAATCGCAAGGGCGTTCGGCATGAAAGTAGCCGCAAACACGCGCAATCCCGACAAGTACCGTGACGACGGCATAGAGTTTTTGTCACTCGACGAGCTGCTTCCGCGCTGCGATTTCGTCAGTGTTCACGTCCCCTACAGCAAGGAAGCGGACAAGATGGTAAACACGGAGTTCTTATCAAAAATGAAGCCGTCCGCGTTTCTGATAAATACCTCAAGAGGGGCTATTGTCGACGAAGCTGCGCTGCGCGACGCGCTCGACGGCGGAGTTATAGCCGGAGCGGGAGTGGACGTGCTTTCAACCGAACCGCCGAAGGACGACAACCCGCTTGTTTCCTGCGAAAAGTGCATAATAACTCCGCATATTTCGTGGGCGGCGTTCGAAACGCGCCGAAGGCTCATGGGTATATGCGAAAACAACCTGAAGGCTTTTTTAGAGGGCAGCCCCATTAACGTCGTGAACTGACAAATGCCGGCATTTTACGGGGTTATTTTACGGGATAAAGAAAAAATGCTTGACAACCCGGCATTGCGGTGATATAATCATTTAGCCGCGTACTCAGGGTGGCATTTTTGTTGTGCCGCAAGACGGTAAATCCGCACCCCGCAGTAGCGAGTCTTAAAAAGGAATGGTAAATCCTATGTACGCAATTATTGAAACCGGCGGAAAACAGTACAAGGTTGAGGCGGGCGACACGCTTTTCATCGAAAAGCTTGACGTCGAGCCGGAGCAGGAAATCACGTTCGACAAGGTAGTCGCGGTCTGCACCGACGCCGGCATTTCCCTGGGCACTCCCTATCTTGACGACGTTACCGTAACAGCCAGAGTCGTTAAAAACGGCAAGGCAAAAAAGATAACCGTCATGACCTACAAGCCCAAGAAAAACGAGAAGCGCAAAATGGGTCACAGGCAGCCCTATACGAAGATTGAAGTTACGGCCGTAAACGCTTAAAGATGATAACCGCAAGGTTTTTTCAAAAAAACGGTCTGTTGGTCGGTTTTTCGCTTGACGGTCATGCGGGCGCCGCTCCGAGGGGGAGCGACATAGTCTGCGCGTCGGTTTCTTCGGCGGCTTATATGACCGTAAACACAATAACCGAAATCGCAAAAGCAAAATCAAAGCCGGAGGTCGGCGTTGGCAGATTAATGCTTGTCCTTACAGAGGATGAAGCAAGGCGTTCGCAGGAGCTGCTTTCGGGCTTTGAGCTACACATGAGGGAGCTTTCAAGCAAATACCCTCGAAGAATCAGAATAATTTACGGAGGTTATAAAAATGCTCAGAATTAACATTCAGCTTTTTGCTCATAAAAAGGGAATGGGTTCCACCCGCAACGGGCGCGATTCCGAATCAAAGAGGCTGGGCACCAAAAGGGCTGACGGTCAGTTTGTGCTTGCCGGCAACGTACTTGTCAGGCAGAGGGGCACGCATATCCATCCCGGCACAAACGTCGGCAAGGGCAGGGACGACACCCTTTTCGCCTTAATCGACGGCAAGGTAAAGTTCGAGCGTATGGGCAGAGACCGCAAAAAGGTCAGCGTCTACGCTGTCGAGCAGTAATTTAAAATCCGGGCGGCGGGCTGGCTTTCAGCCCGCCGTTTTTTTATGTCGATAACTCGTCATTGAAAAAGCGTTGACTGTATGATATAATTTAACGTATAATTGAACAAAACAACAGGCTTTTTCCATAAGCCGCCCGTTATCCTATATTTCACCGAAAGGAATTGAAAAATCAGAAGATGGAAAACAACGAAAACCTTCAGTTTGAAACGGTTATCCGTCCTAAAAACAGGTGGTTTGATCTGAAGATCGGGGAGCTTTTAAAGTACCGCGACCTTGTTATAATGTTTGTGCGGCGAAACTACAGCACGCTTTACAAGCAGACTATACTCGGGCCGGCATGGATAATCATAACCGAAATAGTAACCACGGTTATATATACCGTAATATTCGGCAACATAGCCGACATCGGTACCGACGGCGTTCCCACGTTCCTGTTTTATTTGGCTGGCAACACCGTATGGGCTTTTTTCAGCAAGTGCTTTATCAACACATCAAATACCTTTACGTCAAATGCCGGCATTTTCGGCAAGGTTTATTTCCCGCGTCTTGTAATGCCTATTTCCGTTGTCATTACACAGCTTATTGCCTTTTTTATTCAGTTTGTGATGTTTATCGGCTTTCTTGTATATTACGTTCAGAAAGGGAGCGTCCGCCCCGATTACGCGTCGCTGCCGCTCTTTTTTGCATTACTAATAATAATGGGTGTCATGAGCCTCGGCTTCGGCATTATAACCTCGTCGCTCACAACAAAATACCGCGACCTGACTGTTTTGCTCACCTTCGGAATAACCGTATGGATGTATATAACCCCGATAGTATATCCGATGTCGCTCGTTCCCGACAGGTGGCGCATTGTTTTTCTGCTCAACCCCATGTCGTCTGTAGTTGAGGCGTTCAGGAGCATTTTCCTCGGCGTCGGTGAGATTAACGCCGCGTATCTTTGTTACAGCGCCGGCGTGGCTTTATTTGCGTTCCTGCTTGGCGCCGTTTTGTTCAACAAGGTTGAAAAAACCTTTATGGACACGGTATGACGACGGAGGTGTAAATATGTCTGACGTAATCATCAGAATAGACGACGTGTATAAACAGTACCGTCTCGGCTCAATCGGCGGGCGCACTTTTCAGGAAGACGTGAAAAGCCTTACGGCAAAGCTGCTGCACAGGGAAGACCCGAATCAAAAGGTCGGCAAAGAGGGCGGCGCGGTAAAAAGGAACGAGCGCTTTTACGCCCTTTCCGGCATCAGCTTTGACATTTACAGGGGCGATACGCTCGGTGTAATAGGCCAGAACGGCGCGGGGAAGTCAACGCTTTTGAAGCTGCTTTCAAGGGTTACCGCTCCCACATCAGGCACCATATCATACAACGGCCGCATTTCGAGCATGCTTGAGGTCGGCACCGGCTTCCACCCCGAGCTTACCGGGCGCGAAAATGTATATCTTAACGGCGCGATACTCGGAATGAGCAAATCCGAAATAGACAGGAAGTTTGACGAGATAGTCGAATTTGCCGAGCTTTCGCAGTTTATCGACACTCCCGTAAAAAGATATTCCTCCGGAATGTACGTCAAGCTCGCGTTCTCCGTTTCGGCCCACCTTGACGCCGACATACTTGTAATGGACGAGGTTCTCGCCGTGGGCGACGTCAGATTTCAGCAGAAGTGCCTTCAAAAAATGGGCGCGGTTGCGACAGACGAGGGAAAAACAGTTCTTTATGTAAGCCACAACATGGCGACTATCCGTCAGCTATGTAACAGGTGCGTCGTCCTTGAAAAAGGAAAGCTTAAATACGACGGCGACGTATCCGGGGGCATCGAAGCTTACCTCAGCAGTCAGGACACCACGCAAAGGGTATATAACGACTTTTCCAATGTCAAGCGTCGGTACCTTAAATACGGCGGTCGCGCGATGCTGAAAAGCCTTGAGCTTATCGGCAAGTACAACAATTATTTTGTCAACGATGAAAAGCTCTCGTTTTACCTCAACTGCGAAAACCATGAGGACACCGAGGAGCTTCATATCCACTTTATCATAAAAACCATGGACGATATTCCCGTGGCAACCTTCCTCTCGCCCGACGTTTTTTCGGCGAAGAAGGGGCAGGAAACACGTTTTAAGGTCACACTTGATATTTCCGAAATCGTTTCGGGCAATTATAAAATGGATATTGTGCTCGTAAAGGCAAACCCCGTATGCAACTTCATACATTACGATACCGTAAACCCCGCCCTCTGCTTCACAAAGGAGC
The DNA here is from genome assembly GCA_002329365.1 of Ruminococcaceae bacterium UBA1425. Classification (GTDB taxonomy): domain Bacteria; phylum Bacillota; class Clostridia; order Oscillospirales; family Acutalibacteraceae; genus UBA1425. Next base: position 9,020 of record DCUB01000050.1, read on the forward strand.
TGTCCCTCGGCACAACCTACACAATAACGTGGAAGACGCAGGACCGCGGATATGTTCAGGGCAAGGGAATTGAGATAGAAAAGGTCTGAGTAAAAAACGGGCTGAGCCAAAATGTTTTTGACTCAGCCCGTTGCATTAAGGCATATCTAAAATATAAACGGAATCGAGGACGAAAATGAAAAAAGTAATGAAAAAAGTATTGTTAGCATTACTGGGAGTATTAGCGGTTATTGTTTTAATCGGAGCCGCGGGAATGATTTATTTAAGCCTCGGATTAAATGCGGGAAAAAAGGTAGCAGTTTCCGCCGTTGACCCCTCCGCGTTGAGCGACGGCACCTATGAAGGGTCCTACAGCGCGGGAAGATGGTCAAACAAGGTTGCCGTCAGCATTGAAGGAGGCAAAATTGCCGATATCAAAATCCTTGAGGACATCTTAATTGTACAGCCGGGGCTGTCCGATGAGGTTTTCGGCAGGGTAATCGACGTGCAGAACACAACGGTCGACGCGGTTTCAGGCGCGACGGTGTCAAGCAAAGCATACTTAAAGTCGATTGAAGACGCGCTGACGGAATGATTGTATAGAGCGGCACGGAAAATCTTCTGAGAACGGCTTAAGGAAAAAGATGCAAATGACAACGTCCGATACAGGCAGGTTTAAGAACAGCGTTTAACTTAATGCAATTGATTACCCGCGCAGGGGCGCATCTGTGTGTGCGCCCGAAGTCTGAGTATGGAAAACAGTCACGGGCGACGGAGTACAAAATAATTCATTTTAATAACAACCGCATCATTTTGGTGCGGTTGTGTTTTTTATGTCTACATGTTGGAGCATGTCAAAAATCGGTCTGATTTTCGCGTTTTTTTCTACGAACATTTGTTCTTAAAGCCGTTGACAAAATAAAATCGGGGGAATAATATTATAGATGTACAAGAACATTTGTTCACAAAGTAAAGAGGGAGGGCGAAAACGACGGACAGGGTGATATTGCATTCGGACCTTAATGCATGCTTTGCGTCGATAGAGTGTGTGCTCAACCCGTCGCTTAAGGGCAAGCCTGTTGCCGTTGGCGGCTCGACGGAAACGAGGCACGGCATAATTCTTGCGAAGTCGCAGGAGGCAAAGGTGTGCGGCGTGAAGACGGGTGAGGTCATATGGCAGGCAAAGCAAAAGTGCCCGGAGCTGATAATAATCCATCCGCACTACGACCAATATGTAAAATACGCGGAGCTTGCGCGCGACATATACAGGCGCTACACAGACCTTGTGGAGCCGTTCGGGCTTGACGAATGCTGGCTTGACGTGACGGGCAGCACAAAGCTTTTAGGGAGCGGGACTCACATAGCGAACGAAATAAGGGAAACAATGAAGTCGGAGCTGGGGCTGACCGTTTCTGTGGGCGTTTCCTTCAACAAAATATTCGCGAAGCTCGGTTCCGACATGAAAAAGCCGGACGCCGTTACGGTGATAACAAGGGAGGAATTCAAACAAAAGGTATGGCCGCTTGACGCTTCCGACCTGCTCGGCGTCGGGCGGAGCACGGCAAAAAAGCTTGCCGCATACGGTATCAATACGATAGGCGAGCTGGCGAAAAGCGACGCCGGCTGGATGGGCCGCGTGTTCGGAAAATGCGGCACTGACCTCTGGCGCTTTGCCAACGGCATTGACGACTCGCGCGTAAGACCGGACGGCTTTAGGCCTCCCGTTAAAAGCGTCGGTCACGGCATAACCTGCACTGCCGACCTGCTTGACAACCGCGAGGTGTGGACGGTGCTTCTGGAGCTTTCGCAGACTGTCGGCAGGCGGCTGAAGGGCTACGGACTGTCGGCAACGGGTGTTCAGGTAATGGTACGGGACAGTAATCTCGCGTTTTCCTGCTTCAGGACGCGGCTGCCCTTCGCCACAAGAAGCGCCACGGAGCTTGCGCGGGCGGCGACGGCACTGTTTGCCGAAAACTATACGTGGAAAAGAGATGTCCGCTCAGTTACAATAACCGCGATAAACCTTATATCGTGCGGCGAGCCCGTGCAGCTTGATTTTTTCAGCGACTACAAAAAGCATGAAAAGCAGGAGAGGATAGACGACACCGTAATTCGGATTCGCAGCCGTTTCGGAGAAAAAGCGGTCTTTAACGCCTGCCTTATGGAGCTGCGGAAGGTGCCGCGCCATCCCCCAAAGGAGGCGGGACTTCCGGGGCAGATGTACAGATAATTTTTACAGGTAGATGTACAGATAATATTTCCTTGACAAACGGTAATATTATGATACAATATGAAAATGAAATTCAAATTCATTTTAGGATGGTATTGATGGGGTACAACACAAAGCAGGGCGAGCAGATAGAAGGACTGCTTAAGGCCACCGCGGGCGAGCATCTGACAGCCGACGAAATAGTGCGGCGTCTTGCCGAAGGCGGAAACACCGTCGGCAAAACGACTGTTTACAGGTGGCTTGACAGGCTTGTCGGTCAGGGAAAGGCGCGGCGGTTCGCGGGCGAAAAGAGCGAAAGCGCGTGCTATCAGTACACGGGCGGAGCCGAATGCAGAAATCACTATCATCTCAAATGCCTGGGCTGCGGGAGGCTGCTTCACGTCAACTGCGAATATCTCGACCGCGTCGCGGAGCATATCCTTGAGCATCACGGATTTGTTTTGAACGAGGAAAAAACGGTGCTTTACGGCGTTTGCGTCGAATGCCGGACAAAAAAGGAAGACTGAACTCCGAAAGGATTTAAAAGTATGAAAAAGGCAATATCGCTTTTGCTTGTTTTTGTGCTGCTCGCCGGTGTTCTGACGGGCTGCGTCGCCGACGAAAATAAGCCAAAAGACGGAAAACTGAATATAGTCTGCACGCTGTTTCCGCTTTATGATTTTACGCACAGCGTCGTGGGCGACAGGGCGGACGTGTCGCTTATGCTGCCCTTTGGCATGGAATGTCACAGCTTTGAGCCGACGCCGTCCGATATCATATCCCTCAAAAACGCCGACCTGTTTATTTATGTCGGCGAGGAGATGGAAACGTGGATAAACCCGATTTTAGCGCAGCTTGACAAAAGCACAACGGTGCTTGAGCTGTCCGACGCCCTCGGACTTAAGCTTGAGTCGCACAAACACAGCGGCGGCGAGGATGAAACGGACGGGGAGGAGCACACGGAGGAAACTTCTCACAGCGAACGCGTGAGTAAGGAGGAAACAGACGGCGAAAAGCTCTACGACCCTCATATATGGACAAGCCCTGTAATAGCCGCGCGCATAACGGAGGCAATCCGCGACGCGGCGGCACGCCTTGACGCAGGGAACAAATCCGCATACTCAAAAAACGCCGACGACTATGTAATAAAGCTTTGGGAGCTTGACGAGCGGATAAGAAAAACCGTGTCCGAAGCAAAGCGGACGGAGATTATCTTCGGCGCGAGGTTTGCGCTCGGGAATTTTGCCGACGAATACGGGCTTACCTGTCTCGCGGCATTCGATTCCTGTACGGAGCTGACGGAGCCGAGCGCCGCCGCGGTAGCGAGAATTGTTGACGAGATAAACAACAAAAAAATCCCCGTAGTGTTTTACGAGGAGCTGACGGAGCCGACGGTAGCGCAGTCGCTCGCGAAGTCCACGGGTGCAAGACCGCTGCTGTTCCATTCCTGCCACAATGTGTCCGCGGAGGACTTTGAAAAAGGCGAGAACTATATAAGCCTTATGAATCATAACATGGAAAACCTGAAAATCGCCCTTAGCTGATGGGATGGATGACGTGATAGATTTTTTGTTTAAAATATTTTCTTATGATTTTGCGGTCAGGGCAATAGCGGTGGGAATACTCGTGTCGCTCTGCTCCGCGCTGCTCGGCGTCAGTCTGGTGCTAAAGAGATACTCCATGATAGGAGACGGGCTTTCACACGTCGGCTTCGGAGCCATGTGCGTAGCTATGGTTATGAACGTAGCGCCGCTTAGGATAGCCGTGCCCGTCGTCGTCGCGGCGGCTTTTCTTCTGCTGCGAATAAGCGAAAGCGGCAAAATAAAAGGCGACGCGGCAATAGCGCTGATTTCAAGCACGTCGGTGGCAGTAGGGCTGATTGCGGCGTCGCTTTCCGACGGGCTGAACAACGATGTTTCGGGATACATGTTCGGCAGTATTTTTGCAATGCGCGAGGGCGATTTGCCCTTAAGCATCGGTCTTTCCACGGCTGTGCTCGTGCTTTTTGTTTTGTTCTACAACAGGATTTTTGCCGTTACGTTTGACGAGAGCTTCGCGCGGGCGACGGGGACGCGCGCCGGCCTTTACAACACGCTGATAGCTTTTTTAACGGCTGTCACCATTGTTGTCGGAATGAAGATAATGGGAACAATCCTTATTTCGAGCCTGATTATTTTTCCGCCGCTCAGCTCCATGCGCGTGTGCAAAAGCTTCCGCGCGGTAACGGTGACGTCCGCCGTAATATCCGTAGTCTGCTTCTTCCTCGGCATCGTGGCTTCCTTTGCCTTTGAAACGCCGGCGGGGGCAAGCGTCGTAGCCGTGAATGCCGTCGCCTTTGCCGTTTTGTATCTGGTCGGAAAGCTTGTGAACGGGGGGCGTCTGTACCGTGCGAAAAAGCATTAACACCGGCTGCCGCCTTTGTCCGCGTCGGTGCGGGGCAATGCGTTCACATAACGAAACGGGGATGTGCGGCTGCGGCGGGAAGCCGGTTGTCGCGGCAGCCGTCCTGCATATGTGGGAGGAGCCGTGCATAAGCGGCGAAAACGGCTCCGGCACAGTGTTTTTCGGAGGCTGCGGACTTCGCTGCCGCTTCTGCCAGAACAGCGAAATAAGCCGCAGGGCGACGGGAAAAACAATGTACGCCAACGGACTTCGCTCCGTCTTTTTTGATTTAATAGACAAGGGAGCGCACAACATAAACCTTGTTACACCGACGCATTTCGCGCCCGACGTAGCAGACGCGTTAGAGGGCTTTTTGCCTGTGCCGGTTATTAACAACTGCGGCGGCTATGAATCGGTCGAAACGCTCCGTATGCTCGAAGGTAAAATACAAATCTACATGCCCGACATGAAGTATTCGCTTATAGGCCCCGCAAAAAAATATTCCCGTGCCGGGGACTATCCCGAAATCGCAAAAGCTGCGATAACCGAGATGTACCGTCAGACAGGGAAATATTCAGTCGATGAAAACGGAATGCTTAAAAGCGGAGTGCTGATAAGACATCTCGTTTTGCCCGGAAACCTTGAAAACACCTTCGGCGTAATCGACTGGGTTAGCGAAAACTTCGCGGCAGGCGAGGTGCTGTTCAGCCTTATGAGCCAGTATACGCCCGTAAACCATGACACGGAGTATCCCGAACTTAACAGGCGGTTGACACGGGAGGAATACGAGGCGGCGCAGGATTATCTTTTCAAATCAGGCATAGAGGACGGTTTTGTGCAGGAGCCAAGCTCCGCGGAGAAGGAATATATACCCGATTTTGATATGAAGTAATTGCCTGTTCACAGGAAAGATGCGTAAAAAAATGAAGGATTCTTATACAAAACGAACAATTATAAAGTCTATACCAAATAATAGTTTATGGAGGTGCATATATGAGCGTATGTGAAATTCAAGGCCTGACCCGTGATTACGGCAAAGGGCGCGGTGTGTTTGATTTATCCTTTTCAATCAATCAGGGCGAGGTGTTTGGCTTTCTCGGGCCGAATGGCGCGGGAAAAACAACGACGATTCGTCACCTTATGGGCTTTTTGAAGCCCGAAAAGGGATATTGCACCATCGGCGGGAAGGATTGCTGGAAAGACCGCACCGATATCCAAAAAAATCTGGGCTATATCCCCGGAGAAATGGTGTTCTTTGATGAAATGACCGGTACGGATTTCCTGGACTTTATGGCGAAGTACCGAAAGGTTAAATCAAACGGGCGCACCAAAGAGCTGCTCGACCGCTTTGAACTGGACGCGCGGAGCAAGCTCAAGAAAATGAGCAAGGGCATGAAGCAAAAGGTCGGCATCGTGGCAGCCTTCATGCACAACCCGGAGGTTTTAATCCTTGACGAACCTACAAGCGGTCTTGACCCGCTGATGCAAAGCAGGTTTATAGAGCTTGTGCTTGAGGAAAAAGCAAGGGGCAAGACTGTTCTGATGTCGTCCCACATGTTCGAGGAGGTAGAGCGCACCTGCAGCCGCGTAGCCATTATTAAAAACGGCAGGCTCGCGGCACTGGATGAGGTGGAACAATTAAAGGCGGCACAGGCGAGAAAATATGTAGTTACACTTGAAAACGAGGATGCCGCCG
>DCUB01000050.1:15405-146669 GCA_002329365.1 Ruminococcaceae bacterium UBA1425
TTTGCCGCAGTGATTACCATGTATTTTACAGTTATCATTTCCATGTTTGACCCGGCGCTGGGAAGCGCCCTGAACGAGTTTGCAAAAGCCATGCCGGAGCTGATGGCAATAGTGGGTATGAATCCGGCGTCCGCCGGGCTTGTCAGCTTTTTGGAGGCTTATCTTTACGGATTTATCATGCTTGTATTTCCTATGCTTTTTTGCATACTCAGTGCAAACAAGCTGATTGCCCGCCATGTGGACCGCGGTTCCATGACATATTTATTAGCGGCTCCCGTCAGGCGAGGAACGATTGCTTTTACGCAGATGAAAGTCATGGCTACCGGGCTTTTCGCGCTTGTTTTATATGCCACCATATTGGGAATTATCAATTGTGAAATTTCGTTTCCCGGCAAGCTTGATATAGGAAGGTTTATCCTGCTCAATATCGGAGCGCTTTGCCTGCAGCTTTTTATTGGCGGTATCTGCTTTTTGTGCTCCTGCATTTTCAATGACAGTAAATACGCTGTCGGGCTTGGTGCCGGAATTCCTGCGCTCGGATTCATTATTCAGATGATGGCAAACGCCGGAAAAGAACTGGAAAACGCAAAATACGCCACATTTTTCACACTGTTTGATTCAGACGGCATCGTTACAGGTGAACCGGGCGCAATCTGGGGAATGTTCTCACTTTTCGCGGGAGCCATAATACTGTTCTCAACGGCCATAGTTATTTTCTCGAAAAAGGATTTGCATATTTAATGCCTGCCGAACAATGCCAAAACCCTAAAATATCATAATTTTGAGCGTTTTCACAGCAGCATTTCGCAAATTCTGCTGTTTTGTAAATATCCCCAAAACGTATTGACAACAGGAATGAAACGGGATATTGTTATATAAAATAAACTTCAACTCAAGCAAAAGATTAATAACAAGTGTTAACGGGGGACGAACATGGCGTATAATTTTAAAAGGCATATAAAGAATTTTATATGCCGAAAAATGAGCCCGAGATTGTTTTAGTTCCTAAGGCAAACTATATCACGGTATAAAGTATAGAGATTGGATTGTGTTTGTGTTTTAATCGCCTGGCTCGGAATTTATGCTTCAATGCATACACGCTCAATGCCGACGGCTTTTCCCGTTTTGTCGTCAACCTCAATAATGCATCCCGTCATTATGCAGGGGATATTCGGCACCTCAAATCTTGAAGGCAAGGCATATCTCATCTTTTTTATGATGGTGTCGGGATTTATGCCGAGGACGGATTGTTTAGGTCCCGTCATGCCTATGTCCGTTATATATGCCGTTCCGCACGGCAGTATCTGTTCGTCGGCGGTCAGAACGTGTGTGTGCGTGCCGAAAACAGCCGTTACCTTCCCGTCTAAAAAAAATCCCATTGCGCGTTTTTCGCCCGTTGCCTCGGCGTGGAAATCCACAAGCTTCACCTTGCATTCGTGAAGCTCAGGCAGCAGTTTCTCGGCGCACAAAAACGCGTTGTTGACATTGTCGCCTATAAAGGAGTTCCCCAGCAGATTCAGCACGCCTACCTTCAGCCTGCCCATGTCGATTACTGTGAAACCCCTGCCGGGATTATAATCGCTGTAATTAGCGGGACGTATAATGTCGCGCCGCGCGTCAAGAAAATCATAAACCTCATTTTTGTTGTAAACGTGATTGCCGGACGTAATAAGGTCGACGCCGCTGTCAAAAAGGTACTGCGCCGAGTCGGGAGTTATACCGTTTCCCGGTGCAGAGTTTTCTCCGTTTACAATGCACAGGTCTATGCATTTCAGCTTTTTTACGGACGGTAGATGGGCGCGGAGAAATTCGCAGCCCTGTCTGCCGACAACGTCGCCGATAGCGATTATATTCATGCTGCACCTCAAAAAATAAGGGGACTTTATAAGCCCCCTTTTTCTTTTTATTTCGCGTAGTCGACTGCGCGGCTTTCTCTTATTATGTTTACCTTTATCTGCCCGGGATAATCAAGCTCATTTTCGATTTTCTTTGCTATTTCGCGCGCGACAATCACCATATTATCGTCGGTTATGACGTCGGGCTTGACCATAATGCGGATTTCGCGGCCCGCCTGAATGGCAAACGAACGGTCTACGCCCTCGAACGAGGTTGCGATTTCCTCAAGCTTTTCAAGACGCTTGATGTAGCTCTGCACGTTTTCTCTGCGCGCTCCCGGTCTTGCGGCTGAAATCGCATCGGCAGCCTGAACAAGGCAGGCAACTATTGTTTTTGCCTCAACGTCGCCGTGATGTGCCTGAATGGCGTGGACAATCTGGTCGTTTTCTTTGTATTTCCTTGCAAAATCAACGCCAAGCTCAATGTGTGAGCCGTCCATCTCGTGGTCGAGCGCCTTGCCGATATCGTGGAGAAGCCCTGCTCTTTTTGCCGATTTGACATCGGCGCCGATTTCGGCTGCCATTAAGCCTGCTATATACGAAACCTCAAGCGAATGGTTAAGCACATTCTGACCGAAGCTTGTGCGGTATTTCAGTTTGCCAAGCAGCTTTACAATTTCGGGGTGGATTCCGTTTACTCCCGCTTCGATAAGCGTGTGTTCGCCTGTCTGCTTAATGGTTGCTTCAACCTCACGCGTGGATTTTTCAAACATTTCCTCAACTCTCGCGGGATGAATTCTGCCGTCAGCTATGAGTTTTTCAAGAGTAAGCCTCGCGATTTCCCTGCGGACAGGGTCAAAGCTTGACACTGTTATTGCCTCGGGTGTATCGTCGATAATAAGGTCGACGCCTGTTATTGTTTCAAGAGTTCTGATGTTGCGCCCCTCACGCCCGATGATTCTTCCCTTCATCTCGTCGTTCGGAAGAGCCACGACGGAAACGGTTGCCTCGGCGGCATGGTCGGCGGCGCAGCGCTGGATAGCTGTAGATATGATTTCCCTTGCAAGCGTTTCCGATTCCTCTTTGGTCTTATGCTGGAAGTCCATTATTTTAACGGCTTTTTCGTGGGTTAAGTCGGACTCAAGAGATTTGAGCAGATAATCCTTCGCCTGCTCCTTTGTGAAGCCCGATATCCTTTCAAGCATATCGAACTGACCCTTTTTAATGCTTTCAATCTCGGAGAGCCTGTCCTCAGCGTCTTTGATTTTGCCGTTTAATATTTCCTCTTTTTTCTCAAGGTTTTCCGACTTTTTGTCGAGCGTTTCTTCCTTCTGGATTATTCTGCGCTCCTGCCGCTGAACCTCGGTTCTTCTTTCCCGCAGCTCGCGCTCCGTTTCGGTGCGCTGCTTGTGAATTTCGTCCTTCGCCTCAATTATGGCTTCTTTCTTTTTGGATTCCGCAAGATTGATTGCATCTGAAATAATGCGCTTTGCCTGCTGTGTCGCGGAACCAATCTTGGCCTCGGCCGTTTTTTTGCGATATGCCTGACCGGCAAAAAAACCGATGATTAACGAAACAGCGGCTGCGACAACCGCAATGATGATAACCACATATGTCTGCAATACTATAACACCTCCGTTTTTTATTTTGCTCCTGCCCGTAAAAAAAGAAAGGGCGGGAAAATCAACGATGCCGAAGCAACGTTAAACCTTCACCGCTTATAAATACAGCATTATTTACAATATACGACTATAAATGATTATATCAAAACAAATCAGTTGATAGGTTTGACAGACTAATAGATTGTTAAATCTATAATCGAATCATGTGCTGTAAGCACAGACGAGCCGGTGTTCGCATGTATATATAAATTGCGGTGAAAATAATAATGTTAAGCTAATTATATTCGCCACACTATCTTAATTATTGTATATCTTTTTGGGATAGTTGTCAAGAAAAAATCTTTACATTGTTAAAATATTTCGTGTTTTTGCCTTGATATTCAGTAAACTTAACAAGAGAAACGCTCCGGGGACAAGCCCCGGAGCGTAACTACATTTATTCAGTCAGTATATAAACGAATATTTATTTATGACCTCTTTTTCTTGGCTGTTACGAAAGCAGCAGCAGCAGCAAGAGAAAGCGTGGCAAATGCCGCGATTGCCGTTGTGGAACCTGTCTGCGGGTTTGCAACATCAATGTCGCCTGAGCCGCCGCTTTCAGCGGGTAGAGTTGTCGCGCCTGCGCCGTCACCGTCTGCATCGGCGACATCTGTCGAACCTGTGGAAAGCTCGGGACCGGGAATATACTCTATGCCCGAAGCCGGCTCAAAGACCTTGGATTTGATAAATACTACTTCAATGGAAGCATCTGTAGCAATATTCTTAAATTTATATGAGTAAACATCTTTGTTTGTCGCGTCGGCATATGTTCCGAAAATTGAGAGAGCGTCGTCAAAGTCGCTGGCTTTGAACAGGTCGCTGAGAAGCGTCTTTATGCTGCTGACTTCCTTCGGAGTGCCGTCCTCGTTGACTATGACCTTGGATACCTCGTAGCCCTCGTCGGGAACGAATGTGAAGATAGGAGATGAGCCTTCAAAAACACTGACCTGTCCGTCACCCTCAAATATCTTAAGGTTTTCGCCGTCGCCGAAAACAATCTTGCCGCCCTCGTTTGAGCTGTATGTTACGACGTATCTGTCGGCTTTGTCTCTGTAAACTGCGAATATCGCGGCTGATTCTTTAATTGTAACATCTATTTCGGGAATATATGCCTTAACGTTGCCTGAGCCGTCAACCCAGCCGAAGAACTGATAATAGTCCTCGTATTCGGACTTGATATCGGCTTTAAGACTTACAACATCACCATATTCAAGGTCATATATCTTATCCTGTACGGTTGTGGAGCCGGTGGAGTTGACGGTAGCCGTAACCGTTGCAATGTTGGAAGCAACAAGGTTATTACCGTTCTCGCCGTACTTGCGTACACCTATCTGAAGATCATAGAGTTTTGTTACCCATGTGATCTTTTCGCGGAGGGTGATAATTTCAGCGTCGTTGGTGTCTGCTGACTCTTCACCATATGTTGTTCTGAGGTCAATAATCTTAAATCCGGAAGGACGGTTTGCTGAAACCTTTTCTTTAAGTACTACTTTAAGATAATCATCGTCACCGTCTGGTTCAACTTCTATTGTATCAACGGTGAAATACGTTTTGATGTTGGAAAAAGTTACTTCCGAGTTTGAAATGTTAAGGTAATTGCTGATGCCGCTCTGGATGGAAGCCTCGGTAGTTCCTTTAGCGATTTCAAGCGGCCTGTTAAGATCTATTTTTGCTTGATTGGTTGTTGAAGTGTCCAACGCCAAGCCCGCCATTGACATCACGCCCGCCAGCATGCAGACGCAAAGCAGTACGGAAATAATCTTTCTTTTCATGGTTGTAAATTCCTCCTAAATAAATGTAAAGTTATTATAACATCATAAATATAGATTTGCAATAGTTTTTTGATTAATTCAGGAATATTTTTAAATTCTGTTGCTATAATGATATGTTGACATAAAATAACAAGCCGTTATTTGACAAAAAAAACAGCATTATTATTGAAAAACCACCGTCCTTTTTCCCGGACAGCCTTTGGCGAGGCGGATCCGTTCTATAATCTGATTGATTGCATTACACAGGTAATAACGGTCCGATTAACCGTCGGATCCCTGAAACAGAGCCTGTCCCGAAGAAATCTTTAGGCAAAAGACAATACGCTCTTATCCATTATGTGCTAATTATATACTATGTATATTTAAAAAGCAAGTATTTTTTAAGTTTTTCTTGCGTTTGCCCGAAAACAATAAAAAAGGCGCCCGCTTGTTATGCGGGCGCCCGGCAGAGCGGGTATTATTCAAGACCAAGAAGCCAGTTGACCGTAACGCCAAGTACGTCTGCAAGAGCTTTAAGCTCAAAATCAGTTACGTACCGAAGCTGACCCTCAAGCTTTGAAAGACCCGAAGCGTTAAGGTCGATGCCCTTAATCTGAAGCTGTGTAAGCAAATCCTTCTGCTTCATGCCCATTGACTTGCGCTGCTGTTCAACCTTCTCGCCGACAATGTTTCTGTCGCCAAGCGCCTGTTTTCTGATTCTCAATTTTTCTTCTCCTTTCAAAAAATTGACGGTCAATCGAACATAAAAGTTATTAACGTCGCTATTACTGATTGTATAATAATACCACACACATATCTTTACAATTACGACAATACATTGACCGACTGCGGAATTATAATATCACAATATTTTTCATATTTCAAGCCTTAAAATAAAAAATTTTTTCGATATCACAAAAAAATGTGCATTTTTTATTATTTCCATGCTTCAAAGAAATATTTTTACTTATTATTAATACGCTATTGACATTTCTGCAAAAGCATATATATAATATTTTGTATAATATTGGCATATGTACTGAAAGCTTATTTGTTATCATCCGCAATATAAAACACTGAAAGGACTTTTATGATGGAATCGGCCAAAAGAAATCTGACCATGCTGGCAGACTTTTACGAAATCACTATGGCAAACGGCTATCTCGCGTCCTCCATGGAAAATACCGTGGCTTATTTTGATATGTTTTTCCGAACTGTACCCGATAATGGAGGCTTCGCCATTATGGCGGGAGTCGAACAATTGATAGATTATCTGTGCAACCTCCGCTTTACAGAGGACGACATCGAATACCTGCGCCGCCGCGGCATGAGCGAACGGTTTTTGAAGTATCTCCAAGAATTTAAGTTTTCATGCGATGTCTGGGCGGTGCCGGAGGGTACGCCCATTTTTCCGGGCGAGCCGATAGTACAGGTCAGAGGTCCCGTGATTCAGGCGCAGTTAATCGAAACAATGGTGCTTTTATGCATAAATCATCAGAGCCTTGTCGCGACAAAGGCAAACAGGATAGTCCGTGCCGCAAACGGCCGGGCTGTTATGGAATTCGGCTCGCGGCGCGCACAGGGCTTTGACGGAGCGATACTCGGAGCGCGTGCGGCTTATATCGGAGGCTGCGTCGGCACCGCCTGCACGCTGACCGACATCGACTACGGTGTTCCCGCGCTCGGTACCATGGCTCACAGCTGGGTGCAGCTTTTTGACAGCGAGCTTGAAGCCTTCAGGGCTTACGCAAAGGAATATCCCGCCGGCTGCACGCTGCTTGTCGACACCTACGACGTCCTTAAGTCGGGCGTTCCCAACGCCATCAAGGTTTTTGACGAGGTGCTTACTCCCTTAGGCTTCAGACCGAAGGGAGTGCGCATCGACAGCGGCGACATCGCTTACCTGTCGCGAAAAACGCGCGCCATGCTCGACGAGGCAGGCTATGAGGACTGCAAAATCGTCGCGTCCAATTCGCTTGACGAGTACCTTATCCGCGATATGATTATTCAGGGCGCTTGCGTTGATTCCTTCGGCGTGGGCGAGCGGCTTGTAACATCGTCCTCCTCTCCCGTGTTCGGCGGAGTGTATAAGCTTTGCGCCGTGGAGCGAAACGGGGTTATAGAGCCGAAAATAAAGATAAGCGAAAATGTATCGAAGGTAACGACGCCTTGTTTTAAAAAGGTATACCGGCTGTTTGACAAGGAATCGGGCAAGGCAATAGCCGACCTGCTTACAATACATGACGAAAAGCTGGACGAGAACGAGCCGTACGAGCTGTTCGACCCCGATTTTACATGGAAGCGAAAGACAGTATCGGATTTTACCGCAAAGCCGCTGCTTGAAAAAATATTTGATAAGGGAAAATGCGTTTACAACTGCCCGCCGCTGCCCGAAATTCAAAAATACTGCATGCAGCAGATAAACACGATGTGGGACGAGGTGCTTCGCTTTGAAAATCCCCACAATTACTATGTTGACTTATCGCAGCGTCTGTGGGACGAAAAGCACCGTCTGATTGCGGAAAAAACGGGCAAATCGTAATAAGCCATATAAATTTATTTCTCATTTTTGCGTAATACCGGTTTCCAAAGCCTATATACATAATGCAAAAAATCCCGGCGGCGAAACAACGCCTGCCGGGATTTTTATTGTGATTATTCAATTAATACGCAAAACTACGCAACCCTGCGTGAAGAATGACGGCTTCTGCTCTGCTCGTAGACTTTTTCGGGCAATGGCTCGCTCTTGCGGTGCGCGACATACTCTGCCTCGTGCCTTTGCTTTTCCGCAGCCTTTTGCGCCAGCAGAGCCTTTTTCCTGCGGCGCCCGCGAATATAAGCGACAGCGACGCGGGCAACCTTGCGCTCAAAGCGTATCAGCTTGTTTTCGTTTATAAAGCCGATTATGAGAAGCATGATTGCCGCAAGCTCGGCGGCGGTTTTGATTAAAAGCGATAATGTTGTCATTTTTTATCTCCCCTTGCATTCCTCTGTATAAGCCCGGCGTATCGCAGAAAACCGGCTGCCTTAAAACATGAACAAATATTCGCAGAACGTTTGTTTGTGATTATATTATAGCAGGCTTGGTAAAAAAGTCAATACAAATGTTCGATTTTTCTCAATATTTTTTTCAATAGTTTCTTTTTGTAAAGTTTATCACAACATATCGGTATTGTCAACAAAAAATATACAATAAATTGTACATCATTGCTTTAAGCATAAAAAACAAGCAATAAAAAAGATATAATGACCGTTACTTAACCGAGCGTGAACCAAGCGCAAAAAAATATTGACAAACGCCGAATTTCTGTTATAATACTTTTTGTGTCCGATATCCGGGTGTGGCGCAGTTGGGAGCGCGCTTGACTGGGGGTCAAGAGGCCGTGAGTTCAAGTCTCGCCACTCGGACCACAGGCAGGGCCTGACCCAATTCCGGGCAGGCTCTGTTTTTATTTTTAAACTTTACCACGATGATAAAATCCGTTATGAACACCGGCACCATAGAAAGCCGTTATATATCAATGATTGTTTGGTATATGGCGGTTCTTTTTTATGCCGTTTTCTCCTTGCGGATGCACGTCGGCTTTAGATATTCTCTTGTATTTACGACATTGTGATGATATAATCAGAGAAAAATCGACATAACAATATTTAACAAAAGGAGATGAACAAATGAAAACCATAGTAGTATATTACACGTTTGGCGGCTCCACCAAGAAAGAAGCCGAGCGTATAGCCGCGGAGCGGGGCGCGGATTTGTGCAGGGTGAAGGAAGCAAAAAAGCGCGGCCTGATTGCCTCATTTATTCCGGGCGGGCTTCAGGCAATGAAGCGCAAGGCGGTGGCTGTTCTGCCGCTTGATGTCAGCTTGCGGGATTATGACCGTATAATAATAGGCTGCCCCGTGTGGGCGGGATTTCCGGCGCCCGCGTTCAATTCCGTTTTGGAGCTGCTTCCCGCAGGAAAGGAGGTCGAGCTGTTCCTCTGCTCCGGAAGCGGTGACTCGTCAAAAAGCGCTGAAGAAACAAAGACGCTGATAGAGAATAAGGGCTGCAGGCTCGTCTGCTGCCGCGACGTCCGCACATACGCCCGTCCGGGAAAGATTAAAGAGTGAAACGATCAGAATTTTCAAAACAAGGAATGTGAAAACCGAGATGCTAAAAAATCTGAAACTTATGACAAGCGAAAAGCTCATTCTCAGATTGGCGACGTCCTATATGCTCGTGTCGCTCGTCGTACTCGTTCTTGTTAGAAGCTTAAATATAAATATGATTCTCACTTCTGTTAATCCGTTTATTTCAGCCGGATGCATCGCGGGATTATTTCTTTTGTTATGTACAGCCTTCCTGAAAAACGATGATCTCTTTACCGAGAAGAAGCTGATGTTTTATTCAATGATTATGTTTTTTGCCGTTACATTGGCTGTTTCGGAAAAGGGAAACGGTTACGACTTCGGAAGCACCGCGCTTTTTACGGTTGAGGCCATTGTTACAGCGCTGACGTCAAGGTATGTTTTCGGTGCCGAGATATCAGGCTTCGGAATAAGCAAGAAAAAGAATAAAGTGATTATTACGGTAATTGCCGTAACAATGGGACTTTACATATTTATTACAGGCGCTTTAAAATACCTTGCGTTTGAGTGTGAAACATGGGATTTCGGGATTTTCACACAGATGTTCGCCAACATGCGCTCAACGCTTATTCCCTATGTAACATGTGAAAGAAACAAGCTGATGTCGCATTTTGGCATCCACTTCTCGCCGGTTTACTATCTTATGCTTCCCTTTTACGCCGTTGTTCCGTCTGCCCTGACGCTGCTGTTAGTTCAGGCGGCGGGAGTCGTAAGCGGTGTAATTCCCGTTTACCTCCTGTGTAAAAAGTTCAGGCAGGGGGAAATGATTACACTTGCGTTGTGCCTTGCGTATCTGATAAACCCGTTTCTTGCCTGCGGGGTATCCTATGATATGCACGAGAATTTTTTTCTGGCGCCTTTTCTGCTGTGGCTGTTCTGCTTTATTGAAAAGGATAAACCGCTGCTTACCTTCGTTTTCGCCGTTCTTATCCTTTGCATCAAGGAAGACGCGACGTTGTATGTTTTATCGGCGGCACTGTACATCTTCTTTGAAAAGAAGAAAAGAAAGCAGGGTGTCTTACTGTTTTCGGTTGCAATCGTGTGGTTTCTGGCGGTGGTATTATGGCTGTCACAATTCGGAGACGGAACGCTTACGATGGAACACTACCTGAATTTCGGTCCAAGCTTTTTCAAAGGGTTTCTGACAACTGTTATAGCTTACCCGTCTTATGTTCTGAGCCAGCTTATCGATGACCGGTATAAAATCGAATTTGCCCTGCAGATTCTGATTCCGTTTGCTTTTCTTCCGGTTATGAGCAAAAAAATTCCAAGCTATTTACTTCTGATTCCGCTCGTTATAATGAACCTGATACCGTCTTATCGGTACCAGCATTCAATATTCTTCCATTACAATCTTGGCTCCTTCGCCTGCCTTATGTACCTTTATGTCAAGTCCGTTTCAGAACTGAAAAAGGAGACCAAAAGGTTTGTCTGCGCCTTTTCTGTCGCGGTATGCATAATTTTATCTGTTTCCACAACTACGCGGATGTCTACGGATATACCCTCGTATATTTCCGATTACGAGAAAACGAAAGTAATGTGGGAAACGGCGAAGTCCATTCCGGAGGATGCGTCTGTTACCGCGTCACCGATGTTTGTCACGTATCTGAGCAATAATTTTGAACTGTATTCCATAAATCAGAACGTAAAGATTGATGTTAATGATTACGACAGCGAATACATTGTTCTTGACCTTCGTGAGTATATCGCAAAAGGCTATAACTGCGATATAAACGAGTTTAATCATTATCTTAAGGACAAACGCTATAAGCTGATAACATATAACGAGGGGCTTTCGGCGGTGTTCCGGCGTGTTTCGGACACAAAATGACCACTGTCTTGCAGCCGGTCATTATTTGAATTGTTGCGCGGGAGGGATACTCTATAAAATCCGAAAACAACAGGGAAAGCTTTTCTGACCGCGGCGCAGATATCCTTTCCGCTCCCGCGATAAGACGTTATCTGAACGATACTGAGGTCATAATCAGAATAGATAAGCACGAAAGCGTTACGTCAACCAATTCGGTAGCTCGCGACAGGGCGGTCGGGGGAGAGCCGGAGGGGCTTGTCGTCGTAGCCGAACAGCAGACAAAGGGGCGGGGGAGAAGGGGAAGAAATTTCTTTTCGCCCGGCGGCACGGGGCTTTATCTAAGCGTGCTCCTGCGCCCCGCCTGCTCCGTTGCGGACTCACCGCTTTTTACAGCGGCGGCGGCGAGCGCGGCGGCAAGGGCGATTGAAAAAATATCGGGCAGGGAAGCCCGCGTTAAATGGGTTAACGACGTTTTTTTAGACGACAAAAAGGTGTGCGGTATTCTCACCGAGGGCGCGGTGGCAATTGAAAACACGCGCCTCGACTATATGATTGTGGGAATCGGGATTAACGTATTTGAGCCTAACGGGAGATATCCGCCGGAGCTGCGTGAAACAGCAACGTCAATGTTCAAAAGCGGAGAAGCGGGAGGCGACGTCCGCTCAAGACTTGCGGCAGAAATACTTAACAACCTTTTTGACTATTACAGGAACATCGGGCAAAGGACTTTTTTTGAAGACTACAAAAAGCGTTCGTTTATCATCGGAAAAGACATTACGGTTATCGGCGCGCGCGAAAGCCGTCCGGCTCACGCCGTAGACATAGACGCGGACTGCCGGCTTTTAGTCCTGTATGACGACGGTACAACCGACCTGCTCACCGGCGGGGAGATAAGCATAAGACTATGAGTGACGAAAAAAGAAAAATTAAGCTTCAGGACGTATTGCTGTGCGCCTTGTTCGCGGCGTTAACGGCCGTCGGCGCGTTTCTTCGAATTCCGACGCCGCTTGTGCCGCTGACACTGCAGTATCTTTTTACAATGCTCGCGGGGCTGCTGCTTGGCGCGAGGCTCGGAGCAGTAAGCGTTTTGTGCTATATAGTGGCAGGGCTTGCCGGTCTGCCCGTTTTTGCGGAGGGCGGGGGAATAGGCTATGTGCTCAAGCCGAGCTTCGGCTACATAATAGGCTTTTTAATCGCTGCATGGGTAACGGGAAGGATAGCAAACAAAACTGACGCGCCGTCGCTTAAAAGGCTGCTCGCCGCCTGCTTTGCGGGCCTGCTTATAGTTTACGGAATAGGCGTTTTGTACCTCTGGCTTGTAAACAGGCTTTATCTTGACAAGTCGTTAGGGCTTAAAACGCTGTTTATATACTGCTTCGCTGTTTATGTCCCAGGCGACGCTTTGCAGTGCGTCTTAGCGTCAGTCCTCGTTAAAAGGCTTCTGCCGATATTAAAACGCCACCGCGCGTGAAGAATTTGTTAAGCCGGAAAGGATTGAAGCGGCGGAATACAGACCATAAATTATGCAGAACGGTCAGGACCGTTACCTGCAAAATGTTGTTTTAAAAAGCTTAACAACAGAATGCCGGGATTTGTCCTGACCGTTCTTTATGGTTTTATTTCGTTTTTTCGGTGGTTTTTGCAGCTATTATTTCAATGGAAACGGTTTTTCTGCGCTAAAAATTGAACCATCCCGCGATTATCTCTGCTATGTTTACAAACGTGTTGCGGATGTTCGCAAAAAGTGTTTCGAAGAAGCCGTTGTAAACAGGGTACGGCTCGTCAATCTGCTTTACAAGCTCAGCGTTGCCGTTTTTGACGCTGCCCTCGTAAACATACTGCTCGTTTATGTAGTTGCCCGGGTCATCTTCGTCCAGTGTTATTACCCTGATGCCGTAAGGAGCGTTCTTCGCGAACTGGCTGCCGTAGGTAAGCCCTAACTCTATGCCGTCCCATGTGCCGGAATAGC
Organism: Ruminococcaceae bacterium UBA1425; assembly: GCA_002329365.1. Taxonomy (GTDB): domain Bacteria; phylum Bacillota; class Clostridia; order Oscillospirales; family Acutalibacteraceae; genus UBA1425. The sequence continues at coordinate 28,563 of DCUB01000050.1, forward strand.
CCTCGGTGTGCAGGTGCCCGAAAAAGGCGGCAATCACTCCGCCGTTTTTCCACGCCTTAAACTCCGGCGTTGTTGTTCCGGGCTTCTTGACTGAGGTATAGTAGCCGTTAGCTATGTTTTTGTTGAGCCGGTAAAAGAAAAGACCTTTCGCCTTTGCGCCCGGGTCCCATATGTGGCAGCGCTCGAACAGGTTGCCTATGTCGTCTACGGGGATATGCTGGAACAGCATGGAGGGCATAGACTCGCCGCCGTTTTCAGCTTTAAGCCCGTCGCTTTTTGAAGTAAACCAGTCAAGCTGGCTGCTTGTGATACCGCCTGTTCCGGTGTCCATCAGCCACAGGGCAAAGGCTGTATCGTCTGTTTCGGATGACAAAACGTCAAGGCAAAAATCGACTCTGCCGCCTTCGTCGCCGCTTTCGTCAAAGGTAAGGCTCATGTCGTAACCGTCGAGAATGACAAGCCATTCCGTGGATGTTAAGCCCGTTTTATAGTCGTTGTTGCCGATGGCGACGGCAAACGGAATGCCCTTTGACTCATTCTCGAAGAAAATCGCGTCGCAGGCGGAACGGACGTTTTCAAGTGTTTCGTCGTGAAGAATGTTCCCCTTGTTGTCATAGACACAGACGCCCTCGCGCCAGTCCTCGTCGTCGGTTCCTGCGTCGGCTATGCGCGTATCCTCGACAATATCACCCGAGAAAACGACGAGGTCGGGGTCGGTCTGCTCAATTGCAAGGCTAATCAGGTTAAGCATATCGTGTGAGGGGTAACTGTCGTCCTGCGGGTCGGAAATCTGGAGAATCGTGAATTTGCCCTGTTCGTTGAATCTCAGTGTTTTGCCGTCTCCCGCGTAAGCCGTAACGGAAAGGCAGACGACAAGCGACAGCGCGAGGAAAACTGAAAAAAGTTTTTTCATGGATATTACCGTCCTTTCAATTAATTATCTATATCACTTTCCGAAAGCCCGAGTTCAAACGCGTCGACATATCCCATAACCTTTTTCTGGCGGGCGGCCGCGAGGTCGTCGTACATTCTGCTTCGCTTTTCCCTTGAAATCGGCCACAGGAATTTCGGAATAATCCTTAAGGCCCCCGTAACTGTCGGAACGGCGGTGCAGAGGGCGAATTCCCAGAACTTTGTGCGGTCGTTCTGCGTGCCTATCTCAAGCCCCTGAACATAGCCTATCTTTTTCATTATAAGGCTTGTGACGGAGCTCAAAAGCGCGCTCTGAATTTTAAGTATAAGTCCCTTGGCGACGCCTGTCGTTGCCTCCATCCTGTAACCGTTTTTCCACTCGCAGTAGTCCATCGCCTCGTTCCAGAGGTCGGCGTTGATTACCTTGGTGATGCCCCAAATCCACTTTCCGAACCATTCCTTTAGCCCGAAGGCGATGCACATAGGTATTCTTCTGTAAAACATGGTTCGGTTTTTGCTGATGCCGAACAGGAAAACGCCAATTGTAAGCACGTTTCCGTAGATATCGGAAAAAATCCAGAGCGATTTTGAAGAAAACCTGCGCCTAAGCGGCGCTACAAAAGCGTAGCTTATGCTGCCGTTAATCCCCGAGGGGAAATTGAGAATCGTTATGAGCGAATAGCTCCCTAAAACGTCTATAAAATAGTTTGTGTCGCTTTTGCCGATTGAAAAGTTGCCGAGAAAGTCGGACAGGCACATAAGCAAAACGGGATAGTTTGTAACAATGGCCTTAATGCCCTGCTTTATATCGGGCCTTTCGATTGACTGCGGAACACGTTCCTTCGACACCATGAAAAACCAGAATGTGCAGACTGACGAAATTGTAGCCGTAAGTACGCCCATCGTCATAAAAACGGAGCTTAATTTCCATGTGACCACCTTGTTGTTAACAAGGTCTATGAGCAATCCCATTATATATCGCGGCAGGTCCTCGCCCATAAAGCCCGTAAGCAGCTCGGCAAGCGTTATGAGCCGCACCCTCTCGTTCGGGTTCGGCGTAATAGTCGACATATAGCCGCTCTTCGCGACGCTTGTGAAGGTACCCGCCGTTTCGGTTATGACGCTGAAGACGTAATAGTAAATGAGCTTCGGGATATATGTGCCGGATGTTTCGTTGAAAAACAGAGGAAGCAGCCATATAAACATGCCGAGCACTGTAAGCGGAAGCTGAAGCCCTATGAGATAGGGACGGAACTTGCCTATGCGCGTACGCGTGCCGTCAATAATTACGGAAATAAAGGTATCGTTTATGATGTCCCAAGCCGCTGTTACGAGGTTGACGACAGCGCTTATTGTGAAGTCGATATGTACGACATCCCAGATATACCTTTCGGTAAAGCCGTTTATATTAAAGGAGTTTGACCAGTCGTTGAAAAGGTAGGCGACTGTTTCTTTTACCCCGACATAATTGTGGTCCTTGTAGTATTGAACGGACCGTTCGCCTTCCGACCTTTCAGCCGTGACGGTGTTTGACCGTGTATTGTGATTTTGTTCGTTCAAAGCATGCCCCCCTTATTCCGTAACCGTAACAACGCAGGAATCCCTGTAATGACCGTCAGCCGAAACGGCTATAATAGTCGTCGTGCCCCAGCCTGTAGCCGTCACCTCTCCGCTGCCTGATACCGCGGCGACGCTTTTGTCTCCGCTTATCCACAAAACGTCGCTGTTTGTCGCGTTTTTCGGCGATATTTTAGCGCTAAGCTTTATTTTTTCGCCGACGGAAACAACGGCCTCGTCCTTTGATATCTTGATTTTTTCAACGGGAACGCACACAAAAACCTTGCACTCGTCCTTGTACTCGCGGCCGAGGTATGAAAGATAAACGGCGATTACGGCAGGCGTCCTGCTGGTGCCGACGCCCGTTACATAGCCGAGGCTGTCTACCGTTGCCACGGCTTCGTCCGAGCTTTCAAAGCGTATTTCATAATTATCGTTGTCGTTGATAACGGCGCTTACGGGAAGCTCGAGGCTCTTGCCCTTTCTTAATGTTACGCTTTCCTCCGTAAAGGATATTCCCGCCCATGTGTAGTCGAAGCTTTCGGTTACCGTATAGTCAAAGCCGACGGTTCGTGCTCCGAGCGGTGAAAGACTGCCGATAAATTCTACCGACAGGGTGACGCCGTAACGCCTCGTAAGAGCCAGACGGCAAATCCTGCCTGTAAGCCTGTCGGACTTTGCCTCTATTGTGAAGTCGTCGGGCGCGAAATTTACTTCGTTAATTTTAACAACAGAGGAGGTTTCGTTCTTTATTCTTACAATTACTTCGTCGTCGCCGCCGAGCCTGAAGGTTTTGTAAACTCCGGGCGCGGCTTCGTTATCAGCCGCTCCGGGAACGATAACGGTAAAGAAATAAAAGCCGTCGTCGGAAATCGTTCCGTCGTCCGCCGTCAGTCCCTCGGTGCAAACAGCCGAGCTGTAATCGCCCCCGCCGAGCGATATGACGGGAAATGCTGCAAAGCCGTCGCCGAACCTGCCGTTATAATCTTCCGGATACATTTTGTCTATCGAAGCGACTATTGTGTCTTTCATATACCCGAGAGCGGCAAGCTCGCTTTTGCTTCCGTCGCAGTAAAGGTTCTCGATGCCGACCTCGGTTTTTGTGTCGACGCGGACGACGCTGCTGTCATCAGCCCCGGAAACGAGATTTTCAAGACAGGCGACGGTATCGGCACCGCTACCGGGCAAAGGAACAGCGCTCGGAGCACGCTCCTCGGGAAACTCGTAAACTCCCTCGGTTATAAGGGAAAAGGCGACAAGCAAAACCGACGACATGCATATTACGAGCGCCGCCAGACTGCAAAGGCCGAACACAAGCATGCGCTTTTTTTGGCTGACGGCTTTTTCCGCGGCCGCTTTGTCAATCCTGCCGTTCATTCGGTCCGCCTCCCGCAAAAGATTCTGCGGCGAGTCCTTTTTCACGCTCCTCGTCGGTTTCAAAGACAGGCAGCGGCAGCTCGTCGAGAGAAACCTCTCCTCTTTTTACCTTTTTCCGCATTTCCACGCGAAGAAGGTCTGTTTCCCTGATTTTCGGAGAGATATTTCTTTTTACAATCAGAATATTTATAACAACTAAAGCCGCGAAGACAGCAAGGGAGGCAAAGCCGCCGAAGCCGATTGAGGCGCGCAGCATACCCGCCGGAGCCGAAGCACCCGCAAGACTGTAAGAGCAAATCACGGAAAGGACGGATAAGACGGCGCCGACGGCGGAAATGGCTGAAAGCGCGAGCGCCGATTTTTTTATATTTATGAACGAAAGAAGCTCGGCGGCGATAACGGCAAGGCCGACGAGCAGAATTAAAAGCATTGTAAAAACAAGAAGCAGGGACTTTAAAGCGAGGTCTGACGTAATGCTGATTCCGGCAAAGTCAATAAGTGCAGGCAGGCTGCCGTCTTTAAAGCTTTTATACAGCCCGTATCCGCCGAAGGACATTGAATGTTCAAAAAGCGGCAGGCCGACACTGAAGGACGCGAACGGAATAAACAGGACGCCGACGCACACGACCGCCAGAGCCATGCGCGCTATCTGAAGCGGACCGCCCGTAAACGCCGCCTTGAGCTTTGCCGTCAGAATTCTGAACGAGGCAAACTCAAGCTCGCATCTTTTCGCGTCGTTTGTAAGCAGCTTTTCCTGCTGAATGTAAAACAGGTTTACACCGCAGTTTTTGCAGCTCTGGTCAAGCTCGAATCTGCCTATACGGTTGCCGCAATTCGGGCATTCCAATTAGCATCCTCCTTACTAAAGCAGCATCATTATTAAGATTATCATATCACGGCGCGCATTTCAAGGCGGGAAGGATAAAAATCATGCAAAAACATAAATTGCGGCGCATTGACTTTTATACTCAAAGCTGTATAATATTACGGGAACAACAGGAGGCGTTTGTATGAATTATTATGAAATGACGATAGCCGGAATAAAACACAGGCTGCCCATATGCAGAGTGACGGACGATTTATACATAGGCGCGTTCGTCGTGTTCGGAAACGCGGAGCTTACGGTGGCTTGCGCGCGCGAGCTTTTAAAGACCGCGCCGGAGTACGATTATGTAATAACGGCAGAGGCGAAGGGCATACCGCTGGCTCACGAAATGGCGCGCCAGAACGGCGACAAACGCTATTTTATAGCGCGTAAATACCCGAAGCTTTACATGACAGGCGTTTTTGAGGCGGAGGTAAAATCAATAACAACCGACAAGGTTCAGAAGCTGTACCTCGACACCGCCGAGGCAGAGGAAATGAAGGGCAAGAGAATACTTATTGTGGACGACGTTATCTCAACGGGCGAGTCGCTTTATGCCCTTGAAAAGCTCGTCGAAAAGGCGGGCGGCATAACAGTGGGGCGTATGGCGGTACTCGCCGAGGGCAGCGCGCAGAACAGGGACGACATAATATTCTTAGCGCCGCTTCCGCTTTTCAATTCCGACGGAACGGTTAAAAAATAGCAGGGAACGCATTCAGACGTTTGTGAAAAACGTACAGGAATGAATTATACCGGCGCGTGGACACGGCGCGCCGTGTCCATGCTACCCTGTATATTGTAAGATCCTTCGGCACGTTGCGCCTCAGGCTGACAGTGATTTGTCATTCTGAGCAAAGCGAAGAATCTATTCATCACTTTACTGACATTTCCGACCATATCCGAAAGGTTTTATTCAGCCTCAGACACGGCATGCCGTGTCCGCCCGAAGCTTTATATAACCTTGCGGAACGGTCAAGACCGTTCCCTACGCAAAAAAACGCAGACTGTCTGACTAACAAAGGAGTTTGAAAAAATGAAAAAAATCGCTTCGGTTTTTCTCGCTGCTGTTCTCGCGCTCTCATTTTCCACCCTCGCGTTTGCCGAGCAGGGCGCGGGCGAAAACACTATTAAATTCGGCAGCGACGGCAAGTTTAAAATCATGTACATATGCGACGTGCAGGATTCATACCCGTTGAATGACGGTACGCTTGCCTTTATAGGAGAGGCTCTTGACGAGGCGAAGCCCGACATTGCCATCCTCGGCGGCGACAACATTATGAGCGGCGATGTCCGCGGCTACGACCAGCTTCTTTCACTGTTCACCGAAAGGAATGTTCCCTTCAGCTTTGTTTTCGGAAATCACGACCACGACAGCGACAGCAAGCCGACAAAGGAGGAGCAGCTTTTAATATATCAGTCTTACGACGGCTGCCTTGCCTACGACGCCGACCCGTCCCTGAGCGGCTGCGCGACGCATAACCTGACAATAAAAAGCTCCGACGGCGAGAGAGCGGCGTTCAACCTTTGGCTTTTCGACTCCGGCGACTACTGCACATATGACGACGGCGAAAGAGACTACGACCGCGTCCGCCGTGACCAGATTGAATGGTACATAGAAAAAAGCATCGAGCTTCAGCAGGCAAACGGAGGGCAGAAGGTTCCGTCTCTGGCGTTCCAGCACATCATTGTGCCCGAGGTCTATGAGGCGCTGTTTATAAAGTCGCCGTTCAGATTAAACAAGCTTACGAAGAATTTTGCCGACGGCTCTTCTTATCTGTATATCCCGAACCTAATAAAGCTGAACGGTATGATGTTTGAGGCTCCCTGCCCGTCCTACGGCAACGACGGCGAATGGGACACGTTTGTCGAGCGCGGCGACGTTCTGGGTTGCGCGTTCGGTCACGACCACATCAACAGCTTCGTAGTTAAATACAGGGGCGTCGACTTGATACAGACTCCCGGCTCGTCATTCAGATCCTACGGCAAGGACATAATAAGAGGCGTACGGCTTCTGACAATTGACGAAAACGACCCGTGGAGCTATGAAACCGAGGTGCTGACGGCGGCGGAGCTTGCGCAAAAGGACGGCTCGAAGATCCCGGAGATTACAGGCAAAAGTGCATTCTGATATTCATTTTTCAGCATTTTGAGTAAAATTCTGTTTTTTATAATGGAGTTATAATATTCTGGAGGTCAACAAGGTGCGCAATTTCGGCAGCTATCATCCCTTAATACTGATGCTGTATTTCGCGTCGGTAATAATGACGTCGATGTTTACGTTAAATCCCGTAATATCCGTTACGGCATTGTGCGGGGCGGCGCTGTTCCTTTCGACCGTTTCCGGCGCGCGCGAGGCGCGGAAGCTTATTCTGATTTATGTGCCGATGCTCATTTTGTTTTCCGTCACAAACCCGTTTTTTTCACATAACGGCGCAACGACGCTGTTTTATCTCGGAAATAATTCCATAACGCTCGAGTCGCTCCTTTACGGGGCGGTCTCGGGCGTAACCGTTATATCGGTAATGCTGTGGTATAAGGCGTATATCGAAACTGTAACAAGCGACAAGTTTCTGTATGTGTTCGGAAGGCTCATGCCTAAGGCGTCGCTTGTGATATCAACCGTGTTCCGCTTCATCCCCATGTTTTTGCGGCAGTCAAAGCGCGTCGCTTCTTCACAGAAAGCGATGGGGCTTTATGCTTCGGGAGGACGTTTTCCAAGGGCGCGCGGCGCGATGCGCGTAATTTCGGCGCTTGTAACATGGTCGCTCGAAAACGCTATGGACACAGCCGCCTCAATGAAAGCCCGCGGCTACGGTCAAAGGTGCAGAAGCGGATATTCAATTTACAGCTTCGGCAGGCACGACGCCGCGCTCTTGTTGCTTTGCGCCGTTCTCGCCGCGGCAACGCTTGTATGCAATGCTTTCTTCAGGGTTGAATATATTTTTTATCCCGTGATTGTCGCGCCGGAGCATGGTAAGCTTTTGTATGTGTTTTATATTTCATATGCGGCTCTTGTGTTTTTGCCCTGTTTAATCGAGCTCAAGGAGAAAGCTAAATGGAAATACTTCGAACTGAAAATCTGAGCTTTACATATCCGGGCTCGGCAAAAAAGGCTGTTTGCGATATTTCGCTGTCGGTGTCCGGCGGCGACTTTATTGTTGTGTGCGGGGAGTCGGGCTGCGGAAAAACTACACTTTTAAAGCTCTTTAAAAAGGAGCTTGCGCCGTTCGGAAAAAGGGAAGGGCAGATTTATATCGGCGGTGTGCCTCATGACGAAGCTTCCGGGAGCGACGACGTTTCGCGTATTGGCTTTGTGCTTCAGGACCCCGACAGCCAGATTGTTACCGACAAGGTGTGGCACGAGCTTGCGTTCGGGCTTGAAAATCTCGGTGTGGACAGCCAGAAAATCAGGCGCAGGGTAAGCGAGATGGCAAGCTATTTCGGCATACAGGGCTGGTTTCGTAAAAATACCGACGAGCTTTCGGGCGGTCAGAAGCAGCTTTTAAACCTTGCCTCCGTAATGGTGATGCAGCCCGATATACTTATTCTTGATGAGCCGACGAGCCAGCTTGACCCTATCGCGGCAGCCGACTTTATAGCAACGCTTCAGAAGCTTAACCGCGAGCTTGGTCTTACTATAATCATGTCGGAGCACAGGCTTGAGGATGTTTTACCCGTCGCCGACAAGGTGCTTTTGATGAGGGATGGCGCCGCGCTATATTTCGACACGCCCCGATGTGTGGCTTCAAGGCTTGCCGCCGACGGCGACCGTATGCTTTACGGAATGCCCGGCGCGGTGCGAATATACAGCGGGCTTCGCGTCGACGCCCCGTGTCCGCTGACAGTACGGGAAGGGCGTTCCTTTGTTCGCGGGAACTTCGGGAACGACATCAGCGGGTACGAAGCCCCCGGATACTCCCATAGCGGCGAAGCTGCCGTCGAGCTTAAAGGCGTATGGTACCGCTACGGGCGCGGCGGACCGGACGTGCTTCGCGGCGCAGAGCTGACGGTATACAGGGGCGAAATCTTCTGTATTCTCGGCGGCAACGGAACGGGCAAGACGACCGTGCTCGGCATAATTTCGGGGCTTTTGGAGCCTTTTACGGGAAAGGTGCTGCTAAACGGCAAAAAAATAAAGAGCTACCGCCCGGTTGACATCTATCGGGGGATGATATCATATCTTCCGCAGGACCCTAAAACCGTTTTCGTGCGCGAAAGCGTAAGGGAAGACCTTATGGAAATGACCGAAAATGATGACGACGAGGGCGCAAAGCGCATATCGGCAGTTGCGGAAAGGCTCGGAATCGGCGGACTGCTCGACAGGCACCCCTACGACCTCAGCGGAGGCGAACAGCAAAAGTGCGCGCTCGCAAAGCTGCTGCTGCTCGAGCCGAAAATAGTGCTGCTCGATGAGCCGACAAAGGGACTTGACGCTTTTTCGAAGCGGGAGCTTATAAAAATACTTAAGGAGCTTCAGAATAACGGGGTAACTGTAATAATCGTTACGCACGACGTGGAGTTTGCCGCAGTAGCCGCCGAAAGATGCGCGCTTATGTTCGACGGCGGGTTTGTATCTGCCGACACGCCCGAGCGCTTTTTCTCGGACAACAGCTTTTACACCACCGCCGCGAACAGGATAGCGAGGGGATGGTATCACGGCGCCGTGACGTGCGAAGCCGTTGTCGAGATGTGCAGACGAAACGGGGGCGGGTAATGAACAGAAAAATACTGACATATATTCTGATAACGGCGGCGGTACCCGCCGTTATAGCCGCCGGGGCGTTCCTTTTTGACAACAGGCGGTACGCGTTTGTGTCGCTTGCGGTTGCGCTGCTTGCGTGCGTTCCGTTTTTTTTGGCGTTTGAGAGGAACGGACAAAAAAACGGCACGCAGAAGATGATAGTCGTCGCCGTTATGACTGCTCTGTCGGTCGTCGGCAGGATTGTTTTCACGCCGATACCGGGCTTCAAGCCCGTAACGGCAATAGTCGTCATTACCGCCATGTATTTCGGCTGTGAGGCGGGCTTTATGACCGGCTCGCTTTCGGCGCTGATTTCAAACTTTTATTTCGGTCAGGGACCGTGGACGCCGCTTCAGATGTTTGTGTGGGGCTTTGTTGGCTTTCTGGCGGGACTGCTTGCCTCGCCGCTCCGCCGCCGCCGGATTGTACTTGCCGTCTACGCCGTCTTTTCGGGCGCTGTTTATTCGCTTCTGATGGACGTATGGACGGTGCTGTGGTGGGACGGAGCCTTCAACGCTGCGCGTTACCTGGCAGCAATTGTTTCTTCGCTGCCGTTTACGGCCGTCTACGCCGCTTCAAACGTTGTTTTCCTGCTTCTTCTCGCGAAGCCTATAGGCCGCAAGCTTGAGAGGATAAAACTGAGGTACGGGATATGAGTAAGAAGGAATGGTGTTAATGGATAAAGAGCTTGAGACAGTACGCGAGCTTGCAAAGGAATACGCCGAGATTGTGCTTTCAGACGTGTGTTTAGATAGAGCGGAGCGTTTCAGAAGGCTGAACAGTCTTGAGATTGTGCGCCCGCCCGTGCTTGTGTTTGAGGTGCCGTGGCGTGAGTTTGAAAACGACGTGCCCGAGCTTAAAACCGTCTGTCCGCCGGAGAGCAGATACCGGGGGGAGGAATATGGGCTGCGGCAGTTTTTGTTCAGGTGGAAGCACTTTCAGGGCGACTATACGGAGCATCCGTACAAGAGGGTACAGGTATCTGTAAACAACAGCGGAGACGGTCTTAAAATCAGTGAAAACGTCATAAACGCCGAAAGCGGCTCCGCGATACAGTCGCACATTTTCCACGATGTTCTGAAAGACGAGGACGATATCAATAAAATCAAAACGCCCGAAATTTCCATAGACGAAGAAGGCACTCGGCGAAAAATGGAATTGGCCGAGACAATTTACAGAGGGATTCTGCCCGTAAAAAGGTCCGGTGTCAACCTTCCGAGCTTTACTTCGTGGGACCAGATACCGCGCTTTCACGGCGTCGACAACGTGCTGATGGATTTTTACGACAGACCCGGGTTCGCACACGCGCTTGTGGAGAGGTTTACGCAGAATCTTGAGCATATCGTAAACGAGTATGAGAGGCTAAACATCATAGACACCGACCCTTACTATATACACTGTACTCCCGGCTGCACCTACGACCTGCCGCCGAAGGATATGGACAGCGAGAAGATAACGGCGGCCGACACATGGGGGCGCGCGGCGGCACAGCTTTTCGCCGTCATTTCACCGGAAATGCATGTGGAATTCGAGCTTAACTATATCAACAGGATACTTGACCGCTGCGGACTTGTCTATTACGGCTGCTGCGAGCCGCTTGACGGTAAGATAGATATTCTGAGAAGGATAAAAAAACTGCGCCGTATCTCGATAACGCCGTGGGCAAACGTCGAAAAAGCGGCCGAGCAAATCGGCGGCGGCTATGTTCTGTCATACAAGTCAAATCCTGCCTTCGTAGCAGGAAGCTCTGTAGATACAGCGGCAGTCGAAAACGAAACGGAAAAGGTGCTCGCCGCCTGCCGTAAATACAACACCCCGTGCGAGTTTGTTCTGAAGGACATTTCAACGGTTTCAAAAAATCCATATAACCTCAGCGTCTGGATGGAAACCGTGAACAGTGTTATAGACAAATATTTCTGAAAGGACATTATTAAACAGCGCCGGCGTTTTTGGCATGTTGTCCAAAAACGCCGGCTTTTATATGTGCAAGGCTACAAAAAATCGCATCAGCTTTACAAACAGGTTACAAAAGTGTAAAAATGTGATATAATTTTAACAATATATTGCGGTCTTATGCCGCCGATGCAATATATATCGATATTTACATATAATTAATATATAAAAGAGGATGGTTCGAATGGAAACGACAAGGGCAGAGTACGGATATTCATCAACTACGGGAGTAGGAAACATATTCGCGCGCTCATGGGAGCCTGAAGACCCCTCGAAGGTAAAGGCGATTTTCCAGATTGCGCACGGCATGGCGGAGCACGGCGAGCGTTACGAGCAGTTCGCGCTGTTTCTTGCCTCAAGGGGCTATGCCGTCTTTGTCAACGACCATATAGGTCACGGCAGGTCCGTATCGTCGCCCGACGACCTCGGCTATTTCGGCGAGAAGGACGGCTGGATAGGTTTTGTCAGCGACGCAAAGCTGCTGACCGACAGGGCAAGAGAAAAGTTTCCCGGTGTGCCTGTTATTTTCTTCGGTCACAGCATGGGCTCGTTTATAGCGAGGAGCTATGCCGAAAAATACGGCTCCGAGCTTGCCGGCGCGATTTTCTGCGGCACAAGCGGGGCAAATCCCGCCGCCGGCGCGGGAATCAAGCTCGCGGGGCTAATAGCAAAGCTTAGCGGAAGCAAAAGCAGAAGCCAGTTTATCGACAGGATTGCGTTCGGCAGCTACAATAAAAAGTACGAAAATGTCAGAACAAAGTTCGACTGGCTTAGCAGAGACGCGGCGGAGGTTGACAAGTACATAGCCGACCCGCTTTGCGGTTTTCTGTTTACTGCCGTCGGGTACAGGGATATGTTTACAATCCTCAACAACGTATCGGGAAAAAGCTGGTATCAAAACGTTCCATCAACGCTGCCCACGCTGATTATATCGGGCAAGATGGACCCCGTCGGTGAATACGGCAAGGGCGTGAAGCAGGTTCACAGGGACTTAAAGGCTACGGGCCACTGCGACGTAGTGCTTAAAACCTACGACGACGCGCGCCACGAGATTCTGAACGAGCTTAACAGAGAAGAAGTTTACAAGGACGTGCTGCAATGGTCCGACTTTGCCATACAGGGCAGGTAAGTATTTAAGAAAGGATTTGGAACTGTATAATGTTGACGTGGCACTCTGTATCGTCTGAAACCTCACCAAATGCTTAATTGCAGGTGTCGGCGCACTTGAGACACGCTTTTTGTTCCTTTATATAACTTTAATTCAGGGACGCCGTGGGCGTTGTTCCCTGCAACTTTGTTAGACGTTAGCCGATATAATACTTGCAGGGCGCTACATCCTTGGCGCGCCGATGTATTGCCCGCGATTAGGAGACGGCGCGTATAGGAGTCCGCGCCCTACGATTGAGGTATTTTACAGGTTTTCAAAATACAGTAGGGAACGGTCTTGACCGTTCCGCAGTACTGACCGTTCCGAAAATGATTTATACAGTTCCTTTTTAAAAACATGCCGCAAAAAATAACGCTTTCAACAGTTCCGTATTTTGTTCAGGGCAACACCTTCACAGGCTCGTCAACGCCCGAACAGTTTGTTGCAGACCCGTTTGCCGATATTTTCAACTACCGCGCCTCCTGCAAAAATGAAGGCGGCGTCAGCTGTCTTTACGTAGAGTATTATATCGGCTGCAAGTGCTATGCCCTGACAGACAGCGAAAAAATATCGTCGGCCGACTTCGACATGACGGGCGAGGGCATAAAGGAAGCGGAGGCGTTCCTGCAAAAAAAGTTTGAGGAATACGTCGGTAGTCTGTCAGGATAGGAACCTGTTTTTTTTTCTTCAAGCAATAAGGGACAGTATCAAGACTGATACTGCCCCTCTTTATATAACAAACTGTTGTTTTTTTTTGCGTAGGGAAAGGTCTTGACCGTTTTGCAAGTTTTCGGAAATCTTCAAACGTACACGGCGCGCCGAGTCCGCGTGTTGCATAGACGCATATATCTGCGGAACGGTCAAGACCGTTCCCTGCTATTAAGTTTTCACAACGATTCATCCTTCGTCAAACATTCAAGTAAGCCTTAATGCTTTCGTAGGTGCGACCCTTGCGGTCGCCCTTTGTTTATTGTGCATGCGGGATGTCGGACGCACACACAGGTGCGTTCCCTACAAACGTTTTTTACTTGCCGTTCGGGAAGCAGGGAACGGATTCATCCGTTCCGAGCAAAGCATGAACTGAATTGGCTCAAGTAAACACACATAGGGAATTGCCTTGACCTTTCCTGTATTTTAGCTTTGCTTATATCAAAAGTTAAAACAGATGATGTTCAACGATTAATCCCGCAAACACAATAGACACAACCGAAAGAAGCTTTATAAGGATATTGATTGAAGGTCCTGCAGTATCCTTTAACGGGTCGCCTACCGTGTCTCCGACAACTGCGGCCTTGTGCGCTTCGCTGCCCTTGCCGCCGTAATTGCCTCCCTCAATGAACTTCTTGGCGTTGTCCCACGCGCCGCCGGAATTTGACATGAAGATAGCAAGCAGAAAGCCTGTTGCCGTCGCTCCCGCGAGCATACCGATAACGCCGTTGCAGCCCATTGTTAGCCCTACAAAGACGGGAGTTAAAATTGTTATAAGCGTAGGCAATATCATTTCGCGAAGGCTTGCCTTAGTGCAGAGGTCGACGCAGGAGGCGTAATCGGGGTCGCTTTTGCCTTCCATAAGCCCGGTTATTTCGCGGAACTGCCGCCTGACCTCTACGACAATGCTTTGCGCGGCGCGTCCGACGGAATTCATTGTAAAAGCGGCAAAGACGAAGGGCAGACACGCGCCGATAAATATGCCCACAAGCACGACGGGGTTCATAAGGCTCATATCAAGCGTATAACTGCCGCTGCCGACTATTTTTACTCTTTCGACATATGACGCGATGAGGGCGAGAGCTGTAAGTGCCGCGGAGCCGATAGCAAAGCCCTTTCCCGTTGCCGCCGTAGTGTTGCCGAGCGAGTCGAGCGCGTCTGTTCTGCGCCGGACGTCGGGGTCAAGGCCCGCCATCTGGGCTATGCCTCCGGCATTATCGGCAACGGGGCCGTAGGCGTCTGTCGCAAGCGTGATTCCGAGCGTTGAAAGCATTCCGACCGCCGCAATGGCAATGCCGTAAAGCCCGTTCGTCGCGTTCTGGAATCCCCCCGCGAAGCCGTAGGCGGCGAGAACGCAGACGGCAACTATAATTACAGGCAGAGACGTTGAAAGCATGCCGAGACCGAGACCGTTTATGATTATAGTCGCATGGCCGGTTACCGCGGACTCCGAAAGCCGCTTTGTCGGATTATAAGTATCGGATGTGAAATACTCGGTTGACAAGCCTATCAGCACACCCGCGACGAGGCCCGAAAGAATTGATAAGAAAACGCCCGTATATTCGCTTCCGAGAACGAAGCGCACAAGGGGATAGGAAACTGCCGCGATAATCAAGGCGCTGACGTTTGTGCCCTTGCGAAGCGCCTTTAAAAGCGTTTTCTGATCTGTGTTCTCACCGGTCCGCACAAAAAACGAGCCGATTATCGAGGCGAGTATGCCTATAGCCGCCATCGCCATAGGGATTGCCACGGCACGTATGCCGTCGACGTCGGCTATGGAGTTGAACGCGACAACGCCCAGCGCGGACGACGAAATTACGGAGCCGACATATGACTCGTAAAGGTCGGCGCCCATGCCGGCGACGTCTCCCACATTGTCGCCTACGTTATCGGAAATAACAGCTGGATTTCTCGGGTCGTCTTCGGGAATTCCCGCCTCCACCTTGCCGACAAGGTCGGCTCCGACGTCGGCCGCCTTTGTGAATATTCCGCCTCCGACGCGCGCGAAAAGCGCCATCGACGAGGCACCCATGCTGAAGGTAAGCATTGCGGAGGTGACGTCCTCAATAGGCAAACGAAACACAAATTTCAATAGGTAGAACCAAACCGAAATATCAAAAAGACCGAGACCGACAACGGTAAAACCCATAACGGAGCCCGCTGAAAACGCGCAGCGCAGACCTCTGTTTAGCCCCTCCATGCACGCGTTGGCGGTTCTGGCGTTTGCCCTTGTCGCTATCGACATTCCGATAAAGCCGGAAAAGCCTGAGAAAAAGCCGCCCGTAATAAAAGCGAACGGGACAAAAAAGGTGAGGAACCCCTCGGCAGCCATCGCAAGCAGTATGACAAACATAACGCCGAAGAATATAAGGACAATAGAGTACTGGCGCCGAAGAAAAGCGTTTGCCCCGGTTCTGATGGAAGCGGAGATTTTTTTCATCACTTCGCTTCCTTCGGAAAACTTTAAGACCTTTTTGGCGGTAATCGCAGCAAAAAGGAGGGCAATTACCGAGCCGACGAATGTAATTGCCACAAGAATCTTTTCAATTTCCATAAAGACATTTCCCTTCGTCTCAATCCAATTATTGGACATACCTGTAAACAATTATTTTAAATTGTGATTTTCGATTTGTCAATATCTTTTTAGTAATTTATTTAATTATTTCTTCATGCACAAAAATGTTCCCTGCTCCTGAAAGGAACAGGGACGGATTGGCACGCTTCGTAAGTCAGAACAATTCCGTATCATTGCGAAGCTCAAAGCTGTCGCATATTGTTTCGCGTTTGTTCTTTGCCGTGGCGTTCTGCTTTGAAACGTTAATTCCTTCGAGCGAGCAATATTTTTTATCGCCGCAATGATACCTGCACTGCGTTACGTTACAGCCTATATTCGGGTTTGCAGTTTTTCTGTCCATTTCCTCACCTCCCGCGGCAATATTTAGTTTGCCCGTTTGACACCGAAAAAACAGCGTCACGGCTACAAAATACATAACCCGAAGCCGACAGACGGCGCGTTTTAAAAGGGATTTACAACGCCGGACAACGGATTTATGTTATTTTCAGATTAAAAGTGCGTTTAAAACCGCAAAAAAGGAATAAAAAATGTATATCTTTGTGGTATTATATAATATAATGGCGAATTGTTTGGCGTGGGGGGAATTTCTTGTGGAAAAGGGCCTGTTTAAAGACACGAAATTTTTTATCATCGACATGGACGGAACGTTTTATCTCGGCAACAAGCTTATTCCGGGTGCTACGGATTTCATAGAAAGACTGACGGCGACGGGAAGGGACTATTGTTTTTTTACGAACAACTCCTCGCACAGCGCGGAAAGTTGCCGCGAAAAGCTTGCCGAAATGGGCTTTGACACAACAAAGGATAAAATAATAGTTTCTTCACATGTTGCGGCGCATTACCTGAAGAACAATTACGAAGGGAAAAAAGTTTACCTGCTCGGAAACGCTATACTTTACGATTATTTCATCTCGCAGGGAATCAGGCTTACGCAGGATAATCCCGACATAGTCGTTTTGGGGTTCGACACGGAACTCACATACGAGCGAATCAACAAGGCGGCGAATTTTTTAGCCGGCGGCGCTGTTTATATCGCCACGCACCCCGACTTAAACTGTCCCGTCAACGGTGGATTTATGCCGGACACCGGTTCCATGATAGAGATGTTTGCCGCTTCCACGGGCAGACGTCCGAAGGTGGTCGGAAAACCGATGACAGAAACCGTCGATTACATTACATCACTGCTCGGATGCGGGCGGAACGAGCTTGCGTTTGTGGGAGACAGGCTTGCCACCGATATTGCCGTGGCGTCAAATCACGGTATACCGTCGGCGCTTGTTTTCAGCGGCGTAACTTCTCCCGGGGAATACGGCAGTTCTTCAATCAGGGCAACGGCCGCCGTGAATAATATCGGGGAGCTTTCGTATTATCTGTAAGCGGCTTTGCGATTAATAATTTTATGTATCAACGATTTGCGAATTATGCAATATTTGTGCGTATTTACAAACATATTTTTGAAATAAAAAAGTTGTTGACATCATTTACATACTGTGATATAATTTCGATGAATATAAGTGTGGCTTATTGTATTTACGAATATATTCCGCATTTTCTGACCGGAGGGCTTGTAG
Organism: Ruminococcaceae bacterium UBA1425; assembly: GCA_002329365.1. Taxonomy (GTDB): domain Bacteria; phylum Bacillota; class Clostridia; order Oscillospirales; family Acutalibacteraceae; genus UBA1425. Next base: position 45,969 of record DCUB01000050.1, read on the forward strand.
GATATTGAAAAAAGCTTTCGAAAAATCATCCTGCGTTATATTGACAGCTGTTATTATTGCACTGTCAATATCAGTTTTTTTCACATCTTATGCCGAGACGAACACCTGCACAATTCAGCTTAGCTGTTCGCCCGTCGGTCATGTTTATTATGGCTCAGACCTTTTGGTAGTCAGCACAAGCGGCTCCCTCGTAGCGGACATCGGCACGGAGGTAACGCTCACAGCCTCGCCGTTTGAAGGATATGTTTTTCTTTACTGGATTAACGTTGAAAACGACCGTATTGTCAGCTTTGACGTCAACTATACTTTTACCGTGGCTACCTACTTAAAGCTTCAGGCGGTATTTTACGAAACAAGTCCGGGATGGCACTACATAACCTACCTTAACACCACAAATAACATAATCAGGGGCATGGAGCAGCCGATCAACGAGGCTGTTGAGCATGTAGATTACGCTCCGGTTAAAGACGGGTACACATGGACAGGCAACTGGACATATACGGTGGAAGAAATCGCGATTTCAACCGACAACCTATTAGTCTATCCGACGTTCGAGAAAAATGCAGCAACCTACACCGTAAGAACATTTCTCGGCATCGGCGGCGAAATGATGACGTCCGAAACATACGAATACTGCGACAAGACTACAATCACGGCACCCGATACCTTTAACGGCGAAAGCTTTTCATACTGGGCGATAATAGACGAGGAGAACTTGGTAAACGATATCGTCAGCTACTATTCGACCTATGAATTCTACGTAACTCAAAGCAGGGATTTGACGGCTGTTTACGGCGAAAGCGTTGGCGACGGAAATATTATCCGCATGGCTGGCGACAACCCCGATTTTGTAAACAACTGCGTAACGGTATATACCGAGAGGAGCATTTCGTTAGACTATACCGTAATCCAACAGGGTCTTTTGTTAACGACAAACGCCATCATAGCGCGAAGCGAGGAAGATTTCGTAATCAACGAATCAAATCCCGAAATAATAAAAAGAACCTCGAACGATACGCACAACGCCGGCACTTACGCCGTCACAAAAACCAACTGGTCGGAGCAGAGAATGGTAGGAGATCAGATGTTTACCGTTTATCCCATTCTTTATTTCCGCGCCTATGCCGTTATCAAAGACGGACAAGGCAATACCGAAACCATATACAGCAACTTCTATGTCGTAAATTATTACGACGAGGGCGGGTTTATGGGCGATGATGTAGAAGACCCGTTCGGTAACTGATTTTGATATTTTAACAAAAACATACGTAGTTTTTGTTGAAATATAAAAATTTCAAGGAAGGAGCTATTCAATGAATAAGAATTATCAGAAGCCGGCTCTTGATGTAGAAAAATTTGAAGTTGAAGACGTTATCACAGCTTCAGGTACAGGCGAGCTCGATGACCACGAAGGTTTGTCAGTCGTCGTTGACGTAGACTTCAACTGATTTTTTCATCCGGGCAGTCGGTTCTGCCTTCTGCCCGGAACATCACCCTTTTTCATACTGCGCGTTGTTCCGCCTATTCATATTTTCGGAAAATTCATGGAGTTGGTTACATTGAGTGACATTTACATAAAGCCGTCAATGGAAATTGATTGCTTTGAGATTGAAGATATCATCACTTTGTCTGCCGGTGGCGGATATGGTGGTGAGGATCAGTCATCGGAGTCCTCAACAGGAACCGGCGAAACCGAAGCTCCGACAGATCAGGAGCCCGGCGAAATAACGGGCGGCGCGGGATTCGATTCAGACATCATGGGCGGAAACGAGTTCCAGGAAATGCTTGAAAACCTTTATCAGAACTTTATAAAGTTCATTTAGCAGACAAAAAAACACGGGCGCCCTTTTCGGAGGGCGCCTTAATTGCTTTTTTACAAGACTGAAATTGACCGTTGGTATAAAACTTGACATTTCGGAGTAAATTTTATATAATTATCTGACATATACAAGAGACGAGGGTATGTCTCTGACGGAACCCTTTGCTTTTGACACGAACATACGAAAGGAAGGCAATATAAAATGGCAAATGAAATGACACGCGAAGGGTATCAGCAGCTTATGGCAGAGCTTGAGCATCTGAGGACTGTCGGCCGTGACGAAATTGCGGCAAGAATAAAAGAAGCTCGATCCTTCGGTGATTTATCGGAAAACGCCGAGTACGACGAGGCGATGAATGCCCAGGCTATAATGGAGGCGCGCATTTCAAAGCTTGAGTATGAAACGGCAAACGCCGTTATTATCGACGAAAACGATATCAGCACCGAGATTGTAAAAACAGGCGTTAAGGTTACGCTTAAGGATATCGAGTACGACGAAACCATAGAGTACCAGATACTCGGAAAATCCCAGGCGGACCCGGACAGGGGCATCATTTCCGACAGCTCGCCCGTGGGCATGTCGCTGCTCGGCAAAAAAATCGGAGAAACGGTAACCGTTGACCTGCCTAACGGTGCGACGGTTCAGTATGAGATACTCGCAATAGCAAAGTAGCCGCAGGCGCGGACAGACGTTTTTCTTAAAGTATTAAGCAAGGGATGATTTATAAATGCAGGACGACAATATCGTCATCGCCGATGATAACGAGATGACGGAGGAGCACGAACGCGCCGAGATTAACGAGCAGCGTCAGATAAGAATCGAAAAGCTTAAAGCGCTTCGCGAAAACGGCTGCGACCCTTTTACCATAACGCTGGCGGAGCAGTCTGTTACCTGCGCCGAAATTACGGCGGGCTTTGACGAGCTTGAAAACAGCGACGTTTCAATCTGCGGGCGGATGATGTCAAGGCGTGATATGGGCAAGGCAAACTTTATAGACATTCGCGACCGCTCCGGGCGAATGCAGGTATACGTTAGAATCGACGACGTGGGCGAAGATATGTTTGCCGAGTTTAAAAAGTGGGATATAGGCGACATAATAGAGGTTAAGGGCTTTGTGTTCCGCACGCGCAGGGGCGAGATTTCCGTTCACGCAAAGGAGCTGCGCCTGCTTACAAAATCGCTTCTTCCGCTGCCCGAAAAATATCACGGCTTAAGGGATACCGACACGCGCTACCGCCGCAGGTATGTCGACCTCATTATGAATCCCGAGGTCAAGGATGCGTTTATCAAGCGCTCAGCCATTATCAGAGAGATAAGAAATTACCTCGACGCGCTGGGCTTCATGGAGGTGGAAACCCCCATGCTCGTGCCGAACGCCGGGGGCGCCGCCGCGCGTCCGTTCATAACACATCACAACGCGCTCGACGAGGACCTTTATTTAAGGATTTCGCTTGAGCTTTACCATAAAAGGCTGATTGTCGGCGGGCTTGAAAGAGTTTACGAAATCGGCAGGGTGTTCCGCAACGAGGGCATAGACGTCCGCCACAATCCTGAGTTTACGCTGCTTGAACTGTATCAGGCATACACCGATTTTCACGGAATGATGGACCTTGCCGAAAACCTTTTCAGGCATCTTGCCGAGAAGATATGCGGCACTTCCGTAATAAAATACGACGGAGAGGAAATAGACCTCTCAAAGCCCTTTGAAAGGCTGACAATGACAGAGGCCGTTAAAAAATACTCCGGCGTCGATTTCGGCGCGATAGATTTCGAACAGGCAAAGGCTCTCGCGAAGGAGCGGGGCGTTGAGTTCGAGCCGCACCACAAAAAGGGCGACCTGTTAAACCTTTTCTTTGAAGAATATGTCGAGGAAAAGCTTGTTCAGCCTACGTTCATCACAGAGCATCCCGTCGAGATATCGCCGCTCGCAAAAAGAAAACCCGCAGACCCCGATTATACTGAGCGCTTCGAGCTTTTCATAACACGTCGCGAAATGGCAAACGCTTTTTCCGAGCTTAACGACCCGATTGACCAGCGCGTCCGCTTCGAGGCGCAGGAGGCGCTTATAGCGGCAGGCGACGAGGAGGCAAACCACACCGACGAGGACTTCCTCACGGCGCTTGAATACGGCATGCCTCCCACGGGCGGCATAGGCATCGGAATCGACCGCCTTGTTATGCTTCTGACAGACAGCTATTCAATAAGAGACGTGCTGCTGTTCCCGACGATGAAGTCGCTCAGCTGATGATTTCGGTATGCATGGCCGCCTATCACGGCGAAAAATATATAGAAGAACAAATAGCTTCAATAATGATGCAGTTGGGGGCGGGCGACGAGCTGATAGTTTCCGACGACGCTCCCGGCGGCGAAACACAGCGCATTGTCGGGCGCCTGTCCGCAGAGGACGGCAGAATTAAATATATAAAAGGCGAGGGCAGGGGAGTAGTAAAAAACTTTGAAAACGCCCTCAATAAAGCGTCGGGCGACTACATTTTTTTAAGCGACCAGGACGACGTATGGCTGCCCGGCAAGGTTATAAAGGTTATGCGCGTGCTGGAAGGCGGCGCGATGCTTGTTCTGCACGACGCAAGAGTTACCGACGGCGAGCTAAATGAGATTTGCGCATCATTTTTCAGCGAGCACGGCAGCAAAACGGGTTTTTTGAGAAATTTTGCATATAATTCATACATGGGCTGCTGTATGGCGTTTCGGCGCGAGCTTCTTACGAAGGCGCTTCCGTTCCCCGATAACCTGCCTATGCACGACCAGTGGCTCGGGCTTACGGCGGAACGCTTTTATAAAACCGCGCTGCTGAACGAAGCGCTTATCCTTTACCGCCGCCACGGCGGGAATGTCACAAGCAAAAAAACAGGATTGGCCAAGAAGCTTTCGTGGCGTGTTTCGCTACTGAAAGCTTTATTGTCGAAACGCTGACATATGAGATTTCATACGATGCAAGAGGCGTTTCGCGGCCGAAAATACGTTGTAGGGGTGTAAAATGGATACTTATACGGTCACGGGCTGTATAGTAACGCACAACAATGAGAGTACCATAGAAAAAACGGTAGACTCTCTTTTGTCATATACAAAGGGAGTAGGTTTCAGGCTCTTTATTACGGATAACCTTTCCACCGACAATACCGTAGCCTTGCTGAAAGAAAAATTCGGCGGAGTTTCAAACGTTGAAATAATTGAATGTGACGAAAACAACGGGTTCGGCTCGGGACATAACAGCGTTATCCCGAAGCTTGATTCGAAATATCATGTAATAATAAATCCCGACGTAATAATAGCCGACGACGTTATAACGAAGATGGCGGAGTTTCTTGACAAAAACGACGATATAGGTCTGCTGTCGCCGAGAATCTGTTTTCCGGGCGGGCGCGACCAGATTCTCGGAAAGCGCGACCCGAAGCTCAGATATCTTGCCGCAAGCAGGCTGAGAAATGATAATAAGCCCGGCTCCCTTCTCCGCGAATACGCGATGCTCGACCGAGATATGTCAAAGCCGTTCGACATTGAAAACGCGACGGGCTGCTTTATGATGCTCCGTACAGGTCTTTTCAAAAAAATCGGGGGATTCGACGAGCGTTATTTTTTATATTTCGAAGACAGCGACCTTACAAGAACCGTGAGGAAATTCAGCAGGGCGGTTTATTATCCTGACGCCGTCGTTTATCATGTCTGGGGCAGAGAAAGCAAAAAAAGCTTAAGGCTTATGGCGGTTCAGATTAAGTCTATGATTTATTATTTCTGGAAGTGGAAATAAAATGCTGAAAAATATATGCAAATACCGATATCTTCTGAAAGAAATAGTCAGAAAAAATATAAAGCTGCAATACAGAAACTCAATTCTGGGAGTTTTCTGGACATTTCTTCAGCCGCTTCTCACAACGCTCGTTTTGGTGCTTGTCTTTTCACGGATATTCGGCAAGGATTCGTCGGCTGTTCTAAACTATCCCGTTTACCTGCTTTGCGGGCGTCTTATATATGAGTTCTACACACAGTCCACAAAGCGGGCGATGCGCTCCATAGTTCAAAGCGCCTCCGTCATAAAAAAGGTCTATATACCGAAATATATTTATCCGCTTTCAAACGTAATATCCACCTTTACGACTTTTTTGATTTCGCTTTCCGTGCTCGTTGTTTTTATCGCGTACTTTCAGCTTTTTTCCGACAGCCCCGTAAACCTTACAGGCTACGCGTTTTTGGCGTTTGTACCTATTATAATACTGTTTCTCCTTTGCGTCGGCGTCGGTCTGATTCTTTCTGTGCTCGAAGTTTTTTTTAAGGACGTCGAGTATCTTTACGACGTGTTCTGCATGCTGATATTTTACTTCACGCCGATTTTCTACAATGTAAAGCAGCTAAAGCTTGACAACACGCTTGTCCTCAGGACGATGATGGCAAACCCTCTTTATTCGATAGTTTCGATGTTCCGAAGCTGCGTGCTGTTCGGAGAGATGTGGAACTGGAGCTGGTTCTGGTATTCGCTGGCGTTCAGCGTTATATGCATAATTACAGGCTCTGTCGTGTTTTGGAGATACCAGGATAAATTTATTTTACACATTTGATTTTGAGTGCGAATAAAGGAATGTAAACGCATGGATAATAATCTTGCACCGGCAGTTAAGGTAGACAACGTCAGCGTCCTTTTCAACCTCAACAAGGAAAAGATAGATAACCTGAAGGAATACTTTATAAAGCTTGTAACGCGTAAACTCCATTACAACGAGTTCTGGGCGCTTCAGGATGTGTCCTTTGAGGTTATGCCCGGCGAGCGTATAGGAATCCTCGGTTTTAACGGCGCGGGAAAAAGCACGCTGTTAAAGGTTGTAGCGGGCGTTCTCAAGCCGACAAAGGGCAGTGTACACGTTGATGGCGTAATTGCGCCGCTCCTTGAGCTTGGAGCGGGATTTGACATGAATTATTCGGGCAGGGAAAACATATTCCTTTACGGAGCCACTATGGGCTATTCAAGGAAATTCATCGAAACAAAATACGACGAGATACTTAGCTTCTGCGAGCTTGAGGAGTTTATAGACGTTCCCGTCAAAAACTATTCGTCGGGAATGAGGGCAAGGCTTGGCTTTGCAATAGCCACGGCTGTCGAGCCGGAGATTCTTATACTTGACGAGGTGCTTTCGGTAGGCGACGCGAAATTCAGAAAAAAGAGCGAGGCAAAAATACAGTCAATGTTTGATAAGGGCGTGACGGTGCTTTTTGTATCACACAACACCGACCAGGTGCGCGCTTTATGCAACACCGCTATTCTCCTTGAAAAGGGCAGGGTAACCGCCTCGGGCACCGCCGCGGAGGTCTGCGCAATATACGACGAAAAGGTCAACAAAAAGAGGTAACGCAAATGATATTCGGGGCTGTTCTGGCGGGCGGTTCCGGCACGAGAATGGGAGGCGGCGAAAAACCGAAGCAGTATCTCAATCTCGGCGGAAAGCCTGTAATAATCCATACAATCGAAAGATTTTGCGAGTTGCCCGAATTTGAAAAAATTCTTGTGCTCTGTCCGCAGAATCTGATAGATTATACAAAGGAAATAATCTCAGCACATCTGAGCGACGTTCGAGTTGATGTTATCGGCGGGGGCCTGACAAGAAACGAAACGCTGTTAAAGGCTCTCGAATACATCGAGGAAAACTACGGCATAAACGACGACGACATTATTCTGACGCACGACGCCGTCAGGCCGTTTGTCACCCGCAGGATAATAGAAGAAAACATTAAATATACATTTGAATACGGCGCCTGCGACACCGCCGTTCCGGCAACCGATACTATCGTCGAAAGCGACGGCGGGCTGTTTATTGATACTATACCTGAACGAAAAAGCATGTTTCAGGGGCAGACGCCGCAGAGCTTCAACGTAAAAAAGCTTGCACAGACTGTCCGCTCGCTCACGCCGGAGGAGGAGGCAACGCTTACGGACGCCTGCAAGATTTTCACCATTAAGGGCCTGCCCGTGTACATTGTCCGCGGCGAGGTGACAAATATAAAAATAACATATCCGTTCGACCTCAAGGTTGCGGAAACTCTCCTGAACGAAAGGGATTGATGGAGTTGCCGAAGGTGTCGGTTGTTGTTCCCGCATATAACGCCGAAAAATATATCGCCGAAGCGCTTGACAGCCTTAAGGCTCAGACGCTCGGCGATTTTGAAGCGATAATCGTCAACGACGGTTCGACGGATTTCACCCAAACGATAATAGACGGCTTCTGCTCGGCAGACAGCCGCTTTGTTTCGATTGTTCAGCCGAATTCCGGCGTTTCCGCTGCGAGGAACAAGGCGCTTGAACGCGCGAAGGGCAAATATGTGGCGTTTCTCGACAGCGACGACGTTTTTACAAAAGATTCGCTCCGCGCGTTTTATGAAGCGCTTGAGGAAACGGGAGCCGACATGGCTGTCTGCCGTCTTAAAAGCTTCGGCGCCGGGGTAGAAAAATACAACCCGTACGCCGATTTGCTTGCTAACAAAAAGGATATCGGCGCATTCGATTTCGATTTGATATGGAACTATCTTATCGGAAACAAGTGCTTCCGCCGCGAAAGTTTAGAAAAATCCGGTGTAAGGTTTCCGCCGCTTCGGTACTCTGAGGACGGAGTTTTTATATACAGCGTCGTGCTGCCGTCGGGAAGAGCCACCGGCGTTTCCGGCGCGTGCTACAAATACCGCCGACGGGGCGCAGACGACGCTTCCGTTACGCAGACAGTAAACGAAAAGCTTGTGCGCGACTTTACGTCGGCGATGAATATGATATATAAAATGGCCGAAAGCGCCGTATCGCAGGCGCCGCCCGACGTTTCGGCTGAGGATTTTCTACAAGAGCTTATTTACAAGTCTGATTTTGCACTTATCACCCAGTTTTACAGGCTTTTCTGGCAGGCGGACGACAACACCTTAAAGTTAATCGGCGACGAGCACAAACGGCTTCAGGGCATGATGAGGGAAGATATAAAAAAGAAGGCCGACATGCAGTGGGCGGATATCGGCGAACCCGTTTTCAGCCGTCGGGAGCTTGCTTTGTGCCCGTTAATATCGGTAATCATAAGCGACCTTACGGGCGACGCGCTGAAAACGACGGCAGAGTCCGTTTTTTTACAGTCAATGCCGCGCTTTGAGATAATAATAAGCAAAAGCGAGGCGGACTGCGGAGCAATACCGAAAAAATGGCTCGGCTGCGAAAACGTAGTCGTGTTGTCCGACGAAGGTTTTATAAAAGCCGCAAAGAAAGCGGCGCGCTCCGAAAAAGTGATTGTATTTAAAAAAGAATACAGATTAGACGCAAGGCTGTTCAAATTTGTGCAAAACCTCGGTCTGCCGGAAGCAATAAAAAACCGCTTTTTCGGACTTTTAGTCAGAGCGTCACAAAAAGCGGCGGAACTTAAAAAGATATGAAAAAGAAAGCATATAAAATTTACGCGGCAATGTTCAACTTGTATTCCCTCCTGCCAATAAAGCGCGGAAGGGTTGCTCTTTTGTCTCCCCATATGGCAAAATTCACCGACTCTCTCGGCGAAATCGAAAAAGAGCTGAAAAGCAGGGGAGGATACGATATTTTAAGAATATCGGGCACGGACATAAAGCCTGTAAAGTCAAAATACTTTACAGAAAATGTATGTAATCTGTTTCGTATGCTCCTGTTCTTCACAAGAAAGGCGCGCCTGCTCGCAACCTCCGAATACATCTTTTTGAACGATAATTTTATGCCGATGTGCGACCTTCGCTTCAATAAAAAGACGGTTATAACGCAGCTGTGGCATGCGGAGGGGGCCTTTAAAAAATTCGGGCTTAACCTTGACCTTCCCCAAGATATACGCGACAGGGTTCAAAAGGGCAACAACAGGTTGAATTATGTCATATGCACGTCAGAAAAAATCGTTCCTATATATGCCGGCGCGTTCGGCGTTCCCGAAAAAAAGGTGCTGCCGCTCGGTTCCCCCCGTGCCGACCGCTACATAAGTGACAGCGGTGCTTTATTAGACGCCGCCGGCTTCGCGAAAAAACATTCCTTAGACCACAGTAAAGGCATAATACTTTACGCTCCTACCTTCCGCGACAATGACGAGGACAACCGCCGCTTGTTGGATAGCTTTGATTTTGAAAAGTTCAACAGCCGTTTCGGCGACAGGTACACGCTTATTCTAAGGCTTCATCCGCAAATCAACAGCGGCGTGAAGGTGCCGCCGGGCGTTGTCGATATGACAAGGCTTGACGACGCCGGCGAGCTTATACGGGCAGCCGACATCCTTATTACGGACTATTCTTCAATTTGTATGGACTTTGCCCTGCTTAATAAGCCGTGTGTTTTCTATGCCTTTGACCTTGAAAGCTATAACAGCGACAGAAGCTTTTATTTCGAATACAAAGATTATGTCCCCGGGCCTGTTGCGACAACCTTCGACGAGCTTCTGGACGCCGTCGGCTCCGCGCAGGCGAACGGGGACAAGCAAAAAAGGTTTTTGGAAATCAACTTCGGCGTAACCGACGGCAACTCCGCCAAAAGGATTGTCGACGCCGTTACCGCCCGTTTAAGTAATCCCTGATAAGTGAAACAACGCGCTTCGTACTGCTTCCGTCGCAGGCTCCCATGTGGTCGCGGCGGAAATTTTTCATTTTTTCGGACGGCGGATTCTCAAGAGTACGTCTTATGGCTTCAACAAGCAGCTCGCCCCGCGTTAACGTATCGCCGGGCAGTTCGCGGGGGAAGCTGAAATAAAAATCGCGCTCGTAGGTGTTTAAATCGGGGCAGTAAAAAACAGGCGGTATGTCGAGCAGCAGAGCGTCAAGCACCACCGATGAATAATCGGTTATCAGTACGTCGGCGGCGCACAAAAGAGTGTTCATGGACTCCGCGCTTAAATCAACAATGTGTGCGTATGAGCCGACAAAAAACGGATTTTTCATAACGGGATGGCGGTGAACGACGAGTGTCTCGTCGTCGCGCAACGAATTTTCGATTGCGTCCCAGTCAAGCAGCGGGTCGAAATCAATCCTTTTTCCGTCCTTTTCACGGAAGGTGGGGCAATAGACATAAAGTCTCCTGCCCGTAAGCCCGGGAAACCGTTTATAAAAATCGGCGCGTGCTTTTTCCTTTTTTTCGGCCGACAGAAGCATATCGGTTCTGGGAAGCCCGAGAGGCAAAATACGGTCGATTTCTAAGCCCATTGCGGAAGAAAAGCAGGCGCGGCTGCCTTCGGAGCTGACAATAACGGCGTCGTACTGCGAGTGCGTCGCTCTTTCCTCCTCGGGAGTAAGGCTCGACGGCGCGTCGAGCCCGAATTTTTTCATATATCCGCCCGCGTGCCATATTTGAATAAGCTTCTGGCGCGGCCGCAGACGGACGGTGCGCAGGTAACGGATATAGTCGTCCGTTACGATGACCTTGCTTGTCAAAAGCAGATAATACTGCAAAAGCTTTTTAGCCTCGGTGTGCGGCAGCCTTTGCGCGAATATCAGCTTTTTTTCGTCAAGCGCGCCATAAACGCTTTCGGCATTGTCAAGCAGCCTGCCGTCGGCGCGCACGGTATAAAACAAAACCCTGCGGCGCAGCGGCAGATAACGGAAGGACGAACGAACGGCACGTCCGGCGGCTTTTACAAATTTCAACGGCGGCACCCCTTAATACTCATTGCATATATTTTATACCATTTTCCGAAAATATGCAATATAATTGAGGAGTGCCGCCATATACTTTGATTTAATCAGTCGTCGTCTTTTTTTGAAAGCTGCTTTACAATCTGGTCGCCGTAAACTGTAACGCCGGTTATAAGGATTCCCTGAATTACCGATTCCGCGGACGCGCCTAAAATCGCGATCGCCCCGCCGATGCCGAACACCAACAGAATCAGAGGTATGTATTTGTCGGGTATTCTTTCGATGCCCTTGATAATAGCGCCGATTATGTACAGCGCTGGAATCAGGATAAACGCGTTTTCCACAACATAGTTTATTGCTTTCATGTTATCATTTCCTTTCTTGATATTACAAGACGGCGTCGCCGTCTATCCAGCCTGCAGCATAGAAAAACAACGGTTTCTTATTTGCCTTTGATTTTTTGTCGGTTACTCTGTACCTTCCGTTTATAAGCCTGCCGTCATATAAGTAATATGTGCCGTTTACATAAACAGAAGGTCTTTGCGCCTTTGAGAATGAATAAAGCGGCGTGTTGCCGAGCCTTACTGCCGTTCCTGCACCGCTACCGACGGTTTTGCCGCACGATTTATAGTCTTTTTGCTCTGACGACGGAATAAAAACCGCTGAGTCGTTGCCGTTCATAAAAGTACACTCCCGTTCTATCATATTTTATCTATTTCATTTTATGCTCACCCCGCTGAATTTGTAATAATGTTTTAGCTTTGCGGCGGTGTCAAGCAGCTCGCGGCGCTGGCAGTAAAGCACCGTTATAAGCTTTGTCAGCCGAAGCTCCTCTGTTTTGTCGCCGCGCTTTCTTGCAGCGGCGAGCTTCAATCTGTTTTTGTCGATAAGCTGCTTCTGAAACTCCGCTCCCTCATAGTACTCCTGTGAAAGCTCCTCGAGTGTTTTACGTTCCATTTTTTTTCTCCGTCCTTTTCGTTTACTTTCCTGTAAGAAGATAATCAACGGTAGTTTTGAAAAACCCCGAAAACGCAAGCAGCTCCGCAACATTCGGAGCTTCCGAGCCGGATTCAAGCCGACGCAGCCTTTTTTCGCTGACCGAAACCGCCCGGGAAAATTCTTCAAGACCGATATTCTCCGAGCGGCGTAGTTTATAAAGCCGCTCGCCGAAGCCGGAGGGGCTGTATGAGCGCAGCGCATCGAGCGCAAGGGCCTCGCGCACGGCAAGGGGAAGAAAGGGTACCTCGCGCAGGTTGTACTGGTACTTTATGACGTAGCAAAGGCATTTTCGCAGCTTCCCGACGGCGCGCTTTAAGGTCCTGTCGGCTGTTGATTTGTTTACGCCAAGCTCCTTTGCTGTTTCGGTGAGCGATTTCCTGTCATAATAAACCTTTTTCACAACCTTTCTTTCCGATTCGGTAAGTTCGTTTTTCACAGCCTCTCCGACAAGGAAAGACAAATCGACACTCCGCCTCCTGTAAACGTATTCCGCCATCTCCTCCGCGTTTGCGCGCTCCCAGTCAAGATACGATTTGCGGGCCATTGCCGCTTCATCGAAGGAGGGTGAAAAGTCAGAATAAGATGTCATTTTCTCACATCCTGCAGGTAATTAATAGCAACACTATTATTATAGCGAACAAATGTTTGCGTGTCAATAGAAAAACTAATAAATCTATAAAATACTTGACTTTTTAAATAGGATGGCTCATAATGACAGCACGGGGGGATAATTTCATGAACAGAATAAAAGAATTGCGCACAAAAAAGGGAATGTCGCAGGCGGAGCTGGCAAAAAGATGCTCGGTTCATCAGACGGCTGTAAGTCAGTGGGAAAACGGAAGGACATACCCGGACACCGAAAGCCTCATAAGGCTTGCCGGAATATTCAACGTATCAATCGACGAGCTGATGAGCGACGAAAGCAATACGGCGGGAAAGGTAAGAATCCCCGTGCTCGGCTACATCAGGGCAGGAATACCACTCGAAGCGGTGAAGGAAATACTCGACTATGAGGAAATTCCGTCCGATATGCCTCTGAGGGGTGAATACTTCGCGCTGAAGATAAGGGGCGACAGCATGGAGCCGCGTATATGCGACGGCGATGTTGTCATTGTCCGCCAGCAGCAGGATGTCGAAAGCGGTGAAATTGCCGTAGTAATGGTTAACGGAACAGACGCCACCGTAAAAAAGGTAATAAAAAAAGACACAAGACTGATTCTTGTGCCTTTTAATCCCAACTACGAGCCTATTGTGTTTTCCAAAAAAGAAGTGTTACAACTGCCTGTAAAAATAATCGGTAAGGTTGTGGAGCTACGCGGAAAGTTCTGATTCCGTATTATTTCTCTTTCGGAGTTATATTTGTTTCATCAATGATAAAAATAGGCCTGTTTTTTACCTCAAGGTATATCCTCGCGACATATTCGCCTATGATGCCCAAAGCGATGAGGATAAGACCGCCGAGTACCAGTATCGCGCAGATTTGCGAGGGATAACCCTCTACGTCGGGGCCGCTTACAAAGGTGCGGATTATGATGTACACGGCGTAAATCAGCCCGACAGCGCTGATTATCGTGCCGGCGTGAAGCACCATTTTAAGAGGAACGGTGGAAAAACCGATAATTCCGTCAACGGCGTATTTCAGAAGGCTGCCGAACGACCATTTTGTTTCTCCCGCGGCGCGTTCACGGTTTTCATGGGCAAACCATTTTGTATTGAAGCCCACCCAGCTGAAGATACCCTTGGAAAACCTGTTGTACTCGGGCATTGATATAATAGCGTCAACAACCTTGCGGCGCATTACACGGAAGTCCTGCGCGCTTTCAGGAATGTCGACAGAACTTAACATGTTTATTACCTTATAAAACCACTTGGAAAAAGAACTTTTGAATTTCGATTCGCCCTCCCTGTCGATTCTCCTTGCCGCAGCGACATCGTATTGCGGCTCGGTTTCAAGGCAGGCAAGCATATCGATAATCAGCGAAGGCGAATGCTGAAGGTCGGCGTCAAGTATGCACACATATTCGCTGTTTGAATACTTCATGCCCGCGAGCATGGCGGCCTCCTTGCCGAAGTTTCGGGAAAAGGAAATGTATCTGACGTGGCTGTCTTTTGCGGCAAGACCGAGTATTATATCGAGGGTCGCGTCACGGCTGCCGTCGTTCACAAATATGAAATTGAATTCAAAGTCAGGAAGCTTTGAAATGACTGACGAAACCTCGCCGTAAAAAAGCGGCAAGACCTCGGCCTCGTTATAGCACGGTACTATAAGGTCGACAGATTTCATATAACCGATTTATTCCTTTCGTTTTTATAAGCGACACCGCCCTGTTATTGCTGTGCGGTGTCGCCGGAAATTTTTCACCCTGTAAGCTTTGAAATTGCATGCTGCAGCTGCAAATCCTCGGCCGTCGAAAGCAGCTCGACTCTGCTGTCGTCACCGGCGGGCAGTGAAACCTCAAAATCGGGCGTGAGACCTGTGCCGTCGAAGCTTTCGCTTTTATAAGGTAAAATTTTTGCCACGGTCAGTATGACGGCGCTGCCGTCCTCAAGCGTAAGAGCCTTTTGCGCCGTTCCTGTGCCGCTTGTTTTTGTTCCGACAAGCTTTGCCTTTTCAAAATCGCGCAGGTCGCAGGCGAAAAGCTCGGCGGGCCCCGAGGTTCTGCCGTTTACAAGAACAATCATCGGAAGAATCAAATCGTTTGAGGTGGACGCGTGCTTATAAATGATTTTGTCGTTTCTGCCGACAAGGGTTACGAGCAGCTCGTCAGGATTGCTGCACATCGGCGTAATAATGTCGACGGCGGCGGCGGCAAACTCAACGCTGCCATCCGACGTGTTGCGAAGGTCGATAATAAGACCAGTCACACCCTCGTTTTTAAGGGAATTTACGGCGTTTTTCAATTGGCTTTTCGTATTCTCGTAAAACGCCGAAATACGGATATATCCGATACCGTCAAGATTTTTGCCTGAAACGGAAACATAGCTGTAGCCGATTGTTACCTTAAACTCGAGTATTTCGCCTTTTCTGTTGCAGGTAATATCGACGGTCTTAAGGTTGTCGCCCTCAAGCTTTTTAAAAAGCTCTGCGTAGTTTTCCGATGTGACCTTTTCGTTGTCTATTTTCGTGATTATATCGCCCTTGAGAACGCCCTTTGAAGCGGCGGACGAGCCGGGAGCGACACTTGACACGACAAACGAATTATTTTTATTGTCCCACGCCGCGGTTATCCCCACGTCTGTGGCGTTGCCCTCAAGCTTTCTCTTGTAGTCAATGTATTCATCGGCTGTTAAAAAGCGGCAGTTGGGATTTCCGAGACCGTCTATGTAGCCCTTTGAGATACTGAGATTAATCTTTTCGTCCTCAATGGACATGTAGTCATAATAGTTTGCGCGAACAAGCGTGTTAATATCCTCGATTGTCGCATAAGTTTCCGCACGGCTTGATAAATTCGATATCAGGCCGTTATAGATTTTTTGCGCCACTGTCATGGTTATCGCGAAGGTGACGGTAACGGCGGAGAATATCAGCGTCAGCGCCAACCCCAAGGATATCTTTCTGTTCATATTCAAAGCTCCGAAACATTAAGGTTTGGACACATAGTTGAGCGGGTTCACCTGAACCACGGTGCCGCTTTTGTTTACGCGCACCTCAAAATGAAGGTGGGGACCCGTGGTGTTTCCGGTGCTGCCTATAAGCGCAATCACGTCGCCCTGCTTCACGGTTTGACCGACGGAGCTTACAAGCAGCTTGCTGGCGTGGTAGTATGCCGTAAAAAGACCGTTGCCGTGGTCGAGGATAATGTAATTGCCCATAGACCAGTGATTGTAGCCAATCTGTATGACCTTGCCGCTCTGCGCGGCTATTATGTTTTTGCCCGCGGAGCCGCCGCTGACGCATATATCAAGACCCTTATGCACGCCGCCCGACGGATAAGTACCGTAATAAGCCGAAATATAACAGTTGTTATACGGAACGGGCCAGATGAGAGAGCCGTCGTTTTTGATATCTCCGGGGTTTGACTGAGACGAACCTTTCGCGGCAAGGTAGGCGTTAATCTCGGCGTCTATCTTTTCCTGTTCGTCGGCAAGCTGCTTTTGTATGCGGGCGTATTCCTCGCTCTGCTGGTCAAGCTCCCGCAGCATCTGCACCGCCTCGCCGTGCTTTACCTGAACCGTCAGCTTTTTGCCGCTGAGTTCGTCGGCGCTTGCCTGTACGTCTGCCTGCTTTGCCTTAAGCTCTGACTTTTGCGAGTTAATCTCGGCCTTTTTTGAGTTAAGTTCTTCTATGTCTTCGTTAAGCGAAATGTTAAGCTGCTCAAGAGAGGCAATATCGTCCTTCAGCCCTTCTATAAGCCGGTTGTCGTAGTCTGAAGCATTCTTGAGATATTGGTTCCATGTCAGCAGCTCGGCAAGGCTTTTTGAGCCTATGAGAAGCTCAAGCGTTGTCGCGTTGCCCATCATATATGAAACTGCGAGACGCTGAAGAAGCGTGTCGTATGTGTCGTCAATGCGCTGCTTTGTGTCGGCAATGTCCTGCTTTGCCTTTGCTATCTGCATATCGATATCGGTAATCTGACCGTCAAGCTCGGCTATCGACCTGTTAAGCGTGCCTACCTGCCCTTCAAGAATTGATATCTTGTTGTCGAGAATGTCAATCTGGCTGTTAAGACCGTTTATTTCAGACTGGAGAGCATCAACGGTGCTTTTCTGAGAACGCTTGTCCTTCTCAAGAGCGTCCATTTTCTTCTGATTTTCACGCATTTTGTCTTCAATCTCGTCGTATTTCTGCTCAAGCTCGTCAAGTGTATCTGCCCGAACGGAAATGCCGGGGACGAGGATGCAGGAAAAAACCAATGAGCAGGCAAGAATCAGAGAAACAAGTCTGCCGATGTGCTTGCCGGTAATTGATTTTTTTGATATATGCATGGCTGAGAAACTCCCTTCGGAACAAATTAAGCATTTTTGACCCATTTGAGCGGGTCGGTGTGGGCGACGACTCCGTTTCTGCTGGTGCGCACCTCAAAATGAAGGTGCGGACCGGTAGAATTGCCTGTTGAGCCGGCAAGACCGATTATTTTACCCTGCGCTACAGTATCGCCCTCCTCGACGTAAAGCGTTTTGAGGTGATAGTAGGCGGTGAACAGCCCCGCGCCGTGGTCGATGATTACATAATTGCCCATTGACCAGTGGTTGAAGCCGTGGCGGATAACCCTGCCGCTTCCCGCAGCGACGACATTTTTGCCCTCGGTTCCGCCGCGCACGCAAATGTCAATTCCCCTGTGTATGCCTCCCGACGGATAAGTGCCGTAATAAGCCGAGATGTAGCAGTTTTTATAAGGCATCGGCCATATGAGGTCGGTACCGGTCGACACGAAGCTTCCGGAAGTAGTGGGAATTGTAAGCTCGATGTCGTCGATTGATGTTGTTGCCGTGGTGGTTGCCGGATTTGTCGAATAGTAAGGTTTTAAGGTCTGCGGAGAGTATTTGACGGTTGTAAAAGTGGTGGTGGTAACCTTTTTTGTAGTTGCCCCGGTTGACGACTCACCTTCCGGAGAGGCTGTGGCATCGGTGGCGGCGGCAGTTGTCGCCGTAGCTTCGGCACTGTCGGCCGAGGAGCCGTATTTGAGCAGGTAAGCGTTCATTTCATCGTCGATTTTCTGCTGCTCGTCCGAAAACAGCCTGAGCATCGCCGCATAATCGGCGCTGCTTTTGTCAAGCGTTTTAAAGTAGGCGACCGCCTCGCTGTATTTGTATTGGCTGAGCTGCTTTTTCATTTCAAGGACGTATGCGGACGACTCGATATCGGCCTGCCTTGAATACAGCGTATCCTGCTCGCCCGTAAGCTTTGCCCTTTTCTGCTTCAGCTCCGCTACGTCGGTGTCGAGCTTTGCGTTAAGCGCGTCAAGCCGCTCAAGCTGTAATGAAAAATCCTCGACAAGCGCCGAATCGTAGCTTGAGATGTTGCTTATAATCTGAAGCTTTGTGAACAGCGTATATAAATCCTTGCTGCCGACAAGCAGCTCAAGCTTTGTGGCGGAGCCTGACATATAGGATATAAGCAGGCGGGCGTATATCTTGTCAGAGATTAAATTGATGCTGCGCTGAGTTTCGCGTATCAGGGCTTCCGTTTCGTCTATCTGCCCGTCAAGCTTATTTATTTCGGTATTAAGCGTGTTAATCGAAACGTTAAGCCGC
Source organism: Ruminococcaceae bacterium UBA1425 (assembly GCA_002329365.1). Taxonomy (GTDB): domain Bacteria; phylum Bacillota; class Clostridia; order Oscillospirales; family Acutalibacteraceae; genus UBA1425. Next base: position 64,592 of record DCUB01000050.1, read on the forward strand.
CTGATGTCGCTGTCAAGAATATCTATTCTTTTTTCGAGAACGTCAATCTGCGAATCAAGGCTTTTTATCTGCGCGTCAAGGGCAGAAATGTTTTTCTTCTGCTCCGCCTTTCCGGCCTCAATGGTTTTCAGATTTTGCTCGCTTTTGCTTATTTTTTTCTCAAGATCGTCGTACTTTTCCTGAAGGTCGTCAAGCTCGCCTGCGGTAGTCTTTTCAACCGCGCCGACATTGGGAACCGACAGGACGGCCGAAAGCACGGTGCATAAAACAAGCAGCACCGCGGCATATCGGAGCAAGGTCCGAAAGCCCTTAAATATCCTCGGCGACGTCATGATAATCCTTCTCCTTAAGGTACTTTTTGATTGAAATCAGGCTTCCCAAACCGCCTGTAACTATGCCTATTACTTCAAAACCGAGCAGTATCCAGAGACAGTATTTGGAGAACGGCACGGGAGTGAGCATATCGAGCGACGATATAACAGTGTCAAGGGACTTTATAATAAGCTCGTAGATTCCGAACACCGCCGCAAGCGACAGCAGCCCCGACATGGCGCCAAGAACCATGCCCTCGACAACGAACGGCCATCTTATAAACGAGTTTGTGGCTCCGACGTTTTTCATTATGCTTATTTCAAGCTTTCTGCTGTTCATCGTTATTCTGACGGTGTTGGAAATGATGAACAAAGAAACGAGAAACAGCAGGGAAATCGCGCCGAGGCTGATGTAAAATACCGCCTTCCGCAGGGTAACGAGGAAAGACGCGAGCTGGCGGCTTTCGCGGATGTACTGGATATTTGAAATATTCTTGATTTTTTTAAGCGTCGAGTCGAACTGCTCCATGTCTTTTACATGAACCTCAAAGGAGGCGGGTATGGTTTTTGACTCCTGCTCGTTAAAGTAGTCGATAAGCAGCTCACTTGACATCTTATCGTAAAAATCCTTGCTGTTTTCTGCGGCGGAATGAAAAATATAACTGTCCACGTTGCTGATTGCCGAGATAGCCTTGCCAACGCGCTCTATTTCCTCATCTGATATGTCGCTTTCGACAAACACCATGATAACATTCTGGTCGTCTACCTTGTCAAGCAGCGACTGAACGTTGACGAAGCCGAGAAACGCAAGACCGATCATGACAAGGCATGCCATTAAAATACCGACGGAGGCGACGCTCATGAGCCTGTTTATCCAGACATTGCGGAAGCCTTCCTTTGTAAGATAGCCGATGCTTCCGGTGCTCATTTCACATCATCTCCTTTTTTCTTTCGCCTTTCGGCTTTTTTCTCTGCCTTTCTGTCCTTTTTTGATGCCGGCTCCTGCCCGGACTCCGCGACCGGGCTTTCGTCGTCGTCAGAAAGATAAACGGTAAAGTCCACCCCGTCGGCCTCGTCGGCAAGGAAGGTGGGCTCGCTGAGATTCTCAAGCGACTCCTCGATATCGGCGGTTACGGGCTGGGGAGAGTCAAGACGCGGCTCATACAGGTCGATATGCCCCTTGTCGAGATGTCCCTGGGAAGATTTAATGACACGCTGGCTTTTTGACGAAAGACCGTCGTGAACGACGCAGCCGTTTTCGAGAATGATTACCCTGCGGTCAAACTGACGCACAAGCTCGTGCTCGTGCGTGACCATAATAACGGTTGTGCCGCCGTCGTTAAGACGCGACAGCAGCTCTACAATCTCCATTGACATCTGCGGGTCCACGTTGCCCGTAGGCTCGTCGGCAATAATCAGCTCGGCGTTGTTAGCGAGAGCGCGCGCCAAAGCAACACGCTGCTGCTCGCCGCCCGAAAGCTCGGGAGGATAGCAGCGTGCCTTTGCGGCAAGCCCCACAAGATTCAACACAAACGGGACGCGCTTTCTTATCTGGTTTTCCTTTGTTCCGACAACGCGCATGGCAAAAGCCACGTTGTCGAACACTGTCATATTCGGTATAAGACGGAAGTCCTGAAACACGATTCCCATAGTGCGGCGGAAGCGAGGTATCTCGCGCGGCTTCAGCTCGCCGAGATTTTGCTTTCCGACAATTATAGAACCGCTTGTAGGAACCTCCTCATGCATCATAAGCTTCAGAAACGTGCTTTTTCCGGCGCCCGATGCTCCGACTATAAAAACAAACTCTCCGCTTTCTATTTTGATATTGACGTCCTGAAGAGCGTGGGTGCCGTTCTCATAGACCTTAGAAACATGCCTGAATTCAATCATTTGGATCATCCTTAAAGGTGTTGGATAGAATAATAAAGTTAGAATTGACTAAGGTCTTATCTTTCAGCCGTTCGGCTTTTAACACTGAAAATTACCTTGCTCAATATTTGACGGGCTTCGCGTCGAGGTATTTCTTGACCATAAGAGCCACCTTGAAAACGATAGCATCGTCAAACTCGCGCAGGTCAAGGCCGGTAATCTTCTTGATTTTTTCAAGCCTGTAAACGAGAGTGTTGCGGTGCACGAAAAGCTTGCGCGAGGTTTCGGAAACGTTAAGGCTGTTTTCAAAGAAACGCTGTATCGTGAAGAGAGTTTCGGCGTCAAGGCTTTCTATCGAATCCCTCTTGAAAATTTCACGCAGGAACATTTCGCAAAGAGTTGTGGGAAGCTGATAGATAAGACGTGCTATGCCTAAGTTGTCATAGCTTACTATATACTTTTCGGTATCAAAAACCTTGCCGACCTCAAGAGCCACCTGCGCCTCCTTGAAGGAGCGCGCAAGGTCCTTCAGCTCGGACACGGTAGTTCCGATGCCCACCTGCGGCTGTGTGTAAATCTCGGTGGTCAGAGAGTCGGAAATCGAACGTGCGAGCTTTTCGAGGTCGTTCGTCTCAATATTGGCGCGAACCTCCTTGACAAGCGCGATGTCCGTATCGTTGACGTTGACTACAAAATCCTTGTTTTTGTCGGGGAAAAGGCTTTGGATTACGTCATAAACGGAAACGTCGTTGTTTTCGGCTACCCTTATAAGCAGCACCGCACGGGAGACCTCGTTGTTGAAGTGAAGCTCCCTCGCCTTGAGAAAAATATCGCCGGGGAGAATATTGTCCATAATGACGTTTTTGATGAAATTACTGCGGTCGTACTTTTCGTCATAGAACTGCTTGATGTTGCTCAGGGCTACGCAGCAGATGTCGACATATTTTTTCGAAAGCTCGTCAGTACCCTCGATGAACACCGCATATTCAGCGCGAAGGCTTGAGCCGAAGGAGCGAAAAGAATAATCGGCATAACAGACAATTTCATGCTCCGAAAAAACATCGCTCGTGACAGCGGGAAAGACCTCACCTATTTTGCCCAGCTCGCTGCAGGAGATTATCGTTCCGGTTTCATCGATTACGCCGATGGTTTTGCCGACTGCGTCGCGCATCTGGTGAATTACACCCTGGAATAGCCTGTTTGACATCAATATTACCCCTCTGCAAAGATTTTAAAACGTCTTGGAAATCGGACTTATGCATTTTGACAACTGTAACATTTACATTTTACACAATAACCGTATATTTTTCAACCCATTTTTAAAAAATTTAATGCACTATTAAAAATTGTTTGTATAAACATTCATATTTTGTTTTAAAATTTATCAAAATATAACAAAAAAAGCATAAGATTCATGCGTGATTTTCTTTGTACAATATTGCCAAACCGATTTTTTCATCATCGGACGATGTAACAAATTGTAATCAATTTGTAACCGATTATTGTATAATACTGTAAAAAAATATACAAACTAAATATGCAAAAGGTACAAACCGGAAGACGAGGGGATGAGAACGTGAACACGATGCTCAAAATAAAAAGCAAAAGCATTCTGACGGGCAGAAACATGCGCGCGTCGTCGCTCATGCTTGCCGCCGTAACGGCTGCCGTGCTGATGGGTGCCGTTCCGTCTTTTACGGAGTTTATCCCGGCTGAAATTACGGGAATGCTCTGGCTGAAGGCTGCGCTTAACGTCGCGGCGCCGCTGATTGCCGTAGCGGCGCTGTATCCGCTGAGGGCGGGGAGCGAGGCGTGGTTTCTGTGCGGCGCGTCAGGCAGGGAACCGTCCGCCCTGCAGGTTGTGTTCTGGTACAAGCCGTCGAAGGCGATAAAGAGCATAGAGATGCGGTTTTCACTGCTGGCAAGAAAGCTCCTGTGGGCGGCCGTTTTTCTTGCGCCGGGCATTTCGGTGGTGTCGGGCGCGCTGTATATGATGATGACCGAGGGCATATCTGTAAAGCTGCTTGCAGCGTCCGTTGCCGGCGGCGGGATTTCGTTTCTTGTCGGCCTGGTTTTTTATCTTCTGATGGTTCAGAGATATTTCCTCTCTTACGCGATGCTTGCGCGAAACCCGGGAAAAAGCGCCGGACAGGCAGTGAGACAGAGCGTTGAAGCCATGAACGGGAGCTGCGCCGGAACGCTTTTGTTCAGACTCAGCTTTATGCCGTGGTTTCTGCTCTGTCTCGCGGTATTTCCGATTATTTATGTGTGGCCGTATTACAAGCAGTCGTGCTCGTGCCTTAAATATGAGCTGTGCAGGAATTACAGTCTGGCGGAAAAGGAGAGGGAGAAGGAGAGGCAGCTTTCCGAAACGGCCTACGAAACCGTTGCAGCATCTGAAACGCCGCAGCAATAATAGTCTTTGTTCAATGCCCGTCAGAACGTAAACTCCGATAAAACGTAGGGGCGCACATACTGTCAAGAGTAACATGGCATACAGGTGCGCCCATACGAGGTAATTGTTAATAAACGACGGCAAACAACATAAAACGTTTACTCCGCGTCGTCCTCGTTTTCCCAGTTGTGCCAGACGTTCTGAACGTCGTCGTTATCTTCGAACATTTCAAGCATCCGCGACATATTTTTAATGTCGTCCTCACTTGTCAGCTTTGTGTATGTCACGGGTATGTACTCGACCTCTGCCGAAAGGAATTTGTACCCCTTGGCGTCGAGAGCGTCGCGCACCGCGCCGAGGTCGTTCGGCTCCGTGCGGATGACATAAACGTCGTCCTCCGTAAGAAAATCGGAAGCGCCGGCCTCCAACGCGTCCTCCATCAGCTTTTCCTCGTCGACGTCCTCCGACTCCACCGCGAGCACGCCGTACCTGCCGAACATGAAGGATACGCAGCCCGACTGCCCCATGTTGCCGCCGAACTTATCGAAATAATGACGTATATCGCTTGCAGTCCTGTTCCTGTTGTCGGTAAGCGCTTCGACGATTACGGCGACGCCGGAGGGTCCGTAGCCCTCGTACATGATTTCCTCATATTGAGCGCCGCCTTCCTCGCCGGCGGCTTTTTTTATAATCCTCTCAATATTGTCGTTCGGAACGTTGTTTGCCTTCGCCTTCGCGATTACGTCCCTCAGCTTGAAGTTGACTGCCGGGTCCGCGCCGCCCTCGCGCACTGCTACGGCGATTTCCCTGCCGACCTTCGTGAAAATCTTCGCGCGCGCGCTGTCGGTCTTTTCCTTTTTGCGTTTGATTGTACTCCACTTGCTGTGTCCTGACATCGTATCACCTTTTTTAAAGATTTACATAAAAATTATATATCATACGTCATAAAATCGCAACTGTTTTTTGCAGCCTAATAATGGTCTCTTGTCTTAAAGCCTTCGCCGAGTATTTCGCCGACCTCGGAAATGATGGTAAAGGCGTTGTCGTCAATTCTTCTTACAACCTTATTTACCTTTGCAACCTCGTTTCTGCGCACCGCGACGAGCAGCATGTTTTTGTTCTGACCGGTGTAGCCGCCCGTAATCGGAATAATGCTGACGCCTCTCGCGACATCCTGTATGACAGCGCGTGAAATCTCGTTTGCCTTTTCTGTAACTATCATCAGAAGCTTGCCGTTGTCCATGCCGTAAAGCACATAATCTATAACGCTCGTGCTGATGAAGATGACCACGGCAGCGTACATGGCGCTTTCGTAGCTGCCGAATACCCATGCCGAAAGTGCAACCACAAAGGCGTCGGCAGCGAAAATTACCTTGCCCATCGATATGTGAGGCCACCTGACACGGACGAGCTTGCCTATGATATCTGTTCCCCCCGAGGTGGCACCGCGCATTAGTATCAGCACAAGCCCGAAGCCGGAAATCATGCCGCAGAATATGGCGGCAAGAAGCCTGTCGCCCTCGTACGCGGGCATGAATTTTGCAAGATAGTCAAGCTCTACGGACATTATTGAAACTACCCAAAGCGTTTTGATAACGAACCTGTGACCGACGAAAAGCCAGGCGAGTATGAGAAGCGGAAGGTTGATGAGAAAGTTTGTGGCGCCTATCGGGAAGCCGGTCAGAAAGTTTACGACTATCGCCACGCCCGAAATGCCGCTCAGGGCAATCTGATTGGGAACGGCAAACATATTGATGGCAGCGGCGTAAATAGCTCCGCCGGCAATCCAGATAACGTTGTCTATCAAAAAGTCTCTTACCTCGCGCAGAGTGGGCTTTCTGATTTTCAGCTTTTTGCTCATCTCATTCAGTCCTTTTGTCAAAGCATTCGCAAATCAGTGAAAACAGCTCGCGTACGCGCCCTGTGTCGCCCTTTAAATAAAGATATCCGAAAAGAGCCTCGCATGCCGTGGCAAGATGATAGCTTGCCTCCGTGGCGTTTTTAGGAGTGCGCGACGTGTGCGCGTTTCTGCCTCTTTTAAAAACGGCGACCTCCTCGTCCGTCAAAGCTCCGCTTTCAAGAAGAACGCGTATGCCGTCTGCCTGCGCACCTGCGCAGACACGCTGTGCGGAAAGGGCGTGCAACTTTCCGACGGGGCGGTTTGCCTCGGTTACAAGCATTTCGCGCACAAGCAGGTCAAAAACGGTGTCGCCGACAAACGCGAGTGCCAGCGGGCTTAACAGAGCGGGGTCGCAGCGCTTTGCGTCAGTTGACAAATTCAAATTCGAAGTCATAAATAGAAACCGTATCCCCTTCTTTTATTCCGTTCTCCCTCAGAGCGTCTATGATGCCGCTTGACTGAAGCACCCTTTGAAAATACTGGAGCGATTCGTAATCGTCAAGATTGGTGCGCTGAAGTATTTTCAGAAGCCACGACGCCTCGACATAATATATGTCGCCGCAGGCCGATATTTTAAAGCCGCTGTCCTTTTTGTTTTCAAAAAACTCGCGGGGGAGCACTTCTTCCTCGTAACGCTTTACGGGGGGAAGGGTGTCGAGCTTTCGCGCTATGGCGTTTACGACCTCGCGTGTGCCTTCGGAAATAGGGGCGCACATGGTGTAAAACTCATAGCCCTTGCCCTCGATGTAATCGCGAAGCATTGAGAGCTGCTCGTCGGTTGCAAGGTCCGTTTTGTTCGCGACGACTATCTGCGGCTTTTCGGCAAGCTCGGGATTGAATATTTTAAGCTCGCGGTTTATTGCCTCGAAGTCTTCCGCGGGGTTCCTGCCCTCGCTGCCGCCGGCGTCGAGGATATGGACGAGCATACGGCAACGCTCGACATGGCGCAGGAATTCGTGGCCGAGTCCCACGCCCTCTCCCGCGCCCTCGATAAGTCCGGGAATATCGGCCATGACAAAGGACCTGCCCTCGCCCATGTAGACAACCCCGAGAACGGGGACAATGGTTGTGAAGTGATAATCGGCAATAATCGGCTTTGCCTCGCTGACGACGGATATAAACGTAGACTTGCCTACATTCGGGAAGCCCAGAAGACCGACGTCGGCTAAGAGCTTCAGCTCAAGAGTTATATCCCATTCCTCGCCGGGCGCGCCGCTTTTCGCGAAACGCGGAGCCTGGCGTGTGGGGTTGGCAAAGTGCTTGTTGCCCCAGCCGCCCCTGCCGCCCTTGGCGGCGATAAAAGGCTCGTCAGTCGACATGTCCGCTATGACGGCTCCGCTCTCTTTTTCGCGGATAACGGTGCCGCGCGGCACGCGTATGACGAGATCCTCGCCCTGCCTGCCGCTTTTGTGGCCTGTTCCGCCGTTTTTGCCGTTTTCCGCCCTGTACTTTGTTTTATAGCGGAAGTCGGCAAGCGTTGACAGATTGTCGTCCACCTGGAAGATTATATTGCCGCCCCTGCCGCCGTCGCCGCCGTCGGGACCGCCGGACGCGACGTATTTTTCGCGGTGGAAAGCGACGGCTCCGTCGCCGCCGTCGCCCGCCTTTATTTTTATGTGCGCTATGTCTACAAACATAATTTCTCCCAAGGCTGTATCAGATTATATACAAAACGGTCATAACAGTATTATGAGATGTCGAAAAATATGGCTAAAGCTACTCCGGCTGCGTTAAGATCCTCCGGCGCGCTGCGCCTCAGGATGACAAAAAGGAAGAAAGCCATGTCATTCTGAGCAAAGCCACTGTCATTCTGAGCAAAGCCACTGTCATTCTGAGCGAACCCATGTCATTCTGAGCGAAGCCACTGTCATTCTGAGCAAAGCGAAGAATCTTTCGGCAGTTCTTCGGCATCATACGAAAAAACCAAGACCGTTGACTGAATATCGGAACGCTTTTGACGTCCCGTACAGTGCATTGATACAGTACCGTTTCCTTATCAATCAATTACGCGGCTGTCTCTTGCCGCTCTGATGTTTTCAACAAACCTTTTCGCTGTTTCGGTGATTTTTTTATAGTCGCCGTTTTTCGCCCCTGCCGTCAGCGAGCTGCCGGCTCCGACGGCTACAGCACCGGCGCGAATCCACTCGCCGACGTTGTCGACGTCCACGCCGCCCGTCGGCATCATCTTCGCGTACGGAATCGGCCCCAGAACAGACTTTATAATTTTCGGGCCGAACAGGTCACCGGGGAAAATTTTAAGAATATCCGCTCCGGCGTCCATCGCTGCCACGGCTTCGGTGACTGTCATAACGCCGGGCATGACGGCAACCCTGTAACGGTTGCATATTTTTACGGTTTCGGCGTCAAAATACGGGCTTACTATATATTGTGCGCCGGAAAGCATTGCTATACGCGCCGTCGCCGCGTCCATTACCGTTCCCGCGCCGAGAATTATCTCCTCCGGCGTGTATTTTGCGGCTAACGACTCAATTACCTTGTCGGCGTGAGGCACGGTAAAGGTAAGCTCAATGGCGGCAACTCCGCCCTCCATGCAGGCTTCGGTAATCCTCATTGCCTTTTCGGCGTTTTCGGCTCTTACTACGGCTACAATGCCGCTGTCCTGTATTTTCATCAGTATTTTTTCTTTGTCCACACTGTTTTCCCCTTTATAAATCAAGTATTCAAGGCAAATTATTACATCTGTATTTATAACATTATATCACGATAAAGTCAATGCAAATTGATTTTATTGGAAAATTGACAATGCATTTGAGTAATGATAGAATAATCAAAACGGGTGAGTGAGCCGCCCGTGCGCGAAATCCGTTTTACACAACAAAAAATCGGGGGATTTAAATGAACGAAAACAAGCTGTCGCGCCGCGTCTGGTTCAACCTCATACTTTTCGGCTTCATGGGGCAGGTTGCCTGGTCTGTCGAAAACATCTACTTCAACACTTTTCTGTTTAACTTCATCGGCGGCGACACCGACGACATATCAATGATGGTTGCGGCAAGCGCCGTGACGGCGGTCGTTACCACATTCCTTATGGGCACCTTAAGCGACAAGCTTAACCGCCGAAAGGTTTTCATTTCGGGCGGATACATAATCTGGGGGCTTACGGTTGCCGTTTTCGCGCTCATTTCAAGGGAAAACGTCGCCTCGTTTTTCAACATTTCCGATACGGCAAAGGTTGTCACGGCAACTGTCGGCATCGTCATAGTTATGGACTGCCTTATGACCTTTATGGGCTCCTCAAGCAACGACGCCGCGTTCAACGCGTGGGTTACCGACATCACCTCGCCCGAAAACAGGGGCGTCGCGGAGGGCGCGCTCTCAACACTCCCGATTCTTTCGATGATATTCGTTACAGTGGCATTCGGAGCAGGTGTTACAGCCGCGGGCTATCCCGCGTGCTTCGTCGGTCTCGGCGCGCTTGTCACGCTGTGCGGCGTGCTCGGCATATTCACCATAAAGGATTCGCGAAGCGGAGAGAAGGTAAAGAGCAATTATTTAAGCGACATTGTTTACGGCTTCCGTCCGTCGGTGGTTAAGAAGAACGTTATGTTATACTTGTCGCTTGCCGCGGTCTGCATCTTTTCGATTGCCGTACAGACGTTTCTGCCGTATCTGTTTATCTATATTCAGCACTATCTCAGGTTTGATTTCAACTCCGTCACGGCAAACCTTACTCCGAAGTTTATCGCGGGCGCCGTCTGCGCGCTCGTCGGCTTTGTGGCGGTGACTGTGCTGCTCGGAAAGCTGCTCGACAAGGTCGGCAGACGCAGATTTATATATCCCTCGATATTTATTTTCATAGCCGGCCTTTTTGTCGTATCGCGCGCCGGAACTATAGGCGTGTTCGGTATTCTTGCCGCCGTAATGCTTATAGGCTACGGGCTTCTGATGATAATTCTCAACGCCACGGTACGCGACTTCACGCCGCCTGAAAAGGTCGGTCAGTTTCAGGGAATCCGCATGATATTTTTTGTGCTGCTGCCGATGGTAATAGGCCCGGCAATCGGTACGCGCGTTATAAAGGCGTTCGCCGCAAGCCACGAGTTCGCGACATACATAAACGAGTACGGCGAAACCGTTGACGCTCCCGTGCCGGAGATATTCATTGCCGCCGGAATTGTATCGGTTTTGATTTTTATTCCGATTATACTGATGAACAGAAAGATGAAAGCCGCGAAGTAATGATGTCCGCCGTATTACCCTGTATGGTCTGAATCTTGTCTAATTGCCTAAATTTGCAGGGGGGCGGCGTCCTCGACGACCCGAGGCTTTTGAAGGTTTTACAGTAATCGTTTTGTAAATATTTTGTTGATATAATGGAGTAGGGAACGGTCCTGACCGTTCCGCGGGTTAATTGCCGCGTTCGGTATTTTCGGAACGCATAAATGCGTTCCCTACGTTTGACAGTAAAGAAAACCACCCGTTTCGACGCGAAAAAGCGAAAAAACGGGTGGATACTTTTTGTTAGGCTATACTTTCGCCAGAGCCTGCTCTATGTCGCTTATGATATCGTCTGCATACTCTATTCCGACGGACAGGCGAAGCAAATCGTCAGGCACTCCGCACTCTGTTAGCTGTTCGCTTGTGAGCTGGCGGTGGGTTGTTCCCGCGGGATAAAGCACGCATGTGCGGCAGTCGGCGACGTGAGTTGCTATTGACGCTAACTCAAGGCTGTCCATGAACACCGTAGCGGCGGCGCGCCCGCCCTTTATGCCGAAGGAGATAACTCCGCTTGTGCCGTTCGGCATGTATTTTTTATGGAGCGCGTAATATTTGCTGCTCTCAAGCCCCGGATAATTCACCCACGAAACCTTGTCGTTACCCTCAAGCCACTTTGCGACGGCAAGCGCGTTTTCGCAGTGACGCTCGACGCGAAGCGGTAGTGTTTCAAGACCGATATTCAGAAGGAAGGAGTTGTGCGGCGACGGAACGGAGCCGAGGTCGCGCATAAGCTGAGCCACAAGCTTTGTTACATATGCCCCCTTGCCGAAACGCTCGGTGTAGGTGATGCCGTGATATGACTCGTCGGGCGTGGTAAGCCCCGGGAATTTGTCGTTTTGCGTCCAGTCAAAATTGCCGCTGTCCACGACGGCGCCGCCGACGCTCGTCGCGTGACCGTCCATGTATTTTGTTGTGGAGTGAACGACTATGTCGGCGCCGAACTCAAACGGGCGGCAGTTGACGGGCGTGGGGAAGGTGTTGTCGACAATGAGCGGAACTCCGTGCGCGTGGGCGCAGGCGGCGAACTTTTCAATGTCGAGCACTATAAGCGTGGGATTTGAAAGCGACTCGGCGAACACGGCTTTTGTGTTGCTTTTAAACACGGAATTAAGCTCGTCGGCGGAGATGTCGGGGGAAACAAAAGTAAAGTCTATGCCGAGCTTTTTCATGGTGACGGAAAACAGGTTGTATGTGCCGCCGTATAAAGCGGACGACGCTATAATATGGTCGCCCGCCGAAGCGATATTGAAAACCGAATAAAAGCTTGATGCCTGACCTGACGAGGTGAGAACAGCTCCCACGCCGCCCTCAAGCGCGGCGATTCTTGCGGCGACGGCGTCGTTTGTCGGGTTTTGAAGCCTTGTGTAAAAGTAGCCGTCCTCCTCAAGGTCAAAAAGCTTTGCCATCTGCTCCGATGACTCGTATCTGAACGTCGTGCTCTGGGTAATGGGCAAAACCCTCGGCTCGCCGTTTTTCGGCGAATAGCCGGCGTGAAGGCAGTTTGTATTCAGATGGTATTTATTCAAAACAATTCAGTCCTTTTTTATTCGTATGATATAAGCTTCTGCGCCTGTTCGATGTTTTCAGCAAGCCCCGCCGCGGTCATGCCCGTAAGAGCCGCGCCGAACGCGGCTTCCTCGCGGTGGACGGGGATTAAAAGCTTCATTCCGAAACGCTCCGAAAGCAGCCTCTGCAGCGCGGGATTTTTACGCAGCCCGTTGCCGGAGCCTATCATTGACGTGTGCCTGCCGCCGTGGTCGGACGACATGTACATAGACAAAAGCTCGTCCGCAATGCCGTCGAGCACGCCGAGGATAAGGTGCTGCGGCGTAAAATTGTCAAGGCCGAGATTTGTAACGGACGCCCGCTCCGACGGATGCTCACGCGTGCCGGCAAAGCGTGTGGAAACCCTGAGAGGGTCGTGGAGCACCGGATTGTCCGCAAGAAACTCGTCAATTGCCGGATACGCGCTTTTTACCTGCTTGCCCGTTACGAATTCGGCTGTTTTGCGGAGAAATTCCTCCATGAGGGCAAACGCCCTGCCGCCGCACAGCGACGAGCCTACGCAAAGATAATTCTCGCCGTAGCACGGGCGGATTTCAAGCCCGGCGTCGTCGACGGAGCGTGTGAGGAAGGAAATCTGGCCGCCCGTGCCGAGATTTACGAGAACGCTGTGTTCCGTATCGCGCACCGAGCCTAAAAAGCTTGCCTGATTGTCGCCCACGGCGACGCATACGGGAATGCTGTCTTTATAATAGCCGACAGGCTCAAACTCCTTTGTAATCTCGGGGAAAAGAGAAATGTCAAGCCCGACCTTCTGAACCGCCGCCCAGTCAAAGCGAAGCGTCTTTAAGTCAAAAAGACCGAAGCTTGCCGCGTCGGAAACGTGAACAAGAGGCGTCTCCCTGCCCGTGAGCCTCATGGCGACATAGTCGTGAATTGTGCAGAAGCAAACGGCGTTTTTCGGAACGGCGTTTGTGTTTGCGTGAACAAAATAAGTTGTGCAGCCGAAGCCGGACGCCATTTTATGGCCCGTTTCCTCCGTAAGATATGCCGCGTAGCTGTGGCAGCGGTCGAAGCGCTCGTTGCCGCTTTCGTCCTGCCATATGTACAAAGGGCTTATGGCGCTGCCGTTTTTGTCGCAGTAAAGTATGCCGTGCATCTGCCCCGTGACGCCGATGCAGGCGACGGGGGAAAACTCGGAGCATAACCGCCCGACAATGTCGCTGCATTTTGCGAGAATGAGCGCGGGGCTTTGAATCCTCTCATAAGGAGCGGAGCTTTCTATAAAGGTGTCGTTTGGCTCCGTGACGGAGCGCAGCACTTTGCCCGTTTCACTGTCGACGACGACGGCGCACACGGTTGTCGTGCCTATATCAAGTCCGATTACGTTCATATCTTACCTCTTACTTCCTTACGTCTTGCCTCTGTCAGTTTAAGCTGGTCGAATTCAAATCCAGACGCTTGATGATATCCTGCTGAATGGCGGGCGAAAGGTCAAGAAAATTGACAAACGTGCCGTGTATTCTCATGATGTAAACGCCGCTCGGAGCGTATTTTTTGGGCTCGGCAAGCACCTTGCGCAGCGTTTCGGGCGTGGTGACGTTTACATAGAGGTAGAACGGGGCGAGATTGTTGTTCTGCGGATTAAAGAACAGCGGCATTATGATTCTTTCATAAAACTCCTCGCCCTTGTCCTCGTAATTGTCGGCGCGGAAGAATTTGGGGTCGATGCCGAAATGCGACGCGTAGCCGCCGTTAAACTTCCTGTATGGCAGCTTCATGGCCGACAGTATGCGGAACCCGAGACCGTTTCCGGCCTCGCCGTAAAGCGGGTCGACGCCGTAGTTAATCTGCTCGCGCGCTTTTCTTCCGTCGGGAGTCGCGCCTACCCAGTAGCCGTAAAGCAGGTGGGTGGAGGGGCTGCTCCAGTCGGGGCGGAAGGGGTTGCCGAGGTAATTTTTATGCGACGCGACGATGTCGGAAACCCTGTTAGCAACGTCTACCGCCTCGTTGTCGACGCTTTCGATGTTGTTTCCGAACTTCGGGCAGGAAAGCAGGTAGTCGCGGAGCTCGTCGTAGCCTTCAAAATTGTTCCTCAAGGCGGAAATAAGCTTTTCGGCGTCCTGCGGACGCTCCTTTACAAGGCAGTCAATAGCCGTCAGGGAGTCGGCGATGACGGAAAGACCGTGAATAAGGCAGCCGCTGCCGTTGTATTTAGTGCCCTGACGCTTCGTGTCACGCGCGTCTATACCTGTTTCGGCTCCGCCGAGGAAGGCGGAAAGGAACGGAACGGGAAGATTTGAAAGTGCCCTTGAAGCGCCGTTGGCGGCTTCGGTCATAAGGTCGGCGTAATGCTCTACGTTTTTGTAAAACTCGGAGCGGATGTTTTTAAGCAGCGTTAAGGCGTCCTGCTGCTCGCTTGCGGTGCCGATTTCTTTGCCCGTTATGAGCGATTTTCCGCCGTTTAGGGTAAGCTCAAGTATTTTGGGAAGATTGAACCAGCTGTTTGTCGTGTTGGCGTTGTCCTTGCCCATGATAAGCGGCTCCTGGCATCCCGCGACAGAATAGTCCTGAAGGTCTGCATTTTCGACGCCGTTCCTTTCAAGCGTGACAAACACGGAATCGTCGTTGAAAAGCGACGGCGTAAGGCAGCCGGGCGTGAAGAAAAAACGTCCCAGCTCGCGGTAAAGCTCCGTCGGAGTGTTTTTATGCAGCTTGACCGACAAAATAGGCTGCGGCAGGTTCATGTCGTAATACGCGTCAAGTATGGCGTATGTGGTGGGAGAGGTGAGGTCGTTGCCCTTGCTCGACTTGCCGCCTAAAAGTATGTTCTGCGAAATTGCCCAGCTTCTGTCGCCGACGTTGTAGAAGGTGAGAAAATGCTTGAAAAGCGCGGCCGTCTCCTCGCGGGAGGCGTTTGTCATGGCGCGGTAAGGCTCGAATATTCTGTCGGCGTTGCCGACTGAGAAGGCAAACGGGTTCGGCGCCTGCTCAAGGCACATCACCTGCCAGAGCAGCATGTATGACTGCATCGCCTCGAAAAGGCAGGAAGCGCCGTATGCCGGCACCTTGCGGAGCGTTTTTTCAAGCATTTTAAGGTGATCAAGGCGTTCGCCCGTCGCCGTTTTCTGCTGCTCCTTTGCTATATCGGCGTAGCGGTTTGCAAGCTTAACAGCGGACTTAAGCGAAATTGCAATAGCTTCGAATGTAGTTTTCTTTTCGGGGTTTGTCTCTTTTTCGGCGCGGGCTTCGACGTCGCCGATTATTTTCAGCACGCCGTATTTCAGAGCGGGACGAAAATCGGGAATAAGATGCCCCGTAACCTGCTCGAAGAAAAACGCGACCTCAGCAGTGTAATCCTCGTTTTCGGCATACACCTTTGAAAGCGACGAAACATAATCGCCCTTTTTTGTGTATTCCCTGAGGCTGTCGACTCTTCCCTGCGTGAACTCGTCGTTTATTACGATGTCGTCAAAAACGGCCGTAGGGTCGCAGTAGCCGCTGAAGGTCTCGACTTTGAAGGCGGGGTTAATAAGCGCGTAGGTACGCGCGAAGGCGTCGCGCTGAGTGCCGGCGAACACGGCGTTTTCGCTTATTGACAGCGGCAGCTCGTCTATAATCCTGTCAAGCTCAAGCGCCGCACGCATCTCCTTCTGAAGGCCCGAAGCGCCGCTTTCGTCGGCTCTGCGCGCCGATTCCCTTGCAAGGAACCAGCCGTCAAGCCTTTTCAGCGCGCGCTCCTCTTTGAAAAGCGCCCTTGCCATTTCCGTAACCTTTTTCGGTGTGTACATATATCTTCCTCCCTGTAACTTATGTTCTGATTATTTTTATACCGTTGTCGGCTAATATTTTACAAAAAGCTTTAAACTGTTCGTCGCTGACAGCGGCGTTTTTAACCTTGNNATTCCTTGCCGCAGCGCTCCCATTTATCCTTGCCGTATTCGTGATATCGTAAAACCTCCACGCATACGGTTGCTCCGGCGAGAGGGGCGAGAACACGCGCAAAGCCCGCGGCGTCGTCGGCGGAAGAATTAAACCCGCCTATAAGCGGTATCCGCACAAGAAGGTGCGGGTGATTCTCTGCTGCCGACATAATGTTTTTTAANNACGGTTTCGTTGCCGCAGCCTATAACCTCTTTGTGCCTTTGGCTGTTATGGTGCTTAAAATCAATCATCAGAAAATCAATCAGAGGAAAAAGCTCGGGCAGCCTTTCACAGGCTCCGTTTGTTTCAAGAGCGGTGTTTATGCCCATAGCCTTTAACTCGGTAAGAAGCAGCCGCAAAGGCTCGAACTGCACCGTCGCCTCGCCGCCGGTGAACGTAACGCCGCCGCCGTCGAAGAACATCATCCGCGAGCGCCTGACCTCGTCGAGTATTCCGGCTGTATCGACGGCTTCAAAAGAGCATTTTTCCCTGCCGTTGACTGTTACAGTACACCCGTTTAAGTCCATGCCCTCGGGATTTGAGCACCACGGGCAGCGCATATTGCAGCCCTGCAAATGGTAAACAAGCCTGTTGCCAGGACCGTCCTGAGAAAAATTAAAGCCCTTTTGGAATATGCGAATTTCCATTTTCACACCGCCGACATTGACATATATAAATAATAATAAACCATCCGGTCAAAATAAACAATACCAATTAAGGTAATTTTCTGATTTTCTCTGAATTTTTTATCGAATGTTTGACATACGATACAAAATGCATTAAAATAGTTTAGCGAGCAGACTGGGCAGTCGCAGGCATGGCAGCATGCATGAGGAAAGTCCGGGCTCCNNGACCTTAGGGAAAGTGCAACAGAGATATACCGCCCGCTTTGCGGGCAAGGGTGGAAAGGCGAGGTAAGAGCTCACCGGCGCGCGGGAGACCGCGCGGCCCTGCAAACCCTATCCGGAGCAACATCGACCGCGGAAAAGGCGAAAGCCTTTGCGCCTGCTCGGCGAATTCCGCAAAGGATGGCTAAAGCGCGACGGCAACGCCGCGCGTAGAAAGATGATTGCCTTAAACGACAGAACCCGGCTTACAGGTCTGCTCGCATTTAAAAAAAGGGAAATAAATATGGGCAAAGCAAAATATATCGTTTCACGGCTCAAAAAAATGAATATTTCATCAATGACACAGCTTGCCGCGAAGGTTTCCGAAAGAAGCGGAAAAAACAAGGCGGCTGTTTTGCTTGATATGTGCTGGTGCGGTCTGCGCTATCAGGCGGGCTACACCGATTACGAGCTTTTCGCCATGGAGAGGGCAAACGAACGCCAGCGGAAAACCTTTGTCACAAGGGGGATTAACGACAAGCTTGTAAAACGCTTCAACGACAAGGGCAGCCGCCACATTTTCGTCAATAAAGACGAGTTCAACGAGGTTTTTTCCGCGTTTCTTCACAGGGAGTGGCTGAAAATAAAATACCCCTCCGATGCGGGATATGACGAAGCTGCCGAGGCGGAAAAGCTTGCCGGTTTTTGCGACGGCAAGGATGAGATTGTCGCGAAGCCGCGCGACGGAATGTGCGGCAAGGGCGTGGAGATGATAAAGCCCGACAGCTTTGACAGCGCTTTATGCCTTTATAAATATCTTCAGGACATTTCCGCGGGCATAGTCGAGGAAAAAATAATCCAGCACCCGACAATGAACCTGCTTTATCCCGACAGTATCAACACTTTGAGAATAGTTACGATAAACAACGGCGGCTCTGTCAGCGTCGTCGTTGCTCTTTGCCGCATCGGCAACGGCGGCAGGGTCGATAACTTCTTAAACGGCGGAGTGATGACAAGGGTCTCTATCGAAACGGGCAGGCTGCTTTACGACGCCGTTGACTCGCAAAACAACGTATATGAAAAGCACCCCGTAACGGGAACGGTGTTTAAGGGCTTTCTGATACCCATGTGGGACGAGTGCAAAAAAATGGCGTGCGAAGCGGCGGCGGTGCTGCCGCAGGTCGGGTATGTCGGCTGGGACATTGCCGTAACGCCAAACGGCCCCGTCCTTGTCGAGGGCAACGAGTTCCCCGGGCACTGCCTTTATCAGCTCCCGCCGCACACGCCCGACAATTACGGGCTTTTGCCGCTTTTTGAAAAGGCGATAGGCGGAAAAGTCAGGTAACTTTGAACCCGACAAGCCCGTAAGCCATATGATGTTACCGGGTGATAAATATGGCGAAGGAAATAGTTAGCCTGTTATGTCTGCTGCTTGTATTTCTCGGCCTTGTCGCGCTGGCTTATTACATTATCCTCAGAATACTGCGTCCCAAAAAGAGCGGCAGGTATATTGTGCTTATATCTGCCGACGGCAGCTCGTCCGACGTCGCCGACAGGCTCTGCTCGGAATACATGCGCCTTGAGCTGCTCGGCGAGCAGTTAAAAGGCAGCGTTGTCGTGCTCGACTGCGGCATGACGCGCGAGGAAAGGCGCCGCTGCGACGAATTCTGCCTTATTACGAAAAACGTACATGTATGCAGCCCCGACGAACTTCGGACACTAACGGAAAAGATACTTAAAAAATAATACAGCGGGTATAAAATGCGGGAAAACGAAACAAAAACAGAAGAACTGCGGGGTAGCGTCGAAAGCGTTACCTTCCGCAAGGAGGATACGGGCTTCACCGTGCTGGAACTAAACAGCGGCGGTGAGCTTGTTACTGTTGTCGGCGTTCTTCCGCAGATAAACGAGGGCGAGGAGCTTCGCCTTACGGGAAAATGGGATTTCCACAGGTCGTTCGGGCGTCAGTTCCGCGCAGAGCTGTGCGAGCGAAAGCTGCCGTCAACGGCAGGCGACCTCCTTCGTTACCTCTCCTCCGGCGTCATCAAGGGTATAGGTCCGTCCACGGCGCTTAAAATAGTCGAGGAGTTCGGCGACGAATCGTTTGAGGTGCTTGAAAACGAGCCGAAACGCCTTGCGAAAATCAAGGGCATATCAATTGCGAAGGCGGAGGAGATTTCGGCGCGCTTTAAAGAGCAGTTCGCCATGCGCGAGGTTATGATATCGCTCGAGCGTTTCGGCATGACGGCCTCCGAGTGCTTAAAGGCGTTCAAACTTTTCGGCGTAAGAGCCGTTGAGACGATAAAACAGAATCCGTACATACTTTGCGGCGAAAATGTGGGGATAGGCTTTGAAAGGGCTGACGCAATAGCCTGCTCCATGAGTGACAGACCAGACGATATTTTCAGAACCATGGCGGCGGCCGTCCATGTCATCAGACACAACCTTTCAAACGGGCATACCTGCATCCCGCGCGACAAGATATACGCGCCGTGCCTTGAGCTTATAGGAGCCGGCAGGGATGACGTCGACGAGGCATTAGAGCAGCTGCTTTTAGGGAAACAGCTTGTTTCGAAAAAGCTTAAGGGCAGGGAGTTTTTGTTTCTGCCGTATATTTTCAACGCGGAAAAGGACTCAGCCGACCACATAAAAATGATACTTCGCTTCCCTCCGCCCACGCGCAGCACCTTGGACGAGGAAATCAGGCTTGCCGAAAAACGTGAAAACATAGTCTACGGGGAAAAGCAGCGGTTTGCCGTCAAAACTGCCGTCGAAAGGGGGCTGCTCATACTTACGGGCGGCCCGGGCACGGGGAAAACCACGGCGTTAAAGGGCATAATCAGCCTGTTCGAGCAGCAGGGGCTTGACATTTCGCTTGCCGCGCCGACGGGCAGGGCGGCAAAGCGCATGAGCGAGGTTACGGGCAGGGAGGCAAAGACAATCCACAGGCTTCTCGAGGTTGAGTGGGACGACAGCGACAGGCCCGTATTTCAGCGGAACGAGCGGAACCCCCTCGAGGCGAACGCCGTGATTGTGGACGAGCTTTCGATGGTCGACATATATGTCTTTTCAAGCCTTTTAAAGGCGCTGCCTATCGGCTGCCGCCTCGTAATGGTCGGCGACTCCGACCAGCTTCCGCCCGTGGGAGCCGGCAACGTGCTATCCGATATGATAGAGTCGGGGCTGCTGCCCGTCGTACAGCTCACGGAGGTTTTCAGGCAGGCGATGGAAAGCCTTATAGTCACGAACGCCCACAGCATAGTAAAGGGCGAAATGCCGCAGCTTGACTGCAGGGACAGGGATTTTTTCTTCATTGAGCGCGACGTTTACTCCGTTCCCGAAACAGTAACGGAGCTTTGCGCAAGCCGCCTGCCGAAGGCATACGGCTATTCACCGCTTGACGATATACAGGTGATTTGCCCGTCACGCAAGGGCGAAACGGGCTCTGTAAACATAAACCGCCTTTTGCAGGAGCGGCTTAACCCTCAGGACGGCAACAAAAAGGAAATCACTCTGAGGGGCAGACTTTTCCGCGAGGGCGACAAGGTCATGCAGATAAAGAACAATTACGACATTTATTGGGAAAAGGGGCGGGAAAACGGCACCGGCATTTTTAACGGCGACATAGGCATACTTAAAAAAATCGACGCGGCGGGCGGCGTCATTATCGTCGAGTTCGACGGCCGCGCCGCCGAATATCCCGTCGACGCCGCGCTCGAGCTTGAGCTTGCCTACGCTATTACCGTTCACAAAAGCCAGGGCAACGAGTTTGAGGCTGTAGTTATGCCCGCCGCGGGAATAACGCCCCGCCTTTCTTACAGAAACCTTCTTTACACTGCCGTTACAAGGGCAAAATCAATTATGATAATCGTCGGAAGCCGCGGGCAGATTCGGACAATGACCGAAAACGACAAAAAGGCCGCAAGATATTCCGCGCTGAAATATCTGTTGACGGAAGAATATGAGTGAGTTTTTAAAACAGCTTTCATATCTGATTTTTCCGCGGAGATGCTATTTCTGCGGCGAGGTCGTCGCGCCTCATGTCGGCGCGTGCAAAAAATGCGCCTCGTCCGCAGAGCGTGTTTCAAAGCCCGTCTGCCTCAACTGCGGCAGCGGAAAGGACAGATGCGGCTGCAAAGGGCACAGGCGTTTTTTCAGCGCGGCGGCCGCACCTTTTTATTATTCGGGAGCCGTGCGCGGCTGTATAATAAGGTTCAAGTTCAACGGCAGAAGGGATACGGCTGAGGGGCTTGGCATCGAGATGTCGAAGGCGGTAAAAACCACGCTCGCGCACATGACCTTCGACATTGCCACAAGCGTTCCTATGAGCCGTGAAAAGGAGAAAAAAAGAGGCTATAACCAGAGTACGCTACTTTGTACAGAAACGGCGAAGCGGCTTAATATAGACTGCGACTGCTCACTGCTTATAAAGCTGTACGAAACAAAAAACCAGCATGACCTCCCCGTTCACCTGCGGAGCGGAAACATTTTCGGCGTGTTCGACGTAACAAAGCCGGAAAAGGTCAGGGGAAAGACGGTTCTTTTGTGCGACGACATAAAAACCTCGGGCGAAACGCTCAACGAGTGCGCGAAAATGCTTATTCTTAACGGCGCTAAGGAGGTTGCCTGCGTCTGCGCCGCGGTAGTGCCGGGAAAGAAGAAAGAAAATAAGGCAAAATGAAGACAAATTTTGCGGCTGTCAAGGTTGTCTTGTCCTGTAATAAGCAGGGGTGCACCCTCATGTGTGTTATTTAAGGGGTGGAACCGCACGGGCATCCGGTGTATTTTGCGCGGAACGCATAAATGCGTTCCCTGCAAATGTTTTTTGATATTTGTCGTTTGAAAAGCAGGGAACGGACTCATCCGTTCCGAAAAATCAAAACTCTGCTTTTAAACCGCGGAACGGTCAAGACCGTTCCCTACGCAGTATTTTCATTTGTTTTGATGTTTGTTGGTGATTAACATTAAAATCACAGGTTATTCTTATCCTGTTGACATCAGGGGTACACATAGGTACAACGGGCGCACACACAGGGAAGCCCCTACTTGTAAAACATTTACAAACGTGATAAAATGTTGAAATAGTATAACACAGCGGAGGAAACGTTTTGAAAATAACCGAAAACTTCAAAAAGAAAAACCCGATATCCTTTGAAATATTTCCGCCGAAGGGCGAGCTCAGCATAGACGCCCTGCGCGGCACTCTCGACGGCTTAAAGGCGCTTTCGCCCGACTTTATAAGCGTTACGTTTTCGGCGGGCGGAACGGGGAACAGCAACAAAACAGTCGAGCTTGCCGGGTTTATCAAGAACGAGTGCGGCATTGAAGCGATGGCTCACCTTACTTGCGTCCACTCGCGCGCCGACGAAATCGAAAGCATAATAGAGAGTCTGCGCGAGAAAAAAATAGAAAACATACTTGCATTACGCGGCGACATAATCACAGGACGTGAATCGGCGGGGTTTAAATACGCGAAGGACCTGATAGCATACCTGCGCGGCAAGGATTTCTGCATAGGCGCGGCGTGCTATCCCGAAGGGCATGTCGACTGCGACAGCCTTGAGGACGACGCCCGATATATGCGCGAAAAGCAGGACGCGGGAGCCGGATTTTTCATTTCGCAGCTTTTTTTCGACAACGAGCTGTTTTACAGATTTCTCGACAGGGCGCACAAGGCGGGAATTAACAAACCTATAGTTCCCGGTATAATGCCAATGCTCGCGAAGAATCAGATAGAGCGTATGATTTACATGTGCGGCGCGTCAATGCCCTCCGCCATTGTCCGGCTTCTTCACAAATACGAGGACAAGCCGGAAGACCTGCGGCGCGCGGGAATTGAATATGCGGCGGGGCAGGTGAGTGACCTGCTTAATAATCAGGATTGCGGAGTACACATATACACTATGAACAAGCCGGATATTGCAAAACGCATACTTGAGATGACGGCGCAATAAGTATTAAGGGTGATAACAATGCTTGAGCTTTCAAGATTTATTATATTCGACGGAGCCATGGGCACAATGCTCCAAAGCAGAGGCTTAAAGGCGGGCGGGCTGCCCGAGCTTTTAAACCTGACCGACGGCGATGTCGTCCGCTCGATTCACGAGGAATACGTCAGAGCCGGTGCGGATGTAGTTACGACAAACACGTTTGGGGCAAACGCCCGCAAGCTTTCGGGAAATGCGGACGTGCGCGAAGTAGTCACGGCCGGCGTAAGGCTCGCGAAGGAGTCGGGGGCAAAATATGTCGCACTCGACGTCGGCCCTACCGGCGAGCTTATGGAGCCTATGGGAGAGCTTTCCTTTGAGGATGCAGTTTCGATCTTCAAAGAGCAGATATCCGCGGGCGCCGCGGTTGGCGCCGATCTGATATTAATCGAAACGATGTCAGACCTGCTCGAAACAAAGGCGGCAATGATAGCCGCGAAGGAATGCTGCCGCCTGCCCGTTTTCGTAACGATGACATATGGTGAAAACGGCAGAACGTTTCTCGGCACCGACCCCGCGGCTGCGACGATAACTCTCTGCGCCTTAGGCGCGGCGGCTGTCGGCGTCAACTGCTCGCTGGGTCCCTCCGACCTGCTGCCGGTAGTAAAAACCATACTTAAATACTCTACGGTGCCTGTCATAGTGCAGGCAAACGCCGGTCTTCCGTCTGTCGTAAACGGCGAAACAGTGTTCGGCATCAAGCCGCAGGAATACGCCGAAAGCGTCAAAAAGATGATTGACATGGGCGTGTCGATAGTGGGCGGCTGCTGCGGCACAAATCCCGGGTACATCAGACGGATAAAGGAGCTTACAACAGGCAGAAGTCCCGTCCGCCGTGAAATCCCGAAATATACGGCTTTTACAAGTGCGCGCAAGTCGGTTGTGCTCGACGGCTCGACGGCGGTTATCGGCGAGCGGATTAACCCTACGGGCAAAAAGGCCTTAAAGGAAGCGCTTCGAAACGGCGACATTGATTATATAATCGACGAAGCCTTGAAGCAGGAGGACTGCGGGGCTGACATACTCGACGTAAACGCGGGGCTGCCCGAGCTTGACGAGCCGAAGGTTTTAAGCAAGCTTGTAAAGGAGATTCAGGCGGTAACAGCTCTCCCGCTTCAAATCGACAGCTCCGACTCCGCCGCTATTGAGGCGGCTGTCCGTGTCTACAACGGCAAGCCCATAATAAACTCCGTAAACGGCGGAGCCGAGAGCATGGAGACCATTCTGCCTATTGCGAAAAAATACGGCGCGGCTGTCGTCGCTCTTACTCTCGACGAGAACGGCATACCCGAAACTGCGGAGGAAAGGCTGAAAATCGCCGAAAGAATACTCGAGCGCGCAATGTTTACGGGCATCCCGAAAAACGACGTCATTATAGACTGCCTCGTGCTTACGGCGTCCACAAATCAGGCAATGGTGCTTGAAACCATTCGCGCTGTGCGCATTGTAAAGGAGCGGCTGGGGCTTAAAACGGTACTGGGGGTAAGCAACGTGTCGTTCGGGCTTCCCGACAGGGAGCTTGTAAACAGCACGTTCCTTGCGGCGGCGTTCGGAGCGGGGCTTGACATGCCTATACTGAACCCGTTGTCCGAAAGCTACATGAAGGTTGTTGCGGCGTATAAGGTTCTGAACAACGAGGACAAGGGCGCGGAGATATTTATAAAGGAGCATTCGCAATACTCTGCAAAGGTCGAGCAGATAACAGTTGAGAACAAGGATATACGCGACATAATTTTAAACGGGAGAAAGGGGAATATTGTCCCCGCCGTAAGCGAAGCGCTTAAAAGCAAAAGCGTAATGGAGGTTATAAACGAGTATTTTATTCCCGCCCTCGACGAAACGGGCAGGCGTTATGAAAGCGGCCAGTTTTTCCTGCCCCAGCTTATGGCGGCGGCAGAAACGGCAAAGGCGGGCTTCGGCGTGCTTTACGCCGCCGGCGAAAAATCGGCTGCGAAGCCGAGGGGAAAAATCCTTTTAGCGACGGTCAAGGGCGACGTGCACGATATAGGGAAAAACATAGTCCGTATGCTATTGGAAAATTACGGCTATGAAGTAATCGACCTCGGCAAGGACGTCGACCCCGAAAAAATCGTTCAGGCTGCCGTCGGGCAAAAAATAAAGCTCGTTGGCTTAAGCGCGCTGATGACGACAACCGTCAGATATATGGAGGAAACGGTAAAGGCGCTTAAAAACGCCGGCGCCGAAAGCAAAATAATGGTAGGCGGAGCCGTTCTCAATGAGGAGTATTCGCGCCTTGTCGGCGCCGACTACTACGCAAAGGACGCCGCGGAGGCGACGAGAATCGCGGCGGAAGTATTCGAAAACACCATATAAAGCACCGCACAATCAACGGTTTTGCGGTTCAAAACAGGAGAATATAATATGAAGCAGGTACAGATAACCGAAAAAACAGAGCTGCTTGACGAAAACGGCAGTCTTGTAAAGCCCGGTTACTGCAAAACAAACCTTTTTGTTTACAGAAGAAGCGCCATTAAGGCAAATCCCCTGCGGATAAAGGAATGGGATTTTTACCAGCTTTCAAACCGCCGGTATACGATGCAGATGACGGTAGCCGATATTTCGATAGGCGGCGGTGGCTGCTTTACGCTCATTGACAGGCTGACGGGTGAGCGAATAGAAAAGCTTAACCTGTCGCCCCTGACAATGGGAGGATTAGGTCTTTCCGAAAACGCCGAAAGACCGCACGTCCTTCGGAACAGGGGAAAGTATTTCAATCTCCAGATATGCACACAAAAGCATACCCGTTGCATAAAGTTCAGGGGCTTCGGCTCAAAGGGCGAGCCTGTCGAGGTTGACGTCATGGCGCGCATACCGGAAGGACTTGAGTCGCTTGTAATGGCGGTGCCGTTTGAGGAAAAGGGACACTTTTATCTCAATCAGAAGATAAACTCCATGCCTGCCGAGGGGTATGTCAGCGCGGGGACAAAACATATCGAGTTCGACCCGCAAAGCGATTTTCTCATTCTCGACTGGGGCAGGGGAGTATGGCCATATAAATGCAGCTGGTACTGGGGCAACGGCTCAACAAGGCTCGAGGACGGCAGCGTTTTCGGCTTTGAAATAGGCTGGGGCTTCGGCGACATGTCGGCGGCTACTGAGAACATGCTCTTTTACAACGGCAAGGGGCATAAGATAGGAAAGGTGTTCCTGAAAAAGGACGAAAAGGACCGGTTAAAGCCGTGGGTGTTCACGTCCGACGACGGAAGGTTTGAAATGACAATGACGCCCTCCTTCGACAACTACACCTCGTCGCGGATGCTCGGCATAATCGGCAACAGGTGCCATCAGGTTTTCGGCAGCTTCAACGGAACGGCGGTGCTCGACGACGGCACAAAGCTTTGCATAAAGGATATGCTCGCCTTCTGCGAATACTCTGACAACAGGTGGTAAGGGGGATTACATTTGTTAAATTTGCTAAATTTAAACGGTGCGTTGCCGCAGAAAATCCTTTTTGTTTTTATGATATTATTTACGTTCGCGCTCGGTCTGTTTTTGCTGAAAACCTTAAGAAACCGACTTCCGCAAGACGGCGGGCGCGATTTCGCGTTTAACGGCAAGCTTTCGGCGGGCAAGCCGCGGGGAGCGGGGATAATTATTGTCGCCGTTTTTATGATTTCCTGCCTGCTTTTTGTCGGGCTTCGGGCGGAATATCTTATTTATTATCTTCTTGTTTTCGCGGGCATGATGTCCGGCTTCCTCGACGACAGCGCGAAAAAGCCGTGGGGCGAATATAAAAAGGGCGCTATTGACCTTATTATAGCCGCCGCTGCCTCGGCTTCTTTCGTAAGCTTTAACCCCGAAAAAACGACAATTGACTTGATTTTTTACGAGCTGCGTATGCCGGCTGTTGTCTTTACCTGCGTAATGACCGCGTTTTTATGGCTTATGATAAACGCCGCCAACTGCACCGACGGCATTGACGGCTTTTTTGGCTCGCTGTCTGTAAATTCCCTGGTTTTCATTATGCTCGCGGGAGCCGCGATGAGCCTTGAAAGCGAATACGCGGATATCATCGTTGTAATGCTGTTTTCCATACTTGCTTACCTCTGGTTCAACTCGGAGCCAAGCTCGATGTTAATGGGCGACGCGGGCTCAAGGGCCATCGGCCTGTTTATCGGCATATCCGTTGCGGAAACGGGCAACCTTCTTCTGAGTATTCCTCTGTGCTTTATAATTCTTCTTGACGGGCTAATTGGTATTGCAAAGGTGTCAATGATTCGCTTCCTTAAAATCAAGGCTTTGAAGAATATCAGAACGCCTCTGCACGACCATGTGCGAAAGAACAAGGGCTGGTCGAATACCCAGACGATAGTCCGCTTCCAGTTGATTCAGTTACTCATTTCAGCCGTCACGCTGGCGTTGATTAAGTAGTTTTAAAGATAACAAACAATCCCGTTCACCCGATAAGCAGGTGAACGGGACGTTTTGTTTTGGTGGGTAAACCGGTCGCCGGGGATACCGTGCCTAACGCTATTATCGGAAAACGTTTACGCCCGGAATTGTAGGAGTCGACGCCCTCGACGCCCCGTTTGTTGTCACTTTATAGCGCTTAATAAAGGGATGCCGTGGGCGGCGTCCCCTACATCAGTGTTACAAATTACAGATATATATGAGTCAGGATTAAGGTGTTACAGATTAGTAGGGAACGGTCTTGACCGTTCCGCGGATTCATAGAATGATTCAGATTTTTCGGAACGGATGAATCCGTTCCCTATGACCGAACGGAAATATTTAAGAAGACATTTATAGGGAACGCATTTATGCGTTCCGCGCAAGATGCTCCGCAGGCTCATGTGGTTCCGCTTCAAAAAGCAGGGCACATACGGAACGGTCAAGACCGTTCCCTGCGAAAAAGCAATACCGGACGCAAAAAGCGGAACAACATAAAAATCAATGCTTCGCGTTGAATTCCTCCACGATGTCGCGCACAAGCCCGACGCGTTCAAGGCTTCCGTCGGAGCACAGCTCATCTGATATTCCGAGTATAAGCCTACCCTCAAACATATTCAGAACGCGCTTAGTCTGCTCTATAAGGCACTCGGCGGGGTAGGTGTCGGAAAACAGCGTGGCGGCAATGCCGTCGACAAGGAAGGAGCTTTTGCCGCACGCCTCGAGCATCTGCTCAAGCGTAACGTCGCCCTGCGGCTTGGGTGTCAGCGCCTCGTAGCCGTCAAGGAAGCAGCCGCTTTTCATGTACGGGATGTAGTCGTAAAAGTCGCCGTCAAAGTGTGCGTAAAGGAATTTTCCCGGCAGAAGCGAACGGCGCTTTTCAAATTCGGGGAGCACGTATTTTTTGAAGTATTCGGGCGGCGTTATTTTGCAGTGAAGGTTTTCGCCGAAATTTACCCACTCGAAAGGCGAATTGCGCACAAGCTCAAAATAACGCTCGCTGCTTTTTGAACTTGCCTCGAAATAACACTCGACAAGCTCCGGCGAGTCCGCGAGCAGATAATAGGTGTTTTCGACGCCGCCAAGCTCAATCAGCATGTTCTGAAGCCCTGTTCTTGGAGAAAAAACCGCGGGCAGGCCGAGATGGGAATATCCGGCGTAAAGCTCGTCGTAACGCTCCTGCGAATAGGTGTAATAGGTATGCTCCTCTATGTATGTAAAGACCTTGAGGTCGTCCTCGTTCTCCACAAACCATTTGACGGGCATCTGCCCGGGATTTGACGTGTTTCCGCGGCTGATGTTAAAGACCGAGCCCGCGGGCGTTTCAAGCGTCGTCTTTGTTGTAAAGGGGTCGAGCCGCTCGCTCGTTCGCTTTATCGTCTCGTCATAATGACGGCTAAAGCACGAGTTGAAAACATAAAGCCTGTCGGAGCAGCCGAGCTTTTCGTAAAGCTCCCTGCGGCTGCAGCCGGCGTACCTGCCCGGCAGAGGCTCGCGTCTGTACTCGCGGTCGTCAAACCAACATTCGATGCGCGGCTGCCATATTGTCCTGCCGCCCGCTCTGCCGTTTATAATATCGCGGTTTAGTTCGAGTAATCCCATAATTTTCCCCTCCCCGCACCATTCTAACTTATCGCGGACAGACAATCAACAGATATTTATAAAAAGGCGTGCTTTGCATCCGTGCGAAAAACAAAGCGGGTAATAAGCGAACGTCGCGCGGCATATGTATATCCAAGGGGTGTTTTACCGTGAAATGCTGTGTTACGGATTTGACGTGCAAGGAAGTCATTAACAAGGCGGACGGATGCCGTCTCGGAAATGTCTGCGACGTGGATGTCGATACATGTACAGGTCAGGTTGTCGCCCTGATTATTCACGGCAGAAACCGCTGCTTCGGGCTGCTCGGACGCGACGATGATATAAGAATATGCTGGGATGAGGTTGACGTTATCGGAGACGACACCATTCTCGTCTGCCGCCGTTCCGAAAGGCCGCCAGGCAGAAAAAGAAAGAAATCCTTTTTGGAAACATTAGTCAGATAGGGGGAAAACAAATGAACGCGGCAGAGGAAAAGAAGAAGGTACCCGTTCCGCAGAACCTGATTCTTGAGGACAGGCACACTTTAAGCATATCGGGAGTATCCGACGTGGACAGCTTTGACGACAGGACTATCATTGTCTTTACAGAGCTCGGGGAGCTTACGGTGAGAGGTGCCGACCTGCATATTAACAGGCTCAGTGTTGAAACAGGCGACCTTCAGCTTGAGGGAAACATCTCGTCTTTGAGCTACGCGGACGAACAGCCGAAAAGCTCCGGCTTTTTTGGCAAGATATTCCGCTGATACGCGGTATTCCGTGAAAAGGACTTGAATTTTCGGATGATTTATCTTCAATCGCTGTCTGACCAGACGCGCGTTTTTCTGCTTTCGTTCGGCTTCGGCTTTATCCTCGGCATAATGTATGATATATTCCGCACGATAAGGCTTACGTTTTCGTCGGGCAAAAGGTTCATATTTCTGTATGATGTCGTATATGTAACGCTTTGCGCCGTTTTCAGCTTTTTGTTTTTTCTCGCCGTCAATAACGGCAAGGTGCGTGGTTACGCCTTCTTCGCGGAGCTGCTCGGCTGGCTCGTATATTATTTTTCGCTCGGCGTTGTGGCGATAAAGTGCAGCAAGGCGACGGTGCGCTTCACGAGGCGGCTTTTTACGCTTTTATCTAAGCCGGTACTGTTTCTTACCCGCTTGATTCGCCGGATTGTCGACAAAGCCGCCCGTCTGTTAAAAAAATTTTTAAAAAAAGTACATAAAAAATCAAAATTCCACTTGAAATTTAACAGGGCAATGGTATATAATCTAAGACGTATAATAGCTTTCGGTAAGAATAGGCAGGGTTGATTATATTGCCGAAGAAAAAGTCCCGCTTCAAGTATAAAGGCAGCTATCTTCTGGCTATTGCCATGCTGGCAGTGGTCGCCTATTTCTTTGTTTCGTTCTTCAACCTGAAAACGCAGATATCCGAGAAAGAGGCAAGCATAGAAGAGATATCGGTCAAGTGTCAGCTTCAGCAGGATGAAAACGACGAGCTTCAGCGTATGCTTGCCGAAAAAGACATCATGAAATATGTCGAAAAAAGAGCGCGTGATGAGGATCTCGGTTACGTTAAGCCAAACGAGCGTGTCTATTACGACCTTGCTGTTTCGCAGTGACGTTTCCGGCTTCAAAATATAATCTTATGGAGGATACCGCAGTTATATGCAAGCAGAGGTTGGAGCAATTCTGGAGGGCAAGGTCACGGGTCTTACGGATTTCGGCGCTTTTATCGAGCTCGAAAACGGCAGTACAGGCATGGTTCACATTTCCGAGGTAGCGTCCGCATACGTTAAAAACATACGCGAATACCTTGAGCTAAACCAGCAGGTTAAGGTCAAGGTGCTGAGCATTGGCGAAAACGGGCGAATCAACCTTTCCATAAAAAAGGTTGAGGAAGACGCGGGTGAAAAGCAGCCCCGCCAGCCCGACAGGCAGCGGTCGCCGCAAAAGCCCGGCTCAAATCGCCGTCCTCCCGCAAACGTGTGGCAGGGGAGCAAGCCACAGCCGTCTGCAGACCAGTCTTTTGAGGATATGATGGCGCGCTTCAAGCAGGTCAGCGACGAAAAAATAACAGATCTCAAACGTTCATCCGAAATGAAGCACGGCGGCGGATACTCGCGCCGCGGGGCTAAGTAATCAATGGCATTACAGAGGGTGGTTTTTTGAGAAATTTAATAACCATTACAGCCGCGGTGACAGTTATTACGTTCGCCGCGTTCCTTTTTACCTCGTGCGCCGATAACGGTTCGCCGACGGAGGAGTCCCGCATCGAATGGAGCACGGCGGAAATATTCACAATAGACGACGGCAACGATATTGCAGGGAGCTCCGATACGGACGACGGCGGAAAAGAATCCGACGAATACGCAAAGAAAATAATAAGCGAAGCGCTCGACGCTTTCTCACTGTTCATATCGTCGGTACCCGAAATCGACCGCGACGACAGCATAGAGTACGAGGAGGGTCTTGTGTATTACAGGGTTGTCGACAAGAGACTGAACACGTTTGAAAAGCTTAAGGACTACCTGCTCCGCTATTTTTCGGAGGAAATTGCCATCAAGCTTCTTAACGTCGAACGCTACATGGAGTTTGACGACGGTTCGCTTTATGTGCTTGATATAAACATGAGCACGGGCTTTGACATTCTGAGTGAAAAATATACGGTGCTGGAACAGACAGAGGACAGGGAAGTGTTTTCCGTAACGGTTGTCAGGGACAAGGACGGCGACGGCGCGGCGGACGACACGCAGACGTATAACTTCGTGCGCGAGAAAGCGGAAGACGGCGGCAACATGGTTTTTACAGAGTTTACATATTTCAGGTAATTCTGAGCGCGGAAAAAGGAGTTTGAATGAGAGAAATTGATTTACGTCTGATTGAAGATACGGTGTGCGAGCTTTTTATAAAGGCAAACAAGGAGCTTCCCGGCGACCTTGCCTGCCTTATCCGCAGGGCGGCGAACGATGAAACAGAGGAGCTGCCCAAAAGCATTATGGGCGATATAGCCGCAAACCTCGGCTCCGCGTCAAGGCTCGACATTCCGATATGTCAGGACACGGGAATGGCTGTTGTGTTCTTTGAAATAGGGCAGGACGTGCATTTTAAGGGCGGCTGCTTTGAAAATGCCGTCAACAAAGGAGTTTCAAGGGCATACACAGGCGGCTATCTGCGCTGCTCTGTTGTCAGCGACCCGTTAAGGCGTCGGAACACAAACGACAACACCCCGGCAATTATACATACGCGGATAGTCGACGGCGACAGGGTTCGCGTTACGGCGGCTCCGAAGGGCTTCGGAAGCGAAAACATGAGCGCGCTGAAAATGTTTAATCCGTCCGCCGAAACAGAGGATATAAAAGACTTTATCATATCAACCGTCAGGGCTGCGGGAAGCAACGCCTGCCCGCCGATGGTTATAGGCGTCGGCATCGGCGGAGATTTTGAATACTGTGCGTTTCTTGCGAAAAAGGCGCTCTGCCGCCCCGTCAGCGTACAAAATCCCGACAGCTTTTATGCCGCGCTTGAGGATGAGCTTTTAACGCGCATCAACTCGCTTGACATCGGGCCGCAGGGCTTCGGCGGCAGAACCACGGTTTTGTCCGTCGCCATTGAGGCTGCGCCTACGCACATAGCAGGACTGCCCGTTTCCGTCAATGTGGGCTGTCATGTTACGCGCCACGTCGAAGCCGTTATATGAAAATGTTAATGGATTGTGAAATATATTTAAAATAACGGTCGTCATGCCTTTACTTTTTGTACAATATGTGATACAATTTACATGTCCCTGAAGGGGAAAAAAGTATTAAGGGGATGACGAAATGAAAACCACAATAATAGGCAGAAAATGCACTCCCAGAGAGTCGTTTAAGAGTCATGCCGAAAAGAAGCTTGCAAAAATCGACCGCTTTTTCGGCGCCGACGCCGAGGCGAAGGTCACCGCCACCGTTGAAAAAACCTCCCAGATTGTTGAGATTACCGTCGTTCGTAACGGCATGATATTCCGCGCCGAGGAGAGCGCACCTAATATGAACGAGGCGCTCGACAAATGCGTCGACTCTCTTATCCGTCAGATTCGCAAAAACAAGACGCGCATTGAGAAAAAGCTGCGCAGCGGCAGCATTGAAACCCTGGTAGCCGAAGATACTCCCCATGTCGAGGAGGAAATTGACTTCAATGTTGTCCGTTCGAAGACGGTCTCCGTCAAGCCTCAGAGCGTTGAGGAGGCAATTCTTCAGATGAATCTGCTCGGGCACAAGTTCTATATGTTCGAAAATGCCGATACAAACCAGATAAACGTGGTCTATAAAAGAAACGACAACGGTTACGGAGTCCTTCTCCCGAGTACGGACTGATTCTTACAAATACAGATAATAAATCGCGCGGGCTGCCTTTCGGCCGCCCGCGCGAATGTATTTATATATCTGTTAATTCTTCTCGCTCAGCAGCTTTGCAAGCTCGTCCATAAACGTGTTTATGTCCTTGAACTGGCGGTAAACCGACGCGAAGCGGACGTATGCCACCTCGTCGATATCCTTGAGCTTGTCCATGGCAAGCTGACCGATGCGCTCGGACGTGACTTCTCTGTCGAGCGAATTCTGAAGCACAGTTTCGATTTCAGCCACCGTTTTTTCAATCGTTTCGAGTGAAACAGGGCGTTTTTCGCACGCGCGAAGAAGTCCGCTGAAAAGCTTTGCACGGTCGAAAACCTCCCTTGACTTGTCCTTTTTAACTACTATAATGGGAACGCTTTCAATGACCTCGTAGGTTGTGAACCTTTTGCCGCAGCTTATACACTCCCTGCGCCTTCTGATGCGTTCGCCCTCGTCTGTCGGTCTGGAGTCGATAACCTTGCTTTCTTCATAGCCGCAAAACGGACACCTCAAGACAGTCACCCCTTTTTTATTATGGTATAATTATAACATACTTTCTAAAATTTGCAAGAAGCATTCAGTAAATCAACAACTTTTTTGTATGATTCCATCAATTCGTATTCACAGTTAAATCCGCAGCGGTAAAGCTCTATGATGTAATTTCCGTCATAACCGAATCCGCGCATAACAGAGAAAAGCTCCGAAAAGTCAAAGCCGCCGTCAAGAGGGGGGATGCAGTCGCTTTTTTCCGTGTGGTCGCTAATGTGAATGTTTACGATATCGTTTCCGAACCGACGCGCGAATAGCAGAGGGTCAACGCCTGACCTTTTAGCCTGCTTGATGTCAAAGGTAAGCTTGAATTTTTCGCCGAGCTTTTCACGCATTCTCATAAGAAAGTCTATGGACGACGAACGGAAATTGACGACGTTTTCCTGCGTAATAGTCACACCGAACCTCTTTGCCTCATCGGACAAAACGGAAAAGCGCTCGAAATACTCGTCTTCTTCGATTCTGCAGGGCGTTCTTTCGCCGTGAATTACGCATATGCCGCTGCCGAGAAGCTTCGCTACTTCAAAAAAACGCTTATAATCCTCGACCGAATCAAGAAAGCGCCTGTAATACTCGCTGAAAACAAGATAGCTTTCGCCGTAAGACAAAAACGGGTGGACGGAATTTACAGTGATGCCGTAACAATCCGCTATCGACCTTATTTCATCAATAATCGGGGATTTGAGCTCCGAAATAGAGTTAAAAAAGATTTCGACGGTTTTAACTCCGGCCTTGCAAAGCTTTGCGAGCGATTTTTCCGTTTCAAGCGGATAGAAGCAGGCGGTGGATATGCCGACATCCATTTGACGAGTCACTCCCATTATTTATTCATTGAAAAAACTTCGCGGACGATGTAAAATATTGCAGGAGTTGATTTTAATGCGTACATACAAAATGATTGCCGAAACGTTCGGCACAATGAGCAAGTATTCGAAGTTCATCCTGAAATACGGCTCAGTATATCTTCTGGCGCTTGTAACCGCCTCATGGGCGTTCCGCATAGCAGCGGGATATATGATGAACTACTATAGCGCGATGGATATATCGGAACAGCTTTTCAAATGCGTCAACCCGTCGATTGGAATAATCGGGCTGGGAATTATCCTGTTTGAATGCGCGTGCCGTGTGTACGCCGAGGAAAAATAGATAACGCTGTTCTATTCGCCGAGCATGGCAAGCAGCAGATCCTGCCCGCTGTTTGAAACTGAGCGTACCGGGACGCCGAGCTTTTCACAAAGCTCCGATACGGTCATATCGTCGAGGAACATATCGCCTTCACGGCGGAGCGACGAAAGCGGAATAAGCAGCTCGTCGCCAAGAAAACGCCCCGAAAGCTGGTTTAGAAAATCTCCGCCAGTAATAAGACCGGAAACGGTAATGCTGTCGCCGAAAAAAGTGTTTTCGATTTTTACAACGTCTATGTCAAGGTTGCGTACCGCAGACACGGCTTTTTTCGAAAGCTCAAGCATAAGCGGATAGGCTGCCTCGCCCGTGGCGAGCGTAATTTTCCTGCCTTCTGCCGAGGCTCCGGCGGGCAGATCGTTTAATTCTCCGAGGAAATCTTCCCTAAAAAGCGTCCACATGCCGACGCCGTTTTCAAGCTGGGGAAAATCACCGTAATAATCCATTCCGGGCATTTCCCTGCCGGCCTTAATGTAAAATTCATCTGCCGCGAAGGCTATCCGGGGATAGCCGGACGCGGCGTTTTTCTTGTTGAAGGCGTCTATGGTATCTATAACGCGCGCCGCCTGTTCCGGCGTGTAGCCGTGTAGCTTATAAAGCCCCTCGCGGTGCTTTGTAAGACCGACGGGTACCGCCGCGATGCTCTGCACGGACGGGTAAAGCAAAAAAAGCTCCGAAAGGCTGTATTCAAGCGCTGCGCCGTCATTTATGCCGGGGCAAAGCACAAGCTGTGTGTTAAGCTTTATTCCGCTGTCGGCGAATTCCTTAAGGTATGAAAGGCATTCGCCGGCAAATCTGTTTCCCATCATCTTCACGCGCAGCTCCGGGTCCATCGTATGAACGGAAACGTTTACGGGGCTTATATGCATGGAAATAATCCTGTCGGCCTCGCGGCGCGTTAGGTTTGTGAGCGTAATATAGTTGCCGAAAAGAAACGACAGCCGCGAGTCATCGTCCTTGAAATAAAGGCTTTCCCTCAGCCCCTTCGGAAGCTGGTCGATAAAGCAGAAAATGCAACTGTTTTTGCACCTGCGCTGATTATCCATAAGGTATGTTTCAAACAGCAGCCCGGGGTCCTCGCTTTCGCTCTTTTTTATCCTGATTTTTCTGCGCCTGCCGCTTAGCGTAATGATTTCGATGTTAAGTCTTTCCTCGCTTATGTAAAAGCGGTAGTCGAGCACGTCGGCGATTTCGTGGCCGTTAACAGAAACAAGCGTGTCGCCCGCCCCGACGCCTTTTCCGGCGCAGGGCGATTTTCCGGCTACTCCTGAAATTCTGACGGGCATTAATGCTTGCTCCTTTCAGACGTAAGGTTGCGAAACTCTGCCATAAACAGCACAAGACAGAGGAAGACATAAAAAATCCTCCTCTGTCTGAAGCGACATGTTATCGGAACGCACGGTTATGCGTCCTTTTTAACCACCAGACGACCGTTGTAATAGCCGCATTCGGGACATACTCTGTGCGACCTTTTGTAAGTGCCGCACTGCGAGCACTTTTCAAGCGACGGAACGTCAAGCTTCCATACGTTGGAACGCCTTTTATCGCGTCTTGCCTTTGATACTCTCCTTTTCGGGACTGCCATATGAGCACCTCCTTAAATTGCTGTCAACCATCAATTATCCAAAAGCTGCTTTAATGCCTCGAGACGTGGGTCAACAGGCTTCCTGCAACTGCATTGGCTTACGTTTAAGTTCTGACCGCACTGAGGGCAAACGCCCCTGCAGTCGTCGCTGCAAAGAAATTTGGACGGGAGCGAAAGAAAAATGTCGTCCGTTACAAGCTTATCGAGATCCAGCCGCATGCCCTCGAGCAGAATCAGCTCGTCGTTTGTGTCGTCGTTAAGCTCGGTTACAAGTACATGACGGACGGGGACTTCAGAATGCTTTGTAATAGGCACCGCGCACCTGTCGCACTCAAGCGACATGTCGAACGAAGCGGCAGCCTCGACAGACACAACGCCGGCGTTGTTTACAGCGCGCCCGGAAACACGGACGGGGGATTTAAACGGATACGCGGCGTTAAGCTCGGCGCGGGATAAATCAAGCTCATAGCTGATATCAAGAGAAAAACCGATGTTGTTAAAAACAGGCTCAAGCTCTAAAATCATAATTTATACTCTCTTGAAAAACCCAAAAGCATAATATTCCGGCGCGGCGCAAGGCTGCGGAAAACCACGCAGGAAGTATTATAGCTTTTCGGCTATTGTTTGTCAATATGAATTTTTATAAAACGGTACAAAAGTCAAATATACCTGAGGGTAAATCGCATTTATCGGCGGAAATCGTGAGCGTTATTTTCTTGTGCTGGTTTTTACACATCTCGTTAAGGTTCGCGAGAAATACGCTCAGCTCGTTGTAATCCCTGCCTCCGATTTTAAGGGTGGCGTCAATGAAGATATCGGTTATATCGTGGTCTCCGGCGCATACTCCGCAGATAAACCCGTAAAACGCGTCATAGCCCTGAATTCCGTAGAGGTCGGTGTCGATAAGGCGTACCCTGTAATTAACGTCGTATGTCAGCTTCGGCTCCTTCTCGACGCAAACGACATTTCCGTCGGAGCTTTGGACTGCGGAGTTTACCATGTCAACAAGACGCTTGGTTTTACCGGAACCCTTGTGACCGATAATCAAAGAAACCATTTTTATCATATCCTTTCATTGTAACGTGCTTTTATTCAACGGACATAAATGTTATTCCGACAATCTGCGTAAAAGCTCCGCTTTTTCACGCTCGTAACCGGGCTTGCCCAGAAGCGCGAACATGTTCTTTTTATAGCTCTCGACACCGGGCTGGTCAAACGGATTGACGCCGAGGATATAGCCGGAAATCGCGCAGGCAAGCTCAAAGAAGTATATAAGCCAGCCGGTGTTGTATTCGTCAGACCTGTCAACCTCTATAACGATGCCGGGCGCCCCGCCGTCGGCATGCGCGAGGAGAGTACCCTCAAACGCCTTTCTGTTAACATACGAAAGAGGCTTGCCGGAAAGGAAGTTAAGCCCGTCTACGTTTTCGGGGTCGTCGTTTATAATAAGCTCCTGCTTCGGCTCCCTGAAAAAGACGACAGTTTCGAAAAGATGACGCTCACCCTGCTGGATGTACTGACCGAGAGAGTGGAGGTCTGTTGAAAAAATCGCGGATGAAGGATAAAGCCCTAAGCCGTCCTTGCCCTCGCTTTCGCCGAAAAGCTGCTTGAACCATTCGCACATCATGGTAAACGAAGGCTCGTAGGCGACGCAAAGCTCAATCTTTTTTCCGCTCCTGTAAAGGAGATTTCTGACGGCGGCATATCTGTAGCAGTCGTTCTTGTCCATATCCGGCTCTGAATACTTCGAGCGCGCGTCCTGCGCGCCCTTCATCAGCGCGTCGATGTCTATGCCGGCAACAGCAATGGGCAAAAGACCGACGGCGGTAAGGACGGAATATCTTCCGCCCACGTCGTCGGGCACTACAAAGGTTTTATAGCCCTCACGGTCGGCAAGAGCCTTAAGCGTTCCCTTTGATTTATCTGTTGTGACGTATATCCTCTTTGCCGCTTCGTCGGCACCGTATTTTTTAACGAGCAAATCCCTGAATACCCTGAAGGCTATCGCAGGCTCTGTTGTGGTGCCGGACTTTGAAATAGCATTAATTGAAAAATCCCTGTCCTCGCAGATTGAAACAAGCTCGCTGACGGCCGTTGAGCTTATGGTGTTGCCCGTAAAGTAAATGTCGGGCGTATCTTTTTTTAGGTTGTTGTAATTGTTTGACTTTATAAGCTCGATAACGGCGCGGGCGCCGAGATACGAGCCGCCGATGCCGATGACAATAAGCAACCCGGAATCGGACTTTATCTTGTCGGCGGACGCTTTAATGGCCGCGAATTCTTCCCTGTCGTAATTAACGGCAAGGTCAAGCCATCCCGTAAAATCGCTGCCCTTGCCGGTGCCGGTGCGCAGATAATCATGCGCCTTTAAAACCTCCGGCCGTAATTTTGCAAGAGCCTCGTCGTTTACCGCGTCTCCGGCGTACTTAATGTTAAGACAAAGCGACATATATACCCCCCCGATTTTACTGCATAAAATAACTCAAGGTTATTTTAACCTATATCGGAGGGTATTTCAATAGAAAAACGTAATATTTTAAATATGTTTACACATACGACGCATTGCCGCTATTTTGAAAACACGTCCAACAGCCTTCGAAACAGTATTCCCGTTGTCAGACGACCGACGGCTTCTGGCGCCGTCAGATTGTATTCGCCGACTATCTCGTCGTCAAGGCGGAAAACGACTCTGCCAAGTATCTGCCCCTTTTCGACGGGCGCCTCGACGTCAACGGCAAGCGTGACCTCCTGCGTAAGGTCGTCTTTTCTTCCCTTCGAAATAAGAATGGACGCCGTTTCGGGCAAAGCGGGGTTTATGGTTTCTTCGATTCCCTTTATTACGGCAACCTCTGTTATAAGCGACTTGTCGATTTCGGGAGTTACCGTTTCAAAATTCGAAAAGCCCCATGTGAGCATCGCCTTGGCGCCCTCGAATCTGTCGTTGCTGCTCGGGCTTCCCATTACGACAGCTATAAGATGCGTCTCGCCCCTTTTGGCAGTCGCCGAGATGCAACAGCCCGCCTTGCTTGTGGTGCCCGTTTTAAGCCCGGTCGTTCCTTCATAAAAGCGTACGAGCCTGTTGGTGTTTACAAGCTCCGTCTGACCGCCCCGCAGGGAGTCCATCCAGACCGTAGTATAATCCTGAATAAACTCATGCTTCAAAAGCTCGCGGGACATAAGCGCGATATCGTAGGCAGTAGTCAGATGCTCCGTGGTGTTGTCGTCCAGACCGGTGCAGTTGACAAAGTTTGTGTTTGACATGCCGAGCTCCCTTGCTTTTTCGTTCATCATATCCACGAACGCCTCGCTGCTTCCCGCAATCTGTTCTCCGAGCGCGGTGCAGGCGTCGTTTGCGCTGTAAATCGCGGTAGCCTTCAGAAGGTCGTCAACGGACATCGTTTCGCCCTCCTTAAGCCATATCTGCGAGCCGCCCTTTGAGGAGGCGTTTGTGCTTGTGGTAATCATGTCGCTCAGCTTCAGCCTGCCTTCGTCAATAGCTTCGGCGACAAGCAGCAGCGCCATGATTTTTGTTACTGACGCCGGATAAACCTTTTCGTGCTCATTCATAGCCATCAGAACACGACCCGTTCCGGCGTCCATAAGCAGGGCGGACTTGGCATTGACAAAAACGGGCATTGCTCCCTGCTGCGCTATAACG
Organism: Ruminococcaceae bacterium UBA1425; assembly: GCA_002329365.1. GTDB lineage: Bacteria > Bacillota > Clostridia > Oscillospirales > Acutalibacteraceae > UBA1425. The sequence continues at coordinate 104,892 of DCUB01000050.1, forward strand.
GGAACGCTATCTAAGTCCTTGTTGCTCAGCTGATAGCCGTCCTCGTAAAAAACCTCGTCGGCTTCCTCCTGGTCCACGGCGCAAAACGCGAAACACGCGCAGGAATATACCATGCAAACCGATAAAATCAGTGAGAGGGCGCGATATAAAAGACTTTTATTCACAAGAATTCCCCCATGTCTTATACTTATTCAATAGTATGCAGACAAGTCGGATTAAATTCATTGCTGTTTTATTCAAATTAATACCGAAAAAACTTGAAATTGCATATCCTATGGACTATAATTTCTGTATATAGTTTTTTTATAAAAGGAAAGGAAGTTCTTGTAATGAATGAAAACAAAACAAACCCGCTGTCCGGCGTTTACGCTTTGATGCTCACGCCGTACAAGGAGGACAAGACTATTGACCTCGAGGCGTACAAGTCGTACATAGAGTATCAGGCTTCTTCGGGGGCAGGCTTCCTTGTTCCCGTCTGTGGCACGTCCGAGATGGCGGAGCAGACGCTTGACGAGCGCGTGCTGCTCGCCGCCACCACAGTGAAATATGCAAACGGCACACAGGTTTTCGCAACCGCAAACCTCGAGCCTTCATGGTTCGCGCAGGTCGAGGAGGTAAAAAGGATGTCGGAAACGGGCGTTTCGGGGCTTGTTTTCATCACAAAGGGAATGGGGAACGACAAGGAGCGTCAGTTTACATACCTTTGCGAGCTTGCGGATTATACGAAGCTTCCGATAGTGCTTTACGAGTATCCGGGCTGCAAGCCCCACAAAATGGAGGCCGATGTCTACGGAAGGCTTGTTGATACGGGCAGATTTGTCGGAATCAAGGACACAACCTGCACCATGGAAGCGATAAAGGAAAAAATCGCAGTTCAAAAGGATTCAAACATTCTTCAGGCAAACGTGCCGCTGCTCTTGGAAGCGTACAAGGCGGGCGCGCGCGGGGTTATGGCAACGACTACGAGCTGCGGAGCGAGTCTGTTCCAGAAGATGTGGGAGGAGTTTACTGCGGGCGACCTTGACGCGGCGGAAAAGACCTTCCAGAACATTATTCTGCTCGACTGCGCGATTGACAGCGGCTTCAACTGCTCCGCGAAATATCTCGTCAGACTTCAGGGAGTTAAGATGAACTGGATAAACAGAGGAACAACGAACCTGAGCGAGAGCAGGCTGCACGCCCTTAAGGTATATCACGACTGGGCAAAGGCAAACGGGCAGATGAATTAAGGCAAATATAAAGCACCGTCCGTAAGGACGGTGCTGACAGATAAAATTGTAGGGGGCGATGCCCTCGAAGACACGAGGATTATAAAACAGTAGGGGCGCACCTATGTGTGCGCCCGAAGCTGAGCATAACGATGAGAATATTGTGTAGGGAACGGTCTTGACCGTTCCGCAGGATTAATGATAGCTTCAAACGGACACGGCGCGCCGTGTCCCTACGCCAATAGGTTTCTGTCTTATCCGGAACGCAAAAATGAGTTCCCTACGGTTTTTGTATCATTTGTGGAATGTAGTTTTAGTCATCGGCAATTGCCGATATCCTCCGCAAGCTTCATAAGCCCTGCCTCAAAGTTTACGCCGAACCTGACGTCCGTGCCGGCTTCCTTCGTTCTTTCAATGCTTCCGCACACAAAATCCACGGCTATGCGGGCGGAATCCGCGAGGCTTCTGCCGCTCAGATACGATGCGACAAGGGCGCTTGCGAAAATGTCGCCCGTTCCGTGGTAAATTCCTGGTATGGCTTTTGAAAGGGCATAATGAATTTCGCCCGTATTTCTGTCATACGACGCCGCGCCTATACTTGTTTCGTCAAAGCCGACGCCGGTCAGCACAACCTTTGACGGCCCCGGCTCCGAAAGGGCGAAAAGCAGCTCCTCGATGTACTCTTTTGTGTACGGGCCTTTTTTGTATTCTCTGCCGAGCATAAAAACAGCCTCGGTGATGTTCGGGACTATTATGTCCGCCACGGCGCACAGCGACGCCATTTCTCTTGCAAACCTCATGTCGAACAGCGCGTACATTTTGCCGTTGTCCGCCATTGCGGGGTCAACGACGGCAATGCAGCCGTCCTTGCGGAACTCGCCTATAAACTCTTTTACAATTTCTATCTGCTCAAACGAGCCGAGATAGCCGCTGTAAATCGCGTCGAACGAAATGCCGAGCGACTTCCAGTGCGCCGCGAACGGGCGAAGGTCCGTTGTCAGGTCGCGGTAGGTGTACCCCGTAAAGCCGCCCGTATGCGTCGAAAGCACGGCGGTCGGCATTATTGCGGTTTCGATTCCGACGGACGAAATTATAGGAAGCGCCACCGTTAAAGAGCATTTTCCCAAGCCGGAAATGTCGTGTATGGCGGCAACTCTTTTTTGAACGAGCAAATAAAACACCTCGATTTTAGATTGAAAAACATTATATCACATATTTTTCGCATATTCAACGTTTTATTCCGTTAAACAAAGGTGATTGATTTGAGCAACACTGTCAATATGAACACAAATAAAAAGCGGCTGTCAAAAAAGCTGCTTTTGTTTGTGCCTCCCGTGCTGGTGGCTGTTGTAATGCTTGCCGTATTTTTTGCAAACGGTATTTACCCCTTCGGCGAAGGCAGCGTTGTATATAACGACATGACGCAGTGTGACGTGCCTACCTTTTATGCGGCGTGGGACGCTCTCCACGGCGACGGGGGACTGCTGCTTAACTGGAATACCGCGTCCGGCATTTTTGTTCAGGGTGTTCTCACAACCGTTTTAAGCCCGTTAAACCTGCTGTTTTTTCTTGTTTGCCCGCGCGGGATGATTCTTGAGAGCATGTCGTTTTTTATCATGCTCAAAATAATGCTTTGCGCCTTTACCGCTATGCTGTTTTTCAGCAGAAAATTCAAAATCGGTGCATACTGGCAGATACTTTTCAGCCTGATGTACGCGTTCAACGCCTACATTCTGCAATACTTCGTAAACACGTCGTGGCTTGAAATCGTCGCCGCGTTTCCGCTTGTGTTCCTCTCGCTCGACTACCTTTTCCGCGAGCGGAAAATAACTCCCTATGTGCTTATCCTTACATATTGCCTGATGACGCAGCTTTACATTTCATACATGATATACATATACCTGTTTCTCGTCGTCGGGCTGTATATCATCATGGTCATACCTAAGGACATAAGAAAAACGTCTGTATTAAATTTCGGCATAGGCTCGGTCATGGCGCTTTTCCTCTCGGCGTTTTCTGCTCTGCCGTCATATTTCGCTATGACCTCAAGCTCAAGGTACCAGAGCGTAAAAGGGTATTGGGACATAGTTTCGAGCAGTGCCGGCAACCCCGCTACAAAGCTCGGAATGCTCACAATTTTAACCGCGCTTCCCTTAGCTATAATGTTTTTGCTTGTATTCAAGCTTCCGCGGGAAAAGAAGAAAATCGGCTTTTGCATACTTGCCGTGATGACGTGCGCCGTCCCGGTATTCTTTGAAAACGTAAACCTCATGTGGCACATGGGCTCCTACGTTTTGTTTTCGATGCGCTTCGCCTTTATGCTGCATCTGACGCTGCTTACATGCTCCTGCTATGCCATCGAGCGTTTCGGCGAAAGCCTTGTTTTCAGGGGGAGGTCAGTTTCGGCAGCTTTATCGTTTGTCGCGTCGCTTTTCGTAGTGTCTGCCGCTGTATGGGCTATGCTCAACAAAATATACACCGAAGAAAGCAGCTACAATCTGATTGACAAAACATCGGGCTTCACCATTACGCTTGTGTTTGTACTGCTGTTTGTTTTCTTTGTCCTTTCGCTTCGCTTCGGAATAAAGAAGCTTACGGGCATTCTGATAGCGGCGGCGGTTATTTTTGAAACGGGGTTTTACGCAAACAGGGCGTTCTCCGTCGGAAAGCCGCGCCAGTTTGAGTACAGCCTTGATTTTATTACAGACTGCGAGGCTATTTACGACGAGCTCTATCTGCCCGACGACAATATCACGCGGATAAAAAACGCGGACGCCTCTCTGAACACGAACTATCCGCTCATAACAGGCTATCCGTCTATGTCAAACTTCACACATTTCATCCCGCTTGAGATAAAAAAGAGCATGATAAGCCTTGGGTATTCTTACGTTTACACACGCGTTCTTGACACGGGCGGAACGCTGTTCACCGACGCGCTTTTAGGTTACAAATACACGATTTGTTCCGACATCATTTCCGACGATGAATACACCTTTGAAGGCACGGCGGGATATTATTTCATTTACAAAAACAACATAAGCCTGCCCTTCGGAGTAGTTGCGGGAGACGAAATAGCTTCACTGTCAATATACGGCTCCGACGCTTTAAAAACAAACAACAGCATAGCGCGTTGCGTCCTCGGCGAGGAATTATTCGATTACCCCGAGTATTCCCGCTTTGTCGGTGAGGAAAACGAGTTTTTGTACCGCACCGCTACATACACCGTGAAGATAGAGGGCAGCCGGCGTCTTTATGCCGCGTTCCCCGTCATGAGGACGCGCAAGTGCCTTCGCATATTAGTAAACGGCGAGCCTGTTTCCGTCCCATCGCTTGACGACCCTGTAAACGACAGATACAGCACAAGGTTCAATAACGGCCTTCTGTACCTCGGCAGCTTTGAGGACGAATACGTTACTGTCGACATTGATTTTCTGAATGAGAGCGTGATAACGCCCGAAACCATTAACGTGAGCTTTGCCGCGCTCGACACCGAAAGGCTGTCAATGCTGTGCAAAACGGCAAACGGGGCATATGACGTCAGCGCCGGTCCGCGCTCCCTTACGGCCAAGGTAAAATCAGAAAACGGAGGCGACTGTCTTTTTCTGCCCGTTGCAAACGACAAGGGCTGGGAATGCAGTGTGAACGGCGAGCGCGTCGAAATAAAAACGGCGCTGGGCGCTTTTATGGCAATTAAGCTCCGAAAGGGAGTAAACACCGTGGAGCTTCGCTTTATGCCGCGCGGCATGAGAGCCGGTATAGCTTTAAGCTTAATCGCACTTCTTGCATTGGCGGCCGTTATTGTATATAATAGAAAACGTACGATAGACGCCCGGCTAAACAAATGGTATCTTGAAGTCCTCGAATGGAGCTATATTATTGCAGTTTCGGGCGCGTATTCTTTGGTCTATCTGGTGCCGATGGCAATTAGGATATACAATTTTATCCTTTCAAGGCTATAAAGGACGGATTGAATTGAAAAAAATCAGCCTGCTTGTTCCGTGTTATAACGAAGTTGAAAATGTTGTCCCCATGAGCCGTGCTCTGACCGACATGGCGTCAACGAAGCTCAGCGGGTACGATTATGAGATTATTTTCATCGACAACCACTCCACCGACGGCACGCGCGAGCGTATCGAGGAGCTGTGCGCGAAGGATAAAAAAATAAAGGCCATCTTCAACTGCCGCAATTTCGGCCAGTTCAACTCGCCCTATTACGGCATGCTTCAGGCGACGGGCGACTGCGTCGTTGTAATCTGCGCCGACTTTCAGGACCCTGTCGGGCTTGTGCCGTCGTTTGTCAGGGAATGGGAAAACGGCTATAAAATCGTCTGCGGAATCAAAACGGCAAGCAGCGAAAACAAGCTGATGCGTTTTTTCCGCACCTGCTACTACAAAATCATAAAGAAAATGAGCAGCACCGAGCAGATTGAGCATTTTACGGGCTTCGGCCTTTACGACAGGAGCTTTATCGAGGTCATGCGCGGGCTTCACGACCCTTCGCCGTTTTTGCGCGGAATAGTCGCCGAATTCGGTTCAAAGCGCAAGGAAATAGAATACGTTCAGCCAAAAAGGCGGGCGGGGAAAACGCACAACAACTTTTACTCGCTTTACGACGCCGCCATGCTCAGCTTGACTTCCTACACAAAGGCGGGGCTGCGCATAGCCACCTTTTCGGGGCTTATAGTCGGCGCTGTAAGCGTGTTGGTCGGTTTTACTTACCTTATTCTGAAGCTTATGTTCTGGGAAAGCTTTCCCATGGGAATGGCGCCCGTGCTTATAGGCATGTGCTTCCTCGGCGCGGTTCAGCTTTTCTTTATCGGCTTTCTCGGCGAGTATATTCTGAACATCAACACAAGGGTGATGAACAGGCCGCTTGTAATAGAGGAAAAGCGTTTGAATTTTGACGATGAATAACGGGCTTATTCATTGAAAAAATAATTTACTGGACGGTAAACATAAATAATCAATCGGGAGTGGTGAAAATGTCTGTCACGCATCTGTATTCAGACAATTTTGAAAAAGAAATCGCCTCGTCGGAGGTTCCCGCCGTAGTAGACTTCTGGGCAAGCTGGTGCAATCCCTGCCGTATGCTCGCGCCTGTCATTGAGGATTTCTCCGACGAGCTTGACGGCAGAGTCGACGTGTTCAAGGTTGACGTTGACGAAGCCGGCGACATCGCCGCCCAATACGGCGTTATGAGCATACCGACAATAATGATTTTTGTCGGCGGAGAGGAAAAGGAGCGCGCAGTGGGCTTCAGAAGCAAGGAAGAGCTTTTAGAGATGGTTGAGAAATATCTGTAAATCCGATTGCGAAGAAAAACGGGGCTGTCCGAACAATAAGACAGCCCCGTGCATTTTTGTTATTTATTAAGTACGGAACGGTCTTGACCGTTCCGTACAAAGTTTTATTCAACAACCGTTCTTATTTCAAACGGGCAATCCGTTATTATCCCGTCCGCCCCCATTTTTATAAGCTCCGCCGCCCGAACCATGCTGTTTACCGTCCAGACATTAACGGAAAGCCCGAGCCTGTGGGCGTTTCGGATTAACTGCCTGTCGACGAACCTTGACATTGGGTGCACGGCGTCTGCCTTTATCCTGTGCGCGTACTGAAGGGGAGGAGTAACCCAGTCGAAATAAACATTGGTAAACCTCGGAAAAAGCAAGGCAGTTTTGCACTCGCCGTCGATATCCTTTGCGTCCACAAGCACCTTTCCGTCAAAGCTTGATATTAACAGCCTGTCGAAAACGTCATACTTTTTTGCCGCCTCGATTGTCTTTCGCGCAATCTCCCTGTTTTTGCTTTTGTCCCTGTCGGCTTTTATTTCGATATTTATAACCTTAATAGGCTTGTTTCTCAAGAAAATCATAAAGTCATCAATGGTCGGTATCCTTACGTTTTTGAATTCGGAAAAAAAGTAAGAGCCGAAATCAAGGTCAAGTAACTGGCTAAGCAAAAAGTCGGCTATTTTTCCCTTGCCGTCGGAGGTTTTGTCGACAGTGTAGTTGTGGCAAAGGACGATATGCCCGTCCTTTGTCATGTGAACGTCTGTTTCAACGCCGTCGGCGCAAAGCTCGCAAGCCTTTGAAAAAGCGGGCATGGTGTTTTGCGGGGCGTCGCGGTTCGCGCCCCTGTGTGCGATTATCATAACGTTTTTCAATTACCACACCTCCCGAAAAGGCAGAACATAATAATCTGTACATTTACGTAGCTGATGCCGTTTATAATCTTTTTATGTCAAAGCTCAAACGTAGTACCGTCGTCGCAAAAAGCGACATGGCCGCCGAAATTCGCGCGGGCGTCGTCGTATGCCTGCCCGATGTCGTCCATAACCCTGTTGCCGTGGTGGATAAAAAACAGGCGCTTTACGGGAAGACTGTTGCCGGTTATAAATCTGCAAACGTCGGAAACACTGTGATGCCCCGTTTCCATAAGGAAAAGGTCTGTTTCATCCTTGAGGATTGACGGTATATCTTCAAGGCGCGTATCGCCCGAATAAACGACGCGCCTGCCCTCGGCCTTAATAATGTATGAAAAGGATTTCCAATCTGTTCCCTCATCATGCGGCAGGTGGTTGTTGTGAACGGCTGAAACAGTAATGTCGTCGGCTTCCGAAACATAACAAAGGCTGTCGTCGACAGAGTGCGGTGAAACGGTGTACTGCGTTTCGAAGTTTCCCTCGGTGTTTCGCAGAATCATCATAACGCCGTCAAAGGTTTCCCTTACGGGAATGAACACTTTTATGTTATCCGCCGCGGGCTGAAGCTTTTTTACCCATGTCTGCTTACGGATATTCCAAAGCAGGTTGCCGAGACCGCCCACATGGTCCATGTGGCAGTGAGATATAAAAATGCTTCTTACATTCAGCAGGTCTACGCCCATTAAATGAGCGGTGTAAGAGCAGTTTTCGCCGGCGTCGAACCAGTAAACGCCGTTAGGGAGCTCTACGGCAAACGAAACATGATGCCTTCCCGCCCTCGGCTGCGTGCCGGAGCAGGTGCCGAAAAAATGAAGCTTCATAATAATCCTCCGTTATTTCCGGGACTCAATGTCTACCCTATGCGGTTCGCCTAAGATGTATACTAAGCCCGTTATAGAGAGTTCTTCGACAACGTTCTTTTTCGCCGTTGCCCTGACGGTGATTGTGCCGCCCGGCTGTGAGATTTCGGCGCAAACCGCGCCTTTTGCGCGTAGCGCAAGACAGCAGCCGACGGCGGCGCTGCCGCTGCCGCAGCCCCTTTCCCATACTAAAGTATCGGCGGAGGGGACGTAAACGAGCGGCTTTATGCTGCTTTCCCGTTCGTCGAACAATATAAGCCCGAAGGCATCGGATTCAAAAAGACGGCTCCACTCTTTTAGCGCCGCCCCGGCGGAGGGACCGTCGCAAAACGCTTTTACAGGCAGGATTATATGAAAAATACCTTTCATGTCGACGCACTGCGCGTCGTAGCGTTTTCCGTTAAAATTCAGCGTCCGTTTTTCCACACTGCGGGGGAGCGGCAATTCGACCGTGCCCTCAACGCCGCCTCCCTTTGCCGTAACAAAGCAGCTTACTGCCTTTTCCGCGCCGGACACCTCGAGCAGAACTGACGCGCTTTGACCGTCGCGCAGCCCGTCAAGGGCGGCAAGGTAAGCGGCTGTTGCCATGGCGGCGTTGCCGCAGAATTCGCCCCCCGCCATCTGAAGCCGCGCCCTCGCTCCGCTGATGCCTGCCTGCTCAAGAAAGCCTATCTGCTCGGTGTCGTGGTGAAGGCTGAAAAGCTTAGACGCCACCTCGGTTTGAATGTCGCGCCTGACGCTGCCTGTTACGAGCAGCGTTATGTTTTCCGTCGGGCTGAGCTTTATATACTCCGTTACCACTTTTTTACCCCTCGAAATACCGCTCGAGGAACTGCTTTGTGCGCTCCTCGCTGGGCGCGGCGAAAACGAATTCCGGGTGTCCCTGCTCGACGACCACTCCGCCGTCCATAAACATGACGATATCGGAAACCTCGCGCGCGAACTGCATTTCGTGCGTGACTATTATCATCGTTGTGTCCTTTTCGGCAAGCCCCTTTATGACCTTTAAGACCTCGCCCGTCAGCTCGGGGTCTAAAGCGCTCGTCGGCTCGTCGAAGCAGAGAATGTCGGGGCGCAGCGCCAGAGCGCGGGCGATGGCTACCCTTTGCTGCTGTCCGCCTGAAAGCTGGTGCGGATAAAAGCCCAACTTTTCGGAAAGACCGACGCTGTCGAGCAGCTCGCGGGCATTGTTTTCGATTTCTTTTTGTATCGCCCTTTTGTTTTGCTTATAGTCGACGCGCTCCTTCGCGAGAAGCTCGCAGGCGAGTGTAACGTTTTTAAGCACGTTGTGCTGCGGAAAGAGGTTGAACGATTGAAAAACAAGGCCGAAATGAAGACGCTTTTTACGTTTTTCGGACTCTCTCTGGGTGTTCTTGTCGTCAGCGTCGAAAAGAGTTTCGCCGTTGACTATAATTTTGCCCGAGTCGGGCGTTTCAAGAAAGTTTAAGCAGCGCAGAAGCGTTGTTTTGCCGCTGCCGGAAGCGCCGATTATGGAGAGCGTTTCGCCCTTTTCGAGGGTGAAGCTGATATCGTCAAGAACCGTGGTGTCGCCGAAACACTTTCGTATGTTACGCACATCTAAAACTGACATCAATCACACCTCCGAAATTAAACCGAGAAAAAGCGCAGCTTTCGCTCGAACTGCCTGAAAATAATCGTGAGCAAGCCGCAGAACAACAGATAAAACACGCCGGAATAAAACAGCGGCCAGAGCAGCGCGCTTGAGGTTATGTACCTTTGCGCCACAAAGATTATGTCGACAACGGCAATAATCCGCGCAAGCGACGTGTCCTTAACGAGAGTCATAATCTCATTTGTCATGGGCGGTACAATCCGCTTAATTACCTGAAGCAACGTTATGTGGTAAAAAATCTGCGGCTTTGTCATGCCCAGAACCTGCCCTGCCTCGTTTTGCCCCTTCGGCACGCCCTCGATACCGCTTCTGTATATTTCGGAAAAATAGCACGAGTAGTTTATGACAAACGCGACTACCGCGGCAACCTCGCGGTCTGCGAATATCGTCGTTCCCCAGACTATCCCGGGACCGTAAAAGACGACGAAAAGCTGGAGCATGAGGGGTGTGCCTCTGATTATCCAGACAAAGGTTCGGACAAGCCAGCGCAGCGGAAAAAACCTGCTCATCGAGCCGAAAGAAACGACAAGCCCGAGAGGAAGCGAAAAAATGAGCGTAAGAATAAACAGCTTGCACGTAGCCGCAAAGCCGACAAGCAGATTTTGTGTTACGTCAAGAAATAAGTCCATAAGCAATCCCTTAACTCAAAATCCGGCAGGGCAAAACCCTGCCGGAAAGAATGTTGTCAGTATCTTATTCGGTGATAAGGTTTACCTGATACTTTTCCGCAAGCGCCTGAAGCGTGCCGTCGGCAAGGAGTTCGTCGGTTGCTTTGTTAATCTTATCAATAAGGCTGCTGCCGGTACGGAAGCCTATTGCCAGCACTTCCTCGGAAAGGACAAGACCGTCGATTATCATAAGGTCGGAATATGAGCCTTTGCCGACAAGGTCCTCTGCCATCGTGGAGTCGACAACAGCGACGTCGGCTGTGCCTGCCGAAACCTCCATCAGAGAAGAAATAAGGTTGTCCGAGGGAATGTACTGCGCCTTTTTGAGGTTTTCGTCTTCCTTAATTACTTCCTCAGCGGTTGAACCGCCTTCCGCGGCTATTCTGGCGGAAACAAGCGTTGCAGTATCTGCAGTGTATTTTGCCGCGTCCGCCGTGCGTATTACAGCCACGATTGCGTTACGGATATAGTAATTCGAAAAGTCCATATTTTCGTCGCGCGCTGCAGTGTAGGTCATGCCGTTCCAGATGCAGTCGATGTTAAACGCGTCAAGCTCGGTCTCCTTGTTGTCCCAGTCAATCTCGATGAATTTCGGGGTTATGCCGAGCTTTTCGCAGACAGCCTGTGCATACTCCGTGTCAAAGCCCGTGAGATTGCCGTTTTCGTCGTAATAGTTCATCGGCTTATAGTCCGTAATTCCTATTACGAGCGTTTTGTTCTCCTGGATGTATTCCCAGTCGGTCGCCGCGGTTCTTTTTGCTCCGCAGCCCGTAAATACACAAAGACAGAACAAAGCGGCAAATACGATACAAAGGATTTGTGTGACTTTTTTCATTTTGATTATCCTTTCCATTTTTTCAGCGTGCTGTCAATTCACCACGATAAAGCACGTCCGAAAACAGTTTATCATACTTCCTTGTGTTTTTCAAGTACAATATCGCAATCATCGGAAATACCGCTTTCCGCCGGCAGAATGTCCTTTCTGCTTTTCGAAAGCCGCCTGACGGCAAGCTCGTCTTGCATCCTGCTTTTGAATTTGCCGTGGACGCTGAACAATAACAGCACCGCCCCGTATCCGAAACGAGCGACCGCCGGAGCTAAAGCGAAAATACCGAAAATGCCCTGAAGAACCTTTTTGTCCTTATGGGGAACGATGTTTCCGAACACGTCCTTTTGCGGGGTGAAGCCTATCCAGTCGAACACGGCTCCGGAAAGCAGGGCTATCACACTGCCCGAAAGCTTGTTAACATAGCCGGAAACGGCGTTGACAAGTCCCTCGTTGCGAAGCCCCGACTGCCACTCGAGGTAGTCGTACATATCGCCCGTAAGCAGGGGATTGCACACGCTTATAACGTGATTCGGCAGGCCGCATACCGTAAGACCGGCTGTGAGATATATAAAGTTCTTAAGAGAGGCTTCGGCTCCGAAAGGCGCGTAGCCTATAAGATAAAGCGTTGTGTACGCAAGACCGCCGAAAAACCCCGCGGCTACGGCGGTGGTGCGAAGCCCGAGTTTTCGCACAAGGAATGGAGTAAGCGGCGTTGTAAAATAATTCGGAAGCCCCGTAAACAGGCTGCAAAGCAATCTGTTTGAAAGCTTGCCCGTATTGTTGAGCCAGAAGAAATCCTCCGAAGCGCCGCCGACGCCCTTGACGCTTGAAAAAAAGTTTGAAAGCATAAGAACGAACAGCGGTCTGCACTTAAAAATAACCTTGACGGATTGCCAGATGCTTATATCGTGAAGCTCCTCGCCCGATATAACTGCCACACGCTCGCGCATGTTGAAAAAGCCGAAAAGGACGAGCGCAACGGCAAGAACAACGAAAATTACGGAAAAGCCTTTGTAAACAGACTGCTGTGAAACGGCGTTACTTGTCAGCTTCGGCATAAAGTCCACGAACACCGGGACAAGCGACGGCAGGTAGGTGAACAGATTTATAAACTTGTTGGCAGCGATAAGGCGGCTGCGCTCATTTAGGTTCGGCGTGATGTTATACAAAAGCAGCTCCCAGCCGCCGAGGTATGACATGCCTATGCCGAAAATGATTGTAATAATGAGCGCGTACCAGAATTTTGACATTGACGTTACGGCAAAGCCGGGAACGGTGTAAAACAATACAGACGTAATAGCCCAGAGCGGCAGAGGCACAACAAGGAACGGACGGAGCCTTCCCCAGCGTGTGCGGCAGCGGTCGATGATGATGCCCGAAAGCGGGTCGTCGAGCGCGTCCCATATTGAGGCTATTGTGCCGACAGTGCCGTAAAGTGTGCCGGACAGACCGAGAAAGCTCATCATGAAATACTGCTTCGTAGAGCCTATGAAGGTGTTAAGATTGTTAAGCCCGTATGAGGTAAGGGAGTATGCCAAAAGCTCGCTTGGACGTATGTAGCGCCTTTCGGGCATGTGACGCGCCGGCGCGGACGTTTCGGAGGTATCGGTGCGCTGTTCTGAATTCATCTGCACTAACCTTTCACTTTTATATGTCGCCTGAAAAAATACGTTTAAACTCCCCGGAGAGCGGCGCGGAAAAACAAAGATGCCGCTTTGTTACGGGATGGTCAAAACGAACCTCCGCGCAGTGGAGCATGTGGTGACCCGTGTCTTTCCGCGGCGTTCCGTAAAGGACGTCACCCACAAGCGGCGCGCCTATGTGAGCCATGTGTACCCTTATCTGGTGTGTGCGCCCCGTTTCCGGCCGCAGGCGGACGAGCGTCATTCCGCCGCTCACTTCGAGCGCCTCGTAGTGTGTAACGGCACGTTCACCTTCGTTTTCAGCCGGTCCTTCTCTGCAGGCGCGAAGCGTTTTTCCGGGGTCGGGACGGTAGACGGGAGCTTCGACGGTGCCGCCGCCCGACAGGATGCCGTCGCAAAGGGCTATGTATGTCTTTTCTATATTACCGGAAAGCAGCGAAGCACAATATGAGCTGAGGGCGCAGACGACTATTCCCGATGTGCCCTTGTCCAGTCTGCCGACAGCCATAAATGCTCCGCTGTGACCTTTGTTTATAAGATGCCATGCAACACCGTTTGCGAGCGTGTCTGTCTGATGCCCGTGCGACGGATGCATGGCGATATCGGAACCCTTGTTGATTATGAGTAAATCCTCGTCCTCGTATATTATCTTAAACGGTATAGCGACAGGCTCAACGGAGCATCTTCCGTCGGGGAACGTGACGGTAATAACATCGCCCCCGCGGACAATGTCGACGGTGCGCATAACGCTTCCGTTTCTGATAAACGAGCCCTCCGTATGGCGCAGCGTTGAAACGAGAGAGTGCGAAAGCCGCGCGCCGGAACGGAGAAAAACAATAAGCTTTTTGCCGTCATACTCATTGCCGACGGTAAAATCTATGACGCGGGGCATATTATTTAACCCTGCTCATCATGTCGGCGAACACCCCGGCAATTGTTTCTGTTGTAAGATAACCTAAGGAATTTGTTTCGTGATAGTGCTTTCTGCCGAATCTGTCTATGCCGTTATTGAGGTACGGCTGTGTTTCGTTAAGCACAAAATCGTTTGGCGGAACCATATAGCCCGTCATATCGTTTGTAACGCCGAAAACGAGCAGATTCTTGTCGCCCGCTATGTCTACAAGAGGCGTCGGGTTGATATCGGGAGGAAGTCCCGTCGCCGATTCCTCGGCGGAGGAATAGCCGCCGTATACAAACTCGGGGAACGCCTCGCCGGGAATGAGAAGAATCTGAAGGCTGCCGAGCTTAATGTAGGTAAGCTCGGTCTTTAAGGCTAAGCCGAGTTCGCCCTTGTCACAGGGATATTTCAAGCTGTTGACTGTTTTTATCAGCCCCATGAGGCTTAATACACCGTTGTCGATAGGGGAGTAGTATGGCTGCTGAAGAAGCGTAATCTCGGGGTCCAACTGAACGTCGTCGCTGACAGAGAGCGCAGCCTCGCCTAAAACCTCGCCCTGCCTGATGGTGCGCTCAAGCCTGTCTTCGGAGAACATGCCGGCGTCAACGGCGGCGATTGCTCCGACGCCGAACAGCACGTTTGTCTTTTTCTCCTTATATATGCGCTCGCGCATATAGTAGGGGTAATCCGCGCTTACCTTTGAGTTTGCACCGCCCATGGTGTTCGGATGCGCCGCAAAGTTCAGAAACCACGTTTCCTCCGTGCCGTCGTTCGGTACGAAGCGGATGCGCGTCAGCACGTCGTGAAGCACAACGGGAGGACGACCGTCGTGCTGCGCTTCGGGAACGCGGACGGAGCCGACATAAAGGCGCCCCTCCTTACGGTTGCGGTAGGACTCGTAGCAGACGTCGCGTATGGCGCCGAAAAACAGCTTCATAAACTCGGGGTCCTTGCCGTCGCCCGGAATCGGTCCCAAAACAGTTTTTCCCCAGTAGCCGCAGGTGTCGATACCCGCGTGAGTGTGCGAGCAGCAGACGTTAATCGCCTTGCAGCCCGTTTCCGCGCAGAATTCGCTTAAGGAATCGCGCAGAGCCTGTATGTCGTATCCCGTGATGCCGACACAGTCGGCGGCAACCATGATAAAGCCGCCGTTGTCCTTGCAGTCTATCCAAATTGCGCTGACGGTCATTGGGTCTATAACCCCGGTCACCCGGTTGCCTGTTCTGAAGCCCGCGAGCCAGTACGGCTTTGCCGTTACATCGTCGGGCATTGTAATGCGTTTGGCGAAGCCGACGTTGTAAAACCCGTCGGTGGTGTTCTTCATGCGTACAAGCTCCGACTTCGGAATTTCCGGAGCCGGACCGTTTTTCTTTTGCAGTTTTCTGGCGCTTCTTATGCTTAGCTTTTTTACCGCGCTTGCGGCAATTTCTTCAAAACCCATTATTTGTCCTCCCCGGTGTTTTGCACATCCGTTTTTTCTTTATCTTCATCATTATCCGAAGCGGCTGCGTCCGCGGCCGATTTATTCATTCCGGCTCTGCGGGCTTCATCCTCCGCGCGGCCTTTTTCAAGACGTTCCCTCGCGGCCGCCTCTATTGAGCTTGTATTCTTTTTGCCGCGTCTTATCGCTTTGACGATAATCAGGGCGATGAGAACGGCTATGACGGCGAGAGTAAGCCATACGAAGGCACAGACGCCGAGAGGCTGCGGGCATATATTGCAAAGGCTGCACTTGCCGGCATCAGGTTCTTCCTTGTTTTTGTCACTGCTTTTAACGATTGAAAAGCTGTTGTCCGCAGTTCTTATAATACTTTTGCTCCACGGAGTGCTGAAAGCTTCTATGCCGGCGTCTTCGTTTCCGTCGTATGAAAAGCAGCATCTGAATTCAAGCTCGCCGTTCAGCATATCGTCGTCCACCATGAAAGCCCGAAGCCCCGTGGTGTAGGGGTAAAGCTCATCCTCCACGCTCCAGTATTGCCATTCTCCGTCGTTTACGCGTATTTGTGATTTTAGGACAAGGTCCTCGCCGGCGGCGCGCTTAACGGCCCATGCCGCGTTGGCAAGCTCGTTTCCCAGTGAAATGTCGAAATAAATTAAATTGTTGCCATCCGCGACGCCGTAAAATGCGTTGCTAACAAAAGGAGGCTCAAGGGCGGTCAGATCGGCGGAGAAGCCCGTATCCGTCTTGTTAAAGCTGTCGTTAACGCTGTAAACGTCGCTCCAAGCGGAGCAGTAGGAGGTTTCGCTTTCGCTGTCGAAATACGCGAAGCGGGCGCGGACGTACAATTGGTGTTCGTCAAAATCGAACACACGGGCTCTTTTGCCGTCGTCGGTTTTCTTTGATTTAATAGCGCCCTCGCATTTGCCGACGGCGTCGTCGTAGGTGAACCACAGCAGTTCGCCGTTTCCGATAATATCGACGCCTACGTCAAGAAAGATGAAGTTGCCATCACCCGTATCCCATTCGTCTGTATAGTTCCAGTCGTCTTTTGAGTCAACCGACCAGTCGAACTGCATGATGTAGCTGCCGTCGAAGCCGTAGGATGAAATCTTCTCGTCGCCCGTTATCGCCACGAAGCGGCAGGCGTTCTCGGGAATGAGATAATGCACGGAGATGCGCTCGCTGCCCTCGTTCGGATAGTCGAACGAAAAGGACAGCGCCTTTGGCGCTGAAGCCACGGGGTCATAGGCCGCGGCCGACGCCGATAACGGTAACGCGCTGAAAAGCAATATTACTGCGACGGACAATAAAACAAGCTTTTTTTTCATTGTAGAATCCTCCCGAAAAAGAGCGCAAAATAACAAAGTATTTTCGCCGTTACAAAGTATTATAACACACAAATACGTCAATAGCAACTTTTCTTTCACATGATTCCGATGCACTATTCTACAATTATTCGTTCTTTTTATCCCGCCGGCGATTGACAAATGAAAGCTATAATTTTATAATTATATAACATTGACAACCGTTAACGGGAGGAAAAAAATATGGGTTACACGCTTGGGCAAAAGCTTATAAGAAGCCACCTTATAAGCGGAGACATGACTCCGGGCAGCGAGGTAGGCATAAGGATAGACCAGACGCTTACGCAGGACGCCACGGGAACGATGGCATATCTTGAATTTGAGGCTATGGGAGTGCCGAGGGTTAAAACAGAGCTTTCCGTCGCCTACATAGACCACAACACTCTCCAGACAGGGTTTGAAAACGCCGACGACCACCGCTTCATAGCAAGCTGCGCCAAAAAGCACGGCATAAGGTTTTCACGACCGGGCAACGGAATCTGCCATCAGGTTCATCTTGAGCGTTTCGGCATTCCCGGAAAAACGCTTATAGGCTCTGACAGCCACACGCCCACGGGCGGGGGTATAGGTATGCTCGCGATGGGCGCGGGCGGTCTTGACGTTGCCGTCGCCATGGGCGGCGGAGCTTATTACATCACGATGCCGCAAACGGTTTTCGTAAACCTTACGGGAAAGCTGCCGCCCTTTGTCAGCGCGAAGGACGTAATTCTTAAGGTGCTCCAGATTTTATCCGTTAAGGGCGGAGTCGGCAAAATCATCGAATACGGCGGAGAGGGCGTAAAAACGCTGTCCGTTCCCGAAAGGGCGACTATAACAAACATGGGCGCCGAGCTCGGAGCCACCACCTCCGTTTTCCCGTCCGACGAAATAACAAGGGCTTTTTTAAAGGCGCAGGGCAGGGAAGACGACTGGACGGAGCTTCTGCCCGACGAGGACGCGGTTTACGACAGGGTGATAGACATTGACCTTTCTTCACTTACGCCGCTTGCCGCAATGCCCCACATGCCCGACAACGTAATGCCGGTAAGCGAAATCGGCAAAATAAAAATCGACCAGGTCTGCATAGGCTCCTGCACAAACTCCTCCCTTGCCGACATGCTCAAGGTGGCAAAGATACTAAAGGGCAAAAAGGTACATCCCGACGTCAGCCTTGTAGTTGCGCCGGGTTCTATGCAGGTGTTGAACATGCTCGCGCAAAACGGCGCCCTTTCCGACATGATAGGTGCCGGCGCGAGGATTCTCGAAGCTGCCTGCGGTCCTTGCATAGGCATGGGGCAGTCGCCGAACTCCGGGGGCGTCTCGCTTCGCACCTTCAACAGGAATTTCGAGGGCAGGAGCGGCACCGCCGACGCGAAGATTTATCTTGTAAGCCCCGAAACGGCGGCAGTCTCGGCTGTCGCGGGGGTTTTTACCGACCCGACAACATGCGGCTTTGACATAAGCGTCGAAATGCCCGAAAGCTTTATAATAAACGACAACCTTATCGAGCCGCCGGCCCCCGCCGCAGAAGCGGACGGCGTTAAGATTCAATACGGCCCGAACATAAAGCCCTTCCCCGTAACCGAAAGTCTTGCCGACGATATCCGCGCAAAGGCAATCCTCAAGGTCGGCGACAATATCACGACAGACCACATAATGCCCGCCGGGGCAAAGATTCTTCCCTACCGCTCAAACATTCCGTACCTCTCGCAGTTCTGCTTCCGCCAGTGCGACGGGAATTTCGCCGAAAACTGCAAGCGTGAAAAAGCGGGAATCATAATAGGCGGCGCTAATTACGGCCAGGGCAGCTCGCGCGAGCATGCCGCTCTCGTGCCGCTTTACCTCGGCATCAAGGCGGTAATAACAAAATCGTTCGCGCGAATCCACTGCGCAAATCTTGTCAACGCGGGCATTGTTCCGTTAACCTTTTCAAACCCCGACGATTACGGCAAAATCACGCAGGGCGACGGGCTTTTACTCCCGGGAATTCGCGAAAGGATAAAAAACAATCTGCCCGTCGTGCTTAATAACATAACAAAAGACGAGGAATATGTCCTTAACTGCGAGCTTTCCGAACGTCAGCGCGCAATAATACTCGACGGCGGACTTCTGAATTATACAAAGAAAAACGCATAACGATTAAGGAGAAGACAAATGACAGACATCGAAATCAAATCAGCCGTGGAAAAATTCGAGGCGCTGATAAAAGAGCAGAGCGACCGTTCCGACAGGATTAAAGAACAGGGCGACTTTACCGACTATTCAAAGCTTGACAAAATCATAATCGGCATATGCGGCGGCGACGGCATAGGTCCGATTATTTCAAGGGAAGCCGCGCGCGTGCTGCGGTATATGCTGGAAGACGAAACTAAAGCGGGCAAAACAGAATTCCGTTTCATAGACGGGCTTACAATCGAAAACCGCGTGGCAGTCAACAAGGCGATACCCGACGACGTTCTTAAGGAACTGAAGGCTTGCCATGTAATCCTCAAGGGACCGACTACGACGCCGCAGGCGGGCGACCCGTGGCCAAACATAGAAAGCGCCAACGTCGCCATGAGAAAGGCGCTCGACCTTTTTGCGAACATCCGACCTGTCAAGGTTCCCTCCGAGGGCATAGACTGGACATTCTTCCGCGAAAACACCGAGGGCGCGTATGCCGTCGGCTCAAAGGGCATAAACGTCACCGACGACCTTGCAGTTGACTTTGTAGTCACCACAACCGAGGGCACACAGAGAATAGCAAGGCTTGCCTACGATTACGCAAGGAGAAACGGCAAGGACAGGGTTTCCGTAGTAACAAAGGCAAACGTCATCAAAACCACCGACGGAAAATTCCTGCGCATCTGCAAGGAGATAGGCGCGAAGTATCCCGACATCATAACCGACGAATGGTATATCGACATAATGACGGCAAAGCTTATCGACCAAAAACGCCGCAAAGACTTCAAGGTATTTATCCTGCCGAATCTTTACGGCGACATCATAACCGATGAGGCCGCGGAGTTTCAGGGAGGCGTCGGAACAGCGGGCAGCGCGAACATCGGCAAGCGTTACGCCATGTTCGAGGCAATTCACGGCTCCGCCCCGCGTATGATACGCGAGGGCAGGGGAAAATATGCCGACCCGTGCTCAATGCTCCGAGCGACGGTGATGCTGCTTTCGCACATCGGCAGGCAGCAAAAAGCCGAGCAGCTCGAAAGAGCGCTCGACATATGCATGTATGAAGAAAAGAAGCTTCGGATAACAGGCAGGGACAACGGCTGCACCTGTGAGGAATTCGGCGACTATGTGATGGAAACCGTTAAGACGATACAGAATTAATTCAATCCTCCGGTTCGTGGTTTTCAATCTCCCAGAATATGAAATCGTCGTTGATTGTAGCTCCTCCGACGTAATACTTATCGTTAACCGAGAAAAATATAAATACAATCGAATCGGGAGTCACCTTCACGGTTGGCTCCTGAACCTCATAAAGTATATCCGCGGTGTATCCGCCGTTTGTGATGACAGACCTGTAAGTCGTATTTGCAACGTTTTTTTCCACGTTGAAGAAAATCAGCTTTTTCGTGTTTTCGGCAACAGGCTCGGCGGTTATATAGCCGTAGCCGAATACGGTAAGCCGGCTTTCCTCATCGTTGTTTACAACGCGTACCTGTACGTAATAAAGGTCTTCGCCCGTATCTGAAATAATCTGCGCCCTCACCTTTTTTTCAACGTTCGCGCCCGTATTCTGAACAGGATACTGTACGTTATATGTCGCCATAAGGGTATCGATAGGGTTGGCGTCGAGCACCTTTGTGCTTCCTTTTAAATTACATCCGCTGCAAAACAAAAGCGACATAATTAACGAAAGCGCAAGAACCGCCTTAAATGTTTTCTTCATTTCAAAAACTCCCGTTTCTTATATGCTGTTTATTAGATTTTTATTCCGGTGTCCGTTTTCATCCATTTTACAACGCCGTCGTCGTTGTTTGAGCCGATAACGTAGGTTGCAGCCGCCCTGACCTCCGGCGCCGCGTTTGACACGGCGCAGCTCACGTCGCACGCTTCGAACATCGGCAGGTCGTTTAAGTTGTCGCCGAAGCCTATTACCCTGTCAAAGCCGTATTCACGGCGGAGAAACAGAACGGCGTTTCGCTTTGACGCCGTTTCGGCGCATATTTCAAGATACCAGTAGTTTTCAATGTAGGTGTCGCGGTAAAATTCGACGCGTATGCCGCCGACAGCCTTAAGCTCGTCAGCCGCCGCCACGATTTTTTCTTTTTCGTCGCATATCGAGTAATATACGAGAGGCTCGCAAAGACAGTCTGAAAACCTGTTGATTTTAGTGAACTTTTTGCCGAGTCTTTCGCGCTCCTTCAAAAACGCTTCCGCCGCGGCCGAGCCGGGTTTAACGTAAAAAGTCGACAGCGCGTTATCCTTTATCGAATACCAGAAGCCGAAAAGACCGTGGGCGGCGAGGATATCCTGCGCCCTTCGTTTTTCGTATTCGCCGATTATTTCGATTTTGACGTAGCTGCCCCCCAAAGTGTCATAAATACATACGCCGTTCATCAGCACAACCGGTATATTCACTCCCGTTCCCTCGAGTATCTGCAGCACCGTGGCAGTAGTCCTTGCGGTGGCGACACTGAAATTAACTCCTTTGTCCGTCATCCGCCTCAACATGGCTTTTGAATAGCCGGATATAACGGCGTCGTCATTCAACAGCGTACCGTCGAGGTCGGATATATAAAGTGTTTTCATTTCATATTTCCTTATACTATAATTTTACAGGAGTATCACGATGGACTATCTTGAATATGCGAAAAAATTCTTCGCCACCGATTATTTTGCCACGGAGGCGGCGGGAATAGTTATTGAGGAGGCGGACGTTAACTACGCGAAATGCTGTATGACAATTGAGCGGCGCCACCTCAACGCATCGAACGCCGTAATGGGCGGAGCGATTTTTACTCTTGCCGATTTCACCTTTGCCGTTGCCTCAAACATGGACAACCCGCTTACAGTCGCAATGACGAGCCAGATTACATTTCTTCGTCCCGCGTTCTGCAAAAAGCTGACGGCTGTGGCAAGGTGCATAAAGTCGGGCAAGGCGGCATGCTCGTTTATAATTGACGTTACAGATGAAAACGGCAGCCTTATTGCCTCTGTGTCGGAAACCGGGTGCAGACTGAATAAAAAGCTATGAGGCGGAATAGGAAGGCAGGCTACGGAATAAGAACAAAGCTTTATGTTGCCTGTGGCAGCTGCTTTGTAGGGGCGACCCTTGCGGTCGCCCGACGACCCGCATACAAACATACCACGGGCGACACTTGCTGTCGCCCCTGCGCAGGTGATAGCATTTCCTTAATTCGATGATATGCTCTGTTGATTTTTTTGCCGTTCGGGAAGTAGGGAACGGATTCATCCGCTCCGTCCGAAGCTTAACCGAGTTGCCTTAAGCTAACGCACATAATGCAGCGCCCCACATATAAGGAACCGTAAAAACCATATACCTGAAAAAGAAACGCCGTACATAAAATGTGCGGCGTTTGTCTTTTATTTCGGTAACTTATTCGGCCGTTTCCTCTGCGGGCGCCGCTTCCTCCGTGGGTGCCGCTTCCTCAACGGGTGCCGCTTCCTCAACGGGTGCCGCTTCCTCAACGGGTGCCACTTCCTCCGCGGGTGCCGCTTCCTCCGCGGGTGCCGCTTCCTCCGCGGGTGCCGCTTCCTCAACCGGCTCCGCTTCCTTTTCCATCGGGTCGAGCAGGGCGCGGATTGAAAGGCTTACGCGCTTTTTATCGAAGTCGATTGCCGTAATCTTAACTGTGACCTTGTCGCCGATTTTAAGCGCGTCCTGCGGCTTTTCTATATGTCTGTTTGCAATCTGTGAAATGTGGATAAGACCGTCTATACCGGGAATTATTCTCGCAAACGCCCCGAATGTCGTCATGCCGACGATTTCGGCTTCTATTATGCTTTCAACGGGGTAATCCCTGCGGAGAATCTCCCACGGGTTGTCCTCGGCCTTTTTATAGCCGAGAGAAATCTTTTTCTTTTCGTCGTCGAGGGCCTTTATGTAGACCTCGACCTCGTCGCCTACCTTCAGGACGTCGGATGGCTGCTTAATGCGCTTCCATGAAAGCTCCGAAATGTGAATCATTCCGTCGACGCCGCCGATATCGACAAACGCGCCGTAAGACGTAAGCGACTTGACCTTGCCCTGATATTTCTGCCCGACGGCGGCATGCGCCCAGAATTCCTCCGCCATACTCCTGCGCTCGTCCCTGAGAACAGCCTTGATTGAACCGACGGCGCGCCTGCGCTGCCTGTTGACCTCAATGATGCGGAATTTGACCTTTTGATTGAGGAGCTCCTCAAGCGGCTGATTGCGGGATTCCGTGGCGAGGGAAGCGGGAATAAACACCCTGATTCCGTTTGCGGAAACAAGAACGCCGCCCCTTATTACGTCCGTTACGACACCCTCAAAAACCTTGCCGTCGGTTTCCGCGTCGACTACGTCGAGCCACGCCTGAGCCACGTCGCAGCGGCGCTTACTGAGCATGACGGTTCCCTCGGCGTCGTTTGTTTTCATAATAATCAGGTTAAGCTCGTCGCCGATTTTCAGTTCCTTTGCGGGATCTGCGGACGGATCGTTGCTGTATTCGTCAATCGGGATGAAGCCGGCGTGTTTTCTTCCTATGTCGACCTGTATTTCAGTGGGTGAAAAACCCATAACAACGCCTTTAACGTGCTGATCCGAGCTCATGCCCTTGAGCGATTCCTCAAGCGCCTCCGAAAAATCCATCTCCTCAATCAGTGCAGCAGAATCGGCTTTGACTTCCACCTCCTCTGCAACTGCTTTTTCGGCAGTCAGCTCCTGCTCGATTTTGGTTTCTTCTAAGATTTCGGACATGGTATTTAGTACCTCCTTTATAATACCGGCGGGAGTGGAAGCGCCCGCGGTTACACCGATATCGTGACAGTGCGAAAAATCAATTGAGCAAAGCTCGTCCGCCTGTTCGATAAGGTGTGTGGGACAGTGCCGCTCGCATACGGACCTGAGCTTGACCGTGTTTGAACTGTGCCTGCCGCCTATGATAATCATGACGTCGGAAAGGCGCGAAATCTCCGTCGCCTCGCTCTGCCTGTCATGAGTAGCATTACATATTGTATCAAAAACTTTTGCGTTTGTACAGTATTTTTTTATTATTTTCGTACAAATTTCCCACTCTTTTACGCTGAAAGTGGTTTGTGCGACAAAATATAATTTTTTACCGGAATATTCAGCACTGCCGCTCAGCAGCTTTTCAAGCTCCTCCGACGTAGAAAAGACAACGGTCGGGACGAGGCAATGGCCTATGATTCCGCGTACCTCGGGGTGATTTTCGTCGCCGGCAATAAAAACTGTAACGTCGTCGGGACAGTCCGACACAACGTTGTGAATTTTTTTCACAAACGGACAGGTTGCGTCGACATAAGGAGTGTTGACGTCTTCAAGCTCAGATATGACCGAGCGCGCGACGCCGTGGGTACGAATTATTACGGTAGAGCCGGGCGGTGCCTCCGACGGCTTGTCTATAACGACGGCGCCCCTCTGTTCGAGGTCTGTAACGACCTGCGGGTTGTGAATAAGGGGACCTAATGTGCAGACCTTTTTGCCCTCGTCAAGCAGCCTGTATGTCAGCGTAACGGCTCTGTCGACACCGAAGCAGAACCCGGCCGTTTTCGCAAGCCTTATGCGTGTCCCTTTTCCCAAAGCTCCTCTATCCTCTCCATAATAAGCCTTGAAGCTTCCCTTAGCTCCTTTGACGAGCGCTCCTCGTCGGAGAAGCCAAGCTCCTCAAAGGGAATCATCTTGCCGAATCTTACTGTAAGCCTTGAGCCGTACTTCGCGTTGTCGGACGTATAAATCGAAACGGGAAGAACGTCCGCGCGGGCAGCCTTCGCGATTAAAGCGACGCCCGACTTTGCGTGACCGGGCTTATAATCCTTTGAGCGTGTGCCCTCGGGGAAAATCCCCAGAACGCAGCCCTCCTTTACAAGCCTTATGGCGAACTCGACGGAGGCCTTGTCGGCGCTGCCCCTTGCCACGGGAAACGCGTTCATCTTGGTAAAAAGCGTTCCGATAAAGAAGGACTCGAAGAACTCCTCCTTACCCATATAATGAATGGGAAAAGGGAAGTGTGAGCCAATTATTACGGGGTCGAACGCGTGTATGTGATTGCTCGCGAGTATAAAGCCGCCCTTTTCGGGGATGTTTTCAAGCCCTTCATATTTCGTCCTGAACACAAGGGTGCTGACAACTTTCGTTATCGGCATAAGTACGTTATATGTTTTGTGGTTTTTTACCTTGCTGTAATCAAACGGTTTCATTATATTCTCTCCTTTATGGCTGAAATGACGGCTTCAACTGACTGCTCAAGCGTCATTTCCGTTGTATCGATAAGTACAGCGTCGTCCGCCTGCTTTAAGGGGGCAATCTCCCTGTGCGAATCGTTGTAGTCTCTTTGGATTATGTCGGCAAGCACATTTTCGTATTTTTCCCCGATTCCCTTTGCCGTTAGCTCGGCACATCTTCTTTCGGCGCGCTTTTCGGGCGAGGCGGTGAGAAAAAGCTTTACCTTCGCGTTCGGCAGAACGACTGTGCCGATATCCCTGCCGTCCATAACGCAGTTGTTTTCGGCGGCAATATCTCTTTGAAGGTCAAAGAGGAACTCCCTGACTGACGGAATGGCGGAAACGTTTGACGCCGCCATTGACGCCTCCGGCGTTCTGATTGCCTCCGAAACGTCCTCGTCGAAAAGGAAAATCCTTTGCTCGCCGTCTATAAACCTCAACGACACCTTAACGGAGCCGAGCGTGCCACCGACAGCAATGGGGTCGGATGTGTCGAGCCCCAGACGAAGGGCATTCAGCCCCACAGCGCGATAAAGCGCGCCCGTATCGACGTAAATAAAGCCGAAATGCGCCGCCGCCCTGCGCGAAACGGTGCTTTTGCCCGCCCCCGCGGGGCCGTCTATCGCGATGTTTATGATTTCTGACATTTTTATTAACTTCCTTTCGGCGGCTGCCTGACTTTTATACTTAATTTCAACAGACTTAGTATAATCATTGCTAAAGTAGGGAACGCATTCATGCGTTCCGAAAAACGTACAGTAATTCGCTGATGTAGGGACACGGCGCGCCGTGTCCGAAGCTTAACAAAACCTTCGGAACTATCAAGACTGTTCTTCGGAACGGTCAAGACCGTTCCCTGCGCAGTAACGCCTTAACCTCTTGACATTACGGACATGCCCGCAAGATGTCCCGTTGAAAAAGCTATCTGCAGATTAAAGCCGCCCGTGTACGCGTCGACGTCTATTACCTCGCCCGCGAAAAACAGACCGCCTATAAGCCTTGACTCCATTGTTTTGGGGTCTATTTCGGAAACGTCAACGCCTCCTGAGGTTATAACGGCCTCATCTACGGGGCGAAAGCCGGTTACTGTTACCCTGAAATCCTTTAAAAGCTCCGCTAACCGCCTGCGCTGCTCCCTTGTTATCTGATTTGTCTTTTGCGACGGCGCGATGCCGGAAAGCCTTACAACGACGGGGACAAGCTTTTTAGGCAGAAGCGAGTTTAAGGAGTTTATAAAGTTCCTGTTGAGGCTTTCCGAAAAGTCGCGCAGAATACGCGCGTCAAGCTGCTCGACAGTGAGCGCGGGCTTTAAATCGATTGATATAACGAATTTTTTGCGGCTCATATCCCTCATGTGGGAGCTTGCGCTGAGAACGACGGGACCAGATACGCCGAAATGAGTAAACAGCAGCTCGCCGAAGTCGTTGTATACTATGCCGTTTGTTTCAGTGTTGATTACCTTAATAGCGATGTTTTTAAGCGTAAGCCCCATAAGCTGCGGGCAGAAGCCCTCATGCGCGCAGAGCGGAACAAGGGAAGGCTTGGGCGGAACAACGGTGTGACCGGCAGCCCGGGCTATTTCGTATCCGTCGCCCGTCGAGCCTGTCTGCGGGTATGACATGCCGCCGGTGGCTATTATTACGCTGTCGGCGTGAAAAACCCTGCCGTCAAACGATTTGACGCCGCGGACGGCGCCGTTTTCGATTATCAGCTCCTTAGCCCTCGCCTTTACCGTTTTAACTCCGTTTTCGGAGGCGAACCGTACGAGAGCGTCGGCAATATCACGCGCCGAGTCGGACACGGGAAAAACCCTGTTTCCGCGCTCGACCTTTAAAGGAACGCCGAGCGACTCGAAGAAGTTAATTGTATCGGACGGCATAAACCTTGAAAAAGCGCCGTATAGGAAGCGCCCGTTGACAGGCACAGCCTCAATCAGCTTATCAAGCTCTTTGCAGCTGTTTGTGACGTTGCAGCGTCCCTTTCCCGTAACAAGCACCTTGCGGGCAGGCCTGTCGTTTCGCTCGAGCAGCGTGACGCTGCTGCCGTTCGCGGCGGCGGTTCCGGCGGCCATAAGACCTGACGCGCCGCCTCCGACGACGATTACGACGCCCATTTTTGTCACCGCCCTTTGACTTTTGCAGATAAACTTATAAAATTATATAGTATGCCCGTAAAAAAAGCAAGCATTGAATTTTGTAATATCGACGGAGTTCATATATTTTATACTCATTATTCACACATTATTATTGCATGTTATTGCGCGGCATGATATAATAAATTCTGTTCTTGGGCACAAAAAGATATGGAGGGCTAATATATGTTCTGTAAAAACTGTGGCGCACAAATACCCGACAATTCCATAACATGTCAAAGCTGCGGCGCGCCCACCGGAGCCGCCGCCCCCCCGCCGCCGGTATTCTGCCGGAACTGCGGCGCGCAAAACCATCCGGCGTCAGCCTGCTGTGCAAACTGCGGGGCACCGCTTTACAACAGCGCGCAAAATGTCAACGCAAAATCAAAAATGGCAGCCGGTCTGCTTGCAATTTTAGTCGGCGCTCTCGGAGTCCATAACTTCTATCTCGGCTACACCGGCAAGGGCGTCGCCCAACTGTTGATTTCCGTCCTTTCAGTCGGATTGCTTTCGTGGGTCAGCTACGTCTGGGCTGTTGTCGAGGGTGTGCAGATTTTTACGGGAACAATAGCAACCGACGCAAACGGCGTACCTCTCAAGGATTAAGCGCATAACAATTTTGATTCTCGTAACAGTTTAACAGCTTCAAATTATTTACGGAACGGTCAAGACCGTTCCGCCGGTTACAAACAATCTGCAAGCGGACACGGCACACCGTGTCCCTGCGACAAAGCCAAAGTATTATTCTCTCCTGTTTCCGTTTTCGTCAAAATGTTTTTTCAACGCCCTTTCGGTATAAAAAACCGAAGCTATGAGAAACACCATCTGAACAAAGCAGATTACCGAATAAAGCCTTAATGCGCCCGTTTCATCAAGGCGGAAGAAAAAGACGTTTGCCACGGCCGTCAGGGCAAGAAGAACGGCGCCGCCCGTTTTCCACGTCTTGCCGCAGTGACGGTGAGCAAACGTCCAGGTGTCGTTGTTTTTCATGGACATCCGCGTTCTGTAGCCGTAATACGGGTTGATTTTTTTCGGCGCGTGCTTTGAAAAGTAAGAACCGAAGCCGAGCATTGTCAGCGGAATTAAAAGATTTGCGACACAAATGAAAATATTAAAGCCCATGTAAAATACCCGTACCTTTGTTTATATTTTTACCGCTTTATCAGTCGTCAAACAGGCTGTCCTGAAGCTTTAAAAGCTTTTCCCTTCTTTCGGCTTCCGCCGCCGCGTCGACCGTAAATGAACCGCTGCCGTCAGGAATGAGAATGCTGCCCTCGCGTATTCCTTTCGGGAGGACCGAAACGTCAATGTCCGTCATAGTACCGTCGTCAAGCTCGCAGACGGCAATGCTGCCCTCAATACGGTCTATTGTCAGTCTTTTCATCATTTACTCCTTTGCGGTGCCGGTAGAAAGCGTCGCGCCGTCGCTTCTTATTACTATTGTCCCGTTTCGGTCAGTGCGGAGTATATCGGCTTCTGTTTTTTTCATCCTTTTCAGCGCCTGGTCGTGAGGGTGACCGTAGCTGTTGCCGGCTCCGCAGGAAATAACAATTTCGCTGGGACGGACTTCATTCAGAAACGCCGTGCTGCTTGAATATTTACTGCCGTGGTGCCCCGCCTTGAGAATATCGGCGCTTAAGCAATTTAAGTTGTTTTTAAGAAGCTGTTTTTCAACGGCGGTACTCGCGTCGCCCATAAAAAGGAAAAACGTTCCTCCGTAGGATACCCGTGTCACAACGGACATGTCGTTTAAATCCTCGCTCTGCACGGAGGGGGACAAAATAAGAATATACACCTTGCCAAGCTTATATTCCGCGTCCGGTTTTGCGGCTGTTACCTTTGCACCGGAGGAGCGGACAGCCATAAGCAGGTCTTCGTAGCACTGCGTCGTCGGAGTGTTTATCGCAGTTAGCCTCGGCATGATGATGTTTTCGACCTCAAAGGCTTCTATAACCTCGTCAAGCCCTCCGATATGGTCGGTGTGGGGATGTGTGGCTATGACGTAATCAATAGAACTGACGTTAAGGTCTTTTAGATAGCCGATTACCTTTTCGCCGTATCCGTTATCGCCGCCGTCGATAAGAACGCAACCGTCAGGGGATTTTATAAAGGCACAGTCGCCCTGTCCGACATCGATAAAATGTACGGAGAATTGCGGTGTCTCGTCCACGGGCGAGTATTTCAAATCGGTACCGATGAAAATCTCGTTCCATGTAGGTAAGTTTAAGGGGAGAACACCTTGCTCCGACAACGATATAAGCAGCGCGGATACAATGAATATACCGGCTGCTGCCGACAATATTTTCTGCTTTGCGTTTCCTTTGCCGCGGCTCATATTATATCATCGTCCTCGTCGGCGGCCGCTTCCGTCAGAACGTCATCCGTAATTTCGGGCAGACTGTCCTGTGAAAGAGCGCACATTTCCATCCACTGCTGTTTTGTAATAAGCACCTTGCGCGGCTTGCTGCCCTCAAAGGGGCCGACGATTTTTCTTTCCTCAAGCTCGTCAATAAGCCTTGCGGCTCTCGCGTAGCCGAGGCTGAGCCGCCGCTGGAGCAGCGTTGTCGACGCCATCTGCGCCTCGACGACAACCTCTATGGCCTTTTGAAGCTTTTCGTCTGTCTGCGAGCCTTCGCCGCCGTCCTCCGAGGGAACTGCGCCGGCTGCGTTCTTTTTTCTTGCCACGGCGCGGCGTTCGATTTCGTCCATTATTTCCTCGTCGTAGGATGATTCCTCTTGGTTTTTTATAAAGTCGACGACGCTTTCGACCTCGCTTTCCGAAACGAAGCAGCCCTGAACGCGCACGGGCTTTGACATGCCGACGGGGTTGTAAAGCATATCGCCGTAGCCGAGCAGCTTTTCCGCGCCCGCCATGTCTATTATTGTTCTCGAGTCAATCTGCGACGAAACCGAAAGCGCTATTCTGCTCGGTATATTCGCCTTGATTACACCCGTTATAACGTCGACGGACGGCCTTTGAGTGGCTATAACAAGATGCATTCCCGCCGCGCGCGCCATCTGTGCAAGGCGGCAGATGGCGTCCTCGACCTCGTTCTGCGCAACCATCATGAGGTCTGACAGCTCATCAATGAATATTACGATTTTGCTCAGTCTTTCAAGCCCGTCCGTCTTGTCGGCAAGCTTGTTGTAGCCTGTAATATCCCTTACGTTTTTCTCGGAAAAGAGCTTGTATCTTCTCAGCATTTCGGTTACGGCCCAGTTGAGCGCGCCCGACGCCTTGCGAGGGTCGGAAACGACGGGGACGAGCAGGTGCGGTATTCCGCTGTATACGGTGAACTCGACCTGCTTCGGGTCAATCATAAGCAGCTTGACCTCGTCGGGGTCGGCGTTGAAAAGCAGACTGATAATCATGGAGTTGATGCAGACCGATTTGCCGGAGCCTGTCGTGCCTGCTATGAGCAGATGCGGCATCCGTGCAAGGTCGGCACAAATGACGTTGCCCGTAATATCCTTGCCCAAGGCGACGTTTAACAGGCTCTTCTGGCTGCCGCGCCTGAAAACGTCGGTGTCGATGATTTCCCGTATGTAAACGGAAGCCTTTGCCTTGTTCGGCACCTCTATGCCTATGGCGGACTTGTTCGGTATAGGAGCCTCTATTCTTACTCCGGACGCCGCAAGCCGCAGAGCGATATCGTCGGCAAGGTTTGTTATTTTGCTTATCTTTACGCCTTCCGCCGGTACCAGCTCGTACCTCGTGACGGAAGGACCTCTGAAAACGTCGATGATGCTGGCGCGGACGCCGAAGCTGTCGAGTGTTTTTATAAGCAGAGCGGAGTTTTGCTCTATTTCGTTTGCGTTGCCGAATTCGCCGTTTTGCGGAGCTACGCTCAGACAGCTTATGGGAGGCTTGCGGTACCGCTTTTCGTCTTCGAATATCGACGGGTCGGGAACCTCAAGCTCCGCCGTGACGGTACCGGTCTTGCCCTTGCCGGCTGAGTCGGCGGGGCTCTTTTTCTGCTTTTTCGAAATGGGAATGTCGGCCGGCTTTGAAACCGCCTTTTCTATGTCGACGGGCAGCGAGGTTATTATGACGGGCGGGTCGAGTTTGCTTTGCGGCCTGCGCTCGGCAGCCTGTTTCGGCAACTCGTTTTCGGAATATATGAAATCGGGCAGATAGTTGTCGCTGCCGGAAAACTCAACCTTCGGCATTGGCTCGGGACCTATTTCGATATGCGGATTAAACGAGCCGTCCTCATTTTTTTCGCCGCTTACGGACTCCTTTTCCGACTCGCGCTCGGCGCGTCTGCGCTCGCGCTCGGCTGCAAGCTCCTCGCGCCGCTTCATGCCCTGCTCTATACGTTCGTCGGCAATGGAGCCGACCTTTTTAACGGGCTTTTTCAGCGCGGCGTAAAGAGTAATGAGAGTTGTGCCGGAGAAAAACATAAAGGTTACGAACAGCGCGAGAATCATTGTAATCATTGCGGGAACCTTGCCGAAAAGCTTCGCTAAGGAGGCTCCGACCATCACGCCCATTACGCCGCCGCTTTTGACAATAGAGTCGTAGTTCCACACGTCGCTGACCTGCGCCGAAAAGACGCTGTTGTTTATGTATTCCGCGTCGCGGAAGCCGACATGCACAATTCCGCTTAGTATAATTACAAAAACACCAGCGCATATGAAAACTGAATTCATGCTGCCGACGGGCTTGTTGACAGAAAATATAACGCACAGCACCGCGAGGAGAAGCGGGAGCGCCCACGCGCACACTCCGAAAAGGCCGAAAAGTGTGTTGTGCAGCCACAGCCACGCGCTTTGACCCTCAAACAGAGCGACGCAGAACAGGAAAACGGCTGACGCGAAAAGAATAATAGCCGTGCGTTGCCTTGCCGCCGCGGAGCGTAATACCGCGTCGTCCTTTTTTGCGGCCGTCTTTGAAGACGGCGCTTCCTTTTTGGGCGCCGCAGCCTTTGAATTGCCGGAGGCAGGCTTGTTTTTTACCGCGGCCGATGATTTTTTGCTTTGTGCCAAATCAATTCCCTCTCTTTGTTAATTATCCCCGCTTTTATTATTCTCTATTTGTTCGCATAGGCATGTTAACGCGTCGGAAAGATTTCCCATGCTGTCGATAAGACCTTCGGCAACTGCTTTTTCGCCGCTCAGCACCGTTCCCAAATCAAGAACAAGCTCGCCCGTGTTGAGCATCATTTCACGGAACCTTTCGGGCGATATTCTTGAATTTTTCGAGACAAACCTGACAATGCGCTCCTGCATCTGTTCAAAATAGGTGAGCGTCTGCGGAACGCCGAGCACGACGCCGTTCATCCGTACGGGATGAATCGTCATGGAGGCGGACTCGGCGACAAAGGAACGCTTTGCTGCGACGGCAAGCGGAACACCTATTGAATGACCGCCGCCGAGCACAAGCGAAACGGACGGCTTTTCCATTCCGGCAAGCAGTTCGGCTATCGCAAGACCTGCCTCGATGTCGCCGCCGACGGTGTTCAGTATTACGAGCAGCCCCTCTATGTCCTTGCTTTCCTCGATTGCCACAAGGCGGGGGATTATATGCTCGTACTTCGTCGTCTTGTTTGAGGAGGGCAGTATAAAGTGCCCCTCAATCTGACCTATAATCGTAAGGCAGTGAATATAGTGACCGTTGCGGTCGACTGTTATCGAGCCGGTTTCGTCTATCTGTTTTGCTTCATTGCTGTCGACGGGGTCTGCCTGCTCCTGCGGCTGACCGTCGGGCTTGACGGGCGCCGTAAAATTGTCGCCGAAGGCCTTACTTAAGTCGCTCATGGGCAATATCTCCTTTATTACTGACATCAGGAAATATTCTGCCCCGCGTTAAGTAAAAATATCATTAAAACAAACCGTATGTACATACCACGCCTTATCATACCATATATTGTACCACACTTTTTCACGGTATGCAATATTTTTTCCGCTTCTGCTTTTTTGCACCCGCCCGCGACACGCCCGGAATATTTACAGAAGCCATGAAAAAACTGGACATGCAGGTCAACATGTGGTATACTGAATAAGTAGCTTAATAACGGAGGTCAGTTTATGAGCAAAACGATAATCCCCGACGGGTACAAGTGCAAGATGAGCCTTTACGATACGCAAAAGGCTATTGCGAAGGTCAAACGGTTTTTTCAGGACGAGCTTGCGAAGTCGCTTAATCTCATGCGTGTTTCCGCGCCCCTTTTCGTCACAAAGGATTCCGGCGTAAACGACAACTTAAACGGCACGGAACGTCCCGTCGAGTTCGAT
Source organism: Ruminococcaceae bacterium UBA1425 (assembly GCA_002329365.1). GTDB lineage: Bacteria > Bacillota > Clostridia > Oscillospirales > Acutalibacteraceae > UBA1425. Next base: position 138,370 of record DCUB01000050.1, read on the forward strand.
ATACGCGAGGACGGCTCATATGCCCAAGTCGTACACTCTTTGGCAAAGTGGAAAAGGGTTGCGCTAAAAAAATACGACATCTATGTAGGCAAGGGCATTTATACCGACATGAACGCTATTAGGCGCGACGAGGACATGGACAACCTCCACTCGATATACGTCGACCAGTGGGACTGGGAGCGCGTGATAATTGCCGAGGACAGAAACATCGGGTTTTTAAAGGAAATCGTCAATAAAATCGTAGGCGTCATCTGTGATACAAAGGATTATATAAACTCCGAATACTGCCTGCTTAATACCTCGCTTTCACGCGACGTCAGCTTCATCACCTCCCAGGAGCTTGAGGATATGTACCCGTCGCTCACACCGAAGGAGAGGGAGGACGCGTACCTTAAGGAGCACCGCACAGCGTTTATCATGCAGATAGGCGGAACGCTCAGGTCGGGGCAGAAGCACGACGGCAGGGCACCGGACTACGACGACTGGAGCTTAAACGGCGATATATTTTTCTGGAACGAAACCCTCGGCTGCGCGTTTGAGATTTCTTCAATGGGCATACGCGTCGACCCTGAGTCGCTCGACAGGCAGTTAACGCTTTCGGGCTGCGATTACCGCCGCGGGTATCCGTTCCACAAGGCTCTTTTGAACAACGAGCTTCCCCTGTCAATCGGAGGCGGAATCGGCCAGTCAAGGCTTTGTATGCTACTGCTCGAAAAAGCCCACATCGGAGAGGTTCAGGTATCTATCTGGGATAAGGATACCGAAGAAGCATGCAAAAAAGCCGGTATCATACTTCTTTAACGAACAGCCATGAGCGAGAAAAAACACGAGCTTATACTTGTCGCCTTCGCGCTCGTAATATCGGCGATACTTATACTCTACAACACCTTTACCGTGCCCTCCGAATACATAGCTTCGGCGCCGCAGACGAGTGCGACGACGACTAAAACGCAGGTGAGCGTCGGGGACGCGGTTATAGTAAACATCAACACAGCTGACGTTGAGGAGCTTACGCTGATTGACGGCATCGGCAGAACGAAGGCGGAGGCTATCGTTAAATACCGCCTTGAAAACGGACTGTTCGAATCCGTCGACGAGCTTAAAAACGTCAGCGGCATAGGAGAAGCTACGCTGCGAAAGATTTATCCGTATGTGACCTTTTAGGTCATGTGCGGTTTTCTTATAAGGAACGGCAATGTTGACATTTTAAGTCTTCGGATGTATCATAAACTCATATTATTTCCACAGGGGGTTTTTACGGTGCAGGAAAAAAAGTATGTACTCGCGCTCGACCAGGGCACTACAAGCTCGCGCGCAATTCTGTTTGACCGAAACGGCAAAATCATTAAAAAGGCACAGCATGAGTTTGCACAGATTTTCCCGCAGGCGGGGTGGGTCGAGCATAACCCGATGGAGATACTCGACAGCCAGCTTGCCGCGGCAAGAGATATTTTTGAGGACGGAACGATTTTTCCCTCCGAGGTCGCGTGTGTCGGAATCGCAAACCAGCGCGAAACGACAATTCTGTGGAACAGAAATACGGGCAGGCCCGTTTACAACGCTATTGTATGGCAGTGCAGGCGCACGTCCGAATTCTGCAGCGAGCTCAAAGAGCAGGGGCTTGAGTCTTATGTAAAGGAAAAGACGGGGCTTCTAATCGACGCGTATTTTTCGGCTACAAAAATACGCTGGATACTTGACAATGTCCCGGGCTTACGCGAGCTGGCGAGTAGTGGCGATATCCTTTTCGGCACCGTCGAAACGTGGCTCATCTGGAATCTAACGGGCGGCGCCGTCCACGTCACCGACTATTCCAACGCTTCAAGAACAATGATATTTGACGTAGACCGTCTTTGCTGGGACAAATACCTTTGCGATAAGCTCGGCATACCTATGGAGATTCTGCCGAAGCCCGTTCCTTCAAGTATGGTTTACGGCGAGGTTGCAAAAAATATCAGGGGTATAGAAAACCTTGCGGGAATACCCGTAAGCGGCGCTGTCGGCGACCAGACGGCGGCTCTGTTCGGCCAGGGCTGCTTCAAGCCGGGACAGGCTAAGAACACCTACGGCACGGGCTGCTTCCTGATTATGAATACGGGAAAAACAAGAACGGTTTCAAAAAACAATCTCGTTACGGGCGTCGCGTGGGGCCTTGGCTCTGAAGTCGAATACGCCATAGAGGGAAGCGCGTTCAACGCGGGCTCAGTAATAAAATGGCTTCGCGACGAGATGAAAATGATATCGTCCGCGCCCGAGTGCGACTGGCTTGCCGAAAGCGTGCCCGACTCAAACGGAATATACCTTGTGCCGGCGTTCACGGGGCTCGGCGCGCCTTACTGGGACATGTACGCGAGGGGCTGTGTCGTGGGGCTCACGAGGGGAGTAAACCGCGCCCATTTCGCCCGCGCCGTGCTTGAGAGCATTGTTTATCAGCTTACCGATTTGGAGGAGGCGATGAGCGCCGACGCGGGAATACGCCTGAGCGAGCTTCGCGTCGACGGCGGCGCGTCCGTAAGCAACATCATGATGCAGATGCAGGCTGACATGACGGGCATAAGCGTCAACCGTCCGAAAACAGTCGAAACAACAGCACTGGGCTGCGCCTACCTCGCGGGGCTTGCCGTCGGAGTTTGGAAAAGCAAGGACGAAATAGAAAAAATACGCGAGGTTGACCGCATTTTCACGCCGAAAATGGAAAAGGAGCAGCGCGACAGGCTTTACGCCGGCTGGAAACGCGCCGTCGAGCGCGCAAAGGGTTGGGAAGTTTAGACGTTAGATATAAGACGTTAGACGTTAGATGTTAGACGTTAGACGATGTTTTTACTGTTTCCGATTATCCTATAACTTTGCGTAGGGAACGGTCTTGGCCGTTCCGCGGTCTTTATGCATTTTCGTGAAACACGGACACGGCACGCCGCGTCCCTGTGCCGGTGAATTCCGGTTTGCTTTTCGGGACGCATGAATGCGTTCCCTGCAACGTGAGGCAAAAAAAATCTTGTCATTCTGAGCGAAGCGAAGAATCTTTCAAAGATCCTTCGACGCCCTGCGTCTCAGGATGACAAAACGGTAGCGCTGTATCTCAGGATGACAAAAAGGTAGCGCTGCAACGGTTTTACCGTGCCTTTTCCATGCGTAGGGAACGGTCTTGACCGTTCCGCGGGCTTTATGCATTTTCGTGAAACACGGACACGGCACGCCGCGTCCCAGCGCCGGTGAATTCCGGTTTGCTTTTCGGGACGCATGAATGCGTTCCGCGGATTTTTGCATTAGTTATAAAAAATCAAAGAGGGGGAAATTGATTTGATCAGACGGCTCCTAACTCTTGCCGCGGCGGCGGTAATAGCGCTCACTTCCCTGTCTGTAACGGCATATGCTTACGACGAGGATAAGCTGAAATTCGACGGCGTCGGGAAGTTCACAATAGTCCAGTTTTCCGATACGCACAACACGGACCAGCCCTACGACGAAATGATTAAGCTTATTGAGGCGGCGCTTGATACATACAACCCGAATCTTGCCGTATTCACGGGCGACAACGTGACGGGCGGCTGGTTTATGTCAACCCCGCTGTCTGTAAAAAACGCCATTGACTGCATAGCTTCGCCCTGCGAGGAACGCGAAATTCCGTTTGCCGCCGTTTTCGGCAATCACGACTGGCAGACGCTTTGCCCCGAAAGACTTCAGATAAGGATGTATCAAAGCTATGATATGTGCCTTATGAAAAAGGGCTTTTCGGTCTTCTCACGCAATGGAAATTACAACCTCACGATTAAAGACAGCGCAGGCGCGAAAGATATTTTCAACCTGTGGTTTTTTGATTCCGGCGCGAAGGACTTAAACGACAACATAACAGGCGTTAACAAAAGCCAGATAAGCTGGTACGAACAGAGAAGCGCGGAGCTTGGGGCATTAAACGGCGGCGAGCCGCTGCCGTCGATAGTTTTTCAGCACATTCCCGTAATTGAGGTGAACAAGCTGTATCTCGAGGTCCCGGAAGGAACGGAAGGCGCGATATCATATAACGGCAAGCATGTAATTCTTGACCCGTCAAAGGCTTACGCAGGTTCGGGCGAGCTTAAAGCACGGTCGGGCGTTCCCGTGAAAAACAACGGGCAGTACGAAAGCTTTGTAAAAACAGGCGATGTTGTAGCCGCGTTTTTCGGTCACGACCACACAAACGACTTTGTGGGAAAAACGGAGGACGGTATTATTTTAGGCTCCACAAAAACAAGCGGCTTTGAAAGCAGAGGCGACGGAAAGCAGGGCTTTCGTGTTATAGTGCTTGACGAAAACGACCTGAAAAACATTGAAACATTTTCGGTGTATTATAAAGACCTTGTCGGCGGAGAGATACCCGAGCCGAAGCGCGAATACGATATAGGCCGTCGTCTGGAATCGATTTTCACAATGATAAAGGAATTCCTATTTATTTTTTAACAGGAGGGAAATAAGCTATGGACTACCAAAAGGAATCGTTAAGGCTTCACTACGAATGGAAGGGCAAACTTGAGATTACCGCAAGGGCAAAGGTCGACACAAAGGAAAAGCTGTCGCTTGCGTATACGCCGGGTGTGGCGCAGCCATGCCTTGAGATACAAAAGGACATAAACAAAAGCTACGAGCTTACCAGACGCTGGAACACCGTCGCCGTTATAACAGACGGCACTGCTGTTCTCGGTCTTGGCGACATAGGTCCCGAGGCGGGAATGCCCGTCATGGAGGGCAAATGCGTGCTTTTCAAGGAGTTCGGCGGTGTTGACGCAATACCCCTTTGCATCCGCTCAAAGGACGTCAACGAAATCGTCCAAACGGTGTCGCTGCTGCTCGGCAGCTTCGGGGGAATAAACCTTGAGGACATTTCCGCGCCGAGATGCTTTGAGATAGAGGAAAAGCTTAAAAAGATTTCGGACATACCCATTTTCCACGACGACCAGCACGGCACGGCGATTATATGCGCTGCGGCAATAATAAACGCGCTTAAAATCGTCGGGAAGCGACTCGAAGACTGTACAGTCGCGTTCAGCGGAGCGGGCGCGGCCGGCGTTGCTATTGCAAAGCTGCTTAAACGCCTCGGCGTAGGCGATATGTTTGTATGCGACAGAAAGGGCATAGTCTGCGACGGCGACGAGCTTGCGCCCGGAAAGCAGCTTATTGCCGACTTTACAAACAGCGAGCGCCGCAGGGGCTCGCTTGCCGACGCAATGAGGGGCGCCGATATATTCATCGGCGTATCGGCGGCGGGAATTGTCAGCGGGGATATGATACGCTCAATGGCAAAGGACCCCGTAGTTCTTGCAATGGCAAACCCCGTTCCCGAGATAATGCCCGACCTCGCCCTTGCTGCCGGCGCAAAGGTAGTCGGCACAGGCAGGAGCGACTTCCCGAACCAGATAAACAACGTCCTCGCGTTCCCCGGCGTATTCAGGGGCGCGCTCGACGTCCGCGCGAGCGATATCAACGAGGAGATGAAAATAGCGGCGGCGTACGCCCTCGCGGGACTCGTTTCGGACGACGAGTTTTCGCCGGATTACATTATCCCGAAGGCGTTTGACGAGCGTGTGGGACCGACCGTCGCGGCGGCAGTCGCGAAAGCCGCAAGGGACAGCGGCGTAGCGCGGATTTAATTAATAACTTGCAGGGGCAACCCTTGCGGTTGCCCGGGGTTTATCGTTTTTGCCCGGCTTCGGGCGCACACACAGGTGCGCCCCTGCGAAATTAATATAAGAACGTAAATTTATAATAAAACATTAAACCCCAAAGGGCGACTGCCGTCGGCAGCCGCCCCTTGAGGAATTGAAATGAAACATTAGGAAAATGTCGAATTAAGAAATTGCGCAAAATAATATTATTTTTTGCGTAGGGAACGGTCTTGACCGTTCGCGTATTCATAGCATGCGAAAGTGATTACTCGCCGCTTGCGCCGTAGTTCGAGAGCACTCTTGCGGACGGGTCGTTTACGTTGCAGCCCTTCCATGATTTGTTGGGCATCCAGAAATCAACAACCATTTCCGCCTGTCTGGGGTAGAATTTTTCAAACATCTCGCGGTAAAGAAGCGACTCCTTTGTAAACGGCTGCGCGAAAGCGTATGCCGCTCTTTTTTGCTCGAATTCCCCGTCAGTATAAAGCGAGGCGGCGTATTCCTGTATGTACCACACCATCGAGTGACCGACGGCGTCGCTGAAGGCCGCCTTTTCGCGGTAAAGAATCGAGTCGGGCAGATAGTCGCCCTCAAAGGCGCGGCGGAGAAGATACTTGCCCTTGTTGTATTTGTTCAGCTTCATCCCGGGGTCAATCGCCATGACGTATTTTACAAAGTCAAGGTCGCCGAACGGCACGCGCGCCTCCATTGAGTGAACGGAAATACAGCGGTCGGCGCGGAGAACATCGTACATATGAAGCTCGCGAAGCCGCTTTTCCGCCTCCGCCTGAAACGCCTCCGCGTCAGGCGCAAAATCGGTGTATTTGTAGCCGAAAATCTCGTCGGATATTTCGCCTGTCAGCAGCACCCTTATGTCTGTTGTTTCATGTATAGCCTTGCAGATTAAGTACATGCCGATGCTGGCGCGGATGGTGGTTATATCGTATGTTCCGAGAGCCGCGACAACCTCCGGGAGCGCTTTAAGCACAATGTCCTTTGTGATGATTATTTCCCTGTGGTCGCTGCCGATGTAATCGGCTACCTCGCGGGCGTATTTTAGGTCAATGGCGTCCTCGCTCATGCCTATGGCGAACGTGCGGATAGGCTTATTGAGAAGCCTTGCCGAAACGGAGCAGACAAGCGAACTGTCAAGACCGCCGCTTAAAAGGAACCCGACGGGCGCGTCGGAGTCGAGACGCTTTCTTATTCCCGCCACGAGCCTGTCATGAATGCTGCGGCATACAGTATCAATGTCGTCTGTTATATAGGCAGGGGCTCTTTTGGCGATGTCGTTATAGCAAACGAAATTTTCGCCGTCGTAATAATGCCCGGGAGGGAACGGGTAAATCTTTTCGGTCAGCCCCACAAGGTTCTTTGCCTCGCTGGCGAAAATGACGGTGCCTTTACTGTCGTAGCCGTAAAAAAGCGGACGTATGCCTATGGGGTCGCGCGCCGCGATGTAGACGCCCTTTTTCGCGTCATATAGGATAAGCGCAAACTCGGCGTCGAGCATTTCGAACATATCCGTGCCGTACTCCTCGTAAAGAGGCAGCAGAAGCTCACAGTCGGAGTCGCTGACAAAGGAGTATTTAAGTGAAAGCTTTTCCTTAAGCGTTCTGAAACCGTACAGCTCGCCGTTGCAGACTACGTAATTGCCGTTTAAGGAGAAGGGCTGCATACCGCTGTCGTCAAGCCCCATAATTGCAAGACGGTGAAAACCGAGCATGCCCGAACCTGTACGGACAACTCTTGTATCATCGGGGCCTCTCGACGACGTGCGGTTAAAGCATTCCATTAACTTTTCAAAGGACAACGGCTCTCCCGCATATCCGATTATCGAACACATTAATTAAACCCCCGATGAGAAATAAAAAAGTAAGATTATCTTACGCCGAACAGCAACTCGCCGTATGATGGATATGGCCAGCATTCCTTGGCTGTGATGCATTCCGCCTCGTCTGTTACGGCGCGCAGCTCCTGCATTTTCGGGATGATGTTGTCCTTGAAGCTGTTTGCCTGTTCCTGAACGTTTTCTATGCTTCTTGTTATAATTAGTGCATTTTCAAGCTCGGTAACATTCTTATAGATTGACGAGGTTGCCGCCGAAAGTCTTTCAATAAGCTTTTCCTCATACGGGCAGTCGACCGCCGCCATGACGCTCTTCTTTACGGCAACGGTTTCGCAAAGCGACTTAACGAACGAGCTGATTGCCGGAAGAATGTCCTTGTTTACCATGTCAATCATGGTAAGGGCTTCGATGTTTATAATCTTGCAGTAGTTTTCAAGGACTATCTCATAGCGCGAGCGGATTTCCGCCTCGGAGTAAATCTTATGTGTCTTGAACATTTCGATGTTATTATCGCTGATGAGGTAAGGCAGGCATTCGGGTGTTGTGCGGAGGTTTAAAAGACCGCGTTTTTCGGTTGCTTCCTTTGTCCACGCGTCGTCATAGCCGTTGCCGTTAAAGATGATGCGCTTGTGGTTCTTTATGCACTCTTTTATAAGAGTCTGAAGCTCTGACTTGAAGTCGGAGCAGTTCTCAAGCCTGTCGGCAAACTCCATGAGCGACTGGGCGACTGACGTGTTTATCATGATATTGGCGCAGGCTATCGAGTCGGCCGAGCCTACCATTCTGAACTCGAACTTGTTGCCCGTGAAGGC
>DCUB01000050.1:146734-146875 GCA_002329365.1 Ruminococcaceae bacterium UBA1425
AGCTCGTCGCCGAGGAACATGGAAATAATGGCGGGAGGAGCCTCATGGGCGCCTAAGCGGTGGTCGTTTCCGGCTGTGGCGACGGAAATGCGGAGCAGGTCCTGATGCTCGTCGACAGCCTTGATAACGGCGCAGAGGAAC
>DCUB01000032.1:0-43334 GCA_002329365.1 Ruminococcaceae bacterium UBA1425
ATGGGTAGCATCCTACTCGATTTAGTGCAAAGCCGTTTTAATCAGAGCTACTTTGCCGTTTTTTTACTGCTCCTTTGTTTTCAGCATATACATTTCGATGTTGGCTCCGGCCTTTTCGCTGTCTTTCAAAGGCTTTTTGCCCTCCGGGTCGGAATAAAGCGCAAAGCCGTCCGGCACTGTGATGCCGAATTTCGCATCTTTTGCTATCGTATACTTCGTTATTCCGTTATAGTGAAGCGTTACTGTCCGCGTCTTTGCGGTGTTGTTAAGGTCGGCTACAAAACCGGGCGTAGTAAGGGTGTCGTCTGAATAGTTATACGTCGATTTATATACAAGAAGATTTGAATCCCCGGCAGATACCTTTACGGTAACGCTTTCGATTTCAAGCGTTTTTGCGTTGCATTCGTAAACGTACACAACGGTATCGTACGAATCAATGTCGCAGAACTCTTTAAGGTAGGCTGTGTCGTCGCCCACCGGCTTTTCAAGCGTAACCGTCGTCAGGCCGCCCTCAGTATGAACGTCCGTCAGCCTTTCGTTTCCGGAAATATAGAAAATGCTGTCCTTGAACCGAGTCATGTATTCGGCGTACTGGTTGTCGACATAAAACTGAACGGTGAAGGAATTGTCTCCGGTGTCGAAGATATACGTTCTGTCTCCGGAGGTGAACTCTACATAGCCTTCGGAGTCCTCGTACTGTGTAACGTATTCCTTGCCGTTTAAATTGATGATGCTGCACTCCGAATACTGTTCCGTGCCGTTTTCGTCGTAATAAATCGTATTGAGCTGTACCGTTTTGTGCGATTTCAGCGTTGAGCCGAGGCTGTTTGCCTTTGCAAACGATTCAAGGGTGACCTCAACAGCCTGTTCCTCCGTCGTACGCCCGACGTCCTTTTCCTTTCCGCCGTTTGAGCAGGAGCAAAGAAGGAACGCGCACAGGAGGGCGAAAAGTGATATTTTAGCAGCTTTTATGACGATTCCCCCTTATACTTATTTATATATTGCGAAACATCAAATTCATCTAATGCAAATAACAACACTGAAATTCAACATACATTGCAGGGAACGGTCCTGACCGTTGTGCATAGCTTTATGAGGCTTCGGACACGGCGCGCCGTGTCCCTACGCCAATATGCTTCTTCGTTATTCGGAACGCATTAATGCGTTCCCTGCAGAATTCAGCGGCTTTTTGTGCCTGACATTACATTTCACAAATCACTGATTTATATTATTCCCTTATTTCAGCGTATAATTATTCGCACGCAGAGCGGCTACAAGCTCGGCGTTTGTTTTTATGGGCGAATCGAAGTAAATGCCGCCGGGCTTCATGCCGCGCAGGCCGTGGTAGTCGGAGCCGGAGGACTTTAAAAGCCCGTACTTGTCCGCCCAGAACGCGGCTATGTCGTTGTTTGAGTTGTGGCTCGAGCTGCCGTTGTAGACCTCAACGCCGTCAAGCAGGCGGTAGCTGACAACCGTCATATCAACCCTGAACGGGTGCGCCTGAAAAATAAGCAGCCCGTTTTCGTCCGCCAGCTTTCTGAAGCTCCTGAGATTCATGGCCGTCAGGTCGCCGTTTTTGCGCAGGAAGTCCTCGTCTATGCCGTATACAAGGTAATCGTTCGGACTTTTTAAAAAGCAAAGCTCCATGCCAAGCAAAACAGTAAGTCCCTTGCCGCTCTTTTCCGCCGCCCTGAGCGCTTCATTGTAACCCTTTAGGAAGTAATCCACCTTTTCGTCCCATGAGGCGTTTTTAAGAAGTCCGACGGAGCCGCCGCTCATGTGGTCGGTTATTATTATTCCGTCGTAGCCCTCCGATTCGTAGACCGAAACGACCTTTGCTGCCGGCGCATTTGCGCAGCGGCTGACCTCGGAGGTGTGTACATGTGTTTCCAAAAGAAATTTTGACATTTTATAAGTCCTTTGTGCTTTTTATTTTCTGCTTTTTGCACGGCAGACGGACAATACATATTATTATATTATTCCCGCAAACTACCGAAGTCAAGTGTTTGCCGGGTTTTTCGTTCATTTAGGACGTGAACAAGTTGACAAATAAGGCTTCGGGAATTATAATGTATGCATTAGTGCGTTAAATCATGAAACAAAGGGCGGATGATGAATTTTGTACGACGTTATTGTTGTCGGGCGCGGTCCCGCGGGCGTTTCTGCGGCCATATACGCCGTGCGCGCGGGCAAAAAAACACTGCTGATAGGTAGGGGAGCCTCCGCCGCCGAAAGCGCCAAAGAGGTAGAAAATTTTTACGGCACGGGCGGCGTAGTCAGCGGGGCGGAGCTTCACTCGCGTGCTTTAGCTCAGGCCGCGTCGCTCGGCGTCGAATTCAAGGACGAGGAGGTAACCTCCGTCGAAATGACCGACGGCTTTTCGGTTTCCACAGACGCCGGCAGCTATTGCGGCAGGGCTGTTGTGCTTGCCGTGGGGCGCAAGCGCGCGTCGTCCGGCGTCCCCGGCACAGGCGAGTTCGAGGGCAGGGGTATTAGCCGCTGCGCCGTGTGCGACGGTTTCTTTTTCAGAAACAAAAAGGTCGGCGTGCTCGGAGCGGGTAGCTATGCAGCGCACGAGGCAAAGCAGTTGCTGTCCGTCACAGGCGACGTCACGATTTTCACAAACGGCCGTGAATTTTCAGGCGGCGAGCCGCCGTGCGCCGTCAATACCGAAAAGCTAAAAGCAGTTTTCGGCGATAAAAAGCTTGGCGGAATAATGCTTGAAAACGGCGAAAAGCTTGCGCTTGACGGTCTTTTTATCGCTGTCGGAACGGCGGGAGCGCTCGACCTTGCGAAAAAGCTCGGCTTGGCGGTCGAGGAAGGATATCTTACAGTCGATAAAAACGGTATGACCTCCTGCCCAGGCGTGTTCGCAGCTGGCGACTGCATAGGCGGACTTAACCAGATTTCGACGGCGGTCGGCGACGGCGCTCTTGCCGGGCAGCGTGCCGCCGAGTATGCGGGCAGAAAAGCGGAATAACAAAACGGGTTGACGGAGGAGAAAAATATGACGGCGTCACGGATTTTATTTTTTACTCTGCTTGCGGCGGTCGCAGGCTCATACACCTGGGGCATGAGAGGCACCATTCTCGGAGGCGAAAAGGGCGCGATGCTGCCTGGCGCTGCTTTGGGCATGATACTCGCCTTCGCAGCGGGCCACCCCGTCGTTACGGAGTCGTATTTCATTCCTGCCGCGGCAGGAGCGGCGGCAATGTTTTTCGGCGGCGCGCAGACCTACGGCCATACAATAGGCATGTCCTACGACAGAGTAAACAAAAAACGCCGCCATAAGGGCAGAATAGGGCTCGCGATTAAGGGCGCGACGTGGTTCGGAATTTTCGGCGGAGTTATCGCGGTGTGCTTCGGCGCGATGGCGGGACGATACAGCATTGCCGATATCTGCGTGTTCGCGGCGCTGCTGCCCGTTTCGAAATGGCTCGGCTTTTTCGCGCTTAACTGGCCGCATAAGCCAAAAGAGGGAAAATTCCCGAAGTTCTATTTTTCCGAGGGACGCATGGAAATCTGGGGCGGCATGCTTTTCATAAACCTCATGATTATGATATTCGCTGCCGTCAAGGGCGAAGTGTTCCCCGTCATTATGACGATTGCCGGTCTGTTAAGCGGCGGCGCGGGCTTCTTTGTAGGCAACCTTTTTCAGACCGCGACGCCGAAGGAAGGCGTAAACGGCAAATTCCTGTTAGGAAAATTCCAGAAAAACGGCTTTGTCGAAAGCTGGAAGTTCATGGAGTTTACGCTGGGTGCCTTGGGAGGGCTTGGCACAACCCTTTGCTTCTGCCTTTTCTATAACGGCTTTGTCACGAAATACATAGACGACATGAAGCTTATAGGCAGCGTCTGGTCGCCGCTTTCAAAGGGAACCGAAAATATTCTGCTTTATTCATGGCTCGCGCTTTTCATTGTCTACGTCATATGCTTTATATTGCCCGGTTTTAAAAATCCCGTACTGAACAAAATTGTAAATAACAATGAAGATACATTAAGCTGGCCGGTATATTCTTACATACCGCTTCTGCTTGTCCTGTCAGGCTGCCTGCAGACTGCCAAAGTTGTTACCGTATTCGGCATACTGTGGGTGCTTGCGGAGGAGATAATATTCACGCCTGACAAGTCAGGAAAATACAAAAACTATAAAGTCCTGTGCCTCATACTCGGCGGGGTGTCAGCCGTCGTCCTTGTGCTGCAGCTGATTTTTGACGGCACCGTCCACCCCATGCTTGTGTGGCTTTTGTACTGTCTCAGCTACGAGGCTGTCGAGGTCTACGAGGTATTCGAGCCTTCCCGCATGAAAAAGCTTGCCGCCGAAAAGGGCGGGCTTGTAAAAGCCCTGATTTCCAAGAAGGGAACACTCACCATCAGGGCATATTCCGGGGCGTGTATTATTGTAATGGCTGTTATGGGAGCGTACATATTCAACTGAAAGGAACGGATTAAAATGAACATCGACCTTTCCGACAGTAACTACGAGTTTCTTTTCAAGGCGATTCTGGCGCTTGAAACAATCGAGGAGTGCAGCGCGTTTTTTGACGACCTTTGCACCGTTCAGGAGCTGAAGGCGCTTTCGCATCGTATTGTCGTCGCGAAGATGCTGAAGGACAACAACGTTTACAGCGAGATAGTCAAAAAGACGGGCGCAAGCACCGCCACAATAAGCAGGGTAAACCGCTCGCTTCGCTACGGCTGCAACGGCTACGACAAGGTTTTTGAAAGAATCAGCGGCAAATGAGCGGCTACGGAAATTTTTCAAATTTTTACGACGCGCTTACCGAAAATGTCGGCTACAGTGAGCGCTGTGAATATATATGCTCGCTTCTTCACGGGCACGGGATTGACGGCGGTCTGCTGCTTGACCTTGCCTGCGGCACCGGCAGCATGTCGGTTGAGCTTTCGCGCGCGGGCTTTGACGTGATAGGCGTCGACGCGAGCGCCGCCATGCTCTGCGAGGCGCAAAACAAGGCGTCTGCCGCAAAACAGGACATACTTTTTCTATGCCAGAGGATGCAGGAGCTTGACCTTTACGGCACAGTCAGGGCGGCTGTCTGCACCCTGGACAGCATAAACCACCTTATAAGGGAGGAAGACGTGCGCGAAACGTTCCGCCGCGTTTCGCTTTTTCTCGAGCCGGGAGGAGTATTCATCTTCGACGTCAACACTGTCTACAAGCATAAGCATATCCTTGCAGACAACGTATTTGTCTACGACACCGACGAGGTATACTGCGTGTGGCAGAACAGGCTGCGCGAAAAAACCGACACGGTGGAAATAACCCTTGACTTTTTTACGCCTGAAAACGGCGTCTATCGCAGAAGCAGCGAGAGCTTTTGCGAAAGAGCCTATGAAACCGACAAAATAGCACGGTGGCTGTCTGACGCCGGGTTCAGTGTTGCCGGCATTTACGGCGAGATGACAATGTCAGAGCCGCAAAAAGACGCCCAGAGGGTAGTCTTTGTTGCAGTGAAGCAGTGAGCAACCAAAACAGTACGCCACGGCGCGTTAAGGATGCCGCGCCCTATGCATATTTAAAGGCTAACGTCTAACGCAGGATGTTGTAGAGGTCGGCGCCCTCGACGACCCGTTTGTTGTTTCTTAATCAGGAGCTTAATATCGGGATGCCGCGGGCGGCGTCCACTACATCGATGGTTTGATTCACCAATTATGTATTGCCTGGTGTTCGGTATTTAACATCTAACGTCTAATGTCTAAAGTCTAAAACGGGAAGGTGCGGAACATGTCCGATATTCAGGACAACGGCGACGGCTTTTCGGGCCTGCTTGAAAAGCTGAAAGAGCGCGCCGAGCCGGCTGAAAACATTGCGGTAATTGGCAGGGCCTACGAGATTGCAAAAGCCGCCCATGCCGGTCAGAAGCGGCTTTCGGGACAACCGTATATAAGCCATCCTATAGCCGTTGCGGACATTCTCGCGGGGCTTGGGATGGATATGCCCTCCATTGCCTCCGCGCTGCTGCACGACACCGTTGAGGACACGGCGGTCACCATAGAAACGATAAACGCCGAATTCGGCTCCGAGGTCGCGGAGCTTGTCGACGGCGTTACTAAGCTCGGCAAGGTTCCGCTGACGACGAAGGAGGAGCAGCAGGCGGAAAACATCCGCAAAATGCTGCTCGCCATGTCGCAGGACATAAGGGTAATCATTATTAAGCTTGCGGACAGGCTGCACAACATGCGCACGCTCTCCTACAAGCCGCCGCAGAGAAGGCGCGACATCGCGCTTGAAACGCTTGAGATATACGCGCCGATAGCTCACAGGCTCGGTATCCGTTCGATAAAGGTAGAGCTTGAGGACCTCGCCATAAGCTTCCTCGACCCCGTGGCATACCACGAAATAGAGGCAAGGCTGTCGGAGCAAAGCAGCTCGAGAAACGAGTTTTTAAACGAAATCAAGGAGCAGATAAGCCGCCGCATAAAGGCGGAGGTTGCCGGCGCGCATATAGACGGGCGAATAAAAAGCGTCCACGGCATATACAGAAAAATGTATATGCAAAACAAAACCTTCGACGAGATTTACGACATCTACGCCGTTAGGATAATCGTCGACTCCGTCATCGACTGCTACAACTGTCTTGGCGTGATACACGACATGTTCCGCCCGCTGCCCGGCAGGTTCAAGGACTATATTTCCACGCCCAAGCCGAACATGTACCAGTCGCTTCACACAACGGTGATAGGCTCCGCCGGAATCCCGTTCGAGGTGCAGATAAGAACGTGGGAGATGCACCGCACCGCCGAATACGGTATCGCCGCCCACTGGAAGTATAAGCTCGGTCTTACGAACTTCAGAATGAACGACCGTCTCGCGTGGATACGCCAGCTTATAGACAGCCAGAAGGACGCGGAAAACCCCGAGGATATAGTGCTAACGATAAAGACGGACCTTGTTCCCGACGAGGTTTTCGTGTTTACGCCGAAGGGCGACGTAATAAACCTGCCTATGGGCTCCACCGTTATCGACTTCGCGTACGCAATCCATTCCGCCGTCGGCAACCGTATGCAGGGCGCGAAGGTCGACGGAAGAATAGTGCCTATCGATTACAAGGTCAAAACAGGCGAGATTGTCGACATCATCACGTCGTCCAACCCGAACAAGGGGCCGAGCAGAGACTGGCTGAAAATAGTCCACACGAGCGAGGCGCGCTCCAAAATCCGTTCGTGGTACAAGAAGGAGCGGCGCGAGGAAAATATCGCCGAGGGCAAGGCGGAGGTTGAACGGGAGTTCCGCAGGAATTTTATACGCTTAAACGACGATGCTCTGCAGGAGTTCCTGAAAAGCATAGCCGAGCGTCAGCACTTCAACTCAGTCGACGATTTTTATGCCGCGATCGGCTACGGCGGAATAACGCTTTCGCGGCACATGCCGAAAATAAAGGACGACTACAACAGGCTGCTTAAGTCGTCCGCGGACAAAAACATAAACATAGTCCCCGAAAAGAAGCGTAGCAAGAGCAGCGAGGGCGTTGTGGTGGAAGGCATAGACAACTGCCTCATGAAGTTCTCGCGCTGCTGCAACCCGCTGCCGGGAGATGAAATCATAGGCTTCATCACGAGAGGGCACGGCGTTTCCATCCACAAGCGCGACTGCACCAATGTACCGAAAGACATTGAAAGCGCGCCCGAGCCCGACCGCTGGCTCAGCGCCTACTGGGACAAGAACGTCCGCGACGAGTTCAAATCGACGCTGCTGATAACCTGCTTTAACCGCGTGGGCATGCTTGCCGATATCTCAACGCAGTTCGCAAACATGCGCGTCATGATACACGACATCAATCTACGCCAGAACAAGGACGGCCGCTGCGCACTCGCGATGACCATCACCGTCAACAGTATCGAGCACCTTAAAAGCGTTATGGCAAAAATCGAAAAGGTAAACGGAGTTTTAAGCGTAGAGCGCACAGGCATGTAACAGAAACGAAAAAAAGGGATATCCCGAAAATCGTCGGGATATCCCTGAATTTTTTAAGCTACGCTAAAGAACTGCCGCCGGGACTTACGCTGTCCTCGACTATTTTTCCGTCGTGTATGCGGATGATTCTTTTTGCCGTCGCGGCTATGTCGTTGTCGTGAGTTATAAGTATTACCGTTCTGCCCTCGTCGTTCAGCTCGCGCAGAATACGCATTACCTCCTCGCCGGAGCCGGAATCAAGGTTGCCCGTCGGTTCGTCGGCAAGTATAACGGGAGGTCTGGCGGCAACCGCGCGCGCTATGGCGACCCTTTGCTGCTGGCCGCCGGACATCTGCGCCGGAAGATGGTGCATACGATTTTCAAGCCCTACCCTTGTGAGAGCCTCGCGCGAAAGACGCTCGCGCTCGTCCCTTTTCATTCCGCGGTAAACAAGCGGAAGCTCGACGTTTGCCTGCGCCGTGAGGCTTGAAATAAGGTTGAAGCCCTGAAAAATAAAGCCAATTTTTTTGTTGCGTATTTCTGACAGCTCGTCGTCGCTTAAGGACGAAACGTTTCTGCCCTCAAGGAAATATTCCCCCTCGGTGCACACGTCAAGGAATCCTATCATATTCATCAGCGTGGATTTGCCGGAGCCGGACTGCCCCACTATGGCTACAAACTCGCCGCTTTCAACCGTCAGCGAAACGTCGTCAAGCGCCCTGACCTCGTTTTCGCCCGGATTATATATTTTCGAAACGTTTTTCAACTCTATAAGAGCTTCCATTTCACGCCCTCCCGACCTTCATTCCCTTTAAAGTGTAAAGACGAAAAAGATAAAAGTCAAGGCGGTAAATGTTAATTTTTATCGGAGTACCCCAAATTCTTGCTTTTTACTGGTTCATCATATATAATTAACAAAGACAAAGTTCAATAGCGGGGTAACAAAATATGTATAAAGCCAAAATTTTTTCATATTCGAAGCTGTATGCCTATAAAACGGCGGTTAGCGCGCTGCTTATCGCAATTGCCGTTTTGCTTCCGCAGCTTGTGCATCTTATAGCGGGCAGGGCGCTCGGCTCGGTGCTGCTGCCCATGCACCTTCCCGTGCTTCTTGCCGGCTTTATTTTCGGACGGAGTAAAAAAGCCGCCGGGCTTTTCTTTGTGCTGTCTGTCGCGACTGCCGCGCCGCTTTTAAGCTTTTTAGCTACCGGCATGCCTTTGCCGCCTACCCTGTGGCTTATGCTTATTGAGCTTCCGTCATACGGAATTATGTGCGCCCTGCTTTACGGAAAAACGAAAAAGGTATATTTAAGCCTTGCGGCAGCGCTCATAGCGGGCAGGCTTGCCTATGCCCTCGCGCTGCTTGTCGGCGGAAAGGTTCTGGGCCTTGACCTGCCCGGCGCCTCCGCAGTATGGACGGCTTTTATAACAGGGCTTCCCGGAATAGCAATACAGCTTGTGCTTGTACCTGTTATCATAAAGGCGCTTGAAAGGGCGGGACTTAGCATTGACTGACATTGAAGCTGCAAAGAAAAGACTTTTGTCCTCGGGCGCGTCGCTTGTTCTTTCAAAGGACGGCAGCCTGCTTGAATACAACGGGCCGGGTATTTCCCCGCTCGTATCGCTTCTTAACTCCGGCCAGTCGCTGAAGGGTTATTCGGTTGCCGATAAGGTCGTCGGCAAGGCGGCGGCGTTACTGATGGTTTACGGCGGAGCGGAAAGCGTGTACGCGGAGGTTATCAGCATTCCCGCTCTTAGTGTTTTTAAGCGCTTCGGCACAAAGGTTTTATACAAAACGCTTACGGATTTTATTGAAAACAGCACGAAAACAGGGCTTTGTCCGATGGAGCAAAAGGCGCTTCCTCTGTCTTTTCCCGAGGAGGCGGCCGAAGTATTCTTGCGCAAGGGTGAAAACCGATGATTGATTTGATAAAGCGGCGTACGCCGGAAATGGCGGAGCTGTTTACAACAGAAAGGATAAACGGGCGCGACGGCAAGGGCGTTTACGAGATTGAGGCGGTAAACGGCAAAATTGCCTTAAGGGGCAGCGACAACATTGCCATTGCCATGGCATATTACCGTTATCTGCGCGATTTCTGCGGAGTTAACCTGTCGTGGTGCGGCAACAGGGCAGTTTACGAGTCGCCGAACGCGCCCCTGCCCGTAAAAAAAATAACCTTTCCGATAGAACAGGAAAAGCGGATGTGTCTGTCCTACGAAACCTACATTAACGGTGCCTGCTGGTGGGACTGGGAGCGTTGGGAGACGGAGCTTGACCTGATGGCGATGAACGGAATAAACATGCCGCTCTGCCTTGCGGGATATGAGGCGGTGTGGTATTACGCCGCGCTGAAGCTGAACATCAACAGGGAGGACGCATTGAACTTCCTGTCCGGCGTATGTTATTACCCGCTCCAGCTTGAGGGCAGGATAGACTCGTATCTTCAGCTCGTCGACACCGATTTCCTCAAGGCGAGGATAGAATTAGGAAACAAGATACTCGCGCGCGCGCGAGAACTTGGAATGACGCCCGTCATGCAGGGCTTTACGGGGCATGTTCCGAAATATCTCAGGGGATATTTCAAAAAAATCGATATGACGCCCGTCACACGTTTTTACAGGTTCCAGAACACGTTCCGGCTGATGCCCTCCGACGAGCTGTTCGAAAAAATCGGCGCGGCGCTTTACGAAAAGCAGAAGGAGCTTTTCGGCACGGCCGAATATTATATCTGCGACCCGTTTTGCAATGTCGAGCCGCTCGTAAAGGGCGAAGCGTTCCAGAAAAGCTACGGCGCCGCCCTTTATTCCCTTATGGACAGGTACGCCGACGGCGCCGTATGGGTGCTTGACGTTTCGTCGTTTTCAAGAGCCCTCGTATCCGGGGTGCCAGAAGGGCGCGTGCTTATTGTCGACACCGACGGAACGGAATGCGAGCGTTACAAGGGCTTCGGCGGTCTTGCGTTTATTGTCGGAACATATTTCAACCGCGGCGGAAGGACAACCCTCCACGGCAATATAAAGGCTCTTGCCGACAATCCTTACTCGCGGATAAAGAGCAGGTACAAAAACGCAATAGGAACGGGGCTGTTCCCCGGCTCGACGGACCAGAACCCGCTCTACTGCGACCTCGCGTTTCAGATGCTGACCGAAAGCGAAAAGGTCGACGTTGACACATGGCTTCGGGACTATTCCTACCGTCGCTGGGGCAGCGGGGAGAAATGCCTCTCAAACGCCGCGCTGCTCCTTTACTCAACCTGTTATTCGGAAAAGTGCACAGGCAGCGAAACGGGCTCAATAATCGCCGCCCGTCCGTCAACCGAGCTTGCGCACACGGCACCGGGCGACACACTGGAGCTCCGTTACGAAAATCTTGAGCTTTGCTCCGCGCTTGAGCTTATGCTCTCCTCAAAGGGCGAATATACAAGCGGCTACGTTTTTGACGTCTGCGACATACTTCGCCAGTTGATGAGCAATTACGCGCGCCGTCTTTATTCGGCCGTTATGACGGGCTTCAACAACCGTGACGCGCGTCTTTTCGAAACCTCCGCGAACGCGTTTTTAAAGCTTCTTGAGGAGCTTGACGGGCTTCTTAACACAATGCCGGAATTCCGCCTCGACACATACCTAAAGCGCGCCTCCGACGCGGGTCTCTCAAAGGCGGACAAGCAGAATTTTGAGCTTTGCCTGCTGTGTCAGGTAACAATGTTCGGTCCGTTCAGCGACCCCGAATACTACGACGCCGCATGGCGCGAGTGGGCTGACCTTGTGGGAAGCTATTACTACCGCCGCTGGAACAGCTTTTTCAAGATGCTTGCCGAAAACTTTAAGAAGAAAAAAAGAGTTTCCACCGTTACGCGAAAGCAATTAAACGGGAGAAACATGACAAGGGGAAACAAGTATTACAAAAAGCTCGACGCCGAGGAGCGGAAATGGATCACAAAATACAATCCCCAAAGCCCTTCCGCGGAGGACACGCTTGAAACGGCGGAAAAGCTGTTTCGAAAATACTCAAAGCTGATAGCCGACGACATCCTTTAATTTAATTCAATTATTATACTTACTTAACGGCTTTCGGATAATAAGGCTTCCGAGAGCCTTTTTGTTGAACGGAATTAGCGGATAAAGGTAACGCCTGCCCGAAACGGTTTTGGTAGTCGCGAGCATCACAAAAACGATTATGAAGCCGGCAAAAAAGCCCCACAGGTTGAATATTGCCGTAAGAATTATAATAAAAAGACGCGCCAGCTTGAAGGCGTAGCCCATTTCAAAGCTCGGCTGTGTGAAGCCGGCTATCGACACGAACGCCATATAAAGCACTATTTCCGACACGAGCCATTTCGCGTCCACGGCAAACTGACCGAGAACGAGCGTGCCAATAATGCTGAATGAGCTGCTCAGTGAGCTGGGCGTGTTAAGCGAGGCAATCTTTAAGGCGTCCACTGTAAGCTCCACCATTAAAAGCTGCACGAGTATGGGCATTTCCGTCGGCTCGTCTATAAGAATAAACGACAGCCAGTCGGGTATGAAGGACGGGTTTAAAATCAGCAGATACCACAGCGGTATCATAAAAAGCGTAAGCGAAAAAACCGTAAGCCTCATCCATCGCAGAAAGGTGCCGATAAGCGGGGGAAAGTAGTAGTCGTTCGTGTCCTGTATGAAGTCGAAAAAGCTTGTCGGGATTATCATCGCGGCGGGCGAGTTGTCGGTTAATATTACTATGCTTCCCTCCGCGACCGACGCGGCGGCGGCGTCCGGACGCTCGGTATAGCGCACCTTCGGGAACGGGTTGAAATGCTGCTTCGGCACAAGGCACTCAAGCAGGCTTTCGTGCCCCATAGACAGGGTGCTTACATCGATTTTTTCAAGCTTGTCCCTTATGATACCGAGCGTGTGTCTGTCCACCTTGTCCTCAAAATAGCACACGGCGGTGTCAAGCTTTGTCCTTTTGCCTATTCTGAACAGCTCAAATGTCAGCCTTGTGTCGCGTATCCTGCGGCGGAGCATCGCCGTGTTGAAAACAAGCGTTTCCACAAAGCCCTCGTGAGGTCCCATCAGCACACGGTTGTTTTCGGGCTCCTGCACGGAGCGCGCCGGATACGTCCGCAGGTCAGCCTGAACCGCCTCGGAGCAGCCTTCTATAACGATTCCCACCGCGCCGGACAGTATGAACGTGACAAGCTCGTCCATATCGTCGGTGACGTCCGTTTCGGAATACGGGATAATCCTGTCGGCAAAATCGCGCGCAGAATTCATACGGCTTATTTCGTCGTCGCCGACTGTCAGGATGTCGCTTATGAGCTTGACAAGAATATCGTCCTTTATCATGCCGTCGACAAAATATATCTTGACGTTTCTTGAAGCCGCCTTTATGCAGCGCCCTACAAGGTCGAAGCTGCTGCCGAGGCGCAGGGCTTCGTCAAGATTTCTGATGTTTTCGTTATAATCATGAGTAAACTTCATATTCTATCCTTTTCGGTTTTACACCCGTCCTGTCATTCTGAGCGAAGCGAAGAATTTAAAGGCAAGCTCCTTCGGCACGTTGCGCCTCAGGATGACAGGGGGGTGGGCGCGGCAGTGGGACTTGCCATTAGCGGCGGCGGACAGCAGAACCTGTCCGCCGCCGTAATATTCTTTGCATTTTAATTACCTGTATTCATTATACGTTCCCGTAATGGCGGTCCATGTAAGAGGTCCGACGTCGCCTACAGGTACAATGCCCGATATTTCCTGTATTGCTCTGACGGCGTTTTGTGTTTGCGGGCCGTAATCGCCGTCAATCTCCACAAGAGGCACTCTGCTGTCATACTGGGCTATCGTGCGCAGAAACATCTGCAACTGAAGCACAACATCGCCCGACGACCCGAACGTAATAAAATAGCCGGGATAAAGCGGCGGCGTAAAGGTCATGTAGCCCTTGGGAAGCGTATCGATTATTTCAACGTAACCGGTCACCATCTTATTAAACGTATCCCTGTCTACTATTCCGTCCGCCGGCAGGCCGAAATATGTCTGGAACGCCTTTACGGCTGCTTCGGTCTTGGGGCCGAATATGCCGTCTACCGTGACGCGCGGAATCTCCATGATAAACTTGCCGAAGAAATCAAGGTAATACTGAATTATCCTCACAATCACGTCCGCGTCTCCCATTCTGTATTCGCCGCTGAACGCACGGTTTATTTCGCTTTCCGTAAGCCCCTCGCCGTGAAGCTCCGTAAGACCTTTAACGCTGTTAAAAATGTATTTTAGCTTATACCACGTTGCCATTCCCACAATACCGTCAACGGTCAGGTTGAAAATTCTCTGAAACTCCATTACTGACCTTTGCGTTGCCGCGTTAAATATCCCTAAGTTAACGTCAACCTTGGGTATGGCGGGATAGTTTACCGATATGCGGTTCAGCTCGCGCTGTATGGTGCGCACCTCCTCGCCTATTGAGCCGAGCCTTAAGGGAACGCCGGGATAAGAGGGTATGTTTTCCTCCGGGGTGCCCGTTTGCACATTTATGTCCTCTCCATAATAGTAGCGAAGGATTTCAAGAGCGGTCATGCCGCTCAAGGCAAGGCTCGTACTGCCCCACTGCGAAAGCCCCGGGCAGGTTCCCGATAATCCGCTGCAGTATTGGGCGGCAAGCGGCTGTACCTGCTCCGCCCGTACGATATACCTGTTGAAGAAATTATCGACAAGCGACGATATAGAGCCGAATATTTCTCTGCCTGAT
Source organism: Ruminococcaceae bacterium UBA1425 (assembly GCA_002329365.1). Lineage (GTDB taxonomy): Bacteria > Bacillota > Clostridia > Oscillospirales > Acutalibacteraceae > UBA1425. The sequence continues at coordinate 14,634 of DCUB01000032.1, forward strand.
ATAAACGCCTGGTCGTAAGATGGGGAGTTTGTTATGTCAAAATCAAAACCCCTCGAGCGGTAAAATTCCGTGTAAACCCTGTTAAGGGTAAACGATTGTATGGCGAATATATTGGCTTTAAGCGCCTCGGGCGGCCAGGTGGGGTACAGCTCTGAGCTTGACACAGTCTTAATGTACCTTGTGTACGGGACAACGATGTTCGCGGCGGGGGACGCCGGGGGACCGAGATGCACCGTAATATGTGTCGGAACAGTTACCAAGTGAAAGCACGCTCCCTCCTTTAGTATTTTACAGAGAGGCTCAGGAGTACCTGTTATACTGCTCGACCAAAGCCGTCCATGTAAGGGGGCCTACCTCGCCTAACTGCGGAATGCCCGAAATGCCCTGGAAAGCCCTGACCGCCGCCGCCGTTTGCGGCCCGTATACACCGTCAACGGCTATAAGAGGCACGCGTCTGTCGTTAAGCGCTATCCTGCGCAAAAAAGTCTGAACCCTCCTCACGACATCGCCCGAGGTGCCTGTTGTAATGAAAAACCCGGGATAAAGCGGTTCCTCAAATGTCAGGTAACCCTGCGGCAGCGAGTTAAGAAAGTCCCTGTAAGCTATTGACAACATGTTCCATGTGTTTCTCCCGACTATGCCGTCGGGAGTCAGACCGTACAGACGCTGGAATGCCTTTACCGCTTCCTCCGTCTTGGGACCGAAAATTCCGTCTATCGCGACACGATTAAGCCTGTTGTTGAATCTTGCGAAAAAGTCAAGAAAAAACTGGATTTCTCTGACTATCAGTCCTCTTGAGCCTCTTTTGTACACATTGCTGAAGTATCGCTCAAGCTCGCTCGGGGCAATTCCCTCGCTGTAAATATCCGCAAGATCCTTGACGCTGTTGTAAATGTACTTCAGCCTGTACCACGTTGCCTTGCCGACAATTCCGTCGACGGTAAGATTGAAAATCTTCTGAAACTCGATAACCGACCTTTGTGTGGCGCCGTTGAAGATGCCCTCGTTTACTGTCACCTTAGGGATTGCCGGGTAATTTATTGAGATGCGGTTAAGCTGCCGCTGGATAGTTCGCACCTCCTCGTCAAACGAGCCTAATCTCAGCGGTACTCCGGGATACGACTCGATGGGCGCGGCGACGGGAGCGTCGTAAATAAGATATGTGTCGTTCCCGAAATAATTTCGGATTATCTGGAGCGCCGTTCTGCCGCTTCTTCCGAGATCAAAGCTGCCCCATTGCGAAAGCCCCTCGCAGGTGGTGGAGATTCCGCTGCAGTACTGGGCGGCAAGAGGCTGAACCTGACCTGCCCTTACAATGTAGGTGTTGAAATATTCGTCGACGAGAGAGTTTATTGTTCCGAATATTTCCCTGTTGGGAACGAACGACTGGTCATAAGCGGTAGAGTTAGTAATATCAAAATCGTATCCCCTTGAGCGGTAATATTCCGTATAAACCCTGTTTAAAGTAAACGACTGTATCGCGTAGATGTTGGCGAGAAGCGTCTCCACCGGCCATGTGGGATATATTTCCGAACTGGCAACGATTTTTATATATCTTGTAAAGGGTATGGTTACGTTCTGGGCAGGCGCCGAAGGCGCACCGAGATGCACGGTGATGGTAGTCGGAACTCTGACCGGTGCCATACTCGCTCCCCCTTACCTTGTCGGCTGCTCTTCAAAAACAGTAAATTGTCTGGTGGAAGCAACCGTCGGCACCATCTCACAGTACTGAATTGATTCGACTCCGTCAAATATCGCGCAATTCTTAAGTAATATCGTTACATATCGCGGGTGAGATACCGAGATATCATATGTCGCGTAAGGCGCGAGAGCCGTCGGATAGGCGGAAAATGCCCTGTCGGGAGCCGGCAGCGTCATTCCCGAGACAATGCCGCTTACATCGGTAAACACTCTGAAAAACTCGTGTGTGCCGTCTTCGAAATCCTTTGAAACGACTACCTCGGCGTTGCTTATGGGAAAGCTCTGCTCCGCGGCTGCCGCCTGTACCCGCAAGGTGCCCGATTTTGTGTTCTCGGCGAGAAACTCGTCAATATTTTTGTATGTTTTGCCCTTTCCCGTGATATAGGGAGGGAACCGTTCGGCGTTTCTGTTAAACTGGGCGTCCTCAGCCGCCTCGGGGTTTGCCGCCATAACGTTCATCGAGAAGGGGAACTCATCTTTGTCTGCTTCCGCCATAACCCTTATAGCTTCCGGCCCAAGCCTTGTCAGGTCTCTGTACGGGCGTATTCTGTCCCTGTTGTTGCTGTTTACGTTGTTGCTTATTCCGGGATTGTTGTCGGCGGCGGTCAGCTCGGCGTACAGCCTGCTGTTCTCGTATTCCGAAATGATATCGTAGTCCGACTGCCCCTGTCTCGTCGCGTTCATCGGCTGTCCGTTTATCTGCCGGTCGTTCATCATACGGTCATCCGTCTGACGGTCGTTCATCTGGCGGCTGTCCGCCTGCGTTTGCGTTTTGTATCTGTTCTGCTCGTCCTTTTCCTCCATTGCCGCCTCGACCGCTCTTGACTTAAATTCGTTAAGCTGTGAGTTTTCGTTCATTTTCCGCGGGTTACGTTTGTTGAATTCAATAAGCTCACGTCTGTATCTTTCAATCATCGTCTGAACATTATCATTTGTCAACGCTATCACCCTTTCGAAAAAATGCATCTACATTCAGTATATTGGCAAAAGGATGTTTTGACACAACTTTTTCCCGAAAAAAACATCCCACCCGGGCTTTTGACACGGGATAGGATGATAGAAATCCGTTATGATATTTTATGCGGACTGAAGCGGGATGATGCACATTCGGTTAAGGCTGGTTAATATAAATCCCCAATACCATTTTTAGAGCAAGTAAAAATACATTTTAGGGAACGCATTTATGCGTTCCGAAAAACGAACGGAATTCACTGACGTAGGGACACGGCGCACCGTGTCCGCTTGAAGCTATCCTTAGTCTCGCGGAACGGTCAAGAACGTTCCCTACATGATATTGATTATTTCTTGTAAACAAAAACAATATGTGGTTATTGGTTTGACTGTTTGCGGTTTATTACAGCACCTTTACAACTCTGTCAGTCCGCTTTTGACGGGAGAGCAGACAAAGACCTCGCCGATGAACGATTTAAGCTCCTCTGCGCACCCCGCGGCTTTTTTTTCGCTGTCGAAAACTCCGAACACCGTAGGGCCGCTGCCGCTCATCTGGCAGCATGAGCATCCTTTTTGACGCATGACCGTTTTTATCCTTACTCTGTCGGGCACCTCCACCACCTGCTCGAACACGTTTCCCGCAAGCCCTAAAAGCCCGTGAAAGTCGCCCCGCGCGGCGCAGAAAAGCGCCCCCGTGCAGTCGGGATGCGATATTTTGCCGCACTCGTCGAAGGCTTCGTAAGCCTCCTTTGTGGATACGGAGCATAAGGGTTTGGCAAGGACAAAGCGGACATCGGGGGCAGACGGCAGCACGGACAGAACGTCGCCCGTGTTCTGCGCGAGACACGTTCCCCCGACAAGGCAGAAAGGAACGTCGGCGCCGACGGCGGCGCCGGCATTCAAAAGCTCCGTTTCGCTGAGACGGCAGTCAAAAAGCCTGTTGAGGGCGTATAATACCGCGGCGGCGTCCGCGCTTCCTCCGGCAAGACCGGCGGCGTGGGGTATCCTTTTTGTAATATCGATTTTAACGCCCGGGTTTTCGATTCCGGCTCGCGAAAAGAATACCTCGGCCGCCTTGAAGGCGATGTTGCGCTCGTCGGAGGGCAGGGACGGGTCGGAGCATGAAACGGCTGTTTTACCAGAAAGAGTTACGGACACCTCAACCGTATCGTAAAGGTTAACGGACTGCATTATCATGAAAAGGCTGTGGTAGCCGTTGTCAAGACGGCGCAGGATATCGAGAAACAGATTAAGCTTTGCCGCTGCGTTAACGGTAATCTTCATTTAACTATCCCTTTTTTCCAAAACAAAATGTAAGTATTCACGCTTATACAGGGAACGGCGCCGGCCGTTCCCTGTATATTTCAGAGCTGACGTATTTTTGCCGTTTTAAAGCATTTCGATTGCTCCGGCGGCGCCCATTCCCGCGCCGATGCACATTGTAATAAGACCGTATTTTCCGCCGGTGTCCTCAAGATACGAAAGAGCCTTGCACATAAGGATGGCGCCGGTGGCTCCCAAGGGATGCCCCAGAGCGATAGCGCCGCCGCGCGGATTTACCTTTTCCATATTCATTTCAAGCTGCTCGATGCAGATAAGCGACTGCACGGCAAAAGCCTCGTTCAGCTCTATAATGTCGAACTGGTCAAGCTCCATGCCGATTCTGGCAAGAAGCTTCGGAACGGCATACACGGGGCCTATTCCCATCATAACGGGGTCTACGCCGGCCACCTGGTAGCCGAGGAATCTGGCAATCGGCTTTATGCCCAGCTCCTCCGCCTTTTCGGCGGACATCATAACGACAAACGCCATTCCGTCGTTCATGGGGGAAGAGTTGCCGGCCGTTACCGAGCCGTTTTCCTTGAATGCCGCGGGCAGCTTGCTTAAAGCCTCTAAGGACGCGTCGTGCTTGATGCACTCGTCTTCGGCAAAGATTTCGATTGCGCCGTTTCTGTCGGTATATGTTACGGGGATGATTTCCTTTTTAAACTCGCCCGCCTTCTGCGCCTTAGAAGCTTTTAGATGGCTGTTAAGCGCGAATTTGTCCATTTCCTCTCTCGGAACGTCAAACATATCCGTAAGAACCTCGGCGGTTGTTCCCATGGGAAGATAGCAGCTTGCCCTTTCTTTGAAAATCTTCGGATCAAGAGCCGTCAGATCAAGAGCCGTCATCGGCAGCATTGACATTGATTCGACGCCTCCGGCGACTATTATGTCCGCCTGGTCCGCCATAATCTCGTTGGCGGCATACGCAATGCTTTGAAGCCCGGAGGAACAGAATCGGCTGACTGTTACGCCGCACACCTCGTCGGGCAGACCGGCACGTATAGCTATGATTCTTGCCATATTAAGCCCCTGAACGTCCTCGGGCGTTGAACAGCCGACTATTATGTCGTCTATTTCGGCAAGCGGCAGATTCGGTACTTTTTCCAAAACGCCAAGCAGAACCTCGCTTGCAAGCTTAACGGGATACTCGTTGACAAGCGTACCCTTTGTAGCCCTGCCGATCGGCGATCTTCCATATGCAACTATTACGGCATCTTTAAGGTTACTCATAATAAAAATTCCTCCTTAATTAATATACGGTCATGACCTTTACGTCATCAGGAATAATCAAGTCCGCTTCTGTCGCAGCCTTCAGCTGCTCTACCGTGGTGTCGGGAGCTATTTCCCTTACCACCAGACCTTCGTCAGTAACCTCGATAAGAGCCATGTTGGTTACTATGATATCGACGCATTTCGCGCCGGTAAGGGGGAAGCTGCATTTGTTGAATATTTTCGGGTCGCCTTTGTTTGTGTGCTCCATGGCTACTATTACTTTTTTGGCGCAGGTTATAAGGTCCATTGCCCCGCCGTAGCCCGCCATCAGCTTGCCGGGGACCATCCAGTTCGCCAGATTGCCTTCCCTGTCAACCTGCAGGGCGCCGAGAACGGTTATGTCGACATGCCCGCCTCTTATAAGGCCGAACGAAACGGCGCTGTCAAAAAACGAGCCGCCGGGATTCAGCGTAGCCCACGCTCCGCCCGCGTCAAAAACGTCCTTGTTAATCTCGTGCAGAGGCGGCGCCGGACCTAACCCCAGCACGCCGTTTTCGCCCTGAAGCGTAACCTTAAGCCCCGCCGGTATATGGTTCGGAATCAGCGTCGGCAAACCGATGCCCAAATTGACGACATCGCCGTCCTTAAACAGCATGGCAACTCTTCTTGCCACAAAATTTCTCCAATCCAATGCCATATCTTAAGCACCTACCTTTACAATGGCGTCAATCAGTATACCCGGAACGGTAACAAGCTCCGGGTCGATTTTGCCGGGCTTGACGACTTCTTCAGCCTCTACAATAGTGTATTTTGCGGCGGCCGGCATTAAAGCGCCGAAATTCTTCGTGCATCCGGACATAAAACAATTGCCCTCAAGGTCGACCTTTGACGCCTTAATAATGGCGACGTCGCCCTTGATGGCCTTTTCCATTATGTATTCCCTGCCGTCGATTGTCATCTTTATTTTTCCTTCTTCGACGGCTGTTCCGAAGCCGACAGGTGTAAAGAACGCGGGAATGCCTGCTCCGCCCGCCCTGATTCTTTCGGAAAATGTTCCCTGCGGAATTATTTCAAGCTTGCCTTCTTTATAAAGCTTTTCGGCGGCGGCGCTTGGTCTTGTGAAGGTCGCAATCATTCCTCTTGCCCTTGTCAGGAGAAGTTTTTCCAAAGCAACCAGATAGTTCTGGTTTGCCGCGTTCGCAACAAAAAACAAATCCTTCAGTTCGGTTTGTTTCAGTATTGCCCGCATAACGCGCCCGGGGTAGCCCATAGGTCCGAAGCCGCCGACAAGGATTGTATCGCCGTCCTTTATCGGCTCGATAGCCTCAAGTACAGACATTAACTTACCCATACATAAACCACCTTCTGACTATTAATTTTTAACAAACGGAATTATACCGGGACGCCGGCTTATTTAAGTTCTTTAAACAGCTCCAGGTTGTCGTATGAATATGTGAGCTCTCCGTTCTCGATTGCGTGAACGATTTCAACCACCTTGTCGTTGTATGGAGTGGGAACACCTGCCTTTTTGCCGTAATAACAAACGGCGCCGTTCATCGCGTCGATTTCAGTCTTTCTGCCGTGCTCAAGGTCCTGCAGCATGCTTGCCTTGAGCAGCTTGTGCTTTTTGATGACAATCGGAATGATGTACAGCGACTTCATCTCTGTTATTTTGTCTTTGTAGTCAATCAGCTTGACAATATCCTGCCCCTGAATCGGCTCGATTCTGATGCCTAAAGCCCTCGTTACGTCTATGCATTCCTTTATGATGCGCAGAATGCAAAGACGGGACTTTTTGTTTTCGGCCGCCTCGCCGAAGGTGCAGCCCATAACGGCGGACATTCCGCTGAAGGACGCGTTTATTATCAGCTTTGACCAGCGCGCGCCCGCGAAATTGTCGACTACGGTTGCGGGCCCCATAAACTCAAGCAGCCGTTTGATTTCGTTCATTTTCGGGTTTGGCCTGCCCGTTACCGTGCCGATATCAAATGTTAAGCTGTCGGTCTCGGAGGTAAGCTCGGAAACGCCCGGACCGATATAGGTCGCGCCCCACGCTATGGTGCATCCGACAACTCTGTCGTCGCCTATTATTCCTGCGACAGAAGGCTCGGGCATGCCGTTTTGCATTGTGCAGATTACCGCGTCGTCGTTCAAATGCGGCAAAAAGCTTTCGATGATGCTTTTGTTGTGCATTTGCTTTGTCATCAGAAAAACCAGATCGTACTTGCCTGTGACTTCGTCGTTGGTCATAGCGCTTACCGGAACATTCATTTTGACGGTGCCGACTATCGTTGCGCCGTTTTTCTTCAGCTCGTCAACATGTTCCTTGTTGATGTCGATTAAATCGACCTGCTCTTTTGCCTTGGATATGTACGCGCCTAAAACAAGCCCCATAGATCCTGCCCCGAGTATTGCGGTTCGCATTGATAATACCTCCCTTTATTTTTTTAAGGCAGCACCGCGCAATAAACGGCGAAATAACGGGCGGCGTTGCCTTAATGACCGTAACAAAGCAGCCGGAGCATAATTGCCAACTTCAGACAATCTATACAAAAATAACCTATAATGTCAAAAGTTTATATAAATTATATCATAAAAAGCATTTTGATTGCAATAGCTTTTTTAGAAAATTTATTGTACAGTCTTGTCTAAAAATTCTATGCGACTACCGCGAAACATAGTACATCGGGTTTACGCTGCTTCCGTTTACGATAACCTCAAAGTGGAGGTGCGGACCTGTCGAGTTGCCCGTAGAGCCTATCCTTGCTATCGTCTGACCGGCGGAGACCCTCTGACCCGGCCGAACATTTATCGAGCCGGACAGGCAGTGCGCGTATCGTGTTTTAACGCCGTTGCCGTGGTTTATCAGAACCTGCTGACCGTAGCTGTCGCCCACCGAGCCCGCAATCTCGACCGTGCCTGACGCCGCGGCGACGATAACCCTGCCGCTGGCGCCGCTTGTGGTGATGTCTATACCCCTGTGACCGTACCTGCCGTACGACTGGCTTACGGTTCTTGCCGTGGGAGCCGGCCATACAAAGCCCTTGCTCGAAACCGTGACGTTGTATGTGCCGTAGGCGCTGCTGACGGACGTCGACCTTGTGCCCTTTTCAATCTTTTCGTCAATGGGGTCAGTTATCCTTACCCTGTCAATCTCCTCCGTCGAGTACACAACCCCGTCGATTGTCGTAATCTGCGTTGTTACAAGGTCAAGCCCCTTTACGCCGTTCCTGATAACTCTCGAGTCGCCGCGGAACAGGCTTGAGTTATATGTAACCACGGTGTCGTAGTTGACGTCGACGGCGTGAGACTCTGTTCTTACAACCTTTACGCGGACGAATTTGACCTCCTGCGATATGACGACGGTGTCGCCGACAAGAATCTTGTTCGCCGCCGCAAGCCCGGGGTTCAGCTCCCTGAGCTTTTCAACAGTCATGTCGAAGTCGTCGGCGATTTTTGAAAACGAGTCGCCGTACCGTGCCGTGTAAACCATCTGCGCCTGCTTTGTCTTACTGAGCTGCCCGGCAAGGCGCGCGGCGTCCCACATCGTGTTCTCGTCGTCGGGGAAAAGCCCCTGAACGTAGTCAATCTCCTCGATAAAGCCGACCTTTTCGTCGCTCCTTACCGTCTGCTTTTCAAGTATGGCGTTGAAAACGCTTCTCGCGTCGTTTTCGTTCTTGACGGAGCAGAGAAATACGCCGTCGATGTATATGCCGCAGGCGTTTGTGATGTTTGCGTCCGACGCCTCAAGCAGGTTTTCGCTTAAAGTGTCGACGTCCACCAGATCGTTGACCGATACGAGCGCCAGCGAGTATTTGGGCTTGCTCAGAATATCGGAACGCTCGTTCTCCTTAAGCCCTACCGAAAGCTTTTGCACGGCAAGGTTGCGCGATTCAAGATACTCGGACTCGTCGGAAATGTAGCCTACTGTTTTGCCGTCGTAAATAATCTGGAGGGCGTATGTGATGTTGTTCCAGCGGTTTACGGTAATAATCAGCACGGCAAGCGACACAGCGGGAAGAAGAATGTTTAGCGCCGACCTGAAAAACTGCCTGTGGCGGCGGAGAGCTTTTTTGACATAATGCGCGAGTATGTATATAATCGAATAAGGGCTTGATTTCGAAGCCTTCCTTATGTAACGAAGCGCCGATTTAACCTCGCTCCTTAAGTACCGCGCCTCGCTGTTGAACGCCCTCGCCGATTTAAGCCCGAAATGGTCTACGGCAAGCAGCAGCAGACGGAGCCACGCCGCGATGACGCGAAGCGGGCGGATAAGAAGCCTTCCGACAGAGCGGAATATCCGCCTTGCGTACCTGTATGTTTCCATGCCGAGCAAGGCTATGTTTTTGTATATAAAAGAGAACGCTCCCGTGCGAATTTCGCCAAAGCCGATATCGGACGATGTCTGTGCGCAGTCGTTCAACGCATCCTCACCTCTTTCATTATTAATCAATTATTTTTCCGGCGCTTTTACAGCCGCCCCTAAAACATTACAAAACAGTAACAATAATTATATAATACTTTATCTTATATGGCAAGCATTGTCCAAAATATTTATGATTGTTTACAACTTTTCCAATATGTGATATATTGTCGGCAGACATAAAAAACCGCCGGACTCAAAAAGGAGAACCGGCGGTAAAAAGTGAAAGGATGAACAAAATGATAAGAAAAGCATGCGAATGCAAATCTGAAACGCGCGAAACCATGAGGGGCGGAAACGGCAGCGTAGACATAACCGACCTTGCATCAAAAGACGAGCTGCTTAATAAGTGCAGGCTTTTTTCAAGGCTTTCGATGAAGCCCGGCTGCGGCATCGGCTATCACGTCCACGAGAACGAAACGGAGATTTTTATAATCGGGCGCGGCACCGCACTTTACAACGACGGAGGCACCGAGGTTGAGGTGAAAGAGGGCGACGTAATGATTGCCCCCGTCGGCACCGGTCATGCAATAAAGAACAGTTCAGAAAGCGAAACGCTTGAGATAATCGCGCTTATTATTCTTGCCTAATCGACGGGATATCTTACGCCTATCTGCGCCCTAATGGCGTCCATCTGCCCCGCTATAAGCCTGCTCTGGGCGTGGGTGAGGATGGAGCTTTCTTTTCTTCCCTCGCGCAGGCACTTCGACGCCTCTAATATCTGCTCCTCAAAGCCGTTGCCGATATAGGGGCAGTCTATCTCCTCCGCGTCCTTGCCGCTTATATGAAGCTCGAGCTTCTGCGGCGCGTAAAAGCGCTTCATGTATATGTGGCCCTTTTCGCCGAAGATGTAGCCCTCGTTAGGCTTCGGGAGCATAATGGCGGACGAAAGCTCCGCAATCTCTCCGCCAGGATATTTCATCAATACACAGCAGTGCTCGTCCACACCGGTTTTTCCGACGTTTGCGAGCGCTTTTATTTCAGTCGGGTTCGTCCCCAGGTACCACGACGAGAAGCTGAGGGCGTAGCAGCCGACGTCAAGCAGCGAGCCGCCGCCCTGCGCCGGGTCGAACACATGGTGGTCAGGTTCGTCGTACATCTCAAAGCAGAAGCTTCCCCGAACGCCGCCGACTTTTCCGAGAACGCCGCTGTTAATAATTTCGAGCGCCTTATATGTTCCCGGTACAAGCCTTGCCCACATTGCCTCCATGAAAAACACGTTGTTTTTCTTCGCGCAGTCAATCATCGAATCAAGCTGCTTCAGATTTATAGCCGCGGGCTTTTCGGTTAATATGGCCTTTCCGCTGTTCATGAATATCATCGCGTTTTGCGCGTGGGTGCCGTGGGGCGTCGCGATATAGGCTATGTCAATGTCGTCTGATGACGCCATGTCCTCATACGACGCAAACCTCTTTTCTATATCGAACTCGTCCGCAAACGCGTCGGCATTCTTTTTCGACCTTGAAGCGACCGCGGCAAGCTTTGCACCCTGGGTGTTTTTGCACGCCTCGGCAAAGCGGTGGGCTATGTTGCCCGTTCCCACGATACCCCATCTGATAATCTTTTCCATTGCTTTATCTCCTTTGTTTATATATTGTGAATAATACATACTGTATATATTCATTTGTAGGGAACGGTCCTGACCGTTCCGCATGCTGCCAAAAGCTATATATCATAAGATCCTTCGTCGCGTAGCTCCTCAGGATGACATAGGAGACAGGTTATGTCATTGTCATTCTGAGCGAAGCGAAGAATCTTTACAGGAAAAGTGAAGAATCTTTTCGGCGATTCCTTATCATTTTCGCCCATTTATTGAAAAAAGAGGGTTTGTATCAACTTTAAGTTTCGGAACTATCTTGACCGTTTTGTAAATTTTTGCGAAGCTCCGGACACGGCGCGCCGTGTCCCTACGTCATGTCAATTCCTCTTTTTCCCGCTCCCCGGGGGCGTGATTGTTTTCTTTCTTTTCTTTCAGCAGGACGAACTTTTCAAGCGGGAACAGGACTATGGTCTGAATTATCCCCGCAGCCATCGCGGCTATTGTCGCGTCCGACTTGCCAAGCATACTTCCGAATCCGCCGCCGAGCGAGGCTGCCGCAATGTCAACCCAGTTTGCGACAACACCCTGAAACCATGAATTGAAAACAATCAGCGTCAGCAAAACTGCAAAGTAAACAGACAGCGACGACTTAAGGTTTGTGTCGGAGTTAAAGGTTTTCTTCCTGTTGATAAAGTAGCCCACGATATTCGCGATAAGGTTTGAAAGGAAAAACGCGAGGACATATCCCCAGTTCGTGTTGCCCCTGCCCATCGCCCGCTCGGAAAAGATAACAGCGAAAAAGCCCGTGATTTCGCCTATTTTTCCGCTCAGCACGATTTTAAAAAGGTTGACGGTCACTATCTGTACCGCAAACGCTATAAGGCTTACCAAAATGAATTTTACAAGCTGCCAGAATGTTTTCGCGCCCTCGCTTTTCGGCTCCGCCGCGCCGTTTTTTTCCGGCTTACCCATACAAAACCCTCCGCTATCATAATCCTCAAAAATTTTCCGCCACGCGCTGTTTGAACAAAAAGCTACATGCTTATTCTACCAGACAAAAGCAAAAAACGCAACAGCGCCCGAAAATATATTGTGTTATCTTCGGTTTGCTGTATAATATTGACGTGGGGTGATTTTATGACGTCAAAGGAACTTGTAATAAAAACCATGAAGGGCGACAATCCGGGGCAGACGCCGCTGTACGGCTGGGTTCGTGAAAACCTTTCGCGTGAGATATCGGAGAGCTTCGGCTCCGTAGAGAATTTTGAGGACCATTACCGTTTTGACCTCGCCCATATTTTCGGCGGCCCGTCTTTATGGGGCAGGGAGCTTGAAGATGTACGATCTTCCGGCGTTGAGATTACGCCGGAGGTACTGCTCCAGATTCCCATGAAAAGCCCCGACGACATGTCGGATTACGACGGCGTTGTAAAAGCCCTTAGGCATCATCACGACAGGGAACGTTTTTGCTATATGCAGACAAACGGTATCTTTGAAGCGGCGAACGGCGCGTTCGGTATAGAAAACCATCTGCTGTATATGGCGCTTTACCCCGACGAGCTTATGCAGGTTTACGGGCGTATCGCCGACCTGAACATCCGCGCCGCCGGGCATTTTATTGAGCTTGGCGTCGACGGCATTCACGTTTCCGACGACTGGGGGGCGCAAAACAGCCTGCTGTTCAGCCGCTCTATGTTTGAGGAGATGATATTCCCGCATCATCGGCGAATGGTTTCGGCATATAAAAAGCACGGCGTTCTTGTCAGCCTGCACAGCGACGGCTGCATAACGCCGGTGCTCGACCTTATACCGAAGCTCGGCTATGACTTTATTCATCCGTGGCAGGAAAACGCGGACATGCCCTATTCGCTTTATCTGGACAATTACCGCGATAAGTTCGGCATACTCGGCGGCGTCTGCGTACAGTCCGCGCTCGGCTTCGGTGACCCCGGACGACTTGAAGCCGAAATCCGCCGAGTGTTTTCCCTGCTTAAAGGAAAACGCTGGGCTTGCTGCACAACGCATTTTGTTCAAAGCCACTGTTCAATGGAGGAGCTAATTTTTGCCTTTGACCTTATGCGCCGTCTCGCGGATGCCGATAATTAAACAGTAACGTCTATATCGTTTCAGAGCTACATATAATGCCCCTTGCCGTAATTATGAATAAATGAATTGATTTTTCAAAGAATAAAGTCAGCCGGAAACGCATTCACGCGTTAATAATATGCTAATAACGGGGGCAAAACAATGAGCAACATGCACGATATAGAGATAACGACACGGGACAAGCTGTTAAGGGCATGGGAAAACTCGATGGAGCTTGTAAGGGATTTTGAAAACTACTCAAAGGACATAAAGGACGACAGGCAGGCAGCCGAAGCCTTTAAAAGGTTCGCGGAGGACGAGGGCATGCACGCAAACGAACTGAGGCAGATGCTGCACGGGTATCAGGGAAAATAACAAGCCCCGGCGGTCACGCAGAGGCTTGAAAATTATTATTTCGTTCCGAATATCCTGTCGCCCGCGTCGCCGAGGCCGGGGACTATATAGCCGTTTTCGTTTAAGTGGTCGTCAAGCGCGGCGCAGTAGATGTCAACGTCGGGATGCGCCGCTTTCAGCGCCTCAAGTCCTTCGGGAGCGGCTATAAGGCAGAGGAATTTAATGCTTCTGGGGCTGCGGAGCTTAATCTGCGTAATGGCGTCAATCGCGCTGCCGCCCGTCGCCAGCATGGGGTCTGTTACGAACACATCCCTTTCGCCTATGTCCTTCGGAAGCTTGCAGTAATATTCGACCGGCTTTAAGGTTTTTTCATCGCGGTAAAGACCGATATGCCCTACCCTCGCGGAGGGTACCAGCTTTAACCCGCCGTCCACCATGCCGAGCCCGGCGCGGAGAATGGGGACGAACGCGAGCTTTCTGCCCGCGATTATTTTGCAGTGCGCCGTTCCGCAGGGCGTTTCAACGTCTATTTGCGTAAGCGGAAGGTCCCTTGTGGCGTCGTAAATCATCAGCATCGAGATTTCGTTTACAAGCTCGCGGAAATCCTTTGTCGGCGTATTTACGTCGCGCAGGATGCTCAGCTTGTGCTGAATCAGCGGGTGGTCCATTATTTTTACCGTTCTTTCCATAAGTTCCTCATGCCTCTCAGTCATATAAAAGTCTTATCAAAATTATTAAAAATTTCAATCAATTTATTTTAACACCGGATATGACGTATTTCAACAGGCAAATTTAATAAACGCCAAAATTCCGTGTAAAATCAGAAAATGGGGCCGTGTCAGCTGCCGAAGCCCGGCAAATGACACTGCCCCGTATTATTTTAATCGGGGAACGATTTTTTTAATACCTTCCCATTTCGCTCAACGGAAGCTGGTAAAAGCCGTCCGTCAGCTCGCCCGCAAACAACGAAACGGTGTTTACCGTGTAGTCGCCCTTTTTAAAGCCCGGCATTACGGAGTAAACCGTACCGTAATTTACGACAGCGTTATGCTCCACGGTGCTGAAATCGGACACAAAGGTGTTTATGCTCCCGATGTTCGGCACGGGAGACTTTGCCATTATGATATTGTCGGAAACCTCGCTGAAGGCGGGGTTCGGGCCGAAGTACGGGTTTTGCTTGTCGCTGAAATCGCCGGATATCCTTGACATCTGCGGATAAGCCGCCTTCCATATGTCCGTCTGCCACGGCGAGCTGTAAAGCGTCGTCCAGAAGCCGCCGCCCTCACGCGCTCCGCCGAACCAGAAGTTTTCGTCAAGAACGCCTTCAATGACGCGCGCGTCGTAATTGATGCCGCGCCACGAGCCTATTATCACATTGTTTTTTACAATGAGGTCCCGACCGCCGCCGAGCATGATGCCGTTGCCCGGAACGTCAAGCAGGAGGTTCCCGTAAATCGTCTGCCCCGACAGCCCGTCGTCCATATAAATGCCGAACGGCCTGTAATCGCCGGAGCCTAATCTGTAAATGCAGTTGTATCTTATCACGTTCCCGTAAAGAATCCATGTTCCCCCGGCGTAAATGGCGCCGGCGTCGCCCGACTGAAGCACGACGTCGTGAATCTCGTTGTATTCAATCAGAAGGTTGTTGCCGGAATATGTGATTGCCTGATGCGGCGAGTTGCACATCTCGTTGTGCGAGCAGACATTGCCCGTGCCCAAAAGCTTGACGCCCGCCTGATATGTGAGGTAAACCTCGGACCAGTCGTGAATATAGTTGTTGTCCGCCCTGCTGTTTCCCGCAGTCAGCGTTTCGCTGTCGCCGCCGTCAATGTAGATACCGCCGCGCCCGGTGTGGTATATTTCGCATTCCGCAATCAGATTGTTGTATCCGTTCGCTATAACGGCGGTGCCTCCGATGTTTTTGACGGTGCAGCGCCTTACCGTGACGTTGTCGGCGTCTATCCTTATACCGTCGCCGCGTGTGCCCTGAAGCGTAAGGTTTTCAAAGGTGACGTAGTCGGCTCGCGATGTAATCACGTTGTCAAGCGAAACGGTGATGTTTATGCCGCCCTTGCCTATATCGTCGTCAGGATAGAAATACAGAATGCCCTCGTTCCTGTCGATATAATATTCTGAGGGGCTGTCAAGCTCTTCAAAAACATTGAAGAAGTAGTAGGGAACATCCTCTCTGATACCGTAACAGCTTGCATATGCGGTTTCGAGAAGATTCCCCCTGACGGACTTTACGGGAGACGAGCCGTCCGCCCAGTCGAACCACCAGTAGCCCATAACCCACACGTCATCGAGCGTCGCCCATGAGGCTGTGCGCGACGTTGTCTTTTTGTCCGTTTCAAAGATATCGCCAGCCGGGCTTTGGTAGCCCCACCAGCCCTGCGGGGCGTTGCTTTCGCCTAAACTGTTGTATATAATTTCACCCGTTCTTACAAACCCGCCCTTGTCGGGATAGCGGGCTAAAGTCATTCTTTTGTCGTTGAAGAAAAGCTCGCTGTACATCGGACCCGCTTCGCCGTAAAGGGAAGCCGTGTTGAAGCTGCCTATCGAGTGTATTTCCCCTAAATCCGACACGGACAGACCGCATTCGGCAAGGTCAACCTTCAAAACCTTGTTTCTAACTCCGCTTTTGAGCCTTTTCGCCATTGCTCCGTCGACAGGCAGAAAGTCGTCGGCTTCAAGGCGAAAGCCGCTGTTAATGACAACCTCGCCGTCGCCGTAGGCGCAGTATTTAACGGGGCAGCTTTCCGTTCCGCTGTCCTCCTCGGTGAACACAAGCCCGTCGACGCTGTATTCGCCCGCCATAAGGCAAACTGTTATACCGTTGCAATTCGTTTTGTCGAGCGCGCGCACAACGTCCCTTGCCTTTTCGATAGTCGCAAAGGGATTCTGATAAGAGCCGTCGCCGTCGTCGCTGCCGTCGGGCGAAACGTAATAATCGCCTGACACAGTCAGCGCCGGCGGCTGCGTATATTCGCTTAAAGCGAGGGGAACGGGGGCGGGCACAAAGAACCACGGCCAGATAACAAGCGCGCAGAAAAACTGCAAAACGGCGATTGCAAACGCTGATATTTTCATATGCATATACAGCACCTCCCGAAACAATATATCATTTTTATGTAATAAAAGCAATACAAACCGCACAGTTTTTTGCGGTTTTATTGACTTGGTTTTTCTTATGATATATACTTCGTAATAAGCTGTTTTGAAAGGGATGATTGACGTGCTGCGAAAATTCACAAAGGGTATGCCCGTAAAATATCTTGCGCTGACAACGCTTTTCACGCTCGTGTTCGCGCTGATGAACTCGTATCTTACCTCCGCGCTGGCAAAGGTGACGGCAAGCAGCCTTGAAACGGGCGAGCTTGCAAGGGCTTCGATTTTTTTCTTTGTCTTTATTGTATTGTGGGAGGTTGTGGAGTTCGGGGCGGACTATCTCATTGCCGTCACAGAGGCTATGATACGCAGCTCCACTTATTCGACATATTACGACCTGCTTTACACCGCAAAGCCGCGCTCGCTTATCAATGTGAACACGGGCTATGTGGCAGGAATCATTTCGCAGCTTATCGAGAAAAAAACAAGCCTGTTTGTCGAGGCTGTATTGATGATGGTGAGCGTTGTATATGTAATTTACCTGCTCGTCTATATATCCGTCAGCTTTTCGTGGGTGCTCGGCGCTTTGATTTTTGCTATGGCAGCCCTTTCGATAGGCGTGCGGTTTTTCGGCTCCGCCCGCTTACGCGGCAGGCTCAACAAGGTAACCACGGCAAAGGCGGAGCAGACGCGGCTTTTTATGGACAGCATAAACAACATATCAACGGTGCAGAAGCTGCGCGGAATAGGCTTTATCCGCCGTAAAAGCGCCGTGTGCGAAAAAGAAAACCTTGAAGCCGTCCGCTCGTACACAACAGGAAACGAAATCTGCTTCTGCGTCTTTAAGCTGTTGAACTACCTCATTTGCCCCGTATGCATGTTCGCCGCGCTTTTGCTGTATAAGCGAAACCCGTCGTTCCCCATATCGGGACTGATGGCTTACCTTTCCATTGTTACCATTCAGCTTGTACACAACACAAGGTTCATAGCGTCCTTTATCCAGTCCGGCAACACCTGGGAGGCGGCGCAGAACGAAATGGACAGAATAGTAGCCGAGCAGTCGGACAGCTATACAAAAACGTCTATTGGCACGGATTTTAACATCATTACGCTCGAAAACACCTGCTTCACATACCGCGACGACAAGCCCGCCTCTATGGTGCGTATCCCCTCGTTTTGCGTAAACAAAGGGGAATTTGTCTGTATAACGGGCGAGAGCGGACAGGGTAAAACAACGCTTTTAAAGCTGCTTTCGGGCATACTTGAGCCGGAACAGAAATTAAAGGTTGACGGGAACCCCGAAAGCAGAAACCTTGACGCCGTATTCATAGCGCAGGACACGGAAATGCTCGACATGACGTTAAGGGAAAATCTTTGCTTCGGCAACGCCTCCGTCACGGACGGGGAGCTTGCCGACATGCTCGAACGCGTCGGTATGGGGCTGTGGCTCAAAGAGCAGCCCGAAGGTCTCGGAACGCTGCTCGGCGAGCGGGGCATTTTTGTGTCGACGGGGCAGCGTCAGCGGCTGAACCTTATAAGAGGCCTTTTAATGGAAAAGGAGATTTATCTGCTTGACGAGCCGACGAGCAACGTTGATGAGGAAACTGAGGAAAAAATGGTGGAGCTTATAAGCGAACGTCTGCGCGGCAAAACGGTTATCATTGTAACGCACCGCCCGAGGGTTTGCGGCATCTGCGACAGGGAATACCGCTTTGAAAACGGTACAATGTTTGAGGTTAAAGCAGAGAGATAAAGGTATACGGGAAAGCATTTATGCGTTCCGTGTCCTAAGCTTCATAAAACCTTGCACAACGGTCAAGACCGTTCCCTACGCAAAACGGTATATCATTTGTATATTGGTTTTTTAGGCTAAAAAGCGGTGTTGCCCTGAAATAAGGGGCAGTATTAAAACAAGAACGGTCAGGACAAATCCCCACAAGTTCTTTTCCAAAGCAATGGAAAATTAAACTTTGTAGGGAACGGTCCTGACCGTTCCGGATTTATTGTTGATACTGCCCGGTTTTTATTGCTACTGCGACACGTTAAACAGCGAGTAGAAATACCCTTTCTTTGCCATCAGCTCATCAAAGGTACCGTATTCCGCAATCCGTCCGTTGCTTATCGCAACGATTCCGTCGAATTTTCTCATCAGCCTTTCGTCAAGCTTGTGCGTGACAAGTATCTTTGTAAGCCCTTCAAGGTCGAGTATCGCGTTACTGACGGAAAACGCCGTTTCGTTGTCAAGCGCCGCCGTCGCCTCGTCCATGAACAGGACAGGCGTTTCGCGGATAAGACAGCGGGCTATCGAAACGCGCTGCTTTTCTCCGCCCGACAGGTTGCTTCCGCCCTCGCCGCATTCATAATCGTCGCCCTTTTCCTTTAAAAGCCCCGAAAGACCGGCAAGCTCCACAGCGGTTCTGTATTTGTCCTCCGGGAAGTCCTTGAACATGGTGATGTTGTTGCGTATGCTGTTGTCGAACAGGAAAACGTTTTGCTGTATTATGGAAACGACGTCGTAAAGCGAGTCTATCGAAATATCGCGAAGCTCTATTCCGTCAAACAGTATTTCGCCCTCATAGCGCGAGAAATGCCCCATCATCAGGCGGAGCATTGTTGACTTTCCGCCGCCGCTGCTGCCTACAAGAGCATAGCTTTTGCCTTTATAAAAGTCGATGCTGACGTTGTCGAGCGTCTTTTTTCCCTCCTCGTAGGAAAATGACACGTTTCGGTAGGAGATTTTGTCCTCAAGGCTTGTTATTCTTGTCTTTGACTCCTCATCGCTGTCGGCGTCTATCGTGTCGGCAAGCTTATAAATGAGGGATACCGCCGCCTTGCGGTTGCTGTAAAGCGGGACCATCCGGTGAATCGGGTTTAAAACATAGTTTGAAAGCTGAACAAAAGCCAGAACGCCGCCTATGGTCATCGTTTTTCTGAACACAAACAGGCAGCCGACGACGACAAGAATTATCGTAACGATTGTGTAGGAGGATTCGCTGAGGAGCGACACCATGTCGCCCGTTTCGCGGCGGCGGCGCTTGACCTCCTCAAGCTGCTTGTTGTGCTCGTCAAATATCTGGAGAGCTTCCTTTTCGGCCTTGAAGCTTTTGATTACGACAAAGCCGTTAAGAAGGTCCTTGACCTGACCGACAAAGCCGGCGTTCTGCGCGGAGGTCTGCTTTTCCTTTGCCGTTATCCTGTTGCCGTATTTAATAGCGACATAGCAGGGCAAAACGGAGGTTGCCATTACCACAAGCATAAGCCGCCAGTTGATGTACGCCATTGCGATGACGCCGCCGATAAAGGTTGTTATCTGCGTAACTATATTGATGTTCGCGGACAGGTAGTTTGCCTCAATGGAGGAAAGGTCGTTTGAAAAAGCGGAAATGAACTGAGCCGAGGATGTGTCGCCGAAGCTGCCGATGGACTTTCCGAGCAGCCGCTCGAACACATACATCTTGAACTGCGACAGGCCTGTTTTCATGTATCTGTTGCGGAAGGTTTTTTGAAGAACGCCCATGAGCAGGGCCGCGCCCGCGGTAAGAACGGAGAGGATAACAGCCCGCCGTATGATTTTGAAATCCATGAACTGCATTGCCTCTGTTACGCTCTTCATTATGAACGCAATGCTGACGTTTACCCCCGCGTTTAAAAACACGGTAAGCATGGTCATCGCGAAATTCTTTTTGTTGCCCCGCATGAACTGATACTTGCATTGTTCCCTTGTTGTGGTAACGGTGGTACGCATTTGACACACCTCCAAACAAAAATAATTGAGTTATTTGCCGTGAAACAGTAGGGAACGGATTCATCCGTTCCGAAGAATGATTTTGAATTGCCTGGCGTAGGGACGGCGCGCCGTGTCCATTTTAAGCTTGAAAAGATTCTGAGCTAAGCTCAGAATGACAGGCTTTATTCCTTATGTCATCCTGAGGTGCAACGCGCCGAAGAATCTTACGATAAATTGTTTTGACAATCTGCGGAACGGTCAAGACCGTTCCCGGCAAATAGTTTTTATCTGTACAGTGCATACTCAAAAGGTATTATATTACATTATCACTGCGGAATCAACAGAAAAAACACATATTGCGTTATTTGCAAAAAGCGCACGGTGAGAGTCGATGCTCCCGCCGTGCGCGTGTTTTTCACATAGATTAATCCTTCTGCAGTGCCGCTCGGTTTTTACTAATTTATCATCAAGAAGAATTTCAGAACACGGATTATAAAGTCTTTGATAATCTCTCTGAGGCTTCTTCCGCCTTCCGTTTTTGTTTTTTTCGTGGTCGTAACGCCGTTTGTGCCTGTCGCGGACGCTGTTTCCGGCTCTGATGAAGTTTCCGTGTGGGTTGCCGATTCCTCCGTTGAAGGTACTGTCGTTGTCGTCGATGTTGTCGCGGTATAGGTTGTTGCGGTAGTGGTCGTGGTAGTTGTCGGAGCCGTCGCGGTCGTTGTGGTGGTTGTCTGCTCAGTTGTCGCGGGCGTTCCGTTAAGCGCCGCACTGTAATAGCTCCATGTATCGGCCGTTTCCTGCCCGAGGCTCCAGCTTCCAGCGCCGTAGATGTCGTATTTGTTTACAAGCGAAAGCTTCTCTTTAAGACTTGCCTCGTTTTCATACCAGAAGGTGTATGTACCCGCCTCAAGCGTTCTGCCGCCTATCACCGGCTTTGTGTCCGTTGACTTTATCGTGACAACGGCTTTTACCGACTTTGTGGCTGTGTCGTATGTAACTGTGCCTGAGTAGGAGGCTACAATCGACTTGATTGTTGAAAGCGACGCCCCGTATCCGCCGTAGGAGGCGCCGTTCTGCCAGTACCGCCCGTAAAACGGAATTCCGAGGACTGTTTTTTCCTTGCCAGCGTGCTTAAGCGCGTACTGTATGGATTTTTCGACAAAGCCGATGCTCGCGACTGCTCCCGGCTCTCCGCTTTCGTAATGCTCGTCGTAAGCCATTATCATCAGATAGTCCGAATACTGCGAAAGAGCGGCGTAATCGTAAGACGCCTGCCAGCCGCTTGTCCAGTTATAGGGGTTGGCGGCAACGGCAACGGCTATCGTCTTTCCCTGACCGAGCTTTTGCCGAAGCAGGCTGACAAACGACGTATAATTTGCAGTATCGGCTCCCGTAAGGTTTTCAATGTCCACGTTAACACCGTCAAGATTGTAGCTGTTTACGGCGGCTGCAATCTGGTTTATGAGCGTAGTCCTGTTCGAGAGAGCGGCGCGCCCAGCGTTTCTGTCCCAGTGGTTGCTCAGAAACGGAACGACCTTTATACCCCTGTTGTGCATATCGGCGACAAAAGCCGTATTGACGGTGTTGAGGTGCAGGCTGCCGTCGGCGTTTAAGTCAAACCAGCTCGGCGACACCTCGTCCAGAGCGCCGCCTGTTCTGTCTACAAGCGAAGTGTAGTTGTAGTTGCCGTACAGGTAGGACATGCTGAACCTGCCCGAGCCGGCGGACGTCGCGTGCGTAAACGGTATCGAAAGCAATATGAACGCCATAACGGCAAAAACGAGCGTTTTCTTCGGTTTCATAGACGGTCCTCTTTTCTTTTTTGAGCCGGCTGAGGCGCGTGCGGACAGCACCGGCTGTTTTTTAATATTCGACGTTTTGCGGGGCAATTCCACTTTAAATTATAATATCCGGCTGTAAATAATTTCAATGAAGAAATAATGGCAGCGCTGGAATATTGCGGCATACCGGAGCTTTCGGTGTTGAAAAATAAGCTGATATGATATACAATGTATTTTGAAAACACCACCCTGTCATTCTGAGCACAGTATTGTCATTCTGAGCGCAGTATTGTCATTCTGAGCGAAGCGAAGAATCTTTAAGAAAAGCTCCTTCGGCGCGTTACGCCTCAGGATGACAGGCGGGGGACTATCATCACCGGGCATAATTCAGCTTTTTGGGGGTAATCGTATGAATTTATCGGATTATAAGCTTTCAATAACATATCTGTGCGCGGGTGTCTGCCGCACAGCTGTCGGCGACGACGAAAACATTTCCGTTGTAGTCGGCGAATGCGGCGGTGACAGGCTTTCGCTGGGGATAAGGGCAAAGGACAGAAAAATCGACCTTTTAAGCGTTTCCTTGGCGTACTCGCGGCGTTTCGCGCCGGACGCGAGGGTGTTCGCTAACGGATACCAGTCGTGGACGGTATCGCGCGAATACACCGCCGACGACATTCAGCGCGGCTTAAGAGGCCCCGCAAACTTCGAGCCCGTCAGGTCGCGAGCGCAGGCATGCGGCGACTATTTCTTCACGCGATACTCGAAAAAGAAAGGGTTTATTCACTCCTTCACTTATACATACATAAAGGAAAACGGGCATATCGAGCTTATCGGCTCGCTTTCCGAGCGTCAGGGCTATACTATAATTTACTTCGATATGAACAACAGCCTCGTGAGCATTGAAAAGGACGTCGAGGGGCTGTCGCTTGACGCGGGCGAGGAGTACAATCTTTACGAGCTTGTCCGCTTCGAGGGCGCGTATGACTACTGCTTTGACGGCTACTTTGCCGCGATGGGCATTAGCAAACCGAGGGTTGATTTTCTTGCCGGCTACACCTCGTGGTACAACTATTTTCAGGATATTTCAGAGGACATAATACTCCGCGACCTTCGGGGCATTATGCGCGCCAAGGACGAAGTGAACATCTTTCAGATTGACGACGGCTACGAAGCCTTTGTGGGCGACTGGCACGACGTCGACCGGAAAAAGTTCCCCGGCGGAATGAAGAAGATTGCCGACAAAATCCACGAAAACGGGCTTTTGGCAGGGCTTTGGCTTGCTCCGTTTTCTGCTCAGTTCAAATCGAAGGTTGCGAAGGAGCATCCCGACTGGCTCTTAAGAAAGCCGGACGGCAAAAACGTCTACGGCGGCTTTGCATGGGGCGGCTTCTGGGTGCTCGACTTCTATATTCCCGAGGCGGCGGCTTACATAAAAGGGTGCTTCGACGAGGTCTTCGACGAATGGGGCTTTGACCTTGTCAAGCTTGACTTCCTGTATTCCGCCTGCATTCAGCCTCGCAGGAATAAAACGCGCGGGCGCATAATGTGCGAGGCTATGGATTTTCTCCGCGAGTGCTGCCGCGACAAACTGATACTCGGCTGCGGTGTGCCTCTGGGACCGTCGTTCGGTGTCGTCGACGCATGCCGCATAAGCTGCGACGCCGAGCTTTCGTTCAAGGAGCGTTTTTATGTCAAGGTAACAAATCAGGAAATCATCTCAACGCATAACGCCATGACAAACTCCGTGTTCCGCCGCCATCTTTCGGGGCGCGCGTTCATAAACGACCCAGACGTGTTTTTCCTCCGTGACGAGCCTGCAAAGGGCTCGGGCAGGCCCGCCGTTTATACCGAAACGCAAAAGGAGCTGCTGGCTACGGTAAACAATATGTTCGGGCGCGTCCTGTTCGTTTCCGACAATGCGGGAGATTATGACGAAAAAAGGCTGTCGCAGCTTAAGGGCTTCCTCAAACGCTCGACCGCAGCCGTAACAGACGCCGGCTTTGTATCAAAGGAGCGTATCCGCGTGGATTTCACAAAGGACGGCGCGGAATATATAATGGAGTTCGACCTGCGCAGCGGAGATTATAAAATATCAAAGAAATAAAGGAAAACGCCGAAAGAGCCTTCAAAGCTTTTTCGGCATAGTTTTTGCCTGCTGACATAAGAGGTGACTATAATGACAAAAATCATCAGGGCACGCGAAACGATGACCTCAAAGGAGCGTGTTCTGCGCACCTTCGCGCACGAAAAAACAGACCGTGTAACAATAGGCTACGAGGCGAATCCGGCGATTCACGCGCGGGTGGCTCATGCTCTTGGCATCGCGGACGAAAGCATGGATAAGGTCCGCGACGCTCTCGGCGTCGATTACAGGGGCGTAAACCCCGCCTACACGGGCAAGCCGCTCTTTGAGGAAAAGCCCGGCTTGAGTGTGAACCCGCTCGAGGGCTGCTACATGCGTTATGTAAGCCACGAAACCGGCGGCTACTGGGACTTTTGCGAATTCCCTTTAAAGGACGCGTCCGACGCGCTTTTTGAAAGCTATCCCGTTCCCTCTCCCGACGATTTCGACTACGACGGCGCGCTTGAACAATGCAAAGCCCTCGGCGATTATGGCATGTACACCGGCGGCGCGGGCGTGCCTGACGTAATAAACTCAAACGGACGCATAATGGGTATGGAGGACGTGCTTATCCATCTGTTCAACGGCGACGGCGCGGCAATGGACTTTATTAAAAGGCGCGCCGATTTTCAGTACGGCATGCTCGAGCGCACGCTTGACAAGTGCGGGGATTACATTGATTTTGTCTGGCTGGGGGAGGACCTCGGAACGCAGCGCGGGCCTATGATAAGCCTTGAGCTTTACCGCGAAACCATAAAGCCTGTTCACAGCCGTTTTGTGGGGCTTGCCGCTTCATACGGCAAGCCGGTAATAGTACACTGCTGCGGCAGCTCGTCGTGGGCGTTTGAGGATTTTATTGAAATGGGCGTATCGGCAGTCGACACACTCCAGCCGGAGGCGGCGGACATGAGCCCGCAATACCTGAAAAAGACCTTCGGTAACAGATTAGGCTACCGCGGCTGCATCTCCACCGCCGGAGCTCTCGCCACGGGAACGCCGGAAGACGTCCGCGAAACGGTAAAAAGCACGCTCGAAATAATGATGGACGGCGGCGGCTACAATTTTGCGCCCACCCATCAGATTCAGGACAACACCCCCGTCGAGAACGTGTTTGCAATGTACCAGGCGGCTCACGATTACGGTGTTTACTGATTCAAATATAAAAGGAGCTGCAGATAAAACATTTAAAATTTATTTGTCCGTCGAAGAACCGAAACAAGTCAGGACAAAAGAAAAAGCCCTCAAAGCACAAAGCTTTTAGGGCTTTCATTGTGTGAGGCACATCAAATTGATACAATGCACAGATTAATCCGGGGGCTGTGCATTTTCCATTATTCCAAAGGCAATGCATACTGCTGAAGCTGATTTCCTTTCTTGAAGGTCAACTCCAACAGCTCCGCGGCAATCCGCTCGCTCACAACGCGCATAATGTTATCTTCAACATCATCCTTGGATAGAAGATTCATACTGCCGTACCATACGATCTTATTGTCTATAACGGCATAGTGCTCGCAGTTGTCTTCTACGAGTTGAATGTTTATACCGGCGTTGCGTAAATCCTCCATCAACTCAATCCGATGTTCATCGGAACCATATATATACGCATTTGGATGCCAGGTAACAATTGTCACTCTAACGCCGGCGTCCTGCCGTTCACGCAGTAATTTCAGCATTCGCATAACCTTGCGCTTGCCAAGCGTAGGACTCGAAATAACAATATCGCTGAGCGCCTCTTTTAGATCCTGTTCATATACAGGACTATAGCTGTCGGAATCGAATATTGCATTCACAGATTGCTTTCCAACAGGATTATCATCGTAAAGCTTGTAACCGATGCGCTTATACGCCTTCATCCTCTTAGCATACATATTGTCGAACACGGGAATGTTGGCATCGATATAGTCATAAATCATGACATTCTGCTTACCTTCGAAGTCACGGTTCAATCTGCCGGCATATTGCTCCACGACACCTTTCCACGCAACCGGATCTGCCATAATCAATGTATCCAGCCTCGGATAGTCAAAGCCTTCTCCGATTAGTTGCCCGGTGGCAATCAGTATGAGCGTTTCGGCAATCGGGACTGCGTCCATTTGAGTGCGCAACCCTCTCTGTTCTTTTTTTGATTTATTACCAGTCAGCAAGAATACATTGTCCGCGCAGCCCTTGAGCAATTCGTAGAGCACGTCTGCATGGTCGGTGAAACGAGTCAGGACAACCGGAGTGCGCTTTGCCGCGATACATTCCTTGATATCATCAACGATTTGCTCATTTCGGAACTCGTTGTTACGGATGATTTCATAAGCCTCGTTAATATGGAGCTTATCCCGACCGTGAGGACTGACCGCGCGCGTGAAACGTGGCACAATCAGATGGTCAATGCCTTGCTCTTCAGCTTTTTCCTTTGCAGTATATTCAAAGCGGACCGGCCCAAGCAGCATCTCATTTATTCTCTCAAGGCCATCGCCGCGGAAAGGTGTGGCCGTTACGCCATAAACATATTTCGCGGGAATTTCCCGCAGGATTCTGCTGACGGTGGCGGAGGCGCTGTGATGGCATTCATCAACGAGCACCATTCCGTAATCCTTCAGCCGTGGGTGAAGTTCCCCCTTTTTATACAATGAGCCTACCATAGCAATATCTACGATGCCGGTGGATGTGTCCTTGGCTCCTTGAATAACACCAACTATGCTTTTGCGTTTCTTGGTGCGTCCAGTCTTCGTTTTATATTCCGGCAACTCCTCGTCAATCGCAAGGAATGTGGAAAGTGATTTCTCCCATTGCTCAATCAGAGATGATGATTCAAGAAGAATCAGCGTGTTGACGCGCCGTTTGGTAATCAGATTGCCGCAGGCCACGGTCTTACCGAACGCGGTCGCTGCGCTCAGAATACCGTTGTCGTATTTCATAAGCGCGTCAATTGCTTTTTTCTGACTGACCCTCAGTTCTCCAGTAAATTCTACTTTAATTGCAGTACCGTTGCAGCGTTTGTCTGTAATCATAAACAGGATCCCTGCGGCTTTCAATTTCTCAGTCAGCTGTTCAAGTAATCCCCGAGGAATGCAAATATAGTCGCCGTCATCTTCGCCAAGGTAGATGTACCTTGAGTTAGTATAATTCGATAAGCCAATGGCATCATTGCGGAAGAATACCGGATTCGAAAAAGCCGCAATCCGTCTGATTTGGTTTTGAATCCGCGGTTTCAGGTTGTCTGTTAATATGTAAAGAAGATTTGAAACGGTAATGGATACTTTGCCGGATACATCTTCCTTGTGTAGCCGTTTGCTTCTTTCCCACGGTTTTGTGGTGTCAGTTTCAGCGGTATCGATGTTATCTGAAGGATTATCTTCCATCGCGATGTTCCAGGAAAACATCAGATCGTCCATCTTTGCAGCAGACAGCTTTTCCATCTTTTGCAACGTGGCCCACTGATTCGGATACGCATTCCAATTTTCATCGATAAAGGCACTGTTTCCTTGTTTAAGTGCCTGCCCTTGAAGAGGCAATGCTATGAGGTTACCAAGCTCACCGTCCTCAAGATAATCCTGTGCAGGAAGCATCCGGTCATAAAACCGAAACGAAGTCATGTTGACGGATTCAGCGCCTTTATCCAAAAGCGCAAATCCGAATTTTCTGGCAAGGGCCGCAGAAACTGGAGAATCGAAGAATATCCAAACATGAGCGCCTTTACCCGAGCGGGAACGCTCAACCAACATAGGAATCCCATTCTGCTTGCCAATTTCACGCAGCGCGTTCACCTCGCCAATCCAGCTGTTATCGGTATTGGCGTAGTCATGTTCGTCTGCACCATTATCGTGATTATCGAAATCAAAGACAAGGAAACGGCAAGTTCCATCCGGAAAAAGTGGATAGATGCCAATAACATCAGACGCGTCTTCTCGCAATCCACGCAGATGATTCTCAATCTGGGTGCCTTCCAGTTTGGTCCAGCATCGGTTATTACAATCCTTGCATTTCACCTTAACACCGGATACTTTCGGACAAACGCCGTGCCTCCAGAAATTATCACACTGCGGATAATAGCCTGCTTTTCCTGTGGTTTTATTCTGAGAGCGCTTGCTGTAAACGTCTATGCGTCCCCAGAAGTACGAGTAAAACTGCCTCGCGTGATTCCGCGTGATTTCTTCCGGTATGATGCGGGAACCCTGGTCCGGAACAAAAATCGGTTCAGCCTCAGATACACCACCTACAATCGACAGCGCATATTCTATGCCGGCATTCTGCAGGAGCGTTTTGAGATAAGAATTTTCCTGTTCAAGTTCCGTAATCCGGTTTAATAATGTACTATTTTCAACCGTGCGTTCCATATACTCCTCCGGCAAGCTGGCCAATTCAAACCCCAATCTTGTA
>DCUB01000032.1:43346-44023 GCA_002329365.1 Ruminococcaceae bacterium UBA1425
AATTAAAAAAGAGAAAGCTGATCCTGCTTAAAACTCTTAACTTTTCGTTCATTCACCTTATCATTTGCCTCAAGATTTCCAATAAGCAAAGGTGACTTAGGGTCATGTCTGGCATAGCTGTTTTTAACGCTTGCTATGCTGTAATTCGCATAGCAGTATTTACACATGTGCTTACATGTGTTGTATTGACCAACATCGATACTTTCAGCACAGTGGCATTGACTTCTCTGCGTATTATCTTTTTTCACAGAAAGCTTGTATCCCGTAATCCGTTCAATTAAATCAGAATCAATGCAGCATGAGTGCTCAATTCCGAATTGATCCAACTCAATATCTTCTGCACAGGTCTTAAGTTTGATCTGACGGTTTGAAGCAATCACTGAAAAGCACCTGGCAAAGTTCTCTTCCTGAACGGAAGTAATTGACATGTATTCAGCCGCAGCAAGGTTGCTCTTAATTTTATCGTAGATATCAACAAAGCTGAAAACGCATGTATCTGTGTATAGAAATAGCCTGTCAGCAAGTCTTTCAAACTGATCCATGTGCCATGACAAATCATATTTCTGTGACAGTATGATTGGGTCATATCTCCATATTACCCGCTCTTTCCCATAGATTTCAGATATGCGTCGGAAAGTATCAATTCTTTCCTCCTGTGCAGGGAGATTTGGTTCAAG
>DCUB01000013.1 GCA_002329365.1 Ruminococcaceae bacterium UBA1425
GTGACCTCAAATCCGCGCAAATCAAAATCACCGGACTGAACCTCCACCTCCAAAGGCTTTGATTCCGGTTTATCTGTTTCCTCATATACACTTTTGGAGGCTACGCGATAGTCGTCGGCACTGAAAGCCGCCCAACGCGGATTGATGGAAACAAAACCTTTCAACGCGCCTTCCGTGATAACCTTCAGTTCGGGCAATATGCCCTTGTTCCCGTATTTGGCATTGCTTATCAGTCGCTGAACCGCAATAAAATCATCCCGCGAGACGATGGCCTCATGGTTGTCTTTCCTGGTATACTGGTTGTGGTTATTCCGGTTTTTTCGCGGCAGGTGGTCAAGATAGCTGGGCGTCCATGTCTTACGGGCAAGTATGTCGCCGCAATGCCGTTCGTTTTGCAGGATCTGAAGTATCGAACCGGGCGCCCATGCGGTGTTGCCCTTTTTTGTCATCCGCTTCAAAGACGTAAGCATTTCCGCTATTTGCCGGCAGGTGCAGCCATATAAATACATAAAGAAAATCAGCCGTACGGTCTTCGCTTCCTCCGGGTTAATTACAAGGTTACCGTCCTCGTCCTGGTCATAACCGAGCAGCGGCGGAGTCAGGAATATCCCGCGCCGGAACCGCTTTTCAATAGAATCATTTGCGACCCTGCTTTTTATATGCGATTCTTCCTGCGCCAATGTGGACATAAAAGAAAGGCTCATCTCGCTGCTGTCATTCAATGTATAAATACTTTCCATTTCGAAGAAAACACCCACCGGCGGTTGCATGGCAGCCAGTTGCCGCACATACCCGATACAGTCGACGACATTGCGGGCGAACCGGGAAACACTCTTCGTGACAATTAAGTCAATCCTACCAGCTTTACAGTCGGCAATCATTTTCACAAAGGCGTCGCGGTGCTTCAGCGATGTCCCGGATATACCCTCGTCGGCATAAATGTCAACCAGTTTCCAGTTCTTGTGGCGGTTCAACATTTCCGTATAATGGCCTTTCTGCAGCTCGAACGACGACGTTTGCCGTGGGTCGTCGGTGGAGACGCGCACATAAAAGGCTACCCGCTTCTCTTTTTCATCCTCAAAAAAGCTTTCCTGCGGTGTTGCCGGTATAATATCAATATCATCAGGAATCGCGCTTTGGTATTTTGCGCGTATTTTTTCCTTGCGGATTTCGGCGTCTTTTTTCGCCGGTTGGTTCTCCTGCATTGCGAATCCCCCCGAATAAAGTAGAATAACACTATTATATGGGGGATTTTAAGCAAAGAAAATTCACCGGGGGTAAACCACTTTACCGCCGGTTAATATTTAGGGGAATATTTTTACGCTTCTCCGAAATAGGGATGAAGGCAACTGTTCTCCCGCAGACTTTTCTTGGTTACGGAAGCCACCTCGAAAATGATGCGCCTTTCNNGGTTTGGTTGCCGCTTAACAAGGCATCCACCGTAACGCCGAGTGCGTTGGCAATCAGGATCAGGGTGGAAAGGCTTGCCTTTTTCGCGGCGGTTTCGATCAGGCTTATGTACGGTACGGACATATCGATCTGCTCCGCAAGCTCAGCCTGGGACATCCCTTTCGCGCGGCGGATTTCCTTGACCCTCCGGCCGATGTGCTTGAAATTGACTGACATAAAAATATCCTCCTATTGTGTATGATTTTCATTAAACACAATGGAGGATGTTTTGGCTTCGGCACAGCGTTTTTCACATAGTTAATGGTGTTTTTATACTGTCCCTTCACGCAGGATGTCAAGATAGGCGGCGTAGGAAAACGTCCTGTTGCGCTGCTCGCCGGAGTTTTGTGTCAGGATGCCCATTTCACAAAGCCGCCGGACAGAATCGGATACCGTCTTAAATGTAGTATCCAAAGCGGCCGCTGTCTTTTGGATTTCAATGATGGGGTTTTCCTCAAGGTAAGCGAACAGGCGCAGCGCTGTTTTAGAGGCGCGGCCCATCCCGCTGATGGAGGCGATATTTCTATCATGGAGCACCGTCAGCTTATCAATGGTATCCGTTGCGTCCTCGGCGGATTCGTAGATCGCCTGCAGGAAAAACTTGATCCACTGCTCATAGTTTCCGTTGCGGCGCACCTCACCCAGACGGTCATAATATTCTATACGGTTCTTTTTCAAAAAATATGAAATATATAACGCGGGGGTTGTCAGCACGCCTTTGTCCATCAGGTATAAGGTGATGAGCAGCCGACCGATACGTCCGTTGCCGTCCAAAAACGGGTGGATGGTTTCAAACTGATAGTGGATCAAGGCGGCGCGAATCAAAACATCAAGCGCATCATCGTCGTTGATGTATTTTTCAAGGTCAGACATTGCTACCGTCATATCTTCCGGCGCCGGAGGGATAAACCGGGCATTCTTCAATGTGCTGCCCTGGCCGCCGATCCAGTTTTGGGAATAGCGGAACTCACCCGGACTTTTCTCCTGCCCGCGGACGCCTGCCATCAGCACCGCGTGTGCTTCCTTAATCAGTCGGTTGCACAACGGCAGCTCGTTCAACTTGGCGATCGCAAAATCGGTTGCCTTGATGTAATTGATAACATCGGCGACATTGCGGTTGGCATTTTCGTCAATCAGCGGGTCAAGCACATCCTCCAGTGTGGCCTGCGTTCCTTCAATCTGGGACGACATCAACGCTTCCTTGCGTACATACATTGATATAAACAAATTAACGTTCGGAATCCGCACCGCGATGCCTTCCAGAAGGGCAAGCTGTTTATTGGCTTTTACCAATAGCTCGACAGTTTCGTTATCGAGTTCCACCAGAGGATTTGGCGGCAGCGGCGATGGCGTGAATGATTTGTATGCCGCCTCACCCGACAGGTTCGTTTTTAGTTTTCCGGCCCTATCCATCATATATGTGCGGCCTCCTTTGCGAAAAGTTAATTACAAGGGGTATTATAGCACTTTTATTTTAGTTTGTCAAGATAAAGTAAAATAAAACAAGGCTGCTGATTATTTGTTGTTTTAGTTTTGGATTTACTGGTGCAAAATTTGAAATCGTTAAAAGATGCACCGTTCCAAAATGGCGGCGGTGCATTTTATCAATAGATAGTACCTTTGCCAAAAACGGCAAGCAACAGAAATGTTGCTTGCCGTTTTTACTTCTTACTATTTAAATTGCGCATGGGACATCCTTTGAGAATAAGAGCTGTTTGATTTACCCGTCTTTATTAATCATCCCATTCAATCTCAACAGTATAACTGTCGTCTGCACTCTTGAGCATTGATTTAACGATAGTTTCGGCATTTTTCTTTGCTGTATCAAGCAAGCCATACTCCTTGGCTCGCTTAACCATTTCTGCCTCGAATTTCTTCTGAGCCTCATTTACATCTTCGGTGCTGATTTGATTAAGTATATTTTTCGTCTCGTCACCATATTATGCGAGGATTGTAAACAGTTATTGAAAAATATTAATCTGTATTCGGATTATTTGTTGTGAAAAACAGCGAAGCTTTTTCGGGTTTCTTCATTTTTTCTTGAAATATACCATGCGCGGTGATATACTTGTTTATGCTATTTTCAAGGGAGGGATTATTAAAATGGAAATCGGCTGCGCTCTTATGGGCGGCACCTTTATGCCTGAGTTCAAGGGGGACAACTCGGCACAGGAAACGGCATTTGACCGGCTTGTTTCCGGCTATCGCCTTGCTCTTCAAATGGGCTTTGACTACATCGAGGCGTCGGCGGGAGAGATACTTGCCCTTTCGGCGGAAGAAATAAAGACGCTCGTTAACATGAAAAATGACGGCAGCTTCTCCCTGCGGTACGTCAACAGCTTCGTGCGCGGTGACCTTAAAATATGCACGGAAAAAGCCGAGGTCTTAAGTCAATACGCGAGTGACGTCATAAGCCGCGTATCGGCGCTCGGAGCAGGCGTAATAGTTTTCGGAAGCGGCGTGGCGAGAAAGCATCCCGAATCCATGACACGCGAGGAGGGTATGGAGAAGTTTCTTGAGTTCTTAGGTGTGTGCGGCAAAATCGCCGGGGAATACGGCGTGAAAATCGCCCTTGAGCCGCTTAACGCGACCGAGACAAATATACTAAACAAGGTGTCGGAGGGCGCGGAGCTTGTGCGCTCGCTTAAAAGCCCCGAAATCGTTTTGCTTGCGGACGCTTTTCATATGGCGATGGAGGGCGAGAGCGCACCGGTCATTCTTGAAAACGCGGACATAATTTCACATATACATGTATCCGAAGCGCCGGGGAGGGTTTATCCCGGAAAGTTCGGCGGTGAATATCTCATAACGCTCGGAAAAGAGCTTGTAAAATCAGGTTTTGACAAGGATTTGACAGTCGAGTGCTGTTTTGATGATTTTGAAAAAGAAGGGCCGGAGGCATTCCGGTTTGTAAAGGAGAAAATGTTATGAGCTTTGAACTGAAAAGAAAAGGAAACGATGTGGATGTCTACCTCGACGGCAGGCTTTTTACAACCTGCGTCAACAGCGCCGATTATAAGGCGCCGTTTATGGCGCCTGTGCTTACAAAGGACGGCGTAAGCTTTACGCGCCCCGACCTTCGCCACAGGGAGCACCCGCACCAGCGTTCCGTATTCGTCGGCATCGGCGACGTCAACGGCTATGATTTCTGGAACGAGAACGGTAAGCCGCTCGGACTTATCCGCGCGAAAAGTGTCGAAACCTCCGGCGACGGCGAAAACGTATACGTTTCCGTTTCTTCAGTCTGGCAGGGCAGAAGGGGCAAAAAGTTCCTTGACGAGGAGCGCGTTTACACCTTTTCGAAGGTCAGCGACAAGTGCGTAAGGGTTGATATTTCTTTAAAGCTTTCGGCAAACTACGGCAGCATAAAATTCGGAAAAACAAAGGAAGCGGGACCGCTCGGAATACGCGTTGCCGACGAAATGCGCGCCGACAGGGGCGGCAGCTTCGTAAACTCCGAGGGCGGCGTAAACGAGGATGGCTGCTGGGGCAAAACAGCGCGCTGGTGCAATTACAGCGGCGTCGTATCGGGCAAAAAAATAGGCATAGCCGCCTTTGACCATGCCGGAAACGAGCGCTATCCCACCGCGTGGCACGTTCGCAACTACGGGCTAATGGCGCTCAACAATTTTTATTTTAAGGGCGGCTATAAGCTGAAAAAGGGCGAGAGCGTGACGTACAACTTCACAATATGCTTCTGGGAAGACAGCTTTGACGCCGAAGCGTATTCTTCGTCATTATAAAGGAGAATTTAATGACCGCCGACGAAATTTTAGAGTATTGCCTTAAAAAGAAAAACGCATATATCGACTATCCTTTCGGCGAAATTCCCGTCTGTGTGCGGCTTCGCGTCGAAAACAAAACTCCGATTTTCGCCCAGCTTAATCCCAATCCCGACAATTTCAGGATAACGCTTTCCTGCGAGCCGGCGACGGGCGATTTTTACAGGCGGATGTATCCCGGCACAGTGGTTCGCGGATATCACTGTCCGCCTGTCACGCAGCCGTATTTCAACACCGTTTCACTTAACGGCACAGTGCCCGACGACGTGCTTAAAACAATGATGGACGAGGCGTACGAGGCGGTTGTGAAGAAGCTGCCGAAAAGGCTGCAAAGGCAGCTTGCCGGGGAAGTTTCTTAGAAATATTGAAGTGCTGAAAGATTCTTCGATTTGCTTAGAAGATTCTTCGCTACGCTCAGAATGACAGGTTGCGTTCCCATGTCATCCTGAGGCGCAACGCGTCGAAGGATCTTAAGATGTACGGGATAGCAGGGACACGGCGCGCCGTGTCCGAGTGCAGCGTTAATGTTTTTTTCGGAACGGTCAGGACCGTTCCCTACTTAAGTTTTCATCGTTTTGCATTTTGAAGCGCCTTTAAGTCATTCTTTAATTTCCAGGACGTCTGCCGGCTTCGGGCGCACACGCTGGTGCGCCCCTACGATTTCGTACGTTATACGGTATTACAACGCAAATGGATAAGCCGTCAAAAACACAGGCTGTAACAATACTTCAAATCCCGCAAGGGAACGTATGAGGTATTGTTACAGCCGTTTTTTGCTCAAAAAAGCGGAGTATTCAATTCAAAGCGGAGTATTCAATTCAAATCGTCAACAGTCATTCTGACAAGCACGGCGCGGCGGTAGTCGTCCGTTTCGTACATTACATATATTCTGCCGGCTGCGTCAACGCAGATATCGGCATATGCCGATTCGCCGCTTGTTATTCTGCGCCGGAGCTGCCATGTTCTGCCGCCGTCAATGCTCCCCTTAACTGTCAGATTCCGCCGCTCGTGCTCGTCCTCGCAGTTGACGAACAATATAATCCGCCGCCCGTCATCCGCCGTGATTCTTGCCGAACTGCCGAAGCAGCAGGGGTCGGCAAGCGACTTGTCCTCTGTCATGGTTGTCCAGCCGTCAATACCGTTTTTGCTGAACGAAACGGCGCGGTAGCCCGGCATGTGGCGGATGTTAAGCATAACGCCGCCGTCCGGCAGCCCGACAGCCGTCGTTTCGTTCGGGTCCGTTATTTCCCCCTGCGGAACTCTTTCGGACAGGCAAAAGCTCCGCCCGTTGTCGCGGCTGTAAAAAACGCGCACCTCTGCGGGGTGATGGCTTTTTGGCTCGGAGCCTGCCGATTTCGGCACAAGCCAGACGGGCACAAGCAGCGTGCCGTCGTCCTGGCATATTCCGTGCCCCGGTCCGAACGCGAAAGCGTTATGGTATTCGGGCATGGTGCTGTCAATAATGCTGACGGGCTCGCTCCACGTCCTGCCGTCGTCGCGGCTCTGGCGGTAAAGAGCGTCGCCGCCGATTGAAGTAACGCCGTATTCGACGCAGTAAAGGAAATGGATAACACCGTCCGCGCCCTGAATCATTACGGGATTGTTTACTGTTCTGCACGTTTCGGAGCCTTCGGCAAGCACAAAGGGCTCTGAAAACGTTTCGCCGCCGTCCTCACTTCGCAGGAGGATAATATCCATGTCCGCCCAGTCGCTGCCGCTCATCCTCGCCTCAAAATACGCGAGGATTACGCCGCTTTTTGCGGCTATCATACCGGGAATGCGGTATTTTTCATATTTGTATGAGCCGCACGGCGACCGCCCGGGCAGGACGGTCTTACTCTTTAGCTCATTGCGGGATTCTGACATAAACCCTCCGTTTTACAAAACCTTTGAAAGGAAATCCTTAAGGCGGGCGCTTTTCGGATTGCCGAAAAACTCCGCGGGGCTTCCCTCCTCCATAAAAACGCCCTCGTCTATAAACATAATCCGTGAGGCGACCTCCCGGGCAAAGCCCATTTCGTGGGTTACGACAACCATAGTCATACCGCTTTTGGCAAGCTCTTTCATTACCTCCAGCACCTCGCCGACCATCTCCGGGTCAAGCGCCGATGTAGGCTCGTCAAAAAGCATAACGTCGGGGTTCATCGCGAGTGCGCGTACAATTGCCACCCTCTGCTTTTGTCCGCCCGAGAGCTGTGAAGGATATGAGTCCGCGCGGTCCTCAAGCCCAACCTTTCGAAGCAGAGCCCTTGCCTGCTCCTGCGCCTTTTCCTTCGGCAGCTTCTGAAGCTTTGTTAGCGCTAATGTCATGTTGCGCATTATTGTCATGTGCGGAAAAAGATTGAACTGCTGAAATACCATGCCCATCTTCTGACGGTGCAGGTTTATGTCTGTCCTGCGGTCAGTTATCTCGATGCCCTCAAAAAAGACGTGGCCCTTTTCAGGCTCCTCAAGCAGGTTAAGACAGCGCAGAAAAGTCGATTTTCCGCAGCCGGAAGGACCTATAATAACAACGACCTCGCCCTTTTTAATCTCGGTTGAAATGCCTTTCAGAACCTCAAGCTTACCGAATCTTTTATGAAGGTTTTCAACCTTTATAAGTATTTCGTCATTCACTTCTGCGCAGCCTCCTTTCGAGTCTCTTCATCAGATAGTCAAGGCAGAGAACCATGATAAGATAGATTAACGCGGCGGCTATCAGAGGCATGAACGCGGAATAGGTGATGCCCCTTATGATATATGCTCCCCTCGTCAGGTCCTGCAGCGCAATGTAGCCGCAGATTGAAGTTTCCTTAAGCAGAACAATGAACTCGTTGCCGAGCGCGGGAACGACATTTTTGAAGGCCTGCGGCAGGACTATGTAACACATCGTGCGGACGTAATTGAAGCCGAGGCTCCTCCCCGCCTCCATCTGTCCGCGGTCGATAGACATAATGCCGCTGCGGACTATTTCGGCGACATACGCGCCGGAGTTAATGCCGAACGCGAGAATAGCGACAAAAGCCTTGTCGA
This sequence comes from Ruminococcaceae bacterium UBA1425, assembly GCA_002329365.1. Taxonomy (GTDB): domain Bacteria; phylum Bacillota; class Clostridia; order Oscillospirales; family Acutalibacteraceae; genus UBA1425. Next base: position 8,244 of record DCUB01000013.1, read on the forward strand.
TATTTATGCTTGCAAATATAACGTAATACATTATTAAAAGCTGTATAACAGTCGGCGTTCCGCGGATAACATTCAGATACAGCTTTGATAAAAAGTCGATAAGATTAATGAAGAACCTGCCCAACGGGTTAAACCGCGAGAGGTCGCTCAGGTCGTGGGTGGAACGTATAATCGCGATGATAACGCCTAACGCAATTCCCATAAGCACCGCGAAGAAGGAAACGCGAAGCGTTACCATAAGACCGTCGGAAAGGTATTCCCAGCGCGAGCCTGTTATAAAGTTGCGTAAAAATTCGTCCTTAATATTTAACCAAAAATCCAAACACAAGCCCCCCTAAAACGAGAAAAGGGCTGTACGTTTACAGCCCTGTAATCTGAGCAATCGGAAATCAGGCGGTAATATACTTGTCGATAACCGCCTTTACGGAACCGTCGGCAATAAGCTCCTCAAGAGCCGCGTTAACTCTGACTGTAAGCTCGCTGCCCTTCGCAAAGGCTATTGCGTAATCCTCAACAATATATTCGGTCGGCAGAATCTTAATGCCCTCGTTCTTTGACACAAACACCTTCGCGGGCTCGTTATCTATAACAACCGCGTCAATCTTGCCGTTTACAAGGTCGCCTATAGCTTCAAAGCCCGAAGCGTACTGCGAAACCTTTGCATCTCCGAGATAGCCGTTGTCGATATCGTCGCTGATATATATGTCGCCCGTTGTCGAAAGCTGAACGCCTATGGTTTTGTCCGTCAGGTCATCGTAGGAAGCGATTGGTGAATCGCCTTTTACGATTATAACCTGCTTGCCCGTGGCGTAGGATGTTGAGAAATCCACGCTCTGAAGGCGTTCTTCTGTTACCGTCATGCCGGCCATCCCCATATCAACCTTGCCGGAGGTTATGGCGGAGAGAATCGAGTCAAATTCCATGTCCTCGATTACAAGCTCCATGCCGAGCTTGTCGGCAATAAGACCGGCTATTTCAGCGTCGATGCCGACAATATTTCCGTTATCGTCATAAAACTCATACGGCGGGAAATACGCGTTTGTCGCCATAATAAGTTTTTCCTTTGTTTTCGCCGTACCGTCTGTAGTTGTTTCCGTGCCGCCTTTTCCGGCGCAGCCGAAGGTTGAAAGCACAAGAGCCGCGGCAAGTATCAGCGAAAAAATCTTTTCAAGCTTATTCATTGTTAAATCTCCTTGTTAAATCTGACAGCGCCCTTGCGCAAAAACTCAAGCGTGTCGCCTTTAATAAAAACACAAAGCAATTATATCATTTTCGGTTGATTTGTCAAGAAAAAACACAACCGTCGGTTTCCGTGCGTCTGCCGCCTTCCGGGACCTCGAACACCGAACCCTCCCTGCGATAGCCGAGCTTTGTGTAGTAGACGTCGACATCTGACATAACGTAAACCACACAGTCGGGATACTCGTCGTAAATACACTCCATAAGCTTCCGGCCTATTGCCTTGCCCCTGTGCGCCGGCGCGACGAGCAAATCGCAGACATAAATGTAAAAACCGCAGTCGTTTATGGAACGCGAATATCCGCAAAGCGTTTCGCCCTCATAAGCGACATATGTTATCGAGGCCTCCAAAGCCGCCCTATATTTCTCCGCGGCGGTACCTGTCGTATAGCACGACCAGTCCTCTCCCTCGTCCGACAGCAGCTTCATCAGCTTTTCCTCGTCGTCGAGTCTTCTGTATCGTCTGATCTCCATTATAGCGGCTCCTTTATTCTCTCAATAAAGCCCCTCTGACGCCTTAAATGTCGCTTCATCACTGCCTTTGGTTTCCTATTTGTACAGACCATAGGTTTTGTTTGCGGTCTGCACATATATGATGCCGTTTCCGGGCTCATCCATTTTAAGCCTGCCGCTTATTGACGACACTATAGTTTCCGTAAGCTCTGCCTCGGACAATATTAAAACTATCTCTTTTTCAGGCTCTATCTCCATGGAAAAAAGCTTGCTCGTTTCGTGTATCCCCGAGCCTCTGGCGTTAATTATGGTGCCGCCCTTCGAGCCCGCTTCTGTCGCGGCGTCGATAACGTCTTCCGCCTTTCCTTTTTCCACAATCGCAGTAATAATGTTATACATCGTGTTACCGTCATCTCCTCTTGTAAGATTGATATCGCAGCTCATGCTGCTTGAACCCGACAAACCGCAGACAGACATGGTAAAGGCGATTCCGTGATTCGGTTTATTGAATTCAAACTTCCTGCTTATTGCTTCGACAGCCTGATAAGCCGCGTTTTTTTCGGCAACCATCAGAACAATTTCTTTTCTAACGTCGCTCAGCCCCAAAAAACTCATAACACCGCGGTGAACGGTGCCTGTTCCCATAAAAACCGTGGCTCCGTTTATTCCGTGCTGTTTGGCGTATTTAATAAGCCTGCTTGCCGTTTCGCAGTTGACTATTGCATAAATCAATTCAATCTGTTGAGGACTGTCAGGCGTCATTTTCATTCCTCCCTTTACGGGTTTTTATCTTATAAATCAGTCCGAGAATTTGCAGCGCTATAAGAGGCGTCATTGCCACCATGGCGATTACTCCGAAGCCGTCGACAATGATGTTGGCGCTCTCCGTAGCTTCGGCGGCTCCCTGAGTGAAGGCGAGGATAAAGGTTGCCGTCATGGGGCCCGAGGCTACGCCGCCCGAGTCGAAGGCTATGCCTACAAACAGCTTGGGAACAAAAACGGTAAGCGCGACGGATATTATATATCCCGGCAGCAGATAATGCCACAGACGAATTTCGGGAACAAGTATTCTTAATACGGACAGCGCGACTGCCGCCGCGACTCCCAGGGCAAGCGTAACCATTACCGCTTTTCGTCTTACATAGCCGCTCGTTACGCTTTCGACCTGGTGCGTTAAAACGTAAACAGCAGGCTCTGCAATTATTGTAACCAAGCCTAAGACGAAGCCGGCAATTAAGACGTAAATCTTGTTGTCCATTGAAGCGAGCATATAACCGACGGTGCTTCCGACATCCATAAAGCCCGCGTTTACACCGACCAAAAAGGTTACAAGACCAACAAAAGTAAACATCATTCCGAACATAATCTTACGGACAATGCGCTTTGAAAGCTTTAACGATAACGCGTGAAAAATGAAAAAGAACAGGATTATCGGGGAGAGAGCGACAAACACCTCAAGCGCCGTTATGGGGATGAGTGCTAAAAACGAGTCAAAAAGCGAGGATGTTCCGGACTTTGCGACAGGAAGAGCGCCCGCTATCTTGTCGGACTTTGATATTATGCTCATTATCATTACCGAGATAATGGCGCCTGTTGAAGCGATGCCGACAAGACCGAAGCTGTCCTTTTCAGAAGCTTTACTGTTTTTTTCAAGCCTTGAGATACCTGTCGCAAGAGCAAGAATAAACGGCACGGTCAACGCCCCCGTTGTCGCCCCCGAAGCGTCGAAGGAAATAGCTATGAATTCGGGAGAGGTGAAGAGCGCAAGCACAAGGATTATTCCGTAAAGAACAATCAGCATTATGTAAAGAGGAATGCCGTAAACAATTCTTGATATACCGAGCGCAATCATCACGGCGATACCCGACGAAACTACCACCACCAGAATGTTTTTTGAAATCACGCCCGAGGTGACGGCGTCAACCTGCTCCGCCAGAATGTGAAGATCCGGCTCCGCAATTGAAACAAAAAAACCGAGAGCGAGGCTTGCGATAATTACAATCAAGATTTTGTTGAACTTGACTATCTCAACACCCAGAGTGTTTCCTATGGGCGTAATGCCGACGTCAACGCCGAGCAAAAAAACGGTAAGTCCGACGATAATCAAAGCGGCTCCCACAAGGAATCTTATAAGTTCCGGTGTTTCAATGGGCGTCAGCGTAAAATGCAGGACCATTACAATGACGGTGATGGGCAGTACGGAAAAAAGCACCTCTTTCAATTTGCCGACAATTACATTCAAACGACCACCTCCTTTATTGAAATGAATGAATTCAAGTTAATCTGATTAATCAGTATGAACATTTTATACAAACTCCGCTATGGCAACAGACAACGCCGCCGCAGGAGGGGCAGCGCCACTTTTCCTCCTCTTTTTTCAGGAAGCTGTCGATACCGTATTCATTTATGTACCGCAGGTTTTCTATCATGCTCATGTTGTATTTTGTGCTGTATCTCTTATCAAGAGCCTTAAGCCGCTTGCACGGGAAGTCGCTACACTCAAAGCAGAAGCGAATAAGCCCCTTGCCGAGCCGCTCGCAGATATGTCCCATATACTTGCAGTTCTCACCTCTCGGATTACAGCCCGGGCAGTATTTTCTGTGAAAGCCCTTTTTGTTCAAATCGTTTGTCATCGCCTGATAAGAGACACATAATTCGCAGTTCATACCGCAGGGGGCAATGAGCTGTTCCCTGACTTGATTATTATCACTGTTACCTATAATAACATATCCCCTTTGTGTTGTCAAAGCTGCAACGCTATTTCCTCAGCTTCAGCTCCGCGTTTTCTTCCGCCGCCAGTTGGTTCAATATTTCCTTCATGATTTTCGCCCTTGACTTTTTATCGTCAGCCGGAATGTCTTTTGCTCTTTCAAGAGCTTTTTCAAGTGATTCGAGCGACAGGAGAGCGCAAGAAAGGCAGAAAAAGCTTTTGCACCTTCCGTCGTCATATTGCCTGAGCATCCTCTCAAGAAAACTTATCCTGCTTTTTTGCTGCTCAAGAAACGCTTTCAGTCCGTTGCTTTTTATGTATGACTGATTGTAAAAAATTCTGCCGTGAGTTACAAAGGAATCCTTCTCGATTTTTTCGTTTTCAAATTTTTTGCACGGGTATTCTCCGCATTCGGCGCAGACTTCAAGCTTTTTATTTTTTGCACAGCACGTCGCAAAGGAGCATGGGGGGTGCAGGATATCAAAGTCTTTACCGCAGCAGCCGGGGCATCTTGAGCTGCCGACGGTATAAAACCTCGGGCAAAGACCGCAGTCTATTCCGCAGCAGCCTAACGTATTTGCCGTTTTTATCATCATCACATCTCCCCCGGTCGCCCTGTATCAATATTATTATAAAAAACACCGCCGGAAGGCGGTTATGAAACCTCTTTCAGCGCAAGCTCCGCGCAAATCCGCTGCGCGGCTTCCCTGAACAGGCACTGAGTATAATTTCCCCTGTCTGAATGCCGCAGGATTGTGGTTACTCCTATCGCCCGCCCGCTGTCTGTCGGCAGCTTTGTGCCGTTTACTATTTCAAGGTAGCCCGCTTCAATCAATAATTTATTCAGACGCTGCCCGCTGATTTTATTCATGCCGTAACGTATAAGGGCGGCATTAATATTGTCCGCAACCCGGGATATCTGCATCGGATTTTCATCAAATTCGATTTGTTCCATGAAAAGCTCATATGTAAGCTCAGGCAGCTCTGACATATGTCCGGTACACGGCTTGACCTCTTGAAGTATCTGCAAAAACCTTGCGCCGTATCGCTCCAGCTTTACTTTTCCCACGCCGCTGACGGAGAGCATTTCACGTTCGTTTTGCGGGTGCTTTTTGCACATATCAACAAGCGTGGCATCGGAGAATATGACAAAAGCGGGCACTTTTTCTTCATGTGCAATTTCAAGCCTAAGTTCTTTAAGCTTCGCGAACAGCTCCGCCGACAATTCATATCTTTGTTCTTTCGTCCGTATCCTTACCCGCTCTTTCTTTAGCGAGTCTTCGGGTTTCTTACCGCGCATAGTGACAGTCACACCGCCGAAAAGGACTTCCTTTGCCTTCGGCGTTGTGCTGAGATAGTCGTCATCATATATATATCCCAGAGCAGTCAGACGGCTGACAAGCTGACGGATATAGTCGCGGGGTGTCCCCTTCATAATACCGAAGGTAGGTAAATCGGTGAAGTCCGCAGATTTGCCGAAAATAATATCGGCTGTATGGGTAAACATGAACCTCTTGCCTGCCCTGTTCAGATGCAGGATATGAGAAAGAACTTTTTGCGCATCCACAGTCACATTAATATCATCAAAACTACCGATGCAATTACCGCAGTTACCGCAATCGTCGGTATACTGCTCGCCGAAGTAGCCGAGTATAAACCGCCGCAGGCAACCGTCTGTTTCGCAGTACCTTTTCATTTGATTCAGCAGTAGTTTGTTGCGGGCAACCTCATCGGGATTTTCACTTTTCTCAATGAGAAACAGAACTGTTATTATGTCTCTGCGTGAATAAAACAATATGCAGTCTGCGGGAAGACCGTCGCGTCCCGCACGACCTGCCTCCTGATAATAACACTCCACATTCTGAGGTATGTTGTAATGAACGACAAAGCGCACATCGGACTTGTCAATACCCATGCCAAAGGCGTTTGTAGCTACGATAATCTTCACTCGGTCATAGAGAAAGTCGTCCTGTGCCCGGCTGCGCTCCTCGTCGGACAAGCCTGCGTGATACCGCACCGCCGAGTATCCGTCGGCTTTAAGGCGCTCTGTGACGCTTTCCGTTTCCTTGCGGGTTGAGCAGTAGATGATTCCGCTGCCATCATTTTCTTTTAGATATTTCGTCAGAGCGGAATACTTGTCTTTCGGTTGTTTTACTTCAAAAAAAAGATTTGGGCGGTCAAAGCCGGTCACCAGTGTCAGCGGACGTTTTAATCCGAGCGTTGACAGAATATCCGCACGCACCCGCTGCGTTGCTGTTGCCGTAAAGGCCGCCATCACCGGACGCGCCGGCAACCCGTTCACGAATTTCGGAATATCCAAATAACACGGACGAAAATCCTGCCCCCACTGAGAGATGCAATGCGCCTCGTCAACGGCAATCAAGGATATTTGCAGCGAAGCCGAAAGCTCCGTTATCGACGGGGTAAGCAGCCGTTCGGGGGCGATATAGATGATTTTATATTGCCCACGGCGAGCATTATTTAAGGCTCGGTTTAATTGTGCGTCGGTAAGTGAACTGTTTATAAATGCCGCCGGAATGCCGTTTGCGGCAAGTGCCTGTACCTGGTCGCGCATGAGAGATATAAGCGGCGAAATAACAAATGTAACACCCGGCAGCAGCATTGCGGGTACTTGATAGCACAGCGATTTTCCCGCTCCCGTGGGCATCACACCAAACGCATCCCAGCCGTGAGTAAGCGCCTCGATAATATCGGCTTGTCCCTCGCGGAACTCGTCAAAGCCAAAGTATTGTTTTAGAATTTCTTTTGCGGACACCGGTTATTTCACTCCTCTGTCCTATGATATATAACCGTTATTAAAACCATAGTCCGAAACCGGCTCTTACCCTTAATTCTCCACACAGCCGCTACGCTTCATCTGCCTGCCTGCGATGGTTAAATACCATATCTTGTGAAAAACCGAAAGGGTTCTGTAACGTCCGCCGGTATTATGTCACACCCGGGATACGTCGTTTGCGGTATCCGGCTGCCAGAGCTCGTCTGCTTTTTTGCCTGTGGCCGTTTCTATATCCTTTATCTCATCGTCGCTGAGTGCCGACAGCCCTTTCCCTTCCTTTATGCACTCAATCCCCTTTAATACGGCGTCAAAGCGTTTTTTGTTGATTTTATTCTTCGACACAAACAGCATACATACGAAGAGGAGCGCAAAGGGAATGAGAATGAACATCCATTTGATGCCGGAAACGATGTTTGACTGAGCATAGGCGGAAGGGTCAAAATCGCCTGCCGTCGTGCTTTTCAGCAGGTTGTATTCTGTCTGGTCGAAGCCGAACGCCTGTAGGCCTATTCCCATAACGAATACGGCGACTCCGCTTGCAAACTTGCGCAAAAAAGTAGTCAGCCCGCTGTAAAGGCCCTCCCTGCGCTTGCCCGTCTGTATTTCGTCAAGGTCGAAATTATCGGTGAGCATAGACCATGTCGAAAGGTTGCCCGCCGAGGCGCCCGCGGCAATAAGCACGGCAAATACTATAAGAACGGCTACTGAAGTGCCGCTGTTTACAAACGCGAAAAGCAGCGAGGTCACAATCCACAGCGGTATGCCTATGAACAGCGGAAACGCCTTGCCCTTCTTTTTTGCAGCGTTTCCGTAAATAATCATAAACAGAATCTGACATACAAGCAGCACTCCCATAAGAAGCTCATAGCTGCCGTATTTCAGCACAACGATGTCAATATAGAAGATGAACATAGCAAGCACAAGGTCAACGCAAATCTGGAAGGTGAGGAATATGCCGAGGAAATTGCGGTAGGGCTTGTTTTTAAAAAGCGATATCCAGTCCGCTACTGTTGTTTTCTCAACGGGCGGCAGGTCCTTTTTTTCTGTTGTGCCGAGGAATACTATAAGCCAGCAAAGCGCGAAAACTGCCGCGAGGACAGCCGCCATAACAAGATATCCGTTTTTTTGGGCAGGCCCGTTCACACCGCCTCCGACGGCTTTGATGATAAGCCCCGGCAAGACGGCGCAGACAAGCGAGGCTGCGCCGGACATTACCATTCTGACGGTTGTAAAGGCTGTCCGCTCGTTATAGTCGGATGTCATATCTGAAAGAATAGCGTTATACGGAACCATTACGATTGTAAACGCCGTGCCGAAAAACATGTATGCGAACGTGTGGTAGATGATTTTTACTGTTGTGCCCTGAAGCCCGAAGGAATAAAACAGCATTATAAAGGAAAGAAAAACGGGAACAATTCCAATCAGGAAATACAGCCTTCTCCGTCCGTATTTTGAGCGTGTTTTGTCGGAGAGCCTGCCCACCATGGGGTCTGTTATGGCGTCCCAGAATTTGCCGATTAATATAATCACCGAGGAAGCTATAACGGGGAGCCCTTCAACGAGAATAAGGAAATTCATATACAGCAGCGAAAAAACAAGAAACGCTCCGCCGCCGTATATGTCGCCGCTGCCGTAGCACAGTTTTGAAGCCATTTTCCTTTTCATACCGGCACCTCTCTTTTTTATTTTGCTTTGGCGTAGCCAAGCTCGGAGGAAATTGCTTCCGACACTTTTTTAAGTCCTTCAGAGATTTTGTTCATTTTTTCCCGCGTCATTCTGCTTCTTGCGCCCGAAACGCCTATCGAAAAGCAGCATTCACCCTTGCTGTTAAAGATAGGGGCGGCAACGCAGCGGATTTCTTCGGACAATTCGCAGTCGTCAATGGCAAAGCCCCTTTCTTTTATCCTTGCAAGTTCTTTTAAAAGCGCGGGTTTGTCGGTTATTGTTTTTTCGGTGTACTTTTCAAAAGTCAGTTCGCGCAGCATTTTTTCCTGCCTGCCGCTGTCGGCGTATGCCAGCAGGCATTTGCCGACGGACGAACAGTGCAGCGGTTCCGCCTCGCCGATTTTCGCGTTTGCCGTCAGCCTGCTCTCGGCTGTTATCTGCTCAACCACAACAGCGCGGTTGTTCGACAGTGCGCAGAGATGAACAGATTCGCCGAAGCCTTCGCTAAGGCGCGCCATGTAAGGCTTTGCAATGCCCGCCGCGTTAAGGCCGCTGTAATACTGGTGTGAAAGCCTTAAAATTGCCGGGCCTAATTTGTAGCACATGGTTTCGGGATTTTTCTCGACCATGTTGCTGCCGAGGAAGGTTTGCATAATTCTGTACGCGGTGCTTTTGTTGACGCCTATCGCGCGCGCGATTTCCGTCACTCCGGCGCTTTTTTTGGAGGACAGAAACATAAGTGCATCTATTCCGTTTTGTAAGGATTGGCTCATTCGTTTATCCTCGGATTTCCGATAATATAAATTTCTGCAGTTCCTTGTTTTCAACCTCTCCGCTGACTATATCGGCAAAGGGCTTGTGTTTGAAAACCTGCATGATAATATCCTTGTCTGTTTCCGCAAAGATATCGGCAAAGGGTTTGTGGGTTTTTTGTGAAATCATCCGGAGCTTTTCGCGGCTTTGACGCTGACTTTGCTGCCTCTCTAAGGGATAGCCTCTGCCGAATTCGTCCGAAAACAGCTTTTCGAAAATATATTCGAGGTTGATGTTTCCCGCCCAGCCGAAGCCCTTGTTGAGGGCAAGCGATATGCAGTTGCCGCCGTTTATCTGCCCGAAAAGCCACGCATCGAGCGGCTCCGTTATAAGCCCGCAAAAAACACCCGGGTACTGCATGGCGGAGAGCAAAAAGCCCTGACCTGTGCCGCAGCCGCCGATAACCATGTCCGCGGCGCCGAGGTTAAGCAGCGCTGCCGCCATAAAGCCGGTGTGGATATAGGTAAGCTCCGTTTCAAACTCGCCGGCCTTCATGCCGGCGTTTAAAACCTCGACCGGCTGTTTTTTAAGCGCCTCGATTATGTACGGGTTTTTATCTCTTGCGGACACTTCGTTTATTACCGCAACCTTCATTTTCTTTTCCTCCCGATTGCTTTTTTTGCCTTAGCTGCTATATTTTCCGCCGTTAAGCCGAATTTTTCCATAAGGTATTCCTGTGTTCCTACCTCGCCGAAGGTGTCGTTGACGCCGACTCTTTCCATCGGCACGACGGGGTCGGTTTCAAGCAGACATTCGCCGACGGCATTTCCGAGACCGCCTATGATATTGTGGTTTTCAGCCGTAACAACCGCGCCGCATAAGCTTGCAAGCTGAGTAACCGCCGCCCTGTCGACAGGCTTTATCGTGTGCATATCGGCGACAGAGGCTTCTATTCCCTCTTTTTTAAGAAGCTCGCACGCAAGCAGCGCCTGATGGACCATTATTCCGCAGGCTATTATCGCGACATCGCTGCCGTGTGTGAGGATGTTTGCGCGCCCTACCTGAAATTCGGTGTCGTCTGTGTATATTTTTACCGCCTTTTTGCGGCTTGAACGAACATAGAAATTGCCGTAGGTGCTTGCCATGTAAGGCACAAGCGTTTTGTACATCGTTCCGTCGGCAGGCTCGACAATTGTAAAGTTCGGTATTGCCCGAACTATTGCCATATCCTCAAAAGGCATATGTGTTCCGCCGTTCGCGGCAGCCGTAACGCCCGCGTCTCCGCCTATTATCTTAACATTCAGATCCTGATAGGCGCACGAAAGGAAAAGCTGGTCGTAAGCCCTCCTTGTGGCAAACGTGCCGAACATGTGCACAAACGGAATAAACCCGACTGCGGACATTCCCGCCGCGAAGCCGGCGGCGTGAGCCTCCATAATGCCGCAGTTTATGCCCCTTTGCGGGAATTTTTCGTAAAAAGGCCCCGTACCCATTGAAAAGCTGACGTCGGCGTCGACGGCGACTACCTTTTCGTTCTGCCCGGCTGTATTAATGAGGGCGTCGCAATACAATGCCCGCATTTCCTTTAGGTCGTAATCAAATTTATCGCAAAGCATCTTTAAGACTCACCTCCAGCCTTCTGTCGATTTCCCTTCGCGCCGTATCCGCCTGCTCGCTGTCGAACACCATATAATGGTTGAAGCCGGGGATTTCGGCAAAGCAGCAGCCGTGCCCCTTTTCGGTGTTGAGGATTACGACAGACGGCATATTGCTGTTTATCGCCTGTGATATTCCGTTATAAACCGCCTCGACGTCGTGCCCGTCAACCTCTGCGGCAAAAAGCCCGAAGGCTTCGAATTTAGCCCTGATGTCAAACTGTCTGCAAACCTGCTCCGTGTAGCCGTCAAGCTGCCGTTTGTTATTGTCGACAAGGATAATGAGATTGGACAGACATCTGTGTGCGATGAACTGGACTGCCTCCCAGTTCTGCCCCTCCTGCAGCTCGCCGTCGCCGACTATTACATAGGTGTAATTATTCAAGCCCTTCATTTTGCAACCCACGGCGACGCCGCTCGCGAGAGACAGTCCCTGCCCCAAAGAGCCGGTGCTTATATCTATGCCGACGGTTTTAAGCCTGTCGCAGTGGCTCGGTAGCCTTGTTCCGTTGGCGTTAAGCGTCAGAAGCTCCGACTGTGGGAAATAGCCCTTGTAAGCCAATGTTGCATATAGAGCGGGGCCGCAGTGTCCCTTTGAGAGCACCAGCCTGTCTCTGTCCTCCTTTTCGGGGTTGCGGGGGTCTATGTTCATAACCTCCCCGTAAAGCACCGCCAGAGCGTCGCAGATTGACATGCTGCCGCCGATATGACCGAACCCCGCCGATTCCATCGCGGTGATTGCAAGCTTTCTTATTTCAGCCGCCGCGATTAAACAACGCTTCTTATCCATTTAATCAGCCCTTTTTGCCCAATAATAAGCTTACAAAGCCCTTCTTTTTCGGCACGGGCTTATCCTCATAGCAGTCAAGAAAGACTTCGCTTTGCTTTTTGGAGGAGTCCATAGCCGCAAGCGCGAATTTCAGCACTTCTTTTCCTCTTTCGCCCGTCAGAACAGGCTCCCTGTCATACTTTATGGAGTCTATGAAGTCGCGGGTTGAATTGATAAAGGAATCCTGCCAGTCGTGCGGCATATCCCAGAATTCCGTAAGCTTGCCGTCCCTGTACAGAACGAGGGGCGCGACATCGCCGAGCATTTCGGCGGTACATCTCGTAATCCAGATAATGCCTCTTGAGCCTGTAATTTCCATGCGCTCGTCGCAGGTGTAATACTTGCTCTTTATGTACATGTCCTCCGAGCAGGTAATGTCCCACGCGCCGTACAGCTTTTTATCCTTGTATTTCCACATGATGACGGCGGGCGAATCCTGACAGACGCTCCCGAGCACCGAGGTTTCGTCAATCCACGCGCTAACCTTTTCGATTTCGCCGAAAAGGTCGACAAACATTGAAAACTTATGATATCCGTCGTCAAATACGACAGGCCCGCCGCCCGAAAGCGTTTCGTTAAGCCTCCATGTCCACGAGAGCGTGTCAACAGCCCAGCCGGTGGGCTCTAAATCGTCCGTAAGCTCCACGCCCGCCATTTTCGCGCGCATTTTCGCGGCAGGAGTGTTCTGGGAATTAAGCCCGCCGTTATTCATTTTGTATCTTATGCCGCGCGGCTCGCCGATTTCTCCGCTTTCTATCATCTGCTTTGCCTTCTGATAAGGGGGGTAATGCACGAAGTTTTCATAAACCTTAAGCTTTACGCCGTTTTCCTTCGCGGCTTCAATCATTTTGTCGCACTCGTCAAGATTCATAGCCATGGGCTTTTGCACCGACACATGCTTTTTTGCCCTGCATGCCTGAACGGTCATTTCACAGTGCAGGTGATGGGGCACAAGGATTTCAACTCCCGTTACCTCCTTGTCGGCAAGAACATCCTCGTATGAGTCGTAAACCTTCGGGATGTTGTGCTCCTTTGCGAATTCCTCGGCGGCCGAGTGCTTTTTGTCGTATACTCCCCAAAGCACGGCGTCGTCCCTGTCGCGGTAGCCGGCGACGTGAAGGGTTGCAATTCTGCCGCAGCCTATCAGAACGAATTTCATCATACAGATACCCCTTTCTCCTTTAAACGGTTGTTAAGACGTTAAACTGTTTCTTCCTTTACGGCGCTTTCGTACACTGCCCTTTTTTCCTCCATATATGCGGGAATCGGTACATCCCACCAGCCGAAGGCTTTGCCGCCCGAGTACGGGTATTCTCTTGAAACGTCTACGGTAATGAGCGCTGGTCTGTTTGCGTTAACGGCAGTACGGAGAGCATTTTCAAACTCGTCCGCCGTGCCGGCTTTATACGCGTCAACATTAAACGCCCTGGCAATACCATAGAAATCGGGGCTGTATACCTCGCCGTCCTTCATAAAATCGTTGCCGAAGGCGGCTTCTTCACCGAGGACATCGTTTTGCAGGTCTTTAATAGCCATCCAGCCGCAGTTGTTGGCGAGCACCGTTACGACGGGAATGTTATACTGCGCCATTGTCGAAAGCTCCTGGATAATCATCATAAAGTCGCCGTCGCCGAGAAGCGCCACCACGGGCGTATCGGGCTTTGCAAGCTTTGCGCCCATCGCGGCGGGAACTGCCCAGCCCATGGTTGAAAAACCGCCGGTTGTAAGGTTGCAGTACGGCTTTTTGTAGCAATACTCCTGGAAGAGCTGCGCCTGTGTGTTGCCGGACGAGGTGGATATTATTGTATCGTCGGGCAGGCAGCCGTTCATTATGCCTATTAGCTGTGAGATTGTCATTTTATCGCATTTTACGCTGCGGTAATCCTTCTTGTACTTCTCCCAGTCCTCCCTGAGCGCTTTGATTTCGTCGAGATACTCTTTTCTGTCGACCTTGTCGGTGAAGTTGTCGATGAGCTTTTTAAGGCTGTCCTTCAGGTCCGCAATAATTCCGACGTCGGCTCCGTAGTTTTTGCCTATCTCGCCGGCGTCTATATCGATATGTATAAGCTTTGTGTCGGGGAAGTTAAAGGCGACACCCTTTCTGTATGAGCAGGTGGTCTCGTCCGCAAAGCGTGTGCCGACAGCAAGAACGACATCGGCGTCACGGCAGATTTCAAGACCTATCGGAGTGCCCTTTGAGCCTGTGTGGAAGCAATACTGTTCATGCTCCTCGCTTACAGCGCCCTTGCCCGCGAGCGTAGTGACTATTGCCGCTCCCCATTTTTCTGCCAGAGCCGTAATAAGGTCGGCCGCCCTCGCGCGAAGCGCTCCGCCGCCCGCGAGAATAACGGGACGCTTTGCGGTGCGCATCAGGGATACCGCCTTTTCGATGGAACGCATGTCGGCGCACGGCAGGGAATCGGACTTTTCGGCCTCGACAGGCATAAGAGCGCATTCGACCGCGCTTGCCTGCACATCCATTGGAAGGGTGATTACGCACGGGCCGCTTCTGCCGGTAGTCATCTGATTGAACGCCCTGTGGATTATTCTGGGGAGCTGACCTGTAGACTCCGCCCTCCAGCTTCTTTTTGCCAGCGGCTCAAGGCTGCGGATAATGTTGCTGTCGGTGTAACGCTCAATCTCCTGCAATACACCTACGCCCTTCATATGAACGTGAGTATCGCCGCAAAGCTGCAAAAATGCGGTTGAATCAACATATGCCGTACCGAGCCCTATGCTCGTATTCAGCGTCCCCGGACCTATTGAGGCAAAGCAGGCAAGAGGCTTGCCGGAAACCCTGAAGTAGCCGTCCGCCATGGCCGCCGCCGTCTGCTCGTGCTTAACCTGTATGTATTTGATATTGCCCTTTGCTTCTTCCCTGCGTATAGCGTCAAACAACCCGAGAACACCATGACC
The DNA here is from genome assembly GCA_002329365.1 of Ruminococcaceae bacterium UBA1425. Lineage (GTDB taxonomy): Bacteria > Bacillota > Clostridia > Oscillospirales > Acutalibacteraceae > UBA1425. The sequence goes on from DCUB01000013.1 coordinate 23,261, forward strand.
GGGAATGCCTAAGATGTAAGGAACACCCTCCCGAACAAGCTGTTTTACAATAATTTCTCCACCCGTCAGTTTCATATCGTTTCCTCCTGTATTTTCAGTATGTACTAATTATATAATTTAATAATGAAATTATCAATACTATTTTGCAACATCGGTTGCACACTTTGCAACACTATGCTTTTTTATTCATTCATCACGTAAATCGCTTAATACAATGCTAATATAACAATAATGCCCGTCGTGCCTCTTTCCTTGCAATAATAATTTACCCGCTTCCGTTAAATATAGAACAAGAGGCAGATAAAAAAAGATCCTTCGGCGTACAGCGCCTCAGGATGACAGAAGAAAAAACCTGTCATTCTGAGCGTAGCGAAGAATCTATGCGGTGTTTTCGATTTTTGAATTTTCGGAACGGTCAAGATGCGTTCCCTGCAATTGTGTTATAATTTGTAGTCCAGAAAGCAGGGAACGGATTCATCCGTTCCGAAGAACGACAGAGAACAAACCTGACGTAGGGACACGGCGCGCCGTGTCCGCTTTAAGCTCCCCAAAACCTTGCGGAACGGTCAAGACCGTTCCCTACGCATTTTTTGGGAATTATCACTTTGTTTTTGAATTAAGTGAAATTTCAAAACGTCAAGACCGTTCCCTAAACATACAACAGACTGCCTCTTACTTATTTACAAGCACCCGCTTTACGGACATCTCGCCGCCGTCCGCTTTTATTTCGCCCAGCCCCAGAAAATCGCCGTCAGGCGAATACACCCTTATAAGACCGGGCGGGAGCTTTTTTCCGAGCCTTTTTACGTCGAGCGAGCCGCCGTTTTTAAAGCGGACAGACTGATTTTCCGTGACGCGTACCGACGGATACTCCGAAAGCGCCTCATCAACGGGGATAAGCGCCTCAGAAAGCCTCCCCTGCTTGATAAGCTCCTCAAGCTCCGCGACTGTTCGGGCAGCCTCAAGCGTGAAGCCGTTTGCCTTTGTTCTGCAAAGCCCCGTCATTATAGCGCCGCAGCCGAGCGCTTCGCCCAAATCTGAAATAAGCGTGCGTATATATGTGCCCGCCGAACAGCAGACGTCTATAACATACTCGCCCTTCTGCTCGTCGGCAAAAACCGTTTCGGCGGAGTAAACGGTAACGCTCCTTTTTTCGCGCTCGACCTCTATCCCCTGACGCGCCAGCATGTACAGCCGCACGCCGTCTTTTGAAACGGCCGAATACATCGGCGGAAGCTGCTCTATATCGCCCGTAAAACGCGAAAGCGCGGCTTTAAATTCATCCGCCGTGACGTCGACGTGCCTTTGTGACGTAACGGCACCCGTTATGTCGAGAGTATCGGTCGTGACACCGAGCAAAAGCTTCGCGCGGTAGGACTTGTCGTGCGACGGCAGCAGCTCGCAGAATTTTGTCGCCCCGCCGAGCATAACGGGCAGAACGCCGGTAGCCATCGGGTCGAGCGTGCCGGTATGTCCGACACGTTTTTCGCCCGTTATCCCGCGGACCAGCGCCGCCGCCCTGAAGGACGTAATATTCTCGTGCTTATTCAGTATAATAAGTCCCGTCAAACCGCGAGCCCCCCTGTAATATTACTGAAAACGGCTGTCCTTGTTCGGGGCAGCCGTTTATTTTATGAAGTTATTTTCTCCCGTATTTGGCGAACTTTTCGTTATAGGTTGTGATGCATTTTTGAATTATTTCGACGGCAGCGCTTCTGTCTCTCGTCTCGTCGATTGCCGTTTCCTTGCCCTCCAATGCTTTATAGACCGAGAAGAAATGGCTCATTTCTTCAAAAATATGCTGCGGCAGATCTTTCATGTCCTTGTAGCCGCAGTAGGTCGGGTCGCTGAACGGAATCGCTATTATTTTTTCGTCGAGCCGCTTGTTGTCAATCATCGTGATGACGCCAATCGGGTAGCAGCGCACCATCACCATAGGGTCGATTTCCTCGCTGCAAAGGACAAGAACGTCAAGCGGGTCGTCGTCCTCCGCGTATGTGCGCGGAATAAAGCCGTAGTTGGCGGGGTAGTGCGTGGATGTATAAAGAATCCTGTCAAGGACAAGCAGGCCGGTTGTTTTGTCGAGCTCGTATTTTTTCTTGCTGCCCTTTGTAATCTCGATGACGGCAATAAAATCCTCCGGACTTATTCTCGCGGAATCAATGTCGTGCCATATGTTGCCCATGCTTTCAACTCCGTTATCTTTATTTTTATGCTGCATATAATTTACCACGCTGTTAGTTTTACTGTTTTTTCTTCTTCCCGAAAAAACCGCCGCGTCTGTCGTCGCTGTCGTCCGGCGGAGCCGTATACTCGCTCGAACTTCCTCCGAGCTCTGAGTCAAGCTGTTTAATAAGCTCGCACTGCCTGTCGCTTAGCTTTTTCGGCACCTCGACGGCTATACGCACAAGCTGGTTGCCCTTGCTTTTTCCGTTGAGATTTTGTATTCCCCTGCCCTTGAGCATAAACACCTCGCCGGGCTGCGTGCCCGCCGGAAGCTCCCATTTGACCTTTCCGTCAAGAGTCGGAATCATCAGCGACGCGCCCAGAGCAGCCTGCGCGAAGCTTACTGTTATATCGCACCAGACGTCGAAGCCGTCGCGCTCGAAGAACGGATGCGGACGCACGAACACCGCGACGTGCAGGTCGCCCGCGGGACCGCCGTTTGCTCCCTTATGACCTTCTCCGCGTACATTCAGTATCTGCCTGTCGTCAATGCCCGCGGGGATGTTTATTTCTATTTTCGTCCTTCTTGATACGCGTCCGCCGCCCCTGCACTTCGGGCACGGGTTTTCGACTATACGCCCCCTGCCGCCGCACTTCGGGCATGTCTTTGACGTTGAGATTACGCCGAAGGGCGTGCGCTGCTGCGAAGCCACCTGACCTTTGCCGTTGCATTCCGGGCAGGTCTTTGGAGATGTGCCCGTTGCCGCTCCGTTGCCGCCGCATTCGGAGCAGACTTCTATTCGCTGTACTTCAACTGTACGCTTGCAGCCCTTTGCGGCTTCCTCAAAAGAGATTGTGACACGCTCCTGAATATCCTCGCCGCGCCGCGGGGCGTTGGGGTTCGCATGCCTCGCACCGCCGAAGCCGCCGCCGAAAAAGCTGCCGAGTATGTCGCCGAGGTCAATATCAACACCGCCGAAGCCGCCAAAGCCTCCTCCGCCGCCAGCGCCGTAATTCGGGTCGACGCCGGCGTGGCCGAACTGGTCGTAGCGCGCCTTTTTCGTAGCGTCGGACAGGACCTCGTAAGCCTCGTTTGCCTCCTTGAACTTTGCCTCGGCCGTCTTGTCGCCGGGGTTCAGGTCGGGGTGGTACTGCTTCGCCTTCTGCCTGTATGCCTTTTTTATTTCGTCCTCCGTGGCGTCTTTGCCGACACCGAGCACTTCATAATAATCTCTTTTGCTGTCAGCCAAATGAACCGGCTCCTTTACGGTATATATTATACATATTTATATGAGGAAATTAAGTGTTTGCACAAATATCGGAATGATAATCGTTTTTCATGCCGTGGTTACCGCGTGCTGTTTTCAAAAACCGACTTGCTGTAAAGCTTTATGCCGCTTGTTCTGTTCGGGTGAATGTGGTCAAGGATATAATCAGAATCCTTCTCCTTCGCGAGCACTCCGGCAATTGCGGGGTTGGGATTGCTGAATATATGCCCGTTTTCCGAGCACCACGTTTTAAGCGACGAGGTGTATTCCGCCAGCATCGCGTCGCGTTCAACAGGCGGTAAAGCACTTACCCTGTCGGTTTCAAGCGCCATCCACGGAGCGACAAACGCAAACTTTGCATTTTCGTCGGTCGCGCGTATTCGTGACACGAACTTTTCAAGCTCTTTTATGTATTCTTCCGCCGTCATTGCGCAGATATCGCTTTTTCTGTATCTTACGTCGTTTGTTCCTATTGCGACAACATAAAGCCCATAGCCTGCGGGAATCTGCGGAAGAATTGTTTTTGACGTTCCTCCGCCCTTTGCGCATTTAACGGACTTCTTTGAAAGCCCGCTAACAGGCTCGTACCAACCGTAGCCGCCGTTCGTATTGCCCTCTGTCAGGCTGTCGCCGACATAGCAAACGCTTTCAGCCGTTGTTACAGCCTTATAGAGTACGGAAGCTTTCATAGCATCGGTTAACTCCATCTGCTCTGTCTGCGGGGCCAAATATCCGTTTTCGTTCATATAGTACCTCTCCTCCACCATGTCAAGCGTAAGCTCCTCACCGAGCATTACCGACGTTATATGTCTATGAACCCCGCCGACGCGCTCCAAGTCGTCGGTGCTGATCTGTCTTTTAAGCGTTTCGTCGCAGAGTATATCGTAAATGGGCAACGGACGGTAATTTCCGCCCGCGGGCGACTGTATCCACATCGGGATTACGGACGCACCCGTTACAGTCTTATCCTTCCTGTCGATATAGACCTCAACCATCACGGCGGCATCACCGTTATGCTTGCGGTATATATTGACGAAGTTGCCGGGACAGTTGACAATAAGCTTGTTTTTGCCGTTTTCGCCGAATATATCGACGGGCTGGACTGAATGGGTGTGGTCGTTAAGCACTATATCCGCTCCCGCGCCGATAAAAATATCGTTCCACGCCTTCTGATAATCGTCCGGCTCGTCAAGGAATTGTTCACCCATATGCGGGAGTATGACGATAAGGTCCGGTTCTTCTTTTTTTGCTTTCCCGATATCTCCGATAACCGACGCTTTGACCTTTTCAAAGTTCACGCTTTTCGGAGGAACGAGAACCGACGTGATATAGGAAAGCCCGCCGCTCAGCAGATCGTCCTCGGAATAGCCGTTTGATCCGTAGGTATAGGCCAGTACGGCGATTTTTATGCCGCCTGCGCTTAGTATCTTTACCGTTTCCTTTTCGCTCGCGTTGCGGTATGAGCCTATATGGTCAAGTCCGAAACTGTCGAGAACGTCGAGCGTACGCAAAGCACCGCTTATGCCCTTGTCAAGCAGATGGTTGTTTGCCGTCGTGACAAGGTCGTATCCGGCATTTTTTACGGACTGCACAAACTCGTCGGGAAAATTGAGCGACAAAGATTTGCCGTCGTCATAATTTCCGACGGAGTAACCCTTCTCCGCACCCGCAGCCGGCCCCTCGAAAACGCCTATTGCAAGGTCAGCGCCGGATATGTATTTTTCGGTATACTCGAATATGTCGCCGAAATCATATTTTTCGCCGTCGTACGCGTTTTTGACCTGATCCTCAAGAAGAATCAGATCGCCCGAAAACAGAATTTTTATGTCGTCGTCAAACGCAGCCTGCTGCGCGTCGGTAATTCTGTTGTAAATCTTTCCGGCAGAATCGCTTTCGCTTTTGCTTTCGCTATCGCCTCTGAACGAATTGTTCAGCTCCGACGCAAGCGGCAAGAGCGCGACAACGACGACGGCAACGCATAAGAGTGTCCTGACAACGATTGACTTCTTTGTTGTCTTGACCGATTCACCACTTACAAGTCCTCTGCAAAACGTGAGAAAACCGTCGACGCGGAAGGCAACCGCCCTGTTTCCGAGCAGCGCCGTCAATAGAACCGCCGCGACTGCCGAGCCTGTTATCCTCACTGCATCGTTGCCGCCGATAAGCAAATCTCCGATAAGCAGCGTCGGGATTCTGTGAAGGAGAAAAACCGACATTGAGTTTGAGCCGAGCGTCGTCAGGCACGGAATCCTCCTGTTTGGCACGGCAAGCATGAAGCCTGTTATCGCGGCGGCGGATATGGCAAACATTGCCGTCCGCATCAGTAATCCGTATCTGTTTTCATAGGCGGTCATCGTAAGCGCGCCGTCCGAAACGCCGCTGACAACGACAAACAGATATGAGGCGGCGACGGCGACAGCGAGCAGAATAACGCCTTCTATATAAACATAAGCCTTTCTTTTATCGTAGAGCACCGAAATCTTTTCAGCCGGCAACATAAAGCCGGCTAAAAAAAACGGATAAAACGCAATAATCCTCGCCGCCGAAAACACGTTTGTCACGTCGGCGAAAAATCCGACAATAAGCGCGGCGGCGACAGAAAAAACCAGTGCTCCGCGTACCCTCGAAACATATTTCACGGAAAAACGCCAGACTATCATGCCTATCAAAAACCAGTATGAATAAGACGGCGTGACAAGCGTCGGCATAATGCCGTAACGGACGTACGCGTACAGAAGCATCAGCGGATTAAAAATTATATAGGCGACGATCAGCTTTTTAAGCGAGCTTTTGCTTCTCGCGTTTTCGCTTTTGCTGAGAAAACCGGCCACAAAGACGAATGCCGGCATGTGAAAAACGTAAATCAGGTCTGTTATTCGGTTTATCAGTGCGGAATCCTGGAGACTGTAAAGGCAATGGGCAAACACGACAAGGAATATGAAAATCCCCTTCAGGTTATCCCAGTATGCGGTTTTGCTGACCGGCCGTTCCATCAAGCACCTCCGCCGAACTTAATAATTGTATCTTACATCTTTGACGAGCGGCAGTCAACAGTCAGCTTGCCGTTTAAACGCGAACGGGGCGCATTTCGGCGCCCCTGCGTTTTCGTACCATAAATCAGTTGTCCTCGGGAACGTCCGTGAAGTCGGCCTCCTTGTAGTCTCCGTCGTATCCTCCCTGCTGATTTGCGTCGTAGCCGCCGGCAGTCTGAGCGCCTGCCGCCTCCTGCGCCGCTTTATACAGCTTTTCGGACACCTCGTAGAACTTCTTCGTAAGCTCCTCCTGACGTGACTTAATGAGATTTATATCCTCGCCCTTTAGTGCTTCCTTGAGCGCGTCGATTTTTTCGTTTAATTCCGACTTCTCGCTGTCGGAGAACTTGTCGCCGTCCTCGCTTAAAAGCTTTTCGGACTGGTAGACCATCTGGTCGGCCGCGTTTCTCGCGTCGACCTCTTCCCTGCGCTGCTTATCCTCCTGCGCAAACTGCTCCGCCTCGCGGACAGCCTTTTCGATATCCTCCTTCGACATGTTGGTGGAGGACGTTATGGAAATCGACTGCTCCTTTTGCGTGCCGAGGTCCTTTGCGGAAACATGGACTATGCCGTTGGCGTCGATGTCGAACGTTACCTCAATCTGGGGGACGCCCCTGCGCGCCGGTAAAATGCCGTCAAGATGGAATACTCCGAGCGTTTTGTTGTCCTTCGCGAACTCGCGCTCGCCCTGAAGAACGTGTACCTCGACAGACGGCTGATTGTCGACGGCCGTTGAGAAAATCTGGCTCTTCTTAACAGGTATAGTTGTGTTTCTTTCGATTATTTTCGTATTGATGCCGCCCATTGTTTCAATGCCCAGCGAAAGCGGCGTTACGTCGAGCAGGAGAAGCCCCTGAACCTCGCCGCCGAGGACGCCCGCCTGAATTGCCGCGCCCATCGCGACGCACTCGTCGGGATTGATTCCCTTGAACGGCTCTTTGCCGATAAACTTCTGAACTGCTTCCTGAACGGCAGGTATGCGTGACGAGCCGCCGACCATGAGTACCTTGTCAATCTCGGAAACCTTAAGCCCGCTGTCCGCCATCGCCTGACGAACGGGGCCCATGGTGGCGTTTACGAGGTCGTTTGTCAGCTCGTTGAACTTTGCCCTCGTGAGAGTTGTTTCAAGGTGCTTCGGTCCCGAGGCGTCGGCGGTGATGAACGGAAGGCTTATAGACGAGGAGGTAACACCCGAAAGCTCTATCTTCGCTTTTTCGGCGGCTTCCTTTAAGCGCTGCATTGCCATTTTGTCGCCGCGGAGGTCGATGCCGTTTTCAGCCTTGAATGTGTCGGCAAGCCAGTTGATTATGCGCTGGTCGAAATCGTCGCCGCCCAAGCGGTTGTTGCCCGCCGTCGCGAGAACCTCCTGAACGCCGTCGCCCATCTCGATTATCGAGACGTCGAACGTGCCGCCGCCGAGGTCGAAAACCATTACCTTCTGGTCGGTTTCCTTGTCGATGCCGTAGGCGAGCGCCGCCGCCGTAGGCTCGTTGATTATTCTTTTAACCTCAAGTCCGGCTATTTTTCCGGCGTCCTTAGTTGCCTGACGCTGTGAGTCGGTGAAATACGCGGGAACGGTTATGACGGCGTCGGTTACCTTTTCGCCAAGATATGCCTCGGCATCGGTTTTAAGCTTTTGAAGAATCATTGCGGATATTTCCTGCGGCGTGAACTTTTTGTCGTCTATCTTTACATGATAATCCGAGCCCATCTGCCTTTTGATTGAAGATATGGTGCGGTCGGGATTTGTGATTGCCTGACGCTTCGCCACCTGACCTACCATACGCTCGCCGTTTTTTCCGAACGCCACGACCGAAGGTGTTGTTCTGGCGCCTTCCGCGTTCGGGATAACCACGGCTTCGCCGCCCTCAATTACGGATACGCATGAATTTGTTGTGCCTAAGTCTATACCTATTATTTTTGACATGAATACTTCCTCCTGTATATTGTAAATGTTGATAACTGTCTGCTAATTCGCGACCTGAACCATCGCGTGGCGCACGACCTTGTCACCGAGCCTGTATCCTTTTTTCAGCACTGCGGATATAACATTGGCGCCGAGCGACTCGTCGTCTATGTGCATTACCGCGTTATGAAGCCCGGGGTCAAAAGCGTCGCCAACCGCGCCGAATTCCTCAACTCCGAGCTTTTTAAGCGTTTCGTAAAACTGGTTTCCTATCATCTCGACGCCCTTTTTGTAATCGTCGAGATTGTCGGACTTGTTGTCGAGCGCCCTGTCAATGTTGTCAATAACCGGCAGAATTTCGGATATGACGGACAGCTTCGACATGCTGTAAAGCTCCTCTTTTTCCTTTGACGTTCGCTTGCGGTAGTTGTCGTACTCGGCGGCTACACGCAGCAGCTTGTCGTTTAAGTCGCCGAGTTGCTTTAAAAGCTTTTCCTCAACAGACTCCTCCGGCTCCGATGCCGGAGCCTCCGCTGCCGTTTCCTTTGCAGCCGCTGCTTCGTCAGCTATCGGTACGTTTTCTTTTTCCTTATCCTGCTTAGCCAATTTTCATACCGTTCCTTTCTTCAGGCAACACCGCATAATTTACGGCTAAAGCCTTTGTTGCACATTTGCTTGCATCTTTTCCGCCATATCGCCCAAAAATGCTCGTTAATACACATAGTATTGCCTGCGCTTTTCATACAATCTGACGAAAAATCTGACGGCGTAGCTGCACAACAAAAATAAAGCGGCGTTGCCTAATCTTCCTCCAGTGCTTTTGTAAGAATTCTGCCCACAAGGTCGGTAAGATATTTTACGCTGGGTATCAGCTTTGCGTAATCGATTCTTGTGGGACCGATAAGCCCTATGGTGCCGCCGTCCTGATTTTTGACGCTGTACCTCGCCATTATTACGCTGCTGTGCTCAAGCTGGCGGTACTTGTTTTCTTTGCCTATCAGCACGTCTAAGTCGTTTTTGTTGAGTGTAACAATGTCTCCGAGCGGCTCTCCCTTTCTCAAAAACTCCATAAGCTCGTAAGCGTTTTGCTCAAGCTCGACGTAATTGAGAAGGTTCGACTGACCGTCAAGACGGACGTCGACCTGCGAGGCGTCGCGGGCAAGCTCGGTGACTCCCGCCAGCAGTGAAAGCATTGCGAACGCGTCGCAGCCGACGGACGCCGCAAGTGTCTGCATTGTGGCGAGGTTAACGTCGCAAAGCGGCCTGCCGACAAGGGCGGCCGAAGTGACGTTGTAAAAGCTCTCGCTCAGAGAGGGCGTTATTTCGCTGTCGGCGCGGCAAATCTTGCTTTTCAGTATGCCCGTTGAGGTCAGCAGCACAAGCATAGCGGTGCGCGTTCCGACGGGAACCATTTCTATCCTTTTTATTACCGCGCTTTCGCCGACGGTGGCCGCCGATACTGCGGCGCAGTTTGTAATGTTCGCCAGCACCTCGCCCGCTCTCGAAAGCAGGCTGTCGGCGTCGCCGCTTTTTTCGGAAACGGCGTTCTCGATGTGCTTTCTCACCTTCTCGTCAAGCTCCGTACGCCCCATAAGGTTGTCGACATAATAGCGGTAGCCCTTGTGGGAAGGTATTCTGCCCGCCGAGGTGTGGGGCTGCTCAAGAAGCCCCATCGACGAAAGCTCCGCCATCTCGTTTCGTACCGTAGCCGACGACAAAGACATGGGCTGATACTCGAGCAGACTCTTTGAGCCTACCGGTTCGCCCGTTTTTATATACTGCTCTACGACCGCCGCGAGTATCTTTTTTTTGCGATCGCTCAGCTCCACTTTAAATTCCGCCCTTTCCTTAATCTGTTAGCACTCGGTATATGTGAGTGCTAACTCTGCTAATAATATACAGCCGATTTTCGGTTTTGTCAACTTAATACTTAAATATTATTTGTAAATACTTTATGAACGCCAAACAATGAAATATTGCGCGGGGAACGGTCAAGACCGTTCCCCGCGCAATATTTAATACATAAATTCTGACCCATATATTTTGCGGTTCAATATAATTTTGTATAGGACGACGCCCACGGCGGCACGATATTAAACGCCTTATATAGGAACAACAAACGGGTCGTCGAGGGCGTCGTCCCCTGCAATTAAGGCATTTAGTCAAGTTTCAGACGATACGCGTCAGGGGCGACCCTTGCGGTCGCCCGTGGTTTGTTGTGCATGCGGGACGTCCGGCGAACGCAAGTGTCGCCTCTACTCTGTCGGGTGCCGATACAAAGCGAAAATGCCGTTTCCGCCGCTGTATACCCGCGGGGGAAACGACATTCGCAAAGTTTCTTAAGCTTCCGTTATATGCCTGCGGTTCATCCGAACAGCGGTGTTGTGAAATATCTTTCCGCCGTGTCGGGCAGCACCGTTACCACCGTTTTGCCACGCCCGAGCTTTTTCGCGAGCTTCACCGCCGCGGCTACGTTTGTCCCGCTCGAAATGCCGCACATCAGCCCTTCAAGCCTCGCTAAGTTCATGGCGGTAACTACAGCCTCCTCGTCCGTTACCGTGCACACGTCCTCATAAATGTTCATATTCAGTATTCCCGGTATCAGTCCGTCGCCTATACCCATCTGGAGGTGGGTTCCCACCGTGCCGCCGGCAAGAATTGCCGCGTTCTGCGGTTCTACAGCCCATATGATAATATCGGGATACCGGGCTTTAAGCACCTCTCCGATGCCCGTTATCGTTCCGCCCGTTCCAATGCCCGAGCAGAAGCCGTGAATCGGTTTGTCCACCTGTTCCAGTATTTCAACGGCGGTGTGGCGGCGGTGAACCTCCGGGTTTGCCTCGTTTTCAAACTGCTGAGGTACAAAAACGCGCGGGTCCTCGCGCGCCATGTCGCAGGCTATGCGTATACATTCACGGATACATTCGCCTATATTTCCCTCGTCGTGAATGAGCTTTACCTCCGCCCCGTAATGCTCCACAAGCGTACGCCTTTCGCGGCTTACGGAGTCGGGCATGATTATAATCGTACGGTAGCCCCTGACGGCGCCTACGAGCGCCAGACCTATGCCCTGATTGCCGCTTGTCGGCTCTACTATTATTGTGTCGCTTTTTACTATTCCGCGCTCTTCCGCGTCGCGTATCATGTTGTATGCGGTCCTCGTCTTTATGGAGCCGCCTACGTTCAGCCCCTCAAACTTAACAAGTATTTCAGCGCCGTCGCGGTCGCCTATCCTGTTAAGCCGTATCATGGGAGTATGTCCTATTGCCTCGAGCACGTTGTTATATATCATTTGTAATCTCTCCGTATATTCATGTTTGTAAAAGATCCTTCGGCGCTTCGCGCCTCAGGATGACAGTGGGTTGTCATTCTGAGCGCACCGCTTGTCATTCTGAGCTCAGCGCTTGTCATTCTGAGCGCAGCGAAGAATCTTTTTTCGGTTCCTCCGGCTTCGCGCCTCAGGATGACAGTATGTGCGGATATCCCTACTATTATATGAAAAACGCCCGTAAATGACATTTTCGGGCGCTCGGCTCCCCTGCTTTTTCTCGGTGATAACCCACAAAAATACACGAAAATTTTGTTGACTTTTTATAAATCAAGGTATATTATGTATTAAATTACCCGGGGGGCTGAGAAAAACCTTGTTAAAATTTTTGCTGCCTGCCGTGTGGGGGCTGCTCGGAGGCGCCGCTGAATATCTCCTTTTGCGGCTCGTTGTATCATCCGTCGCTTCGCGGGGGAAAATAAACCCGTTGTATGTCGCGGCGTTTTCGCTGTTGCCGCTGGCGTTGCTGCTCCCCGTGGCTTTCCTTGACCCGGACAGAATTCTTCTGTGCGGAAGCTGCGCGGCGGGCGTTTTGATTTTTTCCGCTGTAATACAATTTCTGCGTAACCGAAATAAATCCGTATAAAGGATATGACCGTTTTATGAAACCCGTTGATATTGTTCTTCTCTGCGTTTCCGCCGTTATTGCCGCGGCGGGCTTTTTCCGGGGGAATCTCATAAAAAGCAAGCTCAACGAACCGGAAAACGCTCAAAAAAAGCTGAAGCTCAAAAAAAGGCTGAGCGTCGTGATGTCGCTTGCCGGCTCGTGGATGTTCACCGTTCAGCTTTTAAAAGTGATTTTCGGAAAGGGCGAGCGGGGCGAGTTCTCCGTCGGGCTCAGTGCCGAAAAATGGAACGTTTTCGGTTACGGCATCAGTAGCACGATTGTTGTAACGTGGGCTGTTATGGCGGTGCTTACCGTTTTCGCGCTTATTGTGCGACTGTTCGTCATACCGGGGTTTAAGGACGAGCCGAAGGGCATTCAGAACCTGCTTGAGCTTATGGTAGAGTCCATTGACAAATACACATCCTCATACGTTCGCGGCACGGGGTTAAACCTCGGTGCCTACATTTTCACAATCGCGGCGTTCATGGTTTCCTGCGCCGCCGTCGAGCTTTTAGGCATCCGCTCGCCGACGGCAGACCTGACGATGACGGTAGCCATGGCGCTCATCACCTTTGTTCTGATTAATTATTACGGCATAAAGCGCAACGGTATCGGCGGCAGGCTTAAGTCCCTCGCCGCGCCTACTCCTATTGTGTTCCCGATAAGGGTTATAAGCGACTGCGCCATACCTGTTTCGATGGCGTGCCGTCTGTTCGGCAACATGCTCGGCGGGCTTATTGTAATGGATTTGCTCTATTACGCTCTCGGCGGCGGCGCCGTAGGCATTCCGAGCGTCGTCGGGCTTTATTTCAACGTTTTCCATCCCCTTATACAGGCATTCATCTTTGTTACTCTTACCCTCACATTTATAAACGAAGCCGCGGAAACGGCTGAAAACTAATAATAAAATTACGCGGCGGCGCATACCGTCAGCGCGAACAATCGGAGGTATTATTATGGGTTTAGGAAGTATCGCAATAGGCGCGGGGCTTTGTCTTTTGTCGTGTGTGGCGGCGGGCTTAGGAATGGGGCTTGCAACGGGAAAGGCGGTCGACGCCGTCGGCCGTCAGCCTGAGGCTTCGGGCAAAATCAGCTCTATACTGCTGCTCGGTCTTGCGCTTACGGAGTCGACGGCTATTTACGGCTTTGTTACGGCGCTTATTGTATTGTTCACTCTCAAATAAGGACGGTCTTTGATATGAATATCGAGCCGATTGAAGTTGTAATCCACATCATAAATATCATAGTTCTTTTCGTCATACTCCGCCTTTTGCTATACAAGCCCGTTCACGGCTATATGGCTGCCCGCACGCAGCGTATCAGCTCGCAGCTTGAGGACGCTTCAAACAGGCAGGCGGAAGCTATGAAAACTAAGGAACGGTACGAAAGCCTTATGGCAGGCTCTGAAAAGGAAGCGGATGAAAAGCTTGCGGAGATTATACGCAAGGCTCACGCCGACGCCGAGAACATAATCGAAAAGGCTAATGAAAAGGCAAACGAAATCGTCAACGACGCGACTGTTCAGGCTACGGCAGAGAAAAAGAGAATCTTAAACGGCATGCGCGGAGAAATAACCGACCTTTCGCTCGATATCGCGCGTAAAATCCTCTCACGCGAGGTAAACGAAAGCGACAACCGCAAAATAATCGACAGCTTTTTCGACGGCAGGGAGTGAGCCTTATGACAAAAGCGGTGCTGAAAATCGCAGGTTCCTTCAGAAGTGAGGATATCGTCAGGATAACAAGAGGCTTTGAAAGGCTTTTGAAAAAGGAAATAGAATTTGATGTAGTAGAGGACGGCTCCCTTATAGGGGGCTTTACGGCTTTTATTGACGGCAGGGTTTACGACTCCAGCATCCTGCTGCAGCTTGAAAGAATAAGGCAAGGCTTTAGGGAGTAGATGCTTTTTGGATAACGATATAAAATCAATCGGCAGTTTTTTAAAGGAAAGGCTCGACCGCTTTGAGTATACTCCCTGTGAGTATGAATACGGGGTTGTAAAAAGCTGCGCCGACGAAATAGTTCATATCGACGGTTTGTCACGGTGCCGCTACGGCGAGCTTCTTGAGTTCGGCGGCTGTGAATACGGCATTGCGCTCGACCTTCGCGAAAACGCTGTGGACGCCGTGCTTCTTAACAAAAAAAGCTCCGTTGTCCCCGGCGTCATCGTCAGCCAGACCGGCAGGGTTGCCGAGGTATGCGTCGGCGAAAGTCTTTTGGGAAGAATAATCGACCCGATAGGCAGGCCTCTTGACGGCCTCGGCGAGATTCAGTCCGGCGAATACCGCGCCCTTGAGTCGCACGCTCCGACAATAATGCAGCGCACCGGCGTGAAAACCCCGCTTGAAACGGGAATTCTTGCCATTGACAGCATGATACCTATCGGCAGAGGGCAGAGAGAGCTTATTATAGGCGACAGGCAGACGGGCAAAACCGCCATAGCCCTATCCGCCATCATAAACCAGAAAAAGGGCGACGTAATCTGCGTCTACTGCGCCATAGGGCAAAAGGCGTCGACAATAGCGCAGGTAACCGCCAAGCTTCGCGACGCGGGCGCGCTCGACAACACTGTTATAGTCGCGTCCACCGCCGACGACTGCGCCTCAATGCAGTATCTTACGCCATACTCGGGCTGCGCCATAGCCGAAAAATTCATGTACGACGGCAAAGACGTGCTTATAGTCTACGACGACCTCAGCAAGCACGCAATGGCTTACAGGGCGATGTCGCTGCTCCTTCGCCGCCCCTCTGGCAGAGAAGCCTACCCCGGCGACGTTTTTTATCTGCACAGCAGGCTGCTTGAGCGCGCCGCCCGGCTTTCCTACGAATACGGCGGCGGCTCCATTACCGCCCTTCCCATAATCGAAACAATGTCCGGCGACATCTCGGCATATATCCCGACAAACGTAATATCAATAACCGACGGCCAGATTTACCTTGAAAGCGAGCTGTTCAACGCGGGCATACGTCCCGCCGTCAACGTAGGTCTTTCCGTTTCGCGCGTCGGGCGCGCCGCGCAGCACAACGCCATGAAGGACGTTTCGGGAAACCTCCGCCTTGTGCTCGCGCAATACAGGGATACGGCGGTTTTCGCCCGGTTCGGAGCCGATATAGATGAGTCGACCGCCCTGCTTCTGCGGCGCGGCGAACGTCTTACGGAGCTTTTAAAGCAGAGCCAGAACAAGGTCTTTTCGCTTTCACGGCAGGTCGCCGTTCTGCTTTCGTACGCCGGCAACTTTTTTGACGGCGTCGACGTAAAAGACGTTATCGAAACGCGCGACAGGCTTTTAGAAACGCTGGAGCTTCAGATAAACGACACGATGCGCTCCATAGACAACTCCGGCGAGCTTTCCGAAAACGACAGAAATCTCCTTATGCGAGCCGTAACGGCTTTTTTCGAGGGGCAAAGCAATGCAGAGCACTAATGAAATACGGCATCATATGAACGCCGTTATGCAGACGCGAAAAATAACAAACGCCATGGAGCTTATCTCCTCGGCGCGGCTTCAGAAGGCTATGAAGCACATCTATTACAACAACGAGTACCTTTCGCGCGTCAAGTCGGCAATGAAGGATATTCTCGCCTCCCCGCACCCCGTCGAGCATATCTACCTTAATACGGGCATCGGCAAACGCAGGCTTTATATTGTTATCGCGGGCGACAAGGGAATGGTCGGCTCCTACAATTCAGACGTTCTGAACTTCGCCTATAACGAGATTGCCCCACTCGACGACGCCATGCTGGCGACTATAGGTATTGTCGCGGGCAGCTTTTTCAGGTCAAGGGGAATTACGCCCGACATTGAAATTCCGGGGCTGTCGCAGGACCCGTCGCTTTTCAACGCGCGTGCGCTGATGGAGGAAATAATCGGACTGTACTCAACCGACGAGGTAAAGTCCGTTTACTTTATATACACAAGCTTTACGGCGGAGTCAGCGCCGAAGCCCGTATTGAAGCGGTTTCTGCCTATAAGGATTCACGACTACGAGGACGTGGAGCTGAGCGAGCCGGAGCATGAGATTTTATACGTTCCCTCGGCAAACGAGGTGTTCGAGCAGCTTGTTCCGCAGTACCTTGTCGGAATAATCTTCGGCGCGCTTGTGCAGAGCTTCGCCAGCGAGCATTTTGCCCGCATGAACGCGATGCAGAGCGCTACGGACAACGCGGACGAGCTTCTTGAAAAGCTAAAGCAAAAATACAATACCGCCCGTCAGACTGCGATAACGCAGGAAATAGCCGAAATTGCCGGCGGTCTTGCGGCGGAACATGGGGATAACGGTTATGGAAAATGAAGCCCTGAAAGGAAAAATAATTAAAATAAGCGGGCCCGTGCTTGACGTGAGATTCAAAGACGTCAAGCCCAAGACAAATAATCTGCTTGCTACTCCTGATGGCATTCATATGGAGGTCGTGGCGCACGTTTCGCCCGACGTCGTCCGCTGCATAGCGCTTGAGGCGACAGACGGTCTTTACTGCGGCACCGAGGTTGAGGACACCGGCAGCGGCATACACGTCCCCGTCGGCGAGGCGACGCTCGGAAGGGTTGTGGACGTATTGGGCCGCCCCATTGACGGCTTGGGCGAAATAGACGCACCTAAATGGGATATTCACCGCTCTTCGCCCCGCTTTTCGGATATTAACCCCGCCACGGAATTTTTTGAGACGGGCATAAAAGTTGTCGACCTGCTCGCCCCGTACGCAAAGGGCGGCAAAATAGGGCTTTTCGGCGGCGCGGGCGTCGGCAAAACAACGCTCATACTTGAGCTTATCCACAACATCGCCCTGCACCACGGCGGATACTCGGTCTTTGCGGGCGTCGGCGAAAGAAGCCGCGAGGGCAACGACCTTATAATCGACATGAGAAAGTCCGGCGCAATAGGCAAGGCGTCGCTTGCGTTCGGTCAGATGAACGAGCCGCCCGGATCGCGTATGCGCGTTGCGCTTACCGGGCTTACAATGGCGGAGTATTTCAGAGACGAGCTTTGTAAGGACGTTTTGCTGTTTATCGACAACATTTTCCGTTATGTGCAGGCAGGCAACGAGGTTTCGGCGCTGCTCGGCAGAATGCCGTCCGCCGTCGGCTATCAGCCTACGCTCGCGACGGAGTTAGGTGAGCTTGAGGAGAGGATAGTCTCGACAAAAAACGGCTCCATTACGTCGGTTCAGGCCATTTACGTCCCTGCCGACGACCTGACGGACCCCGCGCCCGCCGCTATTTTCTCACATCTCGACTCCACAACCGTGCTTTCAAGGCAGGTGTCGGAGATGGGCATATACCCGGCGGTCGACCCGCTTGAGTCAAGCTCCAAAACGCTGGCGCCCGAAACCGTGGGGCGCGAGCATTACGAAACGGCCGAGCGCGTCCGCGAATGCCTTCAGCGTTACAACGAGCTGAAAGACATAATAGCGATACTCGGCATGGAGGAGCTTTCGGGCGAGGATAAAAAGGCGGTCCACCGCGCAAGAAGGATTCAGCGCTTCCTTTCACAGCCGATGAGCGTCGCCGAGGTGTTCTCCGGCATTGAGGGGCGTTATGTAACGGTCGAGGAAACCGTAAGAAGCTTTAAAATGATAGTTGACGGCGAAGCCGACGATTTGCCCGAGGCGGCGTTTTACATGGTCGGCGGCATAGACGAGGCTTTCGAGAAGGCAAAGACGCTATGAGCACATTCAGGCTGAACATCATGACACCGGAGCGCAGGTTCTTCGACGGCGACGCCGGGGGGCTTATAATAACCGTGCCCGACGGCGAGCTTTGCGTCCTTGCCGGTCACGTTCCGCTTGTCGCGCCCATCGTCGTCGGCACCATAAAGCTGAAGCTTAACGGAGAATGGAAAAGCGCCTTCTGCTCCGAGGGCTTTATAGAGGTGCTTCACGACAGGGTTATGGTTTTTGTGCAGGCTTGCGAATGGCCGGAGGAGATAGACGTTTCAAGGGCGCGAAGATCTCTTGAGAGAGCGCGCGAGCATCTGAGGCAGAGGCAGAGCATAATTGAGTACAAGCAGTCAAAAATCGCACTCGCCCGAGCCATGACAAGGCTGAGAATTACGCATCAGAATATAAATACAAATTAGAAATTAGAACTGTTTCTGAGAAAACATGATATTTGACAAAGAGTGACGGGCATGTTACAATAATTTTGGTTTTAGTGATAAAGACAATGAAAAGTATGGGTGAATCGTTTTGAAGAAAATCGTATTTTTAACCCATGGTCTGAGCGCAAACGGAATAGAGACATTTTTGGTAAACATCCTGCGCAAAATAAACAAAAGTCGGTTTGATGTTTCGGTTATTATCGCTATCGACAAGGGGGTGTTTTCCATCCATGAGCAGGAGCTTGTGGACATGGGTATACATATCCTGCACGCCGGCGACTTGGACGGAATAGCCAAAAAGCTTCAGTATTTCAAAAACCTGCGCCGGTATCTGCGGGAGGGAAAATACGACGCGGTTCACACAAATATGGATCTGTTGAACGGCATTGTGCTTTTTGAAGCAAACGGGGCAGGTATTACCATGCGGATTTGTCATGCCCACAATTCCGGCAGCCAGTACAAGCCTGCCGGTATGGCTGCACCTCTTAAGCGTGCCATCCAAAAGCTATATGCGTACAGCATGCGGCGGCTTCTTCTGCGCTACGCCACCATCCGTCTGGCATGCTCCGATGTTGCTGCCCGTTATTTTTACGGTGAAAAAGACTATCAGCTTATATATAACAGCATTGACTTTTCCCGCTTTCCTTTTTTATCTGAATCCGACAGGACGTTGCTTCTTCCTGAAAAAAACACACGGGAAGTACGCAGCCTGATTGTATCTGTCGGACGGATTTCCATGCAAAAGAATCCTTTTTTCGTCATGGAAATCATTGATGCACTGCGACGTATCCGAACGGATTTTTATTTTGTCTGGATTGGTACGGGCGACCTTGAAAATGAAACAAAGAAAAAAGCCGACGAACTCGGTATAATGGACTATGTAACTTTTACAGGAGTGCGCACGGATGTACCCGAGCTTCTACCCATGTGTGACTGCTTTTTGATGCCTTCCCTGTTTGAGGGATTACCCTTCTCTCTCATCGAGGCGCAGGCGGCCGGATTGAAGTGTCTTGTTTCCGACGTGGTCACGAAGGATGCGGATATGGGTGCTATAAGGTTTTATCCGCTTGATTCGGGCGCGGAAGCTTGGGCGCGGGTGTTATCAGATTTGTTAGACGCGTCGTCCCCGGTTTTAGATGAATCGAAACGAAAGCGGTTTGATATTATTCAAACAACACGAATCCTTGAGACTGTTTACGATAGCACAGGGGGAGCAGAATGAATATCGTATTTTCTTCAGACGATAATTACGCGCGTCATCTTGCGGCATCCATGACATCTATCATGGAAAACAACCGGGAGGAAGAACTCATCCATATTTGGATTCTCAATGTTGGGCTGTCTCGGGACAACATTGAGAAACTGACCGAGGTGGTGGAAAAATACTGTCGGGTGATTCATATTGTGGATTTCAGCGATATCTGTCAGCGTTTGAATTCAGAATCCATACCGCTGGGTTCTTTTACAATTGAAATGTACACTCGTCTGTTTATTGCAGACGCTCTTCCGGTAACCGAACACCGCGCTATGTGGATTGACGGAGATACATCCGTTTTGGGCTGTATTCACGACCTGTATTATTGCGATTTGCACGGATGCGCTGCCGCGGCTGTTGTGGATCAGCCAAACTTCGGGCTGGAGGTTTCCATAAAGGATGCCGAAATCCCGAACGGTCCTTATTTTGCATCAGGAATGTTTTTGGCGGATTTAGACGTTTGGCGGGAAAAACATATCTCCGCCCAATTCGTAGCCTACCTTTCCCAACGCGATAAAGCAACACTTTTCCCCGACCAATGCTTGTTCAATCACGTGTTGTACGGACGTATACACAAGCTGCCGTTCGCGTTTCATGTGGTCACACCGACCTTTTTCCTTACCTATCGGCAGATGTGCAAACGCTGGGACGAGGCGTATTATAAAAAAGAGGAATATATAGAGGGTAAACGCCATCCGCTGATTGTACACTACACACTGTTCCGTCCCTGGAAACGCTGGTGTCTGCATCCCATGAAGCGTTATTATCGCCACTATCTGAAGCTGACGCCCTACAAAGACGTGCCTTTGGAGAACGAAGGCATTATAAAAACCTTTGACTGGATTTGTACAGCAGTATTTTCCAGAGTCAAGCGTTTATTTGGAAATTAATCCTGCCGGACAGCTATCGCTTTTCAAACTTATCTAAAATATATGGATATCCTTTCTCTTACCGGCTCATATTCTTGTTACGGTTAGAGAAGTGTTGCTTAAGTGTATTTTTCCCTACGGCGTTTTGAGGAAGCTCAAGGAAATATTGTGTGTTGACATTAGCATAAAAATCTGATATCATTTCGTTCGGTAATGGGCAAGAGGTTGTATATGCTGCGGAGTAGTGACCCGCGCCGTATACAGCTTTTTGCCTGTAATAATTTTATGCTTTTACATTAACTCATGCGTATAATAAATAGTGTCTAAATTTTAATTTCTAAATCGGGGTGTTTGTGTGAGAATAGGTCTTGACGTCGGCTCGACGACCATAAAATGCGTCGTTATGGACGACAATGAAAACATCATTTATAAAAGCTATGAAAGGCACTTTTCACATATCGTCGAAAGCACTAAAAAGGTGCTTGACGAGGTTATAGGCGAATTCGGCGACAGGGAAGCCTACATTTCCATATCCGGCTCCGCCGGCATGGGTATGGCGCAGAAATGCGGCATACCGTTCGTTCAGGAGGTTTTCGCCACAAGGGTTGCCGCCGGCAAATACACGCCCGACGCCGATGTAATAATCGAGCTCGGCGGCGAGGACGCGAAGATAATATTTTTGTCACGCGGCATGGAGGTCCGTATGAACGGCTCCTGCGCAGGCGGAACCGGCGCCTTTATAGACCAGATGGCGGCTTTGCTCGGCGTTTCCGCGGGGGAGCTTGACGCTCTTGCCGAGGGGAGCGAAAAGGTATATACGGTAGCCTCGCGCTGCGGCGTTTTCGCCAAGACGGACATACAGCCGCTTCTTAACCAGGGCGCGCAGAAATGCGATATCGCGGCAAGCATCTTTTACGCCGTCGTCAACCAGACTATCGGCGGTCTTGCGCAGGGGCGTCCTATTAAGGGAAACGTCGTCTATCTCGGCGGCCCCATCACCTTTTTGCCGCAGTTAAAAAAGGCGTTCGACAAAACGCTCGGGCTTACGGGCGTCTGCCCCGATAATTCGCTTTACTTCGTCGCCTCGGGAGCGGCGCTTTACTCGGACGAAAAGCTGCTTTTAAGCGACGCGGCTCAAAAGCTGTCGGGCTACGACGGCGACGCCGGCTTCAGCTTCAACGAGCCGCTTTTCGCGAGCCGCGAGGAATACGACAGCTTCGTCGCACGTCACGAGAAAAACAAGGTTGAGCGCGGCGAGCTTTGCGATTCCACGTGCCCCGTTCATATCGGAGTAGACGCTGGCTCGACAACGGTCAAGTGCGCCGTCATAGACGGCGACGGCAGGCTGCTTTCATCAAGCTATCAGTCAAACAGCGGCAATCCCGTGCCGCAGGTCAGAAAATTTCTTCAAAAGCTTTATAACGACTTCCCTGATATACATATCGCCTCCGTCACCACGACGGGCTACGGAGAGGAAATAATCAAAAAGGCGTTTAACGCCGATTTCGGCATAGTGGAAACCGTGGCGCATTTCACCGCGGCAAGGAAATTCATGCCCGACGTTGATTTTGTCATTGATATCGGCGGTCAGGACATGAAGTGCTTTCAGATTAAGGACGGCGTAATAACAAACATCTTTTTAAACGAGGCCTGCTCCTCGGGCTGCGGCTCGTTTTTGCAGACCTTTGCCGAGGCTCTCGGCTACTCCGTCGAGGAATTCTCGCAGCTCGGGCTTTTCGCGCCCGCGCCCGTCGAGCTCGGCTCGCGCTGCACCGTTTTCATGAATTCCAGCATCAAGCAGGCGCAAAAGGACGGTGCGACGACCGACAATATTTCGGCGGGGCTTTCAATAAGCGTCGTCAAAAACGCCTTGTACAAGGTGATAAGAGCGCAGGACCCGCGCCAGCTTGGACGGCACATAGTCGTTCAGGGCGGCACGTTTATGAACAAGGCAGTGCTTCGCGCATTTGAAAAAGAGCTCGACACAGAAGTGGCGGCTCCCGATATAGCGGGGCTTATGGGCGCCTACGGTGCGGCGCTGTACGGCATGGGCAAGGGGCTTGAAAAAAGCTCCGTCATCAATAAAAAGGCGCTCGACGAGTTTGTACACGAGGTAAAGACAATCCGCTGCGGCGCCTGCGAAAACAACTGCCGTCTGACTGTAAACACCTTTTCCGGCGGCGGAAAATACATAAGCGGAAACCGCTGCGAACGTACCGTCACGAACAAAAAAACCGACGAGGCTTTAAATATTTACAAACGCAAGCACGCGCTGCTTGACGCCTACAAGCCCTGCTCCGGCGAGCGCGGAACAATAGGCATACCCATGGGGCTTAACATGTACGAAACATATCCGTTCTGGTACACGCTGTTCACAAGGCTCGGCTTCGGCGTCGTCAGGTCGCCGAGGTCCGACAGAAAGCTGTATCTCGAGGGGCAGTCCACAATTCCGTCCGACACCGTCTGCTTCCCCGCGAAGCTTATGCACGGTCACGTCGCGGAGCTGTGCAAAACGGACAATGTCGACGCTGTTTTCTACCCCTGCATGACATACAACATAGACGAGGACAAGGGCGACAACCATTACAACTGCCCCGTAGTCGCGTATTATCCCGAGGTCATAGCCGCGAGCATGAAGGATACCCTTTCCGAAAAAAAATTCATATACGACTATGTGGGCATCGACAAAAATAAGCACTTCCCCCGCAAGTTCACCGACATACTCGCGAAGTATTTTGACGGGATTACATACAAAGAGGTTAAGGCGGCGGCAAAAGACGCCTATGACGAATACGACAGCTATCTTCGCCGCGTAAGGGAAATCGGCGCGGAGATAATC
This sequence comes from Ruminococcaceae bacterium UBA1425, assembly GCA_002329365.1. Lineage (GTDB taxonomy): Bacteria > Bacillota > Clostridia > Oscillospirales > Acutalibacteraceae > UBA1425. Next base: position 46,626 of record DCUB01000013.1, read on the forward strand.
GAAAAAGCCCGCGAAAGGAATATGCTCATCATAGTGCTGGCGGGAAGGCCCTACCACATCGACGACGAGGTCTGCCACGGCATCGACACGCTCGTCGCCGGGTTCAACACCGCAGTCATATCCGAGGATTCCATAAGCCATCTGACGGAAAAATTCAAGGCGGGCGTTCTGAACCAGTGGACATACCACTCGCGCCTTTACTGCGCTGCGAAATATGTCTGCACACAGCCCGACATGCAGCTTGTGCAGCTTGTGTCGTTCGGCTGCGGCGTCGACGCTATTACAACCGACGAGGTGCGCTCCATACTTGAAAAGGGCGGAAAGATTTACACGCAGGTTAAAATAGACGAGATAACGAATCTCGGCGCCGTAAAAATCAGGCTGCGCAGCCTGCTCGCGGCTATCGGATATTAACTGTAGAAAGGAGCAAGCGGCATGGCAAAGCATAAAGACTCCGACAAGGTCGAATTTACAAAGGAAATGAAAAAGCAGGGCTACAACATACTTGTGCCCATGATGGCGCCCGTGCATTTCAAGATGATAGAAAAGGCGTTCCGCGAAAACGGCTATAACCTTATCCTGCTTCACAACAGCAGCAGGGCAGTAGTGGAGGAGGGGTTGAAATATGTACATAACGACACCTGCTACCCCGCCCTGCTTGTAATAGGGCAGATGATAGACGCTTTGAACAGCGGCAATTACGACGTTAACCGCACCGCGCTTATGATAACTCAGACGGGCGGCGGCTGCCGCGCCTCAAATTATATTCATCTGCTGAGAAAGGCTCTGAAAAAGGCGGGCTATCCGCAGGTTCCCGTCATAAGTCTCAATATATCGGGGCTTGAGCGGAGCGAGGGCTTTAAGCTGACGCCTAAGATAGGAATAAGCTTCATGGCGGGCATCGTCTACGGCGACGTTTTGATGTTGCTTCACAACCAGACGCGCTCGTATGAGGTAAACCCCGGCGAAAGTCAGGCGCTCGTCGACGCGTGGACAGACAAAATCGTGGCGCAGCTCAGCAACGGAAGGGGCTGGCGGATGAACGACGTAAAGGCAAATCTTGCCGCCATCACCGCCGACTTCGCAAAAATCCCCGTCGAGAGAACGCCGAAGGTCAAGGTGGGCATCGTCGGCGAAATATACGTTAAATACTCGAGCCTCGGAAACAACAACCTTGAGGACTTCCTCATCTCGGAGGGCTGCGAGATATGCGTGCCGGGAATAATGGGATTCGCGCTTTTCAAGGTGGACAACAGACTTGAGGACATTAAGCTGTACGGCGGCAAATGGCTTAAAAAGGTCGTGGTTACTGCACTTATGAATTACCTTACAAAGCTTGAGGACGTTATAGTGGAGGCTGTCCGGAAATATCCGCAGTTTACGCCGCCCGCCCGCTACGCGCACATCAAAAAGCTTGTAGACGGCTTTATCGGCTACGGCAACAAAATGGGCGAGGGCTGGCTTCTTACGGCTGAGATGGTCGAGCTTGTTGACAGCGGCTTTGAAAATATCGTCTGCACCCAGCCTTTCGGCTGCCTGCCGAATCACATTTGCGCGAAGGGCATGATAAGCAAAATAAGGGACAGCTACAAAAACTCTAATATAGTGCCGATAGATTACGACCCCAGCGCGTCGCCTGTAAACCAGGAAAACAGGATAAAGCTTATGCTCGCCGTAGCAAAGGAGCGGCTGAATGCTGTTAAGGCGGAGACAGAGAGGGAAGCGGCGACAGCGAGATAAGAGATAACAGATAATTGAGACGCTTCGGACACGGCGCGCCGTGTCCGAAGCTTATAAAAACTTGCGGAACGGTCAAGACCGTTCCGCAAAAATATGTTTCGATATCGCTTGATTCAATTCTGACATGGTGATATTATATGTCGGGGGTGTGGTTCATGCTTAAAAGGTGTTACATTTTCGCCGCGGGCGAGTATTACGGCGAATTGCCCTTAATTCCTCCCGATAGCCTTATTATTGCCGCCGACGGCGGTTACGCAAGGCTCCTGAAAGCCGACGTCGAGCCTGACCTTATCGTAGGCGATTTCGATTCGCTCGGCTTTGTTCCCGAAACGGACAAGGTGCTTAAATTCCGCTCCGAAAAGGACGACACCGACACGGGTATTGCCGTCGGGGAGGGTTTAAGGCGCGGCTGCGGCGAGTTTTATATATACGGCGGCACAGGCGGCAGGCTCGACCACACGCTTGCCAACATCCAGTGCTTGGCCTCGCTGTCGCAGTCGGGCAGGCGCGGCATTCTTTTCGGCGACGGCTATGCCATAACCGCCGTGACTGACGGCAGCATCACTTTTGACGAAAGTCACAGCGGATATATTTCGGTATTCGCACACGGCGAACGCGCATACGGCATATATGAAAAGGGGCTTAAATATTCCCTTTACGACGCGACGCTTTCAAACACCGTTCCGACTGGCGTGAGCAACGAGTTCACGGGAATAACAAGTGAAATATCGGTAAAACGTGGCACGCTGATTATTCTTTATCAGTTACCGTCATAAAAATCAGCGTTTACGGCGTCGGGCAGGATGTCCGGCGCCGTTTTGTACTGTTATTGCAGGGCGCGTATTCCCGTGCGCGCTTCCCCTGTTCGTATGATGTGCGGCAGCGCGTCAGGGATGCCACGCCCTGCAAATTCATTTCAGTCGCTATAACGGAATAATTAAATATTTGTTAAACTTATTGTCTTATATTGACATAAGCATGCGTCTGATTTAAAATGTGATATAAAGGATATCACACTTCATAAGGAGCTGAGTGCAATTACCGAGCAGAATAAAAAGCCTATAATCTCAACCCGCGGTCTTTGTAAGGGCTTCAAGATGGGAAGCGAGCTTGTCGTCGCTCTGCGGAATATCAACCTCGATATATACCGCGGAGAAATTTGCTGTGTTTTCGGAGCTTCCGGCTCGGGAAAAAGCACGCTTCTGAATATGCTTGCCGGGATGGACCCTCCGAGCAAGGGCGAGGTTTATATTGACGGCGTAAGAATAAACTCGCTCGGCGAAAACGAGCTTGCCGCGTTCCGTCAGAAGAACATCGGCTTTGTCTTCCAGTCATATAATCTTATGCCCACGCTAACGGCGCTCGAAAACGTCGCATTGCCTCTGATGTTTTGCGGATCAGACAAAAGAGCGCGCGAATCGGCGGCGGCCTCGGTACTTCGCGCCGTCGGTCTCGGAAACAGGATGAAGCATTACCCCTCCCAGATGTCAGGCGGACAGCAGCAGCGCACAGGTATAGCGAGGGCGTTCGTCGCGAAACCGAAAATCATCTTTGCCGACGAGCCTACGGGCAACCTTGACTCAAAGACTGCAAAGGAAATTATGCGGATGATGGTGGGCTTCACGCGGAAATACAACGAAACGCTTGTGCTTGTCACTCACAACCCAGAGCTTGCGAAGTATGCCGACAGGATTATAACGCTTCTTGACGGAGAAATCGTTTCTGACGAACATGCCGAAAATACCATTAAAGAGGAGATTAATATATGAAAAGAATAACGAAGAGTATCGTTTGTCTGCTTTCGGCGGCGCTGCTTATGTCGGCGTGCGCGTCGCTGTTTTTCACATCGGCTGCCTCAGGAGACAGCATCGTCACCGGATATAATGTCAGCTCCTCGAGGGTTTACGAAAACGACAGCGTAAAACTGACCGTTTACGTCAAAAGCTTATCCCTTAAGACGGGCGCCGATGTCGACAATGCAGCGGATATTGATATCACGCGCACGGTAGACGGCTTTTACGGGGGCGCGGAGCCGATAGTCACAATAACCTCCCAAAACGGTAAGCTGCTTACATACAGTATCACTTTTTCATCCGTAATATACAGGGGCGGCGCAAACAGCTTCAGCTTCGTGGTTACATACAACGGAAATGCGGCCGAAGCGGAGACTCTCATAATATCTGTTTTTGAATGCGTTCCGTCAAGCGAAACAACGGCTTACGAAACAACAACCCTCTCCGAGCCTACAACAGTGTGGGAACCTACAACAAAAGAGGAAACGACAGCGCCCGAAAAAACAACAAAAACTGAGGCAGCTCCCATGGTGATGATTACACGCGGCAACTTTTCGGGAGCAATCAAGCCCGGCACTGAGTTCAGCCTTAATATTATAATCAAAAATACCGGCAGTCCGTTTGCCATTACGAACGGCACCGTCACGTTTGAGCCGAGCGAAGGGCTTGTCCTCAATGAAAACTCGTCGTCAAAGAGCGTGTCCGATATCCGCGCCAACAGCTCAAAGACGGTTACCGTAAAGCTTAAAGCCGCAAAGAATGTTGAAAATGACTCGCAAAGCGTTACCGTCGGCTTTAAGTATTATTATCAGACGCCGGACGGAGCCGCTCAGGACTCGGCGAGTGAAAAGCTCTTAATTCCGCTGTCTGTACCAATGACGGAAAGCAAGACAGAATCAGCCGCCGAAGCCACACCGAATATCATCGTTTCAAGCTACGACTACGGCGGAAAGCCGATAGCCGCAGGCAGCAGCTTCAGCCTTGCACTTACCTTCCGGAACACAAGCAAATCGCTTAAGGTCGAAAACCTTGTAATGTCCGTTGAGACGGGCGAGGGGCTGTCGATAGCCTCCTCGTCGAACACCTTCTATTACGACTCGGTCGCCGCGGGAAAGAGCGAGACGCGCAAAATAAAAATGAACGTAACGGCAAACGCGCCTTCGGGCGGATGCGTCGTCGACCTGTCCTTCAGGTATGAATATGTCGACAAGGGCACGCGCAGCAGCGGCAGCTCAAGCGAGCGGTTGTTCATTCCCGTATATATGCCCGACAGATTCAACGTCACCGTGCCCGACTCGTTTTACGCCGTCGTAAACGAGGAGCTGTCATTGTCCCTGCCGTACATCAATAAGAGCAAGGGCTCCGTTAACAATGTTTCGGCCGAGCTTATATTTGACGCCGGGAAATGCTTCTGCGAATTTCCCACCCTGAATTTAGGCAATTTCGAGGCGGGCAAAAGCGGAACCATCGACTTTTTCCTTATCCCCAACGTTATGGAAGAAATAACGGTAACGGTGAAGATAACATATGAAACCGATACGGGCGACGCAAAAGCCATAGAGGTTCCCATAACCTTCACGCCGGAACCGGGAATGATAATCGACGACCCGGGCTTTTACGAGCCTGAGATGCCCGAGGACAACGGCGAAGGCTCCTCCGCCTTGATATATATTATCATTGCGGTTGCTGTCGTCGTGCTTGTCGTTCTGTTTTTCGTCCTGCGCCGCCGCAAAAAGAAAAAAGCCACCATGGCTATTCCGGCGGACTTTGACTGGAGCGCGCCTGCGGCGGAACCTGAAAACAACACATCTGACAGGAATGAAACAGTAACATGAAGCTAACCGATATTATTAAAATGTGCTGGGATAACCTCTTTCGCCGGAAGGCAAGGACGTTTCTCTCCATCCTCGGCGTCGTCATAGGCTGCTGCTCCATAATGACAATGCTTTCAATAGGCGTCGGCATGACAGCATCTCAGACAGCGTGGATAGAGGAGATGGGCGACCTGACGGTTATTGAGGTCTACCCGATGTACGGTATGATGGGCGAGGCGACGCTGAAGCTCAACGACGACGCCGTTAACTCCATAAAGTCGCTCGAAAACGTAAAATTCGTCGCGCCAAAGCTCGGCGTAGGCGATATATATTTCGACATATATGCAGGTTTAAACAAGCGGTTCAGAATAAGCTATGCCGAGATTGTGGGCTACGACCCCGAGGTTATCGGAGGTATGGGTTACGAGCTTATTGACGGCGAGCTTCCCTCAAAAAGCGGAACAGCCCTAATGGGGCAGTATTTCGAATACTCTCTGATGGATACGCGCCGCCCCGAGGGAAGGAATATGGTCGATTACTACTCGTATATGTATAATCCTGACGGCACACTGTCGGACGGCAGCAACCTCCCCGACCCGTATATGAGCCTCAAGGACAAAGAGCTTACGTTTGAGGTTGTTGACGAAAACCAGAATGTAGTATATTCCAAAACAGTAAATATCTCCGGCAAGGTTGCGGAGAATTACGCAAAAGGCTACGAAACGTCGCAGGGGCTTATTATGCGTAAGGACGACCTTAAGCAGATGCTTACAGCCGCCACGAAGGCGCTGGGGCGCAAGGTAAAGGAAACGGAGTATAACGGCATAACTGTTAAGGTGAGCGATGTTTCGCTTGTAAGCGAAGTCGAAAGTCAGATCAGGGAAATGGGCTATCAGACAAGCAGTATGGAGAGTATTCGCGAGTCGGCTCAAAAGGAAATGGCAACAGTACAGCTTGTACTCGGCGGTATAGGCGCCGTCAGCCTTTTCGTCGCGGCAATCGGCATTACGAACACCATGATAATGTCAGTTTCCGAGCGCACAAAGGAGATAGGCGTTATGAAGGCAATAGGCTGTTTTGTCCGCGACATCCGCAAGGTGTTCTTGGCGGAGGCAGGCTTTATAGGTCTTTTGGGAGGCATAATAGGCGCTGCGCTCAGCTTCCTTGTCGCGTGCGTAATCAACTATATTGCCGGACACAGCGACATGATGGGCAACCCCGCGCAGTCGCTGTATGAAATGCTATTTACCTCCCCCACCCGCCTTTCGGTAATACCCGTGTGGCTGTTTGCCTTCGGGCTTGCGTTCTCGCTGTTTGTGGGGCTTGCTTCCGGCTTTTACCCCGCCAACAAGGCTGTAAGGATTTCCGCACTCGAGGCTATGAAAAACGAGTGATTTAAGCGGATTTATATAGCGGCGTTTTGCCGAAGCAGACAGAAACGTAGTGTGTTCACCGGGAATACACTACGTTTTTTATTTATTCCATTCATAATCGGACGACAATCCGTCGGGGATTTCTTTGGTATTCTTTTCTCTGAAAATCATGCCCTCGTCACAGTTATCAAGGCTAAGAACGTCAACAATCCATTCGTCNNCCGGCCTTTTAATTCGCATACATAAATCCTGCCCCCGTCATTCTCATAATAACCGATGCATTTTCCGACCTGCGACGGTTCTACTGCGCAAAAGGGGACATATTCTTTGTCGTCGCGGACAATGGAAAGATAGTTGTCGTTTACTTTTGTTTCAAACACGACGGGATTTTCGGGCAGCTTAATTTTTGAGCCGCAGCCCGAAAGTAGCATCAATACAATAATCGGTATGATATATATAATTTTTTTCATGTTTATGACCATTCC
>DCUB01000002.1:0-35430 GCA_002329365.1 Ruminococcaceae bacterium UBA1425
CCAAATTAAAATGTTTCAATCTTCTCCTTTATCACAAGCGGCTTTAAGCATTTCCTCAGCGTTTTTCAGCTGGAGTTCAGTTACGTCAAGCCCGCTGTTTATTCTTGCTATTTCTCTTTTTCTGCCCTCAAAACCGAGCCTCGTTACCTCTGTGTATGTTTTTCCGTCGCGGACCGATTTTGTTATGAGCAGATGCTCGTCGGCATGCGCCGCAATCTGTGCGAGATGCGTTACGCAGATTACCTGCCTTCCCTTTGAAACCTCGCGCAGCTTCATGGCAACCTTGCGGGCGGCGCGCCCGCTGACTCCGGCGTCTATTTCGTCGAAAATCATTGTCTGCAAATCGTCCCTGCCGGCAAGAACGCATTTAACGGCGAGCATAATACGCGACAGCTCGCCGCCGGAGGCTATTTTCGCTATAGGCTTCGGCTCCTCGCCGGGGTTTGCCGAAATCAGGAACTCCACGCTGTCGTCTCCGTTTGACGAAAGAGCAGCCTTTTCGATTTTTACCGCAAACCTGACGCCGGGCATATCGAGAAAGTCAAGCTCCGCCCTGACATCCTTTTCAAATTTCACGGCGGCCTTTCTGCGGCTTTCCGTCAGCTTTCCGGCAAGCGATACCGCATTCTTTTCCGTTATTTCAAGCTCTCTTTCAAGTTCGGAAATGCGCTGCTCGGAGAGGACTATGCTTTCTCTTTCGGCTTCGGCTTTTTTAAGATAATCCAGCATATCTTCTTCCGTCGCGCCGTATTTTCTCGAAAGCCTGTAAAGCGTGTCAAGCCGCTCGTCGACATTCTCCATATCGGACGGGTCAATGTCGATTTGCGAAAGTGCTTCGTTTATTTGAAGCGCGAAATCATCAATTTCGTATGAAAATCCGCGGAGCTTCTCGGCGGTGTCGCTCAAACCGTAAAAATACTCCGAGGCGCAGTCGATTGAATCGGCCGCCGAANNGCTTTTTCGGCGGCACCCGCCGAATCCTCGCCGCCCGAAAGCTCCTCGCAAGCGAAGCGCAGGGCGGAAATAACCTTTTCCGCGTTTCGGAAAAGCTTTTTCTTCGCCGTGAGCTCCTCACGCTCGCCGGGACGTATGCGAGAAAGCTTAAGCTCGTCTATCTGGTAATTGAGCATGTCGAGCCTGCGCGTTTTTTCGCTGTCGTCCATGCGTAAGCTCAGGAGCTCTTTTTTAAGCGATACAAGTCTGTTATATTGAGCGTGGTATTCGTCCAAAAGCGGGCTGTTTCCGGCAACGATATCGAGAAACGCGTAGTGCTTGTCCGGCATAAGCAAAGCCTGACTGTCGTGCTGACCGTGAATGTTTACAAGCTCTCTGCCGAGTGCTTTAAGCATGGACGCCGTAACGGGCACGCCGTTTACCCTGCACGAGCTTTTTCCGTCGGCGGAAATGCGGCGTGTAATTACAATTTCACCGCCGTCGTCGTCAATATCAAGCTCCTTCAACGCTCCGAGCGCTTTTTCGCCGCAGCCTGTGAACAACGCCGTTACATATGCTTCGGAGGCTCCTGAGCGAATGACGTCCCTTGACGTCCTTTCGCCGAGTACGGCGTTTATTGAATCTATTATGATTGATTTTCCCGCGCCCGTTTCGCCCGTGAGCACGTTGAACCCGCCCGACAGCTCTATCTCGGCGCTTTGTATCACGGCTATGTTTTCAATTTTTATGCTTTGAAGCATATACCGTTACCCCGCAAAATATTAGTTGACGCCCTTGCCCGTGATTTCGTTTATTGTTTTTTTCATCTTTGCGGCAAGCTCCTCCGTGCGGCAGAGAGCAAAAACGGTATCGTCGCCCGCGAGCGTTCCGACAAGCCCTTCCCAGCGCATTGAGTCAAACGCCGCGCACGCCGCCTGCGCCATGCCCGTATAGCAATGAATTACAAGGGTGTTTCCGGCGTAATCCGCGCTCCTTACGGAATGCTCGAAAATCGAACGGAATTTTTCGCTCAGCCTGTCGGACTCGGATTTATCGCTAACCGCGTAACGGTACTGCCCGAACGAATCCATTGTCTTTACTATTCGAAGCTCCTTGATGTCGCGCGAAACCGTCGCCTGCGTCACCTCAAGACCTCTTTCGCGAAGCCTTTGAAGAAGCTCCTCCTGGGTTCCTATCGCATAGCTGTCGATAAGTTCAAGTATTGTCTCAAGCCGTTTCTTTTTCATCAGTTCACCCCGTTCTTCTCAAGCTTTGTTTTCAGAACATCTATAAACGTTTCATTTTTGATGCTTATAAAGGACACGGTTTCATCGGCTTTTTTAACGTATGCCTTGCAGCCTTCGGGGATTTTCGTTTCCACACCGTCGCATATAAGCGACATTTCGCCGCCTGTTGTCTTTTCAACCCTCAGTTCGGCGTCGCTGCCAACGATGATAGAACGCGCGAAAAGCGAATGGGCGCAGACGGGCGTTAGAACAATGCTCTCGATTTGCGGTTCGACAAGAGGCCCGCCCGCCGAAAGCGAATAAGCCGTTGAGCCTGTGGGCGTAGCGAAAATAACGCCGTCGCCAAGATAATCGTTAACATATTTTTCGCGGCAGTAGACGGAAAACCCTATAATGTTTACGGAAGACGAACGCATGACAACGGCGTCGTTGATGCAAAGGCTTTGAAAGATTATTTCGTCGCCGCGGCGTATTTCGGCCTTAAGAAGCATCCTTTTTTCCACCGTGTATTCGCCCGTAAACAAAGTTTTGAGTAGCTTGAGCTCCTGCTGCTCAAGCCCTGCCATAAACGCAAGACGGCCGGCGTTTATTCCGAGCACCGGCTTGCCGAACGCCATCGCCTTTTTTGCAGCAAAAAGAATGCTTCCGTCGCCGCCGACGGCTATTACTATGTCGCATTCGGAAAGAGCCTTGTTTTCGGATAAAACAAGAGCCTTCGTTTCTTCGAATTCGGCACCGTAGCTTTCGGGGAAAACGATATCGGCGCCCAGCTTTTTAAGCTCGGAGCAAATCTCGAGCGTGACCTGCCGCGCGTTCTCTTTCGTTAGATTCGGTATTATGGTGATTTTCATTTATATCAGCCGTCCGTCAGCTCGTCGTGCGACTGCCTGACAAGCTCTTTAATATCAATTTCGGATAAATAACCGCCGTTTTCGATAACGGCAGCTTCGGACTTAATGATATGCATAAGATATTCTATATTTCCTTCAGGCCCCTTGACGGGCGAAAATGTAAGCCCCTTAACGCAAAAACCGTTGTTTTGCGCGAATTCGCAGATGTCGGCGACAACCCTGACATGCACACTTTCGTCGCGGACGACGCCCTTTTTGCCTACGTGTTCCCTGCCTGCCTCGAACTGCGGCTTTATAAGGCAGACGGCTTCGCCGCCGTCGGTTAAAAAGCCGCGCAGCACGGGTAGTATCAGCTTAAGCGATATAAACGAAACATCGACGCTCGCAAAATGTGCTTTTTCTGGTATCTGCCCGTCCGTAACATAGCGGAAATTTGTACGTTCAAGCACCGTTACGCGCTCGTCGGAGCGAAGCTTCCACGCAAGCTGACCGTATCCGACGTCGACGGCGTAAACCCTCGCGGCTCCGTTTTGAAGCATACAGTCGGTAAAGCCGCCCGCCGAGGCGCCGACGTCGATGCATGTCTTTCCTTTTAGCTCAAGCTTAAAATCGGCAACGGCCTTTTCAAGCTTCAGCCCTCCCCTGCTGACGTACTGAATTTTATTCTCTCTGACGTCAATTATATCACTGTCATCTATAAAAAGTCCAGCTTTTGTTGCTTTTTGACCGTTTACATAAACCTGTCCCGCCATTATTAACGCGCGCCCCTTCTCACGGGACGGAACAAGCCCTCTTTTTTGCAGCTCGGAGTCAAGCCTTTTTCTGTCGCACATATTGATTCCCCATATTGTCCTGAACGAGCCTGCAGACGACGGCTTCAATACCTGCGGCGTCAAGGCGGTATTTTTTAAGCTGTGAAGTGACGGACGCCTGAGAAACAAAGCAGTCGTTGACAGCCGTAAGCTCAAAGCTGCCCTTAAATCCCTTTTCAAGCAGCATCAGAGCTGTTTTTTCGCCCACGCCGGCGCTTCTGACGCCCTCCTCAAAGAAGCATACACAGCGGCAGCCGAGAACGCTGTCGACAGCCTCACGCGGCACGGGCTTTATTTTGTTGAGCTTTATAAGCTTTGCGTTTATGCCGCGGTTTTTCAACCTGTTGACTGCTTCCGCGGCGAAGGCCGATATCCTGCCGTATGTAATAACGGCCGTGTCGGCGCGTTCGTCGCCGTAAACGTCGAAATCGCCGTGCGAAAAGCTGAAATCCTTCGGAAACGCATTTTCCTCGCCGCGCGGATATCTTACGGCAACAACGTTCTTGTCGCTGTAAAGGGCTTTTGTAAGGTCGGCTTTAAGCTCACTAAAGCAGGAGGGCGAATAGACGGTTATATCGGGAACGCTGTTCAGGAAAGCGACGTCGAACAAGCCCTGATGCGTTTCTCCGTCCTCGCCGACAAAGCCCGCCCTGTCAATCGCAAGAACCATTTTCAGCTTTTGAAGCGCGCCGTCGTGGATTATCTGGTCGTAGGCGCGCTGCAAAAATGTGGAATATATGGCCACAACAGGCTTTAGCCCCTGTTTCGACAGCCCGGAAGCGAAGGTTACGGCATGCTCCTCGGCTATTCCCACGTCAAAGAAGCGATCCCCGAACTCCTTTTCAAAGCCCTGAAGCCCCGTTCCGATGGACATCGCGGCGGTTATGGCGCAAATGTTTTTGTCTTTTCTTGCAGTTTCGCACATAAAATCGCCGAAAACCGTTGAAAAGCTTGAGCCGACGCTTACCTGCTCGCCCGTTTCGATATCAAAGCGCGGCACACCGTGGAACTTACCCGGCTCGCGCTCGGCATAGTCGTAGCCCTTGCCCTTTGTGGTGCAGATATGAAGCAGAACGGGCATATTTATTAGCTTTGCCGTATTGAGAGCCTCGCAGAGCAGATTAACGTCATGGCCGTCGACGGGCCCCATATAACGGAAGCCGAGGTCCTCGAAAAGGTTGCTTTTGTACAGCGTTTCCTTTGCTATCGTCTTGAGCCTTGATAAATTGTCAACCGTTCTTTTACCGATAACCGGTATTTTGTTTAACGCTTTTTCCGTTTCTTCCTTCATCCTGTAATATTCGGGCTTTGATCGGATTACGGCAAGGTAACGCGCAAGCGAGCCTACGTTATGCGATATTGACATTTCGTTTTCGTTTAGTATGACAATAAGCTTCGTGTTTGAACGTCCGGCGTTGTTCATCGCCTCATAAACCATTCCACCGGTAAAGGAGCCGTCGCCTATGACGCTTACTACGAAGCCGCCGTCGCCGGTTATCGCGTTGGCAGACGCGACGCCGAGCGCGGAGGAAACGGAGGTTCCCGAATGGCCGCTGAAAAATACGTCGTGAACGCTTTCGGATGGCCTTGAAAAGCCCGATAATCCGTCCTCTTTTCGGAGCGTCGAAAACTCGGGGAACCTACCTGTCAGCAGCTTGTGCGTGTAAATCTGATGTCCCACGTCCCAGATTATCCTGTCCTTAGGCGAATCGAACGTTTTGTGAAGCGCGACGGTAAGCTCCACAACGCCGAGGTTTGACGCAAGATGACCGCCGTTTTGCGAAACGGTGTCTATAAGCACCTCGCGAATCTCCGAGCAAAGCTCGTTTATTTCCGTTTCGCTTAGTTTTTTTACAAAATCGGGCGATTCTGTTCTGTTAAGATACTTTATCTCACACATCTATATGCCTCATGAAAATCAGTTTTTTCTTTGTATAAGCGCGTACGCGAGTTCACTTAGAAAACCGCCTTCCGCGCCGAAAACGTAAAGTGAAGCAACTGCCCTTTGCGTAAGCTCTGCGGCAAGCTCTTTTGATTTTTCAAGACCGAGCAGTGAAACGTATGTGCTTTTGCCGTTTTCCTCATCGCTTCCGGCGGGCTTTCCTAATGTTTCCGTGCTGCCTGTTACGTCAAGTATATCATCAGTTATCTGAAACGCAAGACCGATGTTTTCGGCGTATATGGCTGCGGCTTCGCGCTGCTTCTGGTCAGCGCCTGCCGCGATACAGCCCAGAAGGCACGCGGCTCTTATCAGCTCGCCCGTTTTCAGGGCGTCGGTTTCCCGCAGAGCTTCGGCGGTTACTTTTTTACCCTCATTCAACAGGTCAAGCTCCTGACCGCCCACCATGCCGGAATAGCCCGCGGCGTCAGATAGCAGCAGGCACGCCTCGGCTCGTCTTTCGGGCGGCAGCGGAGCTGTCATCAGTGTTTTAAACGCCAGCGTGAGCAGTGCGTCACCCGCGAGCAGGGCAAAAGCCTCGCCGTATCTGACATGGCACGACGGCTTACCCCTTCTAAGCCCGTCGTCGTCCATGCAGGGCAGGTCATCGTGTATCAGCGAATAAGTGTGTATCATCTCGACAGCGCACGCAAACGGCAGGGCAGAATGAATGTCGCCGCCGCAGACGCGGCAGAATTCAAGTGCAAGCACAGGGCGGATTCTTTTTCCGCCGTTTTGCAGGCTGTACCGCATCGCGTCGCAGACAATACCTCCGTTTTCGGGAACAGCCTTTTCAAGCTCCGCGTTTACAAGCGCCGTGTAATCCTCAATTCCCGGCATCCGTTTCCTCCGTAAGCTCGGTTATTCTCTGCTCCGCCTCGTCAAGGCTTTTGCTGCAGTAGGAAACGAGCTTTGTCCCTTCTTCAAAAAGCTTAAGCGCCTCGTCGAGCGGCAGACTTCCGCCCTCGAGTTTGGCGACTATATTTTCAATCCGCTTGATTGATTCCTCGTATGAAGGCTTTGCCATATTATATACTCTCCTTTACGGAAGTAACAGCACATTCAAGAATACCGTCGGACAGCCTGACGGACAGACCGTCGCCCGCCGACAGACTCCTGACGCTCGACACGGAACGCCCGTCCTTTGAAGCGATGGCGTATCCCCTGCCCAGCACCTTTAAGGGGCTTAACGTGTCAAGCTTCCCCGCAAAAAATTTCAGATTGCTTCTTCCGCCGGAAATCATCGCGAGCAGAGAAGCCTCCATTGTGGTTGAATACCTGTCAAGCAGTAGCCTGTAACCGTCAAGCATTGCCTTTCTGCTTGTAAGGTCGGGCGACATCTCAAGCCGTTTTAAGTATGCGCGTTTTGAGGCTATTTCGTTTTCGAGTACCCTTCTGCAGCGTAAGAGCAGACCGCTTAGGTAAGCACGCTGTTCGGCTGCGTCCGGCACCGCAAGCTCCGCCGCGGCGGACGGCGTAGGCGCCCTTAAATCGGCGGCGAAATCGCAGATTGTGAAGTCGGTTTCATGACCGACAGCGGAAATCACGGGAATCTCCGAGCCGGACACTGCGCGAGCCACCGTTTCCTCGTTAAACGCCCACAGTTCCTCCAAAGAGCCGCCTCCTCTGCCGACTATAAGAACGTCTGAAAGTTTTTCCCTGTTAAAGCGTTTTACGGCGGCGGCAATCTGAGGGGCGGCGGACGCCCCCTGAACCTGAACGGGGCAAAGTATTACCTCCGCCATCGGAAAACGCCTTCCGAGAACTGTTATGATGTCGCGCACGGCGGCGCCTGTCGGCGAGGTTATAACACCGACGCGCAGCGGGATTTTCGGAACTGGCTTTTTGCGTGCCTCGTCAAAAAGACCTTCGGCGGCAAGCTTTGACTTGAGCTGTTCAAACGCGATGCTTAAAGCCCCGATGCCGTCGGGCTGCATGTCGTCAATGTAAAGCTGGTACTGTCCGTCACGCTCGTAAACGGACACCCTGCCCCTTGCCACAACGCTCATACCGTTTTCGGGCATAAACCGCAGCCGCATATTGGCCGTTCTGAACATTACGGCGCGTATTGAAGCGCCGCTGTCCTTGAGCGTCATATAATAATGACCTGTTCTGTAATGATTTGTGAAGTTGGATATTTCACCGCAGACAAAAACGTTGTTAAGGTTTCTGTCGCTGTCGAGAACTGACCTTACATATGTGTTAAGCTGCGTAACAGTCAAAAGAGGGGTGTTCATATCCTTCGCCCTTTCTCCGCCGCCAGCGATGTGAGCACGGCTATTCCCACGGCGTTGTCGGATGAAAGCTCCGGTGAGGCGAATATTGCCCCGTACTTTTCCGTAAACCGCTTTCTTATTATGCTGTTTGACATAACGCCGCCCGAAAAAACGAGCTGCATATCACCGAAATTACTAAGCGAATACTCCGCCATTTTGTCAAGCGTTTCGGCAATACACATAATACAATAACGGGCAATGTCGCTGTCGCTTTCGCCGCGTTTTTTCATCGCTTCGCATTTGTTCTGAAGCCCCGAAAGACTGCAGCAGCCGTTTTTCAGCTTAACGCTTATTTTGAAATCTCTGTCGCTTTTGCAGGCAAGCTCGTCCAGATATCTGCCGGAAGGAAACGGCAGCCCGAGCAAGGCGCCCGTTCTGTCTATTGCCTGTCCGGCTTTAAGGTCAAGCGTTGAAAGAAGCGGCGTGCATTTTATTACCTTTTCTTCGTCGGGCACGACGAGTATGACCTCCGTCGTGCCGCCGGAAACATGAAACGCCATGAATCTTTCTTTTATCATTAACATGCCGAGCTTTTCGGCGGAATAAAGAGTGGCGGCGACATGCCCCGCCTGATGCGATAACAGGTACGGGCGGCTGCCGTTTGCCGCGGATATGCACCTCGCGGCGCTTTCGCCGACAAGGAAACACGGCATGTAGGAACCCTCCGCGTCCCTCGGACGTGAGGAGGCTCCGGCCGCCGTGATGTCTGATTTGTTCCGGCCGGCTTTCGCGAAAAGAAGTTCGACAACACCCGGAAGCTGAACTGTGTGGTGAAACACGGCGTCGCTCTGACGCATGCCGAGCTCTCCGGCTTTTACCGGCAGAAGCTTTTTTTCTCCGACGGCCTTTTGTGAAGCGCTGTCAAACAAAGCCGCGGAGGTAGTGTAGTTGCTTGTATCGAAACCGAGAAAAAGGCCCATTTCAGCCGTCCTTTTTGTCGCCGAGCGTTTTTGCGACAGTGCCTAAAACTCCGTTTATGAACGACGCGTCCTCCTCGCCCGAATAAACCTTGCACATCTCAACAGCCTCGTTTATCGAAACGCTGACGGGAACCTCGTCCACATACAGCATTTCGCACAAAGCAAGCCTCATCACGGCAAGCGAGACCTTTGATATCCTTGTCTTGCGCCAGCCGCGAAGATTATTTTCGATAAGCTCGTCAATTTCAAAAAGCTTTTCGGACGCTATTTTCGCTATCATCCCGACATAGTCGTCGTTTTCGACAAGTCCGCTGTCAAAAGCAAGCTCCGCTATGTCCTCGATATCCGTTTCGGGATGAAAGGACTTCTCGAAAAAAAGAAGAAACGCCTGCTCACGTGCCTTTTTTCTTGTCATGTCATGTACCGTCCCTTTACTCTTTCACATAAACGCGGATAGCTATTTTTCCGCGCTGTCGCCGTCAAAACCCACTCCGGCTACGGTTACATTGACCTTGTTGACGACGCGCCCCGTCATGCTCTGCACGGCGCATTTGACGCTGTGCTGAACGGAAGCTGCAACCTTCGGTATTCTTGCTTTGTCGGAGATTACGATGTTGATATGAATCTTGATGTCGTTTTCGTTGCTGACGACGCGGACGGCTTTGTTGCTGTCGCGGCCGATGTTAAAAACAGACTGTACGAAATCGGGAGTTCGTGTGGCGAAGCCGGTTACGCCGTCGACGTCCTTCGCGGCGTTAACCGCGATAGCGGCAATGACGTCGTCTGAGATAACAAGACTGCCGATACCGTCTACGCTTTTCAGATTTTCTTGCATTTGTTCCGAGCCTCCTTCTTCCGTATATTATAACACGTTCTTTAAAATACTCAACCTTTTAATTCAATAATTGTGATGTTTTTAGAAGAAAGTCCCGTTTTGTTAAGAATTATGTCCTTGATTTGCACTGTTACGGTATCATTAAGAATACCCGAGGGAACAATAACCTGCCCGCTTTCGCCGTCGAGTATTACAAGACAGTCGCTTCCCGTCTTTGCCGTTATTAACGTTTCGACGTCCGCCTCAAGCTTGATTTGCTCCGAAAGCTCCTTCAGCTTTGCCGTTGCTTCCTTTACGGCTGCTTCGGAAGAACCCTCGTCCTTGATCACGCTGTTTAAAAGCTCCGCCGCCTCATCGTGAGCCTTCCTTCTGTTCATCTCGGATTCGGCGAACAAATCCTCCGTCGATTTGCCGCTGTTTGCTATTACATACTGCGCGTCGCCGAGATTGTCGGCTTCCTCCGCCTCGCGGACGCTTTTTGTCGTGTTGCCCGCCGCGTCGGATATCTGCGCTTCGGGTCTTGTGTAATACCAGTTCACGAATACCGCCGCTCCGAGCGCTATTACGAGTGTCGCGGTTACAAGCTGTCTTTTCCTGATAATCATGTTCATTGTCTTATGTTCCTTTCTGTGTATTAATTTTCGGTGACCATTTTTGTTACGCTGATTCTCGCCGAGCTTATTCCGAGAACCGCGGATACCGCCTCTGTCACGTCTTTTCTGACTTTAGCGAAATCAGCTCCCTCGCAGACTACGGCAACTCCCTTTATCTCGGGCTGCAGAACCTTTAACAACATGCCGCTTTCGCCGCTGCCTGTGTTGAGAATTATGTACTCACCCTCCCTTTTGCTTTTTATCTCCGTTTCAATGCCGTTTGCGCCTTCAACCTCGTTTTCTATTTCGACGTTTTCAGCGTAAACCTGCTCGGCGCCGCATTTTATCGTCACCATCACGCGTGTTCTTCCGGCGCCGTCTATTGAGGAAATCAGCTCCGTCAGGCGTTTTTCGATATCCTCGGAATAGCTTTCAATGTCGACCTGTTTTATTTCCGTCCGTACGTCGGCATCGCGTTTTTCCTCCCTGCCGCCCGTTATCTCGGACAGCAAAAGCAGAATAATCGCCAATATACCGAGAAACATGATGACAAGAAGCTTTTTGTCCTTTTTCAGCTTTTCCGGCAGTAAACTTACTATCTTATTCAAGAACAACATCCTCCGTTCCCGTTTTTTTAGTTATTTCGGACCCGATGGCTTTTTCACAGCCGCCGTAGCCGGTGTTTGAGTAGACCGTTATTTTTTCCGCGTAAACCACCCCGTCCGAGAAGGTTGTCTTTACCTCGATTCCGCAGTCTTCAAGCCCGTACTGCTTTAAAACTTCCTTTGTTTTTACCGTCACCGCCGCTGATACGTTGTCGGCAATCTGTTCGTAAAGGCTTTCGTTCAGCTCGCCGCCGTTTTCAATATCGCCGAAAGCACCGCCTATGCTGATTACGTTGCCGCCGACAAACGGCGAAAATACGGAAACAAGAATAAACAGCGATACGGCAATCCGCACGCATTTGTCAGTCGCTCCCTTTGGGGACAGCATATATGCTATCCCGCCGGTAAGAGCGGCGAAAGCTATCCCTAAAAGCCATCCCTTTATGCCGTCCATAAAATCATCCTTTATAAATCCGCCTTAATAAGAAGCACCAGCGCCGTCGACAGTATCGAAAGCACTGCGTTGAAGATGACGCACACGTTTAAAAGCGACAGAGACATAGCCGCCGCTTTCAGAAGCCCCGACGCCGTTTTAACCTCAAGTATGTCGGCGCAGACGGCGGCGGCTTTCAGCGAGGCTATCCACAATACAAGCTGCGCTATAACGGGAAGGTTAATAAGCGCAACCGCGACAATAGCAAAAGTGCCTATGGTGGCTCTGACTATCATCAGGCTTCCCACAACCGACGAGTACGCGTCGCTGAGCTGTGAGCCTACGACGGGCACAAAGCTTCCGATAGCCAGCTTAACGCCCTTGGCGGCAAGCGTATCGGCAGAGCTTGCAAGCATTCCCTTCAGCGTCAATATTGCCGTAAACAGAGTTGCGGCCGAGGCGAAAACCCACGACGCCGTCTTTTTTATGAATTCCGCGGCGGAGGTCATATGAAGCTCGGGAACAACGGAGTCAATAACGCCTGTTCCGGCTATCAGTCCGCAGCACGGCACGATAACCGACGACGCGAGCTGAGCCATGCCCTGAGCGGCGACGAAGGAAGCCGAATTATAGCAAAACGCGAGAAGCACGTTGCCGGACGACGCGATAACAGCGGCGAGTACGGGTATCAGCGCCAGCATAAAATTGCCGCTTAACTCAACAGCCGAGGACGCCGCCGCCATGACCTTCGATATAGGTACCGTTACGGCTGTTACAAGAAATATTCCCGTCAAAGCGCTCAACACGGGCTTTGATTTATCCATGCCGTTCATAAAGCCTTCGGCGCATGATATGAGTATTATTATCCCGCACATTACCGCCAGCGACCTTACGGGGCCGCTTATTTCTCCTCTGAAAATGCCGATTATCAGGGAAATAATATGACGCGGGGAAGCGTTGAACAGACTGTCGAATTCTATGTCGTCTATCTGAAGCTCGTCAAGAAGATTTTTTATCCTGTCGTCAAGGCTGTCAAACAGCTCACGAGCGCCGCTTGTTTCAAGCCGTTCTTCTATGTAATCCCCGCTATCCCGAGCGCAGGCGACAGGCGACAGCGCGGCGCACAGCAGCAGAGTAAAAAGGATTATTCTTACAGCTTTCACTTTCGTTCTCCTTTTACAATCCTATTAGCCCGGCGGCAAACTCGGCTACTTTTACAATCATCGGCGCGCACATGACAAGGATGATGAGCTTTGAAACAAGCTCCACATTGACGGCGAGCGCCGTAGCGCCGTTGTCCCTGCATACAGCCGACGCCGTTTCCGCGGCAGCCGCGGTAAACAGCACCTTAATAAGCAGGCGAAGGTATTCGCCGTTTATTCCCGCCGAGCTGAGCAGGGACATAAGCGTCTTTGAAAGCTCCGCCGCGTATGAGGCGACGTAGAATATCAGAAAAGCCGCTCCCGCAAGCTCTGTCAACACGGCAAAGTCGGCACGGTCTTTTTTTATTGTGAGCATCAGAATCACGGTAAGCACCGCGCATACGGAAAGCTTTAAAACGCTCATAGCCCGAACGCCGATTGCAGCGTAGAATAAAGCCTTGTCATCTGCGGTATGAGCATCATAACCACAACGATTATGCCGGCAATCGTCGTTAAAGTGGCGTATTCGTCCCTGCCCGACTTCGTCAGCACCTGGTTCATAACGGCGACAATAATCCCTATGGCGGCAATTTTAAACACAAAGGTTATATCCATGCTTTATCATTCCTCACAAAATCATCAGACCTGCTATTATGCCTGCCGATACTCCGAGGCTTGAGTAAATCCTTCCGTTTTTGTCTGCCTCCGACCTTGCCCGCACGATTATCCCGTTCAGCAAATCACTGTGCATTTTGAGCTTGTCGAGCTGACTGTCAAGATTTGCGGTGCCTATTGCCGCTCCGGCGGCAAGGAGCTGCTCCACGTCACATTTTTTAAGCGGCGGGGAAAGCCCGCTTTCGGTCACTGCCTTTTTCCACGCCTCGCAAAACGGCATGCCGCTCTTTTCAAGTCTCCGGCACTTTTCAAGGAAGCAAAGCCCCTTAAGTCCGTCCGTTTCACATAAAATGTCAATCAGCTCGCCGACAGGGTCGCGGTAATACTCAAGCCGCCCCCTTACGGCAACAAGCAGCAAAAGCATTTGCTCAAGCAGTTTTACTCTTTCCGCCGATAAAACGGTCTTCCTTATCCCCGTCAGGGAAAACACGAGAGCTGTCACTATTGCCGCCGCGTATCTCATTGTACAATTCATCCGTTCTGTATATTTTTTCTATCCTGCACGGTGCGCCCGGGGATGACAGCATAACGATATATTCAAAAGCGCCCGAACAAACAAGCTCCCTTGCAACCGGCCTTTTTACGATATCCGCTATACACGACGCGTGGACGCTTACGGCAAACGAAACGCCGGAGTTGAAGCCCTGTCTTATGGCGTCAACCTCATCGGTTTTGGAAACCTCGTCGCATATCACCATTTCAGGCGACATGGAGCGAAGCGCGGAAATAATCGCCTCGCCCTTTGGGTATCCTGTAAATACGTCCGAAAAGCCTACGTCAAAAGACGGGGAACCGTACCTTGACGCTGCCATTTCGCCACGCTCGTCAATCAAAGCCGTTTTATATGCGCGTCCCGTCAGACCTCCCGAAAGCCTGCGCGCAAGGTCGCGCAGCATAGTCGTTTTGCCTGTCGACGGCGCCCCCGCGACGATTACGCCGCATAATCCCTTATAGAAAAGCCTGCTGCATATCTCGGACGCCGCCGCCGGATTTTCGCGCGCTATGCGAAGATTTATAGACGATATGTTTCGTATCCCTCTTATAATTCCGTTGTCCGTAACGGCAGTGCCGCATATGCCCGCTCTGTGCCCCCCCTCCACGGAGATAAAGCCGTTTCTGATATCATCCTCGTGGCTGTGGATGGAATAGTCGCACAGCTTTGAAAATACGGCTTCAAGTTCATGCCTTGTGACGACCCTGCACCCTGCCGGCGCCGTTTTTCGAAGTTCTCCGCCGCCGCTTACGAATTGCAGGCCGTCGGAGCCGAACAGCATAACGGGTGAGCCTGCGCGCAGACGTATTTCCCAGACGCTTTTTTTTACGTTCCGGTCAATCAATTCAAGATTCTGACGAACAGCCGCAGTCAGGCATCCCGACGCTTCGTCAAATTTGTGGCTCATTTCTTTGTCCGTCCTCCCGCAGAAAGCATATGTAATACTTGTCTTTCACGATTTCACGGTTGTACACAATAAATCTATTTCATCTTGTCCCGAATTAGAACACGAATTATGAACAATCTGATAATTTGGTTTTTTTCCCTTGCAAGTACACATTTAATTTGTTATAATCCATTTTGGATTTTTGTGTTGGAAGGATTGTAAAATAATGTTTAGAACCGACAGTTTTGCCACGAAGAACACGCAGAAGAAAGAAAGCCGGCTTCAAAGGCTTTTCAGCGAAAACTCCTTTGTCCTGCTTTCGTTCTTCTGCTCCGTAATAATTATGATGCTCGTGTTCTACTGCTTTGAAGTAAAGCCCTTCGGCGACAAAACTATTCTCAGAATGGATCTTTATCACCAGTACGGTCCGCTTTTTGCAGAGCTTTACGAGCGCATAAAGGGCGGCGGCAGCCTGCTTTATTCGTGGAATACCGGCATGGGCGGCAGCTTTCTCGGTAACTTCTTCAACTATCTCTCAAGTCCTCTTGCGATAGTCATACTATTTTTCGACCACGCGGGCGTTGTAGATTCAATAGCTCTTATGATTTTACTCAAATGCTCCTTTTCCTCGGCAGCCTTTTGCTACTACATTAAGAAATCCATCGGACGCCACGACCATGTTTCCGCAGCCTTCGGCGTCCTGTATTCGTTCTGCGGCTTTTTTATCGCTTATTACTGGAACGTCATGTGGCTCGACGCGATGGTGCTCTTTCCGCTTGTAATACTCGGAATCGAACGCATAATCGACAAAAGAAAGTGGCTTTTATACCTCGTTACCCTGTCGATTACGCTCGTGAGCAACTACTACATGGCCATGATGGTCTGCTTTTTCTCCGTTCTGTACTTTTTGTACAGGTATTTTTCCGTTTATCCCATTAACGCCTCCGTTGTTGAAAACGGCGGAAAAAGCTCCTTTGCCAAAATAAAGAACTCGCGTTTTATAAGAGCGGTATTTGTTTTTGCCTTTGCCTCTGTAACAGCCGCTCTGCTCGCGTTGTTCGCACTGCTGCCGACATTGTTCATTCTGCGCACATGCTCGGCAACCTCAGGCTCATGGCCGAGCGACGAAAAGTTTTATTATTCCATTTTTGATTTTCTCGCAAACCACCTTGCGAGCCTTGAGCCGACAATACGCAGCAGCGGCGAAGACGTTCTGCCGAACGCATACTGCGGAATACTTGCCGTTATTCTCGTGCCCGTTTACCTCCTCACAAAATCCATATCGCTCAAGGAAAAAACACTTTCCGTTACACTCCTCGGAGTTTTGTATTTCAGCTTTAATCTGAATTATCTCAACTATATCTGGCACGGGCTTCATTTCCCCAACGACCTGCCATACAGATTTTCCTATATGTATTCGTTTTTCCTTCTGGTGCTTGCCGTAAAGGCGTTTGAGCGTCTTCACGAGCTTTCCGGCAAGGAGATATTCCTTTCGGGGCTCGGCGTAGTGTTTTTTATTGTTTTCGTTCAGGAGATAGGCTCAAAGAACGTCGACACCTACACCGTTCTTGTCAGTCTTGCTTTTGCCGTTCTTTACACGCTTATTCTTTGTCTTTTCCGGACAAAAAAATATCAGGAAACGTCGCTTGCCCTTCTTCTGCTCTGCTGCGTGATATCGGAATCGGCCATTGCGAACACAAAGCACTATATTATGAACCAGACAAAGGAAAGCTACGCCGGCGATTACGGCGACTTTGTCGATATCAAGTCCGAGCTTGACGCCTACGACAAGGGTCTTTACCGTATGGAGCTGACGAACCTTCGAACAAGAATGGACCCGGCATGGTATAACTATAACGGCATTTCCGTCTTTTCTTCGATGGCTCCCGAGAGGCTGTCAAACCTTCAAAGCCATCTCGGCATTTACGGCAATTATATCAACAGCTTCACATATAATCCGCAGACGCCCGTTTACAACGCGATTACGGGGCTTAAGTATATTGTAGACAACTCTGAAACCGTAAATCTCGACAACAGGCGGATATACACGAAAATATTCACAAACAACCGTTTTGACGCTTACAAAAACAATTACAGTCTGCCCGTTATCTTCAGCGTTGATTCCGCCGTCAAGGGATGGGTACACGACAGCGAAAACCCGTTTGAGGTTCAGTCCGACTTCTTTTACAAGGCAACGGGCATTGACGGCGTATTCAACAAAATGGAGCTTGTTGACGTCAGATACGACAATATTCAGGAGTTTTACGCGGGGCTTGATACGGGCATACTTTCGTTCATAAAGGAGAACGACTCCTACGAAGGCAGCGTTACCTTTACCTTTACGCCAATAGAAACACAGAACTGCTATCTTTATGTCAAATCCCGCAGTGTGGACTCCATAAGCGTTTCCCACGCAAATTTCGACAGAAGCCAGGATATTGACGAGGCTTATATTCTCGACCTCGGCATCTGCGAAGCCGGAGAAGACGTTCTTGTAACCGTGCCCCTCAACGACGAAAGCAACTCCGGCAGCGTAAATATCTTCGCCTGCAGCATCGACATGGAAGCTTTTGAGGCGGGATACAGAATTCTCCGTCAGGGTCAGATTATAATAAACAGGTTTGATGACACACACATTACCGGCGTCTTCACGGCGCCCGAGCGGAGCATTCTTTACACCTCCATCCCCTACGACGACGGCTGGAAAATATATATTGACGGCGTCCGCGTAAGCCGCGACAAATATATCAAGCTTGCCGACGCCCTGCTTGCCGTAAGCGTCACACCGGGTACTCATACAATCACGATGGATTACTCGCCTGTCGGCTTTATGTTCGGCTGCGCGGTTTCGGCGTCAACTCTCGCGGCAGTCATTATTTTCCTTGTTCTCTCCTCGTTGAGACGTAAAAAGAAGCTCGCCCTTGAAAAAGCGGCCGGAGAGGATTTTACTGGCGATTTGCCCGAAAGCTTTGACGAAGGCTTTGCTTTTGACGTAAACGACGTTGTTGAGCCGCAGGAGGTCAGTGACGGCGTCGCCGGCAATTCCGAAGCGGTTGTTGAAGAACCGGCTCCTCAAGAAAGCGACGATACCCCCGGCGGCGCCGATGATAACACGGATAATTCCTGATAAAAAACAGGAAAAAATGCCGTAATTTATACATTTTTTCATTATTTTTTTTGTATTAATGTATATACAATTTTAATTTATTATGATAAAATGACAGGGCTATACAACAAAAGTCAGGAGAGGTTTATTTTGATTGAAAAGGTAAGTGTAATTATTCCGACACACAAGCGCCCGCACTTTCTCAATAGGGCTGTTGATTCGGTTCTTGCACAAACCTACAGTAATATTGAAATTGTTGTAGTTGACGATAACGCCCCCGACAGCGACGACCGTAAGCACACATCGGTCGCCATGAGACGTTATAAGAACAATAGACGTGTGATATACGTTCAGAACGAACGCCCGTTGGGCGGGGGACCCGCGCGAAACAAAGGAATCGAATGCTCCACCGGCAGCTACATCACTTTCCTTGACGACGACGACATATATCTTCCGCAAAAGGTTGAGGTTCAGTTGCGGTTTATGCTTGAAAACGACCTTGAAATGTCGTTTACTGATGTTTATCTTCACGACAACAACGATAAGCTTTTCGAATACCGCCGCCACAACTATGTCACCGACTGCTCAAACGACGAGCTTATGCGCCAGCATATACTTCACTCGCTCGGTCCTACGTCCACCTTTATGGTCAAGCGTTCTTCAATCCTTGCCGCGGGCGGCTTTTCCGACGTTCCGATGGGGCAGGATTTTATGCTGATGTGGCGAATGATAGAGTTTGACACCAAAATCGGCTATCTTCCCGTTTCGTATATAATTCAGTATCTCCACGACGGCGAGCGGATTTCCTTAGGTCAAAACAAAATCAACGGCGAAAACCGTCTATATAAGCTTAAACAGACAAAATCATACATGCTGAGCGACGAGGAAAAGCGTTACCTTGATTTCCGCCATTACGCCGTTTTGTCGGTAACGTCAAAAAGAAGCGGAAATACGCTTGACTACATAAAATACGGCGTTAAGGCTATACGCATTTCTCCCGTTTTCTTTTACAGAGAAGCAAGAAACCTGTTTGGCAACAGGTTAAAGGCCGGCAAAGCTACGTACAGTGAGGAGTATGCAAGCGAAGCTGAACGCGAACTCGTATTAAGCAATACGGCGGAAGGATTTGCTCGAAAGTGAAAAAATGCCTGATACTGATAACAGCGGGTTTTCCGTATGGTACGGTCGAGCCTTTTATTGAGAGCGAGCTTCCGTATCATGCGGATTTCTTTGATAAAATCATAGTATTCGCCGTCGATGCCGACGGAAAAGAGCCGAGGAAACTGCCTCATTGCGCCGAAAGCCGCAGTGTCTCTCCGTCTGACAAACGCCTTTCAAGAATTTTTGATGTCCTGCGCGCGGTATTTTTCAAAACCATTGTTTTCGAGGAATTTCCGGAAGATAAGGCGGAGGCGGGCTTTTCGCCGAAGCGTCGGCTTTTCCGCAGATACGTTGAGTCACGCTCGGCAAGGCATTTTAAAGAAATTCAAAAGTTTTCCGGGGAAACGGATTTCAGTTGCTTTGATGAAATCGTTATTTACAGCTACTGGTTTTTTGCAACGGCCCTGACTGGCGCTCTGCTGAAAAGTTATTTAAGCAATAGCCACCGTAACGTCCGCCTTGTTTCAAGGGGGCACAGATACGATATCTACGATTATGCGAATGCCCTGAACTATCTGCCGGACCGCAGCCTGCTTTTATCAAAGCTTGACGCGCTGTATGTTTGCTCGCAGCACGGAAAAAACTATTTATCGGAAAAATACCCTAAATGGGCGGAGAAAATACGTTGCTCCTATCTCGGCACCCGCGACTTTAAAACGGGCCCCGTTCCCGACGGCGGCACGTTCCGTATCGTTACCTGCTCGCGCGTTGTTCCCGTCAAGCGTCTTGACAGGCTCGTCGAATCGCTTTCACTCCTTAAGGACAGCGGCATAAATCTTTCATGGACGCATATCGGAGACGGACCGGCGCTCTCAAAGCTGAAGGCTATGTCGGACAGGCTTTCCTGCTTTATGGATGTGACGTTTGCCGGCAATTTGTCAAACAGCGATGTGTTGGAACTGTACAGCAGCAGTCCGTTCTGCGTTTTTATTAACGTAAGCTACAACGAGGGACTTCCCGTTTCAATAATGGAAGCCGCCTCCTTCGGCATTCCCGCCATAGCGACCGATGTCGGGGGTACGGGCGAAATAGTGATAAACGGAATAACGGGCATTCTGATTCCGTCCGATTTTGAGTGTAGTATGCTTTCCGATACAATAAAGAGCTTCGCGCTGATGAATCCCGGGGATTATCACACTTTCCGGCAAAACGCGCGTCATCACTGGGAGGAGAACTTCTGTGCGGAAAACAATTACAGGCGCTTTGCCGAAGAAATAAGCGGCGGCGGGTTTCACGCACGGTAACAGCTTATGTTTGAGTATAAAAACGGCTTACTGAAACTTAGCTTCACAAACAGCGTCTGGGACGTTGTGTGGAGCTGTAGCTTCTTTCTCTTTATGCTTTCCTGCATATGCTACGGAAACTTTAACGACACAAACAATTACTTTTATTATTTTGTTTTTTTCCTTTTCGTCGGGGTTTCATCGCTCGGCATCATATTTAAGGGAAACGGTCTGAAAAAAATATTCATACCTCTCAACACAATATGGTACGGGCTGTTTTTTATGCTTTGCGTCGTTTCCTGCCTCTGGGCCGAATCGTTTACCTCCTCCGCCGAGCCGCTCTCAAGACTTTTGCAGATTCTTGCCGTTACGACATGTGTGTTTTATTATATAGACAACGACGAGCGGCTTGATATATACCTTAATACCACAATTGCGGCAAGCTTTTATCTGATTATTTATATCTTTGTAAAAACTCCTTACACCAAGTGGTTCGACGGATTTATCGGCTCCGTAACAGGATATAATACAAACGACGTGGGCCTGGCGTTGTCAATATGCTTCATCATTTCATTTTATAAAGCTTTTGTAAAAGGCAAACACCTCATGTACATTTTGAGCGCCGTAAGTTTCCTTACCGCAATACTTACAAGCTCCAGAAAAGCCCTGTTTATGTGCGTGCTTTCAATCATTATGATTGTTGCCTTTAATTATCGCGCGAAGAACTATGTTTTACGCCTTCTTATCAGCATATGTCTGGTTATACTTTCCGTAATCCTTATTTACGAGATACCTCAGCTTTATCAGTCCATCGGTGTTCGTCTTGACAGCATGATAAGCTTTTTCATGAACGACAAAAATTCCGACAGCAGCCTTGCTCTCCGCGAGACGTATATTAATCTTGCAAAATCATTCTTTTTTGAAAAGCCCGTTATCGGGCACGGCATAAACAATTTCGGGTATCTGAACAGGCTTATGGGTAACATTTTCACATATGCCCACAACAATTATCTTGAAATTGCAGCCGACCTCGGAGTTGTCGGTCTTGTCGTATACTATTGGTTTTATTTGTATTTGCTTATCAGGTTGATTAAGCAGACGCTGAACGGTCATAAAACCGCTCTGCTTTATCTTCCGCTCATATTACTGTTGGTTATTTTTGAATACGGTATGGTTAATTATTATAAAATGCAGGTTCACCTTGTTATCGCCTCGGCTTTTGCCGCGACCACCGTTAACGAAAAAGCCGAGAGAAAGCTCGGATAACTGCCGGTTACCTGTTGGGAGTTGGGTGTATTGGATAATAGAAAAAATTCTGCAAGAGCACAAAACGGCATTGAAATCAACGTCGCGTATCTTGCAAAAATAGTTTTGACAAAATGGTGGGTGTTTTTGCTCGTCGGGGTGTTCGGCGTAAGCAGCGGGTTTCTGACAGGCGAGCTTACAAAGGCGCCGACTTATACCTCAAGCATTTCGTTTGTTGTCGCCAACAGACCTTTGTCTACAGAGGAGTCATATTCAAGCAGCGACATCAACGCCTCAATAACTATGGCAAACACATACAAGTATATTCTTTCAAGCCGAACACTGTGTGAGAAGGTCGCCGCCACCTGCGGGATTCCGGACATTACCGTTGAATACGTACGCAAGGCGATTGCGATGTCCACCGTTTCAAACACCAACATCATTGTTATGGACATAAAGACAAACAGCAGCGCGAAGTCCTATAACCTTGCCGTTTCGGTAATTGAGAATTTCGGCTCCGTCGTGGAAAAGGCGGGCTTCACAAACTCCACCCTATCTGTATGCGAGCTGCCTAATGTGCCTGTCAATCCCGACGCGAATATATCGGGCATACGGTACGCCGTTATCGGCGGGTTTGCCGGCATTGTGATTTCGCTTATTGCTATTCTTGTTTCAAATCTGATGAAGGATACTATTCAAAGCGTCGAAGAAATCGGCTCAAGGCTTGACATCAACGTCCTCGGAGTAGTTTCAAAAGCTTACAGGAAGAATGCGAAGAAAAACAAAAAGAGCGCGTACGACGACCCGATTCTCATGAACAACCGCACCGCCGGCTTTGCGTTTATCGAAACCTACAAGGCGCTGAGGACAAGAGTTGAGGCTCTTTCCGCGAAGCATAAATACAAGGTGTTTATCGTTTCAAGCACAGGCGAAGGCGAAGGAAAAACAACGGTTGCCACAAATATTGCAATCTCGCTCGCACAAAACGGCCGTTCCGTTCTGCTTATTGACGCCGATTTGAGGAAGCCCTCAATATGCAAAATGCTGGGGCTTACGAACGTCAAGGAAAACAAGGGTCACGGACTCCCCGACGTAATTCTCGACACGGGCTCCTTTGAAAAGGCGATAAGATATATCGAAAAGCATAAGATATTCCTGCTTGCCGGCACAAGCGCCGTTTCGGAGCCGACGGAGCTTCTTTCGACAACACAGATGGAAAGAATCATAAAGGCTGTGCGAAGCGAGTTCGATTTTGTCATAATCGATACAGCTCCCGCGGGAGTGGTGACGGACGCCTCCATCATCACAAACTACGCCGACGCTCTTATTATGGTCATCCGCGAGGACCAGTTGCCCGTAGCGAAAATAAGGTCAGCGCTTGTCGACCTTTCAAACGGCAAGGCGCAAATAATAGGCTGCGTATATAACAACGTAACTCCGACAAGCATCAAGCGTCTTTACAGCCATTATTCCAGACGTAACGTGAACGGTCGGTACGGCTACGAATACGGTTACGGGTACAGATACAGCTACGATAATTACGGCGATTCGCCGGACCAAGCTGATGATGAAAACGAAGATTGAGTATTGACGCATACTCGGGGCTGCACCATAGTTTGATGCAGCCCCGTATTTTTTATTTTTTTTTAAAACCACTTGATATTACTTACGTCAGAAGGTACAATATAGTTTGATATCGTTTTTTCCGTAAAATTCTGCCGTTAACAATCTGACTAAAAGGTATGTATGACTATGGGTAAGGAAAGCGTAAAGGATAAAAATTTACACGGTGACCATCGCAAACGCGTGCGCGAAAGGTTTATGAAAAGCGGACTCGCCGGCTTCCCCGACCACAACGTTCTCGAATTTGTCCTTTTTTATTCCCAGCCATACGGCGATACGAACGAAACCGCGCACCGCCTGCTTGAAACCTTCGGTTCACTGTCGTCCGTGCTTGACGCGCCTTACGAGGAGCTTGTCAAGGTAAAGGGCGTCGGTTCGTATACGGCTGTTTTCCTTACGATGCTGCCGCAGCTTGCAAAGCGATATTTTTCCGATATGATTCCCGACAGAGTAACGTTTACCGACCGGAAGTCGCTGCTTGACTACATACGGGCAGAGTATATCAGCGAAACGAGCGAAACGGCAAAGCTCCTGTGCTTCAACAACGGCGGTCTTCTCATAAACTGCTGCAAGGTTTCGATAGGCTCAAAAAACAGTGTCAGCATCGACAGGCGAACGCTGCTTGAAACAGCCTTCAGGAACAGCGCCTCGTCCGTCATTCTTACGCACAATCATCCGAACGGCATGGCTGTTCCGTCCCAGAATGACATCGTCACGACAAAAGAGGTGTTCAGGCTGTTTTCGGATGTAAACATCAGAATGCTCGACCATGTGATTGTATCGGGTAACGATTTGTTTTCCATGGCGGAAAGCCCTAAATTCGGGATTATATTTAATATGTAAAGGAAGGATTTATCTATGAAAGCTGTTGTCTACACCTCCGAAAGCGGTTTTACGAAGAAGTGCGCCGAAATACTTTCAGAAAAAGCGGGGCTGCCCGTCTACGACCTTAAAACAGCCATAAGCGCATTGGCAAAGGGTGATGAAATCATCTACTTGGGCTGGCTGATGGCGGGGTTTATCAAGGGATATAAAAAAGCCGCGAAGAATTTTGACGTCAAGGCTGTCTGCGCGGTCGGAATGGGCACGCCCGGTTCACAGTCGACGGAAAAGATTAAAAATCAGAATCATATCGGCATCGTTCCCGTGTTCTACCTTCAGGGCGGATTTGACATCAACAAGCTGCACGGACTGAACAAATATATGATGTCCTCCATGTCAAAGGGAGTAGGCAAAAAGCTTTCGGAAAAGCCCGACAAAACCGTAGATGAAAAAGATATGCTTGATTTGATGTTAAACGGCGGCGACCGTGTAAGCGAAGAAAGCATTTCCCAGGTTGTTTCGTGCCTGAAAGGCGCCAAAATAATCTGACTTGAATGTTTCGGGGTTATAAAATGGATAAATTTATTCTGCATTCGGATTATAAGCCGACGGGCGACCAGCCTCAGGCAATTGAAGCGCTTGTCAACGGTCTGAACAAAGGCTGTCTTGAGCAGACGCTGCTGGGCGTCACCGGCTCCGGCAAGACGTTTACTATGGCAAACGTTATTGCCGCCGTCAACCGTCCCACGCTCGTGCTTGCACACAACAAAACGCTTGCCGCGCAGCTTTGCAGCGAGTTCCGCGAATTCTTTCCCGAAAACGCGGTTGAATATTTTGTTTCCTACTACGACTACTATCAGCCGGAGGCGTATATCCCCACAACCGATACCTATATCGAAAAGGATTCCGCCATAAATGACGAAATCGACAAGCTCCGCCACTCAGCCACGTCGGCGCTTTCCGAGCGCAGGGACGTTATTATTGTGGCGAGCGTTTCCTGCATTTACAGCCTCGGCGACCCCATAGATTACAGAAGCATGGTGATTTCGCTTCGCACCGGCATGACAAAATCCCGCGACGACCTCATAGCCAAGCTTGTCGAGATTCAGTACGAACGGAACGATATAAGCTTTACGAGAAACAAGTTCAGAGTTCGCGGCGACGTCGTAGAGATTTTCCCCGTATATTCAAACGAAAGAGCCGTGCGCGTCGAGTTCTTCGGCGACGAAATCGAGCGGATTTGTGAAATTCAGGCATTGACGGGCGAGATAATAAGCGTGCTGTCACACGTCGCCGTATATCCCGCGTCGCACTATGTCATTTCTCCCGACAAGCTTGAACGCTCGGTCGGCGAGATATACTCAGAGATGCAGGCTCAGGTTAAAAAGTTTGAGTCCGAGGGCAAGCTACTGGAAGCGCAGCGCATACGCCAGCGAACAGAATACGATATCGAGATGCTGCGCGAAACAGGCTTCTGCAAGGGTATAGAAAACTACTCGCGCATATTGTCGGGCAGGCCGCCCGGCTCCGCGCCGTTTACGCTGATCGACTATTTCCCGAAGGATTTCGTCCTGTTTGTCGACGAGTCGCACGTCACTTTGCCCCAGGTACGCGGAATGTACGGAGGCGACCGCTCGCGCAAGGAAAGCCTTGTCGAATTCGGCTTCCGCCTGCCGTCGGCGTACGACAACAGGCCGCTTACCTACGACGAGTTTTACGAGCGTATCGGACAGAAAATATTTGTCAGCGCGACACCCGGCGAGTTTGAGCGTTCAGTCAGCGCTCAGGTAGTCGAGCAGGTCATTCGTCCCACAGGTCTGCTTGACCCGGAGGTCACGGTCAAGCCGACCGACGGACAGATTGACGACCTGCTGTCGGAGATTTCCGTGCGTATCGAGCGAAAGGAACGCGTTCTTGTAACTACTCTCACCAAAAAAATGGCGGAGGACCTTTCTGATTATCTCTTTGACTACGGCATAAAGGTGCGCTACATGCATCACGACGTCGACACGATAGAACGTATGCAGATTATACGCGATCTTCGGCTCGGCGAGTTTGACGTGCTCGTGGGCATCAACCTTCTCCGCGAGGGACTCGATCTTCCCGAAGTCTCGCTTGTCGCCATTCTCGACGCCGACAAGGAGGGCTTTCTGCGCTCCGAAACCTCGCTTATACAGACAATAGGGCGCGCCGCCAGAAACGCGGGCGGTCAGGTGATTATGTACGCCGACACCGTCACGCCGTCCATGGAAAAAGCTATAACCGAAACGGAGCGGCGCCGCAAAAAGCAGACCGTTTACAACAAAGCGCACGGTATTACGCCCAAAACAATTAAGAAGGACGTGCGCGACATAATCGAGATATCGGGCAAGGCGGACGACAGGCAGGACAAGCCCGTCAGGCAGATGAGCCGCCATGAGCGCGAACAGATGATTGCAAAGCTCACGGCTGAAATGAAGGCTGCCGCGAAAATACTTGAATTCGAGCACGCGGCATACTTGAGAGACAAAATCGAAAAACTTAGAATCGGGAAATGATATGGCACAGAAAAATCTGATTATAAAGGGTGCGCGCGAGCACAACCTTAAAAACATAGACGTGGAGATTCCGCGGGACAAGCTTGTTGTATTTACCGGTCTGTCCGGCTCGGGCAAGTCGTCGCTTGCCTTCGACACAATTTACGCGGAGGGGCAGCGGCGTTACGTTGAATCGCTTTCCTCTTACGCGCGCCAGTTCCTCGGTCAGATGGAAAAACCCGACGTCGATTCGATTGAGGGACTTTCCCCCGCAATTTCCATAGACCAGAAAACAACCTCCAAAAATCCGCGCTCTACCGTGGGAACGGTTACGGAGATATACGACTACCTGCGTCTGCTGTACGCCCGTATCGGCATACCGCACTGTACCGTTTGCGGCAGGGAAATCACAAAGCAGTCCGTTGACGACATAGTGAGCAAAATCTTGGAGCTGCCGGAGGGCACAAGGATTCAGCTGCTCTCCCCCATCGTCAGAGGCAGAAAGGGCGAGTATATTAAGGAGATTGAGGCGGCAAGAAAAAGCGGATTTGTCCGCGCGCGCGCCGACGGAATAATCTATGACCTGTCCGAAAAAATTCTGCTTGATAAAAACAAGAAGCATACAATAGAAATAATAGTCGACAGGCTCGTTATAAAAAGCGACATACGCAGCCGCCTTGCGGATTCCGTCGAAACCTGCGCCAATCTGTCCGGCGGACTTGTAACCGTCGACGTTGTCGGCGGCAACGAAATGATGTTTTCACAGAACTACGCTTGTCCCGAACACGGCGTGAGCATCGAGGAAATGGCGCCGAGGATGTTTTCCTTCAACAACCCGTACGGCGCGTGTCCCACCTGCTCGGGCTTAAGCGTATTCATGAAGGTCGACCCCGATTTGATTATCCCCGACAAATCGCTGTCCCTGAGGGCCGGAGCCGTTAAGGCAAGCGGATGGTCGAATTCCGAGGGCGGCACCATAGCGCAGATGTACTACGAGGGGCTTGCGGACTATATCGGCTTTTCGATGGAAACGCCCGTAAGCGAGCTTCCGAGGGAAGCCGTTGACGCCTTGCTGTACGGTACAAAGGGTAAAAAAATAACGCTTCACCGCCGCAGCGAGTACGGAAGCGGTACTTATCTTGCCGAGTTTGAAGGCATTGTAAACAATATCGAACGACGCTACAGGGAAACCTCAAGCGAATGGTCGCGAGCCGAGATAGAGCAGTACATGACGGCGCAGAAATGTCCCGACTGCGGCGGCGCAAGATTAAAGCCCGAATCGCTGAGCGTCACGGTCGGCGGCATCAACATCTACGAATTTACGCGCATGCCGATTAACGCGGGGTTAAAGTTTTTAGACGGGCTTCGTCTGACGCAGCGCGAGCAAATGATTGCCGATATGATTTTAAAGGAAATACGCTCGAGAATGAACTTTCTTGTAAGTGTCGGCCTTGACTATCTGACGTTATCGCGCTCCTCCGGCAGCCTTTCCGGCGGCGAAAGCCAGAGGATACGCCTTGCAACGCAGATAGGCTCCTCATTAATGGGCGTTATTTATATACTCGACGAGCCGAGCATAGGACTTCACCAGAGCGACAACGCGAAGCTCATTAAAACGCTTCAAAAACTTCGCGATGCGGGCAACACGTTAATAGTCGTGGAGCACGACGAGGAAATGATGTGCGCGTCCGACTATATTGTAGACATAGGTCCCGGCGCGGGCATTCACGGCGGTAAGGTGGTATGCGCCGGTACGTCGGAGCAGATTAAAAACTGTCCCGATTCTCTTACCGGTCAGTACCTAAGCGGCAAAAAAAGCATACCCGTTCCGAAAACCCGCCGCCCGGGCAACGGAAAACACCTTGTTATTCACGGCGCCCGTGAGAATAATCTGAAAAACATCACGGCAGACATACCGCTCGGCGAATTTGTATGCGTAACGGGCGTTTCCGGCAGCGGAAAGTCGTCGCTTATTAACGAGATTCTTTACAAGCGCCTCGCGGCGGAGCTTAACAACGCAAAAAAATTCGCGGGCGAACACGACGGCATTACGGGTATTGAATATCTTGACAAGGTAATCGACATCGACCAGTCGCCTATCGGCAGAA
Organism: Ruminococcaceae bacterium UBA1425; assembly: GCA_002329365.1. Taxonomy (GTDB): domain Bacteria; phylum Bacillota; class Clostridia; order Oscillospirales; family Acutalibacteraceae; genus UBA1425. Next base: position 28,445 of record DCUB01000002.1, read on the forward strand.
CGCCGCGTTCAAATCCCGCCACTTATACGGGAGTATTCAACGACATACGCGAGCTTTTTGCCTCCACAACCGACGCAAAGCGCAGGGGTTACAGCGCCGGCAGGTTTTCCTTTAACGTCAAGGGCGGACGGTGCGAAGCATGTCAGGGCGACGGCATTGTCAAGATTGAAATGCACTTTCTGCCGGACATCTATGTGCCCTGCGAGGTCTGCAAGGGCGCGCGCTACAACCGCGAAACGCTTGAAGTCAGGTACAAGGACAAGAACATTTACGACGTTCTTGAAATGACCGTGGAGGAGGGGCTGAACTTTTTCTCCGCGCTGCCGAAAATCAGCCGCAAGCTGCAAACACTGTGCGACGTGGGTCTCGGCTATGTTAAAATCGGTCAGCCCGCCACAACGCTTTCGGGCGGCGAGGCACAGCGCGTCAAGCTGTCAACCGAGCTGTCGCGCCGCTCCACGGGAAAGACGGTTTACATCCTCGACGAACCGACAACAGGTCTGCACACCGCCGATGTGCATAAGCTTATAGACGTTTTACAAAAGCTCGTCGACAGCGGCAACACCGTCATTGTCATTGAGCATAACCTTGACGTAATAAAAACGGCCGATATGGTAATAGACCTCGGTCCGAACGGCGGAGACAGGGGCGGAGAAATTGTAGCCTGTGGCACGCCGGAGGAAATAGCGAAATGCGAAAACTCATATACGGGGCAGTATCTTAAAAGGGTTTTATACAAATAAATCTACGGGTTGACGAGGACGCCGACACCTACAATTTCCGGCGTTATACTTTATCCGTTATTATATACAGGGTGCAGGGACACGGCGCGCCGTGTCCGAAGCTTCATATAACCTTGCGGAACGGTCAAGACCGTTCCCGACGCATGTTGTTTCCCCATTCTATGGAAAAATGTGCAGGGATTTGTCTTGACCGTCAATTTTTTGAGCAGGGAACGGTCATGGACCGTTCCGCACATTCATTTTTCGGCCGCTTCTTATTTTACAAATAATTTCTTATAACTTCTGCTGATTTTGCTTGACAAAGCACCCGTAATGATGTATGATAGTAACGCTTTAGCGAGTAAAAGCTTTAAAGTTTTAAAGCTTAAAATCGTTAAAGCAAATAATGTTATGGGGGCATACATATGAACATACAGGGCAGTCTCAGCGTGTGGATTACGATTTTGGTCTACGTTGCGCTTATGGTCGTCATCGGCGTTGTTGCGGGACGCAGGGCAAAGAGTATCACCGATTTAACGGTGGGCGGCAGAAACGCCGGCGCGTGGCTCTCCGCTTTGTCATACGGCACGGCTTATTTTTCGGCCGTAATGTTTGTAGGTTATGCCGGGGGTACCGGCTTAAAATTCGGTCTTTGGGGCATTGCGGCGGGTGTCGGAAACGCCGTTTTCGGCTCGTGGCTCGCGTGGAAGCTGCTTGCGAGAAAAACGAGGGATGTTTCACAGCGGCTGAAAATTCAGACGATGCCGCAGTTTTTTCTTAACCGTTACGGCAGCAACGGAATGAGGCTTTTTTCATGCATAGTAATATTTTTATTCCTTATACCGTATTCGGCTTCCGTTTACAAAGGTCTTTCGTCTGTCGCCGAGGTTCTGCTCGGAATCGACGTTACTATCTGCCTTGTGATAATTGCTGTTGTATCCGCGCTGCTTCTGCTTCTCGGCGGTTACCTTGTGCAGGCAAGGGCTGACTTTGCACAGGGTGTAATAATGATGTTCGGCGTCGCTCTGCTCATTTTCTTTGTGTTCCGCAGCGAACAGGTCGGCGGTTTTTCGGGAATAGCCGGGTACGCGAAAACAGACACCGGTCTTCCGAAGCTCGGTCTTGACGCCGCTTCAGGCCTTATTTCGCTTGTGCTGATGACCTCCTTCGGCACATGGGGGCTGCCGCAGATGATTCAGAAGTATTTCGGCATCAAGGACGACGCTCACGCAAAGAGAGGCATTAAAATATCGACATTTTTCGCGCTTCTTGTCGCGGGGGGCGGATACTTCATCGGCTCGCTTTGCCACATGTTTTTCACTCCCGATAAAATGCCGTCGCAGGATTACATAGTTCCCACAATACTCAGAGACGTAAAGCTTCCCTCCGTCCTTTTGGGCGTTGTCATAGTTCTGCTTTTGTCCGCTTCTGTGTCAACGCTCTGCTCGATTACACTCACGGCAAGCTCTACTTTTTCCATCGACTTTGTTAAATCTTATAAAAAAGACATGAGCAACAAAAAATTAAAGGTGATTACGAAGGTTCTCTGCATCCTTTTCGTTGCCTTGTCCTACGTTGTCGCCAACACCCAGACGCCCATACTTGACATGATGAGCTATTCATGGGGTATCATTTCGGGCTCGTTCCTCGCGCCGTATGTTCTTGCGCTTTACAGCAAAAAGCTTACAAAGGGCGGTGCGTGGTGCGGCATTCTCGGCGGCTTCCTTCTGGCGCTTATACCCGCTTCCTGTAAAGTCATTACACTGTTCGGTGTAACAAGCCCGGCAGTCGTTGACCTTGCGGGCAGAGGGCCGCTTTTTGCGTGCGCCGCCATGATGCTTTCAATAATTCTGTGCCTTGCCGGTTCCCTGATTTTCAGGAACGAAAAAGACGATGATAATTCTGAATTTTTCTATAACGCTATTGTAGAAAACGAGCAATTATGATAAAATAAGATAATTATTTGGTGGTGGTAAATTTATGTATTATCAAAAAGACATCGAAACCATGAGCCGCAAGGAAATGGACAGGCTTCAGCTTGAAAGGCTCAGGTGGACTGTCGATTACTGTTACCGCAACGTTCCGTTCTATACAAAGCGGCTTGACGAGGCAGGCGTTACCGCCGAGAAAATCAGGTCGCTTGACGACATACAGTACATACCGGTTACCACAAAGGCAGACCTGAGGGATAACTATCCCTTCGGTCTGTTTGCGCAGCCTTTGAATAAAATCGAGCGCATACACGCATCGTCGGGTACCACGGGAAAGCCTACCGTCGTTGGCTATACTAAGAATGATATTGAAAACTGGTCCGACTGCGTGGCGAGAATAGTCACGGCTGCCGGCGCTACGGGCGACGACATCGTTCAGATATCCTTCGGCTACGGCATGTTCACGGGCGCTCTGGGGCTTCATTACGGGCTTGAAAAAATCGGCGCGACGGTTATTCCGAATTCAAGCGGCAACACCGAAAAGGCGTTGATGTGCATGCGCGATTTCGGCACCACCGCGCTTGTGGCCACGCCGTCTTACGCGCTTTATATGTGCGAAATCGCAAAGGAGCAGCCGTTCCCGATGAGCGATTACAAGCTAAAGCTCGGTCTGTTCGGCTCTGAGGGCTGCACGCCTGAAATGCGGGCGGAGATTGAAAAGGGCTGGGGGCTTTTCGCAACCGACAATTACGGCATGAGCGAGCTTATGGGTCCCGGCGTGTCCGGCGAGTGCAGGGAGCGCGACGGGCTTCACTTCAACGAGGACTTTTTCATTCCAGAAATAGTAAATTCCGAAACGCTTGAGCGTCTGCCAGAGGGCGAAACGGGCGAGCTTCTTGTTACAACGCTGTGCAAGGAGGGCATACCGCTCCTACGCTACCGCACAAGGGATATAACGCGCCTCAATTATGAAACGTGCCGGTGCGGCCGCACAGGCGTCCGTATGGACAAGGTTAAGGGCAGAAGCGACGATATGCTTAAAATACGCGGCGTCAACGTGTTTCCGTCACAAATCGAAAGCGTAATAGTCGGAAACGAGAAGATAGGCGGAAACTATCAGCTTGTTATCCGCCGCGAGGGCTTCACCGATACGCTTGAGGTCAGGGTTGAGCTTGTCGACGGCTCACTGCTTGAAAGCTACGGAGCTATTGAAAATCTTAACAAACAGCTTCAGCACGACATCCGCACAATGTTGGGAATTCAGTGCAAGGTCAGCATTCTCGAGCCGAAAACGCTTGAACGTTTTGTAGGCAAGGCGCAAAGAATCGTAGATTTGCGGAATCAGGATAAAAGCAACAACTGAACATAAGGTATTTGCATAACTTGTCAGGCATTAAATAAACAGGAGTTTTTTAATATGAAAAGGCTTTTTCTCGGAAACGAAGCGGTTGCAAGAGGGTTATATGAGGCGGGCTGCCATGTGGTTTCAAGCTATCCCGGCACACCCAGCACAGAGATAACCGAATTTGCGGCTGAGTACGACGAAATTTACTGCGAGTGGGCGCCTAACGAAAAGGTTGCCATGGAGGTCGCGGTCGGTTCGTCAATCGCGGGCGCAAGAAGCTTCTGCGGCATGAAGCACGTCGGGCTTAACGTCGCGGCCGACCCTCTCTTTACCGCGTCTTACACGGGAGTGAATGCCGGTATGGTTATCGTCGTCGCCGACGACCCGGGCATGCACTCCTCGCAAAACGAGCAGGATTCAAGGCATTACGCAAAAGCGGCAAAGGTGCCTATGCTCGAACCGTCCGATTCCGAGGAATGCCTGCGATTTACAAAGACAGCCTTTGAGCTGTCCGAAAGCTATGATACGCCCGTAATAGTCCGGCTTACAACGAGAATAGCACATTCCAGAAGTCTTGCCGAAACGGCTGACAGGGTCAACGACGGCTTGCGGGCTTATGAAAAAAATCCCCGGAAATACGTCATGATGCCCGCGATGGCAAGGGACAGACACATAGCAGTTGAGGAAAGAACACTAAAGCTTGCCGACTGGAGCGAAGGCAAAGCCGTATCCGACGGCATAAACACCGTCGAGTATAACAGCAAAAAAATCGGAATTATTTCGTCCGGCGTATGCTATCAGTACTCAAGGGAAGCTTTGGGCGATAAAGCCTCATACTTAAAGCTCGGATGCGTATATCCCCTGCCCGTCAGGCTTATTAAAGATTTTGCCGCGCAGTGCGAAAAGGTTTACGTCATAGAGGAGCTTGACGATTTCCTTGAAACACACTGCAAGAAGAACGGCATAGACGTAATCGGCAAGGAATCCTTTACGCTTCTCGGAGAATATTCGCAGTCCATGATAGCAAAGGTTATTTTAGGCGACGAGAAGGAAACGCTTAAAATAAACGCCGCGGTGCCCCCGCGTCCGCCCGTGCTTTGCGCGGGATGTCCCCACAGAGGCCTTTTCTACACACTCAAAAAGCAAAAGGTCTTTGTAAGCGGAGATATCGGCTGCTACACGCTCGGCGCGCTACAGCCGCTCGGCATGATGGATACATGTATTTGCATGGGAGCTTCCGTTTCCGCTCTGCACGGCAGGAACAAGGCGGACGGCGAAAACGCAAAGAAAAGCGTTGCCGTTATAGGCGATTCCACGTTCATCCACTCGGGAGTTACGGGTCTTATAAATATCGCGTACAACAACAGCAACTCCGTCGTAATAATCCTTGACAACTCGATAACAGGCATGACGGGGCATCAGCAGAACCCCACGACGGGCTACAACATCAAGGGTGACCCGGTGGCTGCCGTCAGCCTTGAAAAGCTTGCCGAGGCTGTGGGAATCAAACGCGTAACGGTTGTAGACCCTTACGACCTTTCCCGGACGGAGAAGGCCGTAAAGGAAGCGCTTGAGGCGGACGAGCCGTCTGTGATAATTTCACGCAGGCCGTGCGCGCTTCTAAAGTATGTTAAGCATAATCCTCCGCTGAAGGTTGACAAGGACAAGTGCAGGTCATGCAAAATGTGCATGAAAATCGGCTGTCCCGCAATCAGCCTTGACAAAAACACAAAGGCGTCCATCGACTTTACGCAATGTGTCGGCTGCAAAGTATGCAAGCAGCTTTGCAGATTCGACGCCATAACCGATTGAGAAACGGAGGGTTTAAAATGCCTGTAAAAAGCATAATGATAGTAGGAGTCGGCGGTCAGGGCACGCTGCTCGCGAGCCGTATTCTCGGCGAGGTTTTAACCTCCGAGGGGTACGACGTCAAGGTTTCCGAGGTTCACGGAATGAGCCAGAGAGGCGGCTCCGTCGTAACATATGTAAAATACGGCGACAAGGTTTTTTCGCCGATTATAGAAAAGGGCGAGGCCGATATGATACTCGCTTTTGAGCAGCTTGAGGCTGCGCGCTGGATTTCTTATTTAAAGCCGGACGGCAAGCTGATACTGAACACCCAGAAAATTGCTCCGATGACTGTCGTAACGGGCAGCGCGGAGTATCCCGATGGTATTGTAGACGAGCTTAAAAATTCCGGCGCCGACGTAACGGCTTTTGACGTACTTTCGCTTGCCGTTAAGGCAGGCTCCGCGAAGGCTGTAAACGTCGTGCTTATAGGCGCGATGGCGGCCAGAACGGACATTGCAAAGGACGCATGGCTCGCGGCTGTAAAAGACAACGTTCCGCAAAAATTTCTTGATTTGAATTTAAAGGCATTTGAAATGGGATATACCCTAACGGAAAGCGAGGAATAAAAAATGTGTAACAGATATTTTGACGAAGCCATCGAAACGGCTTCGCGCGAGAAATTAAGAGAAATACAAAGCGAAAGACTTATTAAAACCGTTAAAAGATGCTACGAAAAAGTTCCCTTTTATAAACAAAAGCTTGATGAGGCAGGCATAAAGCCCGAAGACATCAAATCAATAGACGATATTACAAAACTGCCGTTTACGGTAAAGCAGGATTTAAGGGATACCTACCCGTACGGTCTGTTCGCCGTCCCCAAGGAGGAGCTTGTGCGCATCCACGCCTCGTCAGGCACAACGGGCAAGCAGACTGTCGTCGGCTATACAAAGGGCGACGTTGACCACTGGTCGCAGGGTGTCGCGAGAGCCATTGTGGGAGCAGGCGGCAAAAAGAGCGACTACATACACATCTCCTACGGCTACGGCCTGTTCACTGGTGGTCTGGGGCTGCATTACGGCGCCGAGATGGTCGGTGCCACGTCAATACCCGTTTCCGCCGGCAACACAAAGCGTCAGATACAGATTTTGCAGGATTTCGGCTCCGATATCATCTGCTGCACGCCGTCTTACGCGCTCA
>DCUB01000002.1:35526-55574 GCA_002329365.1 Ruminococcaceae bacterium UBA1425
GGCCGGGCGTCGCGTACGAATGCGGCGAGCAGAACGGAATGCACATATGCGAGGACTTCTTCTATCCCGAAATTGTCGACCCCGATACGCTTGAGCCGCTGCCCGACGGCGAATACGGCGAGCTTGTTTTTACATGCATCGGCAAGGAGGCGCTGCCTCTGCTCCGCTACCGCACACGCGACATCTCCTGCATCACACACGAAAAGTGCGCCTGCGGAAGAACGCTTGTAAAGATGAAAAAGCCGAAGGGCAGAAGCGACGACATGCTGATTATAAGGGGCGTAAACGTGTTCCCGTCGCAAATCGAGCACGTTATACTCTCGCTCGGCATGGAGCCTAATTATCAGATTATTGTAGACAGGGTAAACAATTTGGACGTTCTTACCGTCTGCATCGAAATGTCAGACACCCTTTTCTCGGACGAGGTCAGGAAAATTGAAAACAAAGAACGCGAAATATCGTCGTCCATGCAGTCCATTCTCGGCGTGTCCGCAAAGGTCAGGCTTGTCGAGCCGCACTCTCTGCCGCGTTTTGAGGGAAAATCGGTCAGAGTTATTGATAACAGAAAATATTAAGGAGGAAATATCATGGCAATTAAACAAATTTCCGTTTTTGTTGAAAACAGAGCGGGAAGACTTGCAGATATCGCCGGTATTCTTGCCGACAACAAAATCGACATCAGAGCTCTTTCCATAGCCGATACGACAGATTACGGCATTCTTCGTCTTATTGTAAACAACCCCGATGCGGCGGTTGCCGAGCTGAAAAAGGCGGGGTTTACCGTATCCGCAACCGAGGTTCTCGGCGTCGAGGTTGAAGACGCTCCCGGCGGCTTCGCGTGCGTCGTCCGCGTGCTGTCCGACAAGGGCATAAGCGTAGAATACGCGTACGCCTTCATCACTCCGGAAGTGGGAAGCGCCTATGTTATCCTCAGGGTTGAAAACAATCTCATCGCGGAAGAAGTTTTAAGCGACGCCGGCGTTAAGCTGATTACACAAAAGGATATCTTCCATTGATAATCGCGCAGGAGGCGACGAATGCAGCTGAAAATGTACTGGAAGGTCGAGCCTTCTGATTTCCCCGAGCCGTTCGGAACAGTTTCCTACAGAAAATATAACGGTACGCGGAAGGACAGACTTGACTGGCTCGAAATCTGCAAAAACGGGCTTGTCGGCGATGACGACGAGAGCAGATTTAACGACAGCTTTTACGGCAAGCCTTATTTTAAAGACGACGACCTTTATTTCGTGTTCGACGGCGATAAGGCTGTGGCTACCGTATGCGGCATTTATGACGAGGAAAGCGGCATGGGAAACGTCCACATGGTATCGGTTCTCAGCAGCGCGCGCGGCAAAGGGCTTGGCGGATATTTAAACGACATTGTTAAAGCACACCTATGTAAAGACCCCTGCAGGCTTGCATACCTCACCACAGACGAGTGGCGCGTTCCGGCGATTAGGAGCTACTTAAAGGCAGGCTTTCTGCCCGTCGACTGCGATGACGACATGGAGGAACGCTGGACAAAATGGCTGACGGAGCATGGCTACAAAAACATCCCTCTGCTCGACGAGCAGGGCAATGTAAAGAAGCTTCTTTGCTGTGAATAATTACACGAAAACCGCCCGCGATACGGTATTCTTTACCGAATCGCGGGCGTTGTATTTTTGCACTATTCAGATATTTCGGAACCGTGCAAGAAATTCCTTTGTTTCGCTTTTTTGCGGTTTTTCAAATATCGCCTCGGGCGGACCTTCTTCGCAGATAACGCCGTTGTTCATGTATATCACGTGGCTGCTTACGTCCCTCGCGAACGCCATTTCGTGTGTGACGACAAGCATCGTCATCCCCTCTTTTGCGAGCGACTGCATAACAGACAGCACCTCGCCCACCATTTCGGGGTCAAGCGCACTTGTGGGTTCGTCAAAAAGAAGCACCTCGGGGTCCATTGCAAGCGCACGAGCTATGGCAACGCGCTGCTTTTGCCCGCCGGAAAGCTGATGCGGCTTTGCTTTGACAAACGGACTCATGCGAACCTTTTCGAGATAGCTCAGCGCTATATCATAAGCCTCTTTTTTGTCTCTTTTTAAGACCTTTATCTGTCCTATAACGCAGTTTTCAAGCGCGGTCATGTTGCTGAACAGATTAAAGGACTGAAAGACCATGCCGACCTTTGCGCGGTATGCGCTCGCGCTGCCCTTCACAACGTCTTCGCCGTGAAAAAGTATCTCACCCGACGTAGGCGTTTCAAGCATATTCACGCAGCGCAGAAGCGTGGATTTTCCCGATCCGGAGCCGCCGATAACGCTTATTACGTCGCCTTTGGAAACAGAAAAGTCAATGTCCTTCAATACCTCGTTTTTTCCGAAGGACTTTGAAAGGTGCCTGATTTCAAGTATTGTTCCGCTCATCTTTTATACCTACCGCTCGCATGACTTTTTATCGAAGGCGACCTGTTCTTTTTTTCCGGGAAGTTATACATACCGCTCGTGTGCGCCAAAGTATCGGTTGTAGCTATATCGTAGTTGTCGGGACCGTCCATTACCCTTTCCCACCAGCGGAGAAGCTGTGAGCAGACGACCGTCATAATAAGGTAAATCGCCATGCAGATAACCGCCGACGGGAAGTAAAGGTATGTCGCGCCGACAATACCCTTGTGAACCGCAAACAGCTCGGAGTATCCGATTATAAACATAACGGACGTGTCCTTAATGTTAATAATCAGGTTATTGCCTATCTGCGGAAGAATGTTGCGCATGGTCTGCGGAATTATTATGTATGTCATCGTCTGCAGATGGTTCATGCCGACAGCCTTGGCGCCCTCCGTCTGCCCGATATCAATAGACAATATGCCTCCCCTGACCGTTTCCGCCATATACGCGCCCGTGTTTATCGAAACGACGATGTACGAGGCAGTAAGCACGTCGAGGCGGAGCAGGTTGTCGGTAAAATAGGGCAGCGCGAAGAATATAAACACCGCCTGAAGAATCATAGGCGTTCCGCGAAAAACTTCCACATAAACCCGTATTGCCCACCTTACAAGCAACAAAAAGTACCGCTTTGCGGGATTGTCGCTTTTTGAACAGGGTATTGTCTGGATAATTCCGCAGATAAGACCGATAAGGCAACCTGCCGCTGTGCAGATAACGGCAAGAATAATTGTGTTTTTTGCGCCGTTGAGATATTTGAAAGCGTTGCTTTCCCAAAGCCCGGCAATATCGGAGCCAAGCTCCGTCAGCTTATCCATAGCGTGGGTATCCTTTCAATCGGCATAAAATTAATCTGCCGAAACGGGCTGAATTTTTATGGCTTCGTTCATTATTTCGTTGAATTTATCGGCGTCGTAATCTTTAAGAACGTTATCAATGGCGTTTTTTAGCTCCGTATTGCCTTTCATTACGGAAATACCGATGTTAATGTCGCCCTCATCGACTTTAAAATCATCGTCGGAGCCTGCAAAATCAAGCAGCACCATGTCGGGATAAGCTATTAATGCGGCCTGAGCCGTTGGCATATCGGTGCAGACGAAATCGACCGCGCCTGTTTCAAGAGCCATCAGCATTGTGGGTGCTGATTCCTTTGCCGATTCAATAATAGCTCCCTCAATCTGCGGAAGACATGTATCATACCATATTGTGCCTAACTGCGAGGTGCATTTTCCGCCCGACAGGTCGGAAATGCCCTTGGCGTTTGCAAAACGGCTGCCCTGCTTTGTGAGACATACGATTGTGGCATACAGATACGGGCCGGCAAAGTCGACCTGCTTCATTCTTTTCTCGGTCATGGACTGACCGGCGATAACAGCGTCGACCTGCCCTGTCTGAACGGCGGGAACGAGCGAATCCCAGTCAAGACGGACAACTTCAAGCTGCCATCCGTTAGCTTCGCAAAGCTTTTTCGCCATCATTACGTCGTAGCCGTTTGCGTATTCGTTTGAGCCTTTAATGGGAACCGCGCCGTTTGAATCATCGGACTGCGTCCAGTTGTAAGGCGCATAGGCGCATTCCATCGCAACGGTGAGGATTCCGTCCTCAACGCCTGACTTCACGCCGCCGCCCACGCATGACGCAAGACCTAAAGTCATTACTGAAATCAGCATAATCGAGATAAGCTTTTTCATTGTTTATCACCTTTCATTTTTTACTCGGAGCGTACAATTACAATATTGTAAATTATATCATATGGAATACTCATGTCAAGTGCCGCGGCACTTTTATACACATTATTATACAATCGGCGTAAATTCCATTTGACATTTTTATAGAATCGTATATAATAAAAGATGTATATACTTATACAATATTTTTCTTTTTCTGAAAGGAGCAAATCCTATATGGATGACCCTGGCAGTACTGTCGCGGCGTTAATATCACGCGTTTTCGCAGCCACCCCCCTAAAGGTTGAAAATGCAGGCGGCGCTTTTGACCTTCCTATTCCGCTGACGTTATTGATTTTATTCCTTCTGATTCTCGTCAACGCTTTTTTCGCTATGAGCGAGATTGCCGTAATTTCGCTTAACGACAGCAAGATAGAGCGTATGGCGGAGGACGGGGACAAGCGCGCGCGGCTTGTGCTGAAGCTGACCTCAAACTCAAGCCGGTTTCTTTCAACAATTCAAATCGGCGTTACACTTGCCGGGTTTCTTACCTCGGCCGTCGCGTCCGACAAATTTGTAGACATGTTCGGCTCAAAGCTGAATTCTGTCGGCTTTCTTTCGTTTATTCCCAAGTCCGTTCTGTTTGCAGTCGCGCTTGTTGTTGTAACGTTTATCACATCATACTTCACGCTCGTGCTCGGCGAGCTTGCGCCGAAGCGCATTGCGATGAACTTCCCCGAAAAGATTTCATTCAGGGTTGTCGGCATACTACTGTTCTTTGCAAAAATCACAAGCCCGTTCGTAAAGCTTTTGTCAGTATCCACAAACGGTCTTGTAAGGCTGTTCGGCATCGACCCCAACGCAAACGTCGAGTCTGTTACAGAGGAAGAAATCAGAATGATGGTTGACGTCGGCGAGGAGCGCGGCGTTATCGAGGACGTTCAGAAGGAAATGATAAACAACGTGTTCGATTTCGACGATATCGACGCCGGAGATATAATGACGCACCGAACCGACATGATTGCCATAGACATCGAAGACCCGTTCGAGGATGTCATAAAGCTTTCGATTGAAGAGGGGCGCTCAAGGATTCCCGTGTATGAGGACGACCCCGACAACATTGTCGGCGTAATCCATATAAAGGACCTGCTTCCGTATGTCGGTCAAAAGCTGCCCGACAACATCACGTTGCGCGGGCTTATGCGCGAGGCGTATTTTGTGCCCGAAACAAAGCGCTGCGGCGATTTGTTTAAGGAAATGACCGAAAATCACACTCAGATGGCAATTGTCGTCGACGAATACGGCGGCACCGCCGGTCTTTTAACCATTGAGGACCTTATTGAGTCAATTGTCGGCAACATCCAGGACGAATACGACGACGAGGAGGAGGAAATCTCGAAAATCAACGAGACAACCTTCACCTTCGACGGAATAACCTACGTTGACGAGCTTGAGGAGCTTACGGGCGTTACGCTTCCCGAGGGAGATTACGAAACAATCGGCGGCTTTATAATCAGCAGGCTCGGTTTTCTTCCGAAAAACGGCGAGATGAACGAGCTTGTTTATGAAAACCTGAAGTTTACCGTTCTTAACGTCGAGGACAGAAGAATCGGCAAGGTAAAGGTTGAGATTTTCCCGTCCGAAAAAGGCGACGACAATAAAAAGGGCAAAGACTCCGACGACAAGGACTGAAAACAGAACAGCGCTGAAAGGAATGCTTCGGAATAATGAACGAAAACGGCAATTACCAAACCCTGTCTGACAAAGCCCTTAAGCTGATGCGCATATCATCCTTTATTTCTACTTCAATTCTTATTATGATTCCGGCCGTTGCTGCCTGTGTCTATATCTGTATTAATAATTCCGTTATAGCGGGAATATCGGTCTTAATCTGCGCCGCTCTCCTTACGGCGGCGTATATTTTAATTGCGCCTAAGATTCGCTTTAAGCGTTACAGGTACCTTATCGCTTCCGACAGGGTTGAAATAATCGAGGGGCTTTTTTTCATCAGGCGTACCATAGTCCCGATTGACAGGATATATCAGATTGACATAAAAACAGGGCCGCTCGACAAGGCCGTCGGCGTCGCGAAGGTGATGATAACCACGGCAGGTTCCATTGCCTCGTTCAGGTTCCTTGAGCCGGACGTCGCCGACCGTATTTCCATGTATCTTAACGAAACTGTTCTGAAAAAGCTTAAGGTTAAAGGGGCGCGGCAGGATGTTTGACAGCCCTAAGAGAAACCATTTTACGATTATCTTTGAAAGGCTTGCCGCTGTTCTCGCCTTTTTCGCCGTTTTTTTTATTAACTCCCTGCAGGAATACGGGTGGGAGATTTTCAGGCCCGGGTTTTATACCGAGCTTGTCAGGACTGCCCTGAACGGCGGTTTCAGGTCGGCTCTTATGTTTCTCGCTTTTTTTGTTTTCGTCATAGTCTGCATGTTTCTGTCTTACAGATACTGGCTTAAAACTTATTTTTACATAGAGAGTACAGACTTCATTTACAAGCGAAATACCTTGTTTAAGGTTGATTCGCGCCTGCCTGTTCAGAACATAGCCACGGTCAATGTAGAAAGAAACATTTTTGAAAGATTTGTAGGCACAGCGAAGGTTAAAATCGACCTTAACTCGTCAAGAACGGCAAGCAAAACGGATTTCAAGTTTGTACTAAAGCGCGAAGACGCACTTTCGCTCAAGGAGGCTCTTTTATCTATAAAGGCGCGGCAGTCGGCAGACGCCGCCAATCCTGAAAATTTAAGTCCCGAAGCGTCTTCCGTATCAGCGGCTCCAAGCGAAGTACGGCGGCGCTTAATCACCTTTACAGCCGCCGAGGCTTTCCGCCACAAGCTGCTGTCGTTTCCCATAATCCAATCGGTAATATCCGTAATGCTTATTGTCGTTCTTCCCATGCTTAAAATCAGAAGCGATTCGAGCATGAACAGGATGTTGTTTCTTTTGCTGATTGCCGTGGGCGGCAGCGTATTATCAATCGTCAAAGGCGCGTTTGACCTCGGCAACTACACCGTAGAACAGGACAGCAAGATGCTTTACATAAACTGCGGCTTGCTTAACAAGCGCAACTATGCTTTCGAGCGCGGGAAGATAAACGCCGTTATCATAAACGAGCCCGTTCTTTCGAGGCTTTTCGGGCTTTGCTCCGTCAGCCTCGCCGTTGTCGGCTTCGGAAACGAAAAAAACGAAACCACTCACCTTTCGTTAACGGTCAAAAAGAAAAGAGCCATAGAAATCATTTCCGAATGCGTTCCCGACTTCGTCTGCAAAGCGCAAAGCGTAAGAGCCCATCCGTTTTCGCTTTTTGTCTCCGTCCTGCGCGCTATCTTCTGGGGGGCGGCAACAATGTTACTCGGATTTTTTTACAACTACGCATATATCATGGCGGCAGCCGTTTTCGTTTTGCTTTTAATCGGAGCTGTTACGGAGTTCGCGGGCAAATATTATGCCGCCGACGAAAATATAATTTATTACTCCGGCGGCATTTTTAACAGAAGCCAAGGAATGTTCAAATACGAAAATATTCAGGACGTAAGAATAAAAACCAACATATTTTTAAGAAAAGCAAACCTCGGCAGAATGAGCTTTTCGATTCTTTCGGCGGCAGCCATGAAAAAGCACAAAACAGGCTTGTTTGACATCTCACTTTTTGATAAAGCGGCGGACAGGGTTGTGGAGGCCGAGGACAAGAGTTCGCTTTTACTGTAATATAGGCGCTGTAAAAAAACTTGAATCGGAACGGTCAAGACCGTTTCCCTGCAAATGTTAGTTTCTCCATAGTTTGGGAAAATGAAATGTAGGGAGTTGTCTTGACCGTTCGTAGTTTTGTTACAGACTTATTTTGTTTATAATACTTAACAATTGTTAAATGTCGGCACTTATAATATCGCAAAAAAAAACAATGACGAAATCTCACATGAATTTTCAATTTCAGCGTAGGGAACGGTCTTGACCGTTCCGTAGTTTCATGAAACATAAACGGAACACTACATCATATTTTAATCAAATGATAAATCTGTTTTCAGTCGTTTTACGGAACGCATGAATGCGTTCCCTACTATCATTACCGTGCTTATTCTTCGTAAGTAACGATAATCGCGTCTTTTTTGCATTTAGTAGCGCAAAGGCCGCATTTAATGCATTTGCTTTGGTCGATTGTAAACGGCTCTTTAATTTTGCCCTGAGGGGCTTTTGTAACGCATGCCCTTGCGCACAGCGAGCAGCCTATGCACCTGTCGCGGTCAATGGTTACGCTGATTATTCTTCTGTGTCCCGGGGCGGGCGATATGGCGTTGTTCGGGCATATATCAATACACTGCCCGCAGCCGAGGCAGCCTTCAGAGTCGATATAATATTTCTGTTTGCCGGAATCAGTTGGAACAGGTATGCCGAAAAGGCATATGTAGGCGCACGCGCCGCAGCCCACGCACTTGGACGCATCAATGATGCTGTTCTCGGTGTCCGTGGCGCCCACGGGACAGACGTACAGGCACAGGCAATCCNNCACGCGCCGCAGCCCACGCACTTGTCTTCGTTAATTAAGTATGCCATGATACTGCACCCCGTTCATCCGCCCGAGGCAGGCGACAGCAGCCATACCTCGTCGTTGTCGTTTAGCTTTTTGCCCTTTTTGGGGCAGCGTTCGCCGTTTATAAATACAACAGCGTCCCTGAATGAAAGCGCGGCGGGTTTTTTGGCAGCCGGATTTTCATCTCTTGTTTTTTCAAACGCCTCAGCTGCCCTTTTATTGAGGGTGTCGAAAATGTCGGACACCCTTTCGATTTCAAGCTGCTCAACGACCAGTCGTGAATCTATGCGAAGAACTCCGAACAGCTTTACGGTTACCTTAGCCATTGTCGTAAGCCTCCTCCACAATCCTTTCGTAGAAAGCCTTGTCGATGTCAACGCCGAGGCTTTTCAGACGACGATATTTCGGTATGCCGTCCTTCCAGCCGCGGGCGCGGTAGTAAACCTTTTTCATCTTTTCGAGCGGAACCCTTGTTTTTGGGTTGTCGGGATTCTGCGGCTCGTCGGTCAGGCGCTTCGGCAGCCTGTCGGCTCCCGCCTTCTGGCCTAATATTACGTTTGAAATCCGCTCGACATTGTAGCCGTAGGCTCCCCATGTGAGCATCCTTGCCATAGTTGACCTTATACCCGTTGCGTATTTAACGGCATACGAATGCGGAAGCAGCGGGATATTTATTGCCGGCACCTTTGTAAAGTGGCTTAAGAGGTTGATTACCGGCCCCACATACGGGAAGCAGGCAAGAATAACTTTTGTCAGAAGCAAATTGGGCTTGTCGACAAGAAAGCCCAGCAGCACCGCGTAGCTTGTAAACAGGCAGGAGCCGCTTGCCGATACCGCCTCCATAAGATTTTGAAACATTATGGAAAGAGCGGCTTTTCCGTGCGGGGTAAGCGAATCGACATCAAGCCCCAGTCCTTCGACAACGACAAGATAGCCGGCGTTAAGGTGGCAGCCGCCGCGGTTTGACGTGGCGTAGCCGAGCCCCTGCCCGACGGCATGACGCGGCTCATATGCGGACAGCTCCAATCCCTTCGCGTTAATTGCAAAATCCCTGCCGCCGAAGCGTACGCTCATTCGTTTTGTTCCGTCGGCAAGAATGTCTCCGTTGCCCCTTCTGTGCGCGATATCGTAAAACATCTGCGATATATTGTCCGTCCTGCCGAACTCAAGCCCGCAGTCCCATATGCCCTTTTCCTTAAGCTCCATAGCAAAGGCAAGGACGCCGGCGGCGGATATTGTATCCATGCCCAGCTCGTCAAGCTCGTAATTCCACTTTATTATTAGCTCGATATTGTCGTTTAAAAGGTTCGGACCGAGCAGACCGAGCGTTTCAAGCTCGGGACCTTTTACTGTTTTTTCGTCCACCTTAACCATTCTGGCGCACCTGATAACGCAGGTGGTGCAGGCGGCGTTGCCTATCAGATGCTTTTCCGCAAGCTCCTCGCCCGACACCTTTTCAAAGCCGTCGAAGCGCCCCGCCGAGAAATTCTTTGTAGCAAGAATGCTGTGCGCCTGCATCGGCGCTATAAGACCGGCGGTGCCGAGCTTTGGAAGTTGTCTGCCTGTAAGCGGATGTTTCTGCAGAATTTTCGTCCATTTTTCGTTTGTTTTTTTCAGCTTTTCGCGGTTCGCGACCTCCGGCATTTTATGACCGAAAGCCGTAACGGCCTTAAGGCGCTTGTCGCCGAAAACCGCGCCTATACCTCCCCTGCCCGCCGTTCTCTCGTTGCTGAACACGCAGGCATAAAGCACCTTGTTTTCACCCGCGGGGCCTATAACAAGCTTTCCCGCGTTACGGGGGAGCTTTTCCTGCGTTTCGCCTGTGGACAGCCCCCATAAATCCTCCGCCACGTCAAAGGTAACGCCGGAGCAGGTTATGTTCACGGTGACGGGAGCTTCAGACCTGCCGCTGAAAATTACGGCGTCATACCCCGCCCTTTTAAGCGAAAGACCGAAGTCGCCGCCGCAGTTTGACGATGTTATAATTCCCGTAAGCGGCGAAATTGTCGATATGTTGAATCTTGAGGTGTTTGGACAGCCGCAGCCTGTGAGCGGGCCGGTCGTTACAACTATCCAGTTGTCCTCGTCGAACGCCTTCATTCCCGGCCTGATATGGCGGTATAGTATGTCCGCAGCCATTATCTTGCCGCCGAGGGTACGCTGTCTGTCCTTATCCGTCCACGGAAAATCCTCATAGGAGCGCGACGTCAGATCGACCTTCAGTACACGCCCCATGTAACCGAGCAGCTTATCCGGCATTATTCACACCTCCGCATATATTACAGTTTTTCAGCCTTTTTACAGCAAGTTCATCAATAATTCCGTTATTGGCGTCTATCAAAATCAGCTTTCCCGCCTTGTCGCAAAAGCCGTCCGACAGGAACTTCAGCGCGGAAAACGCGGCAAAGCCCGAAATTATTCCGGCAGCCGCGCCGACGGTGCGCTTGTCGCGGCTTTCCTGCCCGCTTTCAAGGCAGGCAAGACAGGGTGTTTTTTTAGGTATGTAAATATATACTCTGCCGCAGCAGCCAGAAATTCCGGCGTCCGCAAGCGTTGCTCCGAGCCTTACGCAGGCGCTGTTCACGGCAAGTCGTACAGGCATATTGTCGCTCGCGAGCATAACCATATCGTAACCGTCTACAATCCGCTCCGCGTTATCTTCATAAACCTTTTGAGAAATTGATGTAACACGGCAGTCCGGCGCGTATTCCGCTATACGCTTTGCGGCAAGCTCCGCCTTGCTCTTTCCGATATCGGAGGCCTTGTAGAGAAACTGCCTGTTAAGGTTGCCGGCGCTCACTTTGTCGTAGTCGCATATTACTATTTCGCCTACTCCGGCACCCGCAAGGCTGACGGCGATTCCACAGCCGAGGCCCCCCGCGCCAATCAGCAGGACGCTTGATTTGCGAAGCCTTGAAGTATCAAGAAGGCAACTGTTTTGCGCGTCCTTTTGCGCCGCCAGTCCGTTCATTCGGTCTTTCCCCTTTTCTCGTTGACATTTTGCCGAAAAAAAGATATAATTTTTATGGTTTATTCCACGGCGCAGTCGGTAACGTTTCCCGACAGGAGCCGGGCGGCGTGTTCAAGCACCGGCTTTACGACACTCGCGCATTCGGCGGCCGCCTTAGGGCTGCCGGGCAGGTTGACAATAAGCACATTGTTTCTTATGACGCTTACAGCCCTTGAAAGCATCGCCTTTGGGGTGATTTCAAGGCTTTTTGCCCTTACCGCCTCCGAGATTCCCGGCGCGTTTTTGTCGGCGACGGCAAGCGTCGCCTCCGGAGTAACGTCGCGCGGGGCAAAGCCCGTTCCGCCCGTCGTAATCACGGCGCACACGTCCGTGTCGCAAAGGCGGACAAGCTCTTTTTCTATAACTGCCCTTTCGTCGGGCACGCACACATATTCGGCAGTTTCGGCAATGTCGGAAAGCTCGTCTATGATTGCGGGGCCGCTCATGTCCTCGCGCACCCGGGAATAGGCGCGGTCGCTTACGCAGACGACGGCTATTTTCAACATGGTCTCACCCCGAATTACAGTTTATAATTAATTATATCACATCCTTTAAAATAAATAAACCTTTTGTTTCATTTTAATATTTAAGCGCTGCGAAGGCGGCTGTCGGCGGCCGTTTTTGGGCGCCTGAATAAATTTTTTTCCGAGCTTTAAGGCTAAGTTTCTTAATGAAATATGCCTGCCGGCCATCGGGTAAGGCCGGAAACAGCCTTGCCTCCCGTATTTGGAAAGGAGAAATGAAAAATGACAAAAAAATTCACCGCACTGCTGCTGTGCCTTGTTCTGGCTCTTTCACTTGCAGCCTGTTCCGACAACAAGGCGCCCGCACAGGAGACAGCCGAAGACTCAACCGTTCAGGCTGAAAAGGGAATCATCAGGCTTGCCACCACCACCTCAGTTAACGACTCAGGTCTGTTAGACAGCATTCTTCCCGTCTTCGAGTCCGAAACAGGCTATGAGGTTCAGGTTGCCTCTGCCGGAACGGGAATTGCCATCGGCTATGCAAAGGGCGGCGAAGCCGATCTCCTGCTTGTTCATTCAAAGGACCAGGAGGAGGCGTTTATAGCCGAAGGCTTTGCTTCAACCGAAAGGCTTTCCTTCATGTACAACTATTTTATTCTCTGCGGTCCCTCCGATGACCCGGCGGGAATCGCCGGCGCAGCGAACGCGGCCGAAGCGTTCAAGGCAATAGCGGCGGCAAAGGCGCCGTTTGTTTCGCGCGGCGACAACAGCGGCACCCACAACAAAGAGAATAAGCTCTGGGAGGCGGCCGGATTAACTCCCGGCGAGGCGGATGAATGGTACGTTTCCGTCGGCTCCGGCATGGGCGACACGCTGAACAAGGCAAATGAGCTTAGCGCCTATGTTCTTACCGATAAGGCGACATATCTTTCAATGAAGGACTCGCTTTTAAACATCGGTATATTAATGGCAGAGTCCGACGACATGAAGAACACCTATTCGCTGATAGGCGTTAAGGGAGACGCGGAGGCTTTTGTCGGCACCGACGTTGTTATCAACACCGAGGGAGCAAACGCGCTTATCGACTGGATGCAAAGCGACGAAGCGGCGCAGCTTATTTCCGATTACGGCAAATCGCCTTACGGAGAACAGCTTTTCTACAACATTGAAAAATAAACAACCTCGTGCCGCCGCCTCCTCGGCGGCGGCACGTCGGATGACATAACATGGATTATATAAAGCAGGCTATTGAGCTTATTTTAAGCGGAAACCGCGAGCTGTGGCAGGTTATAAAAACAACGCTCGTGATGTCGGTTTTCAGCACCGGCATATCTTCGCTTATAGGTCTTCCCTTAGGCGTCGCGATAGGACGCTCCGGATTTAAGGGCAAGGGCGTTATACTGAGAATTACAAACACTTTAATGGGCTTGCCGCCCGTCGCGGCAGGTTTATTGGTATTTATGCTTTTCCGCTCGGTCGGCCCTCTCGGCTCGTTCCACATCATGTTTACCGTAAGGATAATGGTTGTCGCGCAGGTGCTGCTTATCACCCCCGTAATAACGGGGCTTGCCGCCTCCGCGGCGGGAGTAATAGCCGAATCGCTCGGTGAAACCGCAAAGGGAATAGGTATCAAGCCTGTAAAACAGGTGCTTTTGCTCATGCGCGAATGCGCCCCGCAGTTTATCGGCATTATGCTTGTCGGCTTCGGCCGCTCAATAGCCGAGGTCGGCGCCGTTTCGCTTGTGGGCGGCAATATCAGGTTTAAAACAAGGGTTATGACGACCGCAATTCTGCTTGAAACAAACAAGGGTAATTTCGACACAGCTATTGCTTTGGGAATTCTGCTTATGCTGATTTCGTTTGTCGTGAACACCGTAGCTTATCCGTATCGGAGAAAATAAATGATAGATATTACAAATCTTGAAAAAAGGTTTTCGTCGGGCTTTTATTTAAAAATCGACGGACTTCATATTGAAAACGGCGAGCGCGTGGCTGTTATCGGAAATAACGGCTCGGGCAAGTCAACTCTTTTTAAAATTCTCTCGGGTATCGTTAAGCCTGACGGCGGCAGCTTTAAAATAAACGCCTGCGGCCTTACAGGCTATCAGCCGCAGGCTCCGTACTGCTTTGCGGGAACGGTCGAATATAATATAAAGCTCGGTCAAAGCCCCGGCACCGACATTGAAAAGCTTCTGTGCGGCTGTCAGCTTTCGGGCCTGCGGAAAAAGAAAATATCCGAATTATCTGGCGGCGAAAGGCAGCGGATGTGCTTTGCCCGTATGCTTGCCGGCAGATACGAGCTGCTTATACTTGACGAGCCCTTCAGCTGCACCGACATTGAAACTGCCGAAACGCTTTGCAGTCTGCTCGTCGATTACTGCGAAAAAAACGGCGCTACCCTCCTTTTCTCCACTCACCTGCCCTCGCAGGCTTTTGCGGTAGCCACAAAAATACTCATTATGAATAACGGTGAAGTTGCCGAATACTCCGACGCGTCCGCTGTTACCGCCCCCGTAAGCGAATTCGGGCGAAAATTCATAAGCCAATGGAGGGTTTTATGATGCTTACAGTCGTAAAGCCCGAAGACGCAGTTTCGATAATACTGTCAAACGTCAGTGCTTACGATATGACGGAAACCGTAGACCTTTATAACGCCTGCGGAAAAATTGCCGCGTGCGATATTATATCCGGCGAACAACTGCCCGCGTTCAACAGGTCAATAGTAGACGGCTTGGCAGTAAGAGCCGCCGACACCTACGGCTGCTCCGAGGATACGCCGGCTATGCTGAAATATGAAGGCAAAATTCGGATGGGGCAGCATGTTGAGCAGGAACTGTCACACGGCTGCTGCATGGAGATACCCACGGGAGGAATGCTTCCTTCAGGAGCGGACGCGGTCGTTATGATAGAGCATACCGAAGATTTAGGCGACGGCTTTCGCTATGTGCAAAAGCCCTGCGCCGTATTTGAAAACGTCGTGCGGCGCGGCGAGGACTGCGATGCAGGCGGTATTGCTGTACCTAAAGGAACGGTTATCGGTGCGAAAAATATAGCCGTTCTTGCGGCTCTCGGCATTTCCCGCATAGAGGTTTCATGCCCCGCAAAAGCAGGAATAATATCGACGGGCGACGAGCTTACAGACTTTTCTCTCACTCCCCACGACGGCGAGATAAGGGACGTTAACACCGTTACCCTTTATTCCTGCGTTTTGGAATGCGGCTGCGAGCCTGTCGCATATCCGATTGTGCCCGACAATGAGGAGCTGCTGAAAAACGCTGTCGAAAAAGCTGTTGACGAATGTTGCTGCGTGCTGATTTCGGGAGGCTCGTCCGTCGGCGAAATGGATGTCGTCTGCCGCGTGCTTTCTTCGCTCGGAGACGTAAAATTTCACGGCATAGCCATAAAGCCGGGCAAGCCGACAGTTTTTGCCGTGATTGACGGTATTCCCGTTTTCGGTCTGCCAGGTCATCCCGCGGCATCGTTTTTTGCTTTTCATCTCTTCGTCAAGCCCGCTTTACGGAAAATAACGGGCAGCCGTCAGCGCGACATCTGCGTTGAAGCTGCTGTTTCCCAAAACATACCCTCAAACCACGGCAGGCAGGAAACCGTTGCCGTAAGGCTCGAAAACGGTGTCGCCGTGCCTCTGCCCGCAAAGTCCGGCGTTGTTTCGGCTCTTTCCGCCGCCGACGGATATATCACAATCGGCAGGGACGACGAGGGTATTTCCAAAGGAGAAAAGGTAACGGTGGTTTTGTTTTGAAATACGAGTACCTGTCAAACAAGCCCTGCGAGCAGGCTTTAAGCGAGTATCTGACTGCTCTAAAAAACGCAGGGACAACATATAAAACGGAAACGGTAGAAACGCGCAATGCAAACAGCGCAGTTACCGCCTCGGCTCAATATGCCCGCCGCTGCTCGCCGCACTACTGCGCCTGCGCTATGGACGGCATAGCCTTGCGGTCGGAGCTTACAAACGGCGCCTGCGAAAGCTCTCCTGTTGTTATTAAGCCCGGCGATTTTGTTTATGTCGACACCGGCGACCCGCTGCCCGAGGGCTGCGACTGCGTTGTGATGATTGAGGACGTTGTAGAGGATGAAGGCGGTGCTATAAGGCTTTACTCGGCAAGCGTGCCGTGGAGCAACGTGCGCCATGTGGGCGAGGACATATGCATGGGCGATATGATTGTCCCCTCCTTTACCGTAATAACGCCCGCCGTAATCGGCGCGCTTCTTGCCGGAGGAGTTTATGAGGTCGAAATCGTCAAAAAGCCCGTCGCCGCAATTATCCCCACGGGCGACGAAATAGTGGATACCGCAAGCGAGCCGAAGCCCGGTGATATTCCCGAATACAACTCCGCTGTTTTTTCCGCAATGCTCTCGGAATGGGGAGTCGGCTCAAAGGTGTATCCCGTCATTCCCGACGTGCCGGAGCTGTTGTCATCAACGGTCGACAGCGCCGCGCGCGAATGTGACGCAGTTATAGTAATAGCCGGCTCGTCCGCAGGACGCGACGATTACACCTCCACGATAATAAAAGAGCTCGGAAGCCTTGTAATTCACGGCGTTGCCATTAAACCGGGCAAGCCGGTAGCTCTCGGGCATATCGGCAGCGTTCCCGTTATCGGAGTGCCCGGATATCCCGTTTCGGGAATAATCGTAATGGATGAAATAGTAAGGCACGTTATACGGCTGCTCACAAAGCGCCCCGACATGCCGGCGCCGCGGATGTCCGCTTATTTGTCGCGGCGGCTCACATCCTCACTTAAATACAAGGAATTTATACGCAGCCGCGCCGCTTCGGTGAACGGAAAGACGGTGGCCGTTCCCATGAGCAGGGGCGCGGGAATTGTGTCCGGCTACGCGAAGGCAAGCGGCATAATCACAGTGCCGCAAAACTGCGAGGGAATCGAAGCGGGAAGCGTCGTTGATATGCGCCTTCTGAAAAGCCCTGACGAAATACAAAACAGCCTGTGCGTTACGGGAAGCCACGACCCGCTGATTGACGAAATCGCGGACATCCTTCTGCGTCTTGACAATCCTGTAAGAATTGTATCTTCCCACGTCGGCAGCATGGGCGCCGTAACGGCTGTACGCGGCGCGGAGGCGCATCTTGGCGGCATACACCTGCTTGACACCGAAACGGGCGAATATAACGTCGGTTATGTACAAAAGTATTTTAAAAACGGCGGCGCTGTGCTTGTCCGCGGAGTCGTGCGAAAGCAGGGGCTTATAGTCGCCGGAGGCAACCCTCTCGGAGTTCGCGGAATAGCCGATATCGCCCGCCGCGGCGTTTCGTATGTCAACCGTCAGAAGGGCTCCGGCACGCGGATTCTTCTTGACTTTCTTCTTGAAAAAAACGGCATTTCCGCCGAAAGCGTTTACGGCTACACGCGCGAGGAATATACGCACACAGCCGTCGCGGCTGCCGTCCATTCGGGCGATGCCGACGCGGGACTTGGAATATACTCCGCTGCAAAAATCTATTCGCTCGATTTTATTCCGCTGTGGGACGAAAAGTACGATTTTCTTGTGCTTTCGTCGGTCATTGACGATGAAAACGTAAAACGGTTTTTCGAAACTCTGAAAAGCGACGAATTAAAAGAACGACTTTCTCTTATGGGCGGTTATTCGTTTGAAAATCCGGGCGAAATAATATTCGGAGGATAAAGGATGAAGCTTACACATACCGACAACGGCGGAAAGGCGTCCATGGTTGACGTGGGCGGCAAGGAGTCAACGGTGCGCACAGCCTCGGCCCGCGCTGTTGTCAGAATGAACAGTCAGACGCTTGAGAAAATAAAACAAAACGACGCAAAAAAGGGCGACGTGCTTGCTTGCGCCAGAATCGCGGGGATTCAGGGCGGAAAAAAAACGTCGGAGCTTATACCTCTGTGCCACAACATACCCGTTGACAAAATAGGGATTGATTTTTGCTTTGACGGCGACGACACCCTGATAATAACGTCCTTTGCAAAGTGCGAATACAAAACGGGAATCGAGATGGAGGCGCTGACAGCCGCCGCCGTCGCCGCGCTTACAGTCTACGATATGTGCAAGTCGGTTGACCGCGGAATGGTTATTACCGAAATAAGGCTGCTTTCAAAGAGCGGCGGAAAATCAGGAGATTATTCCAGGGATGATTAAAGTGCTCGGTCTTTATGTTAAAAGAGCAAAAGGTCAGCCGCCCGAAGCTTCGGACGAACTCGTTCTGATTGAAAATATGGGAGTACGCGGCGACGTGTTTTCGGTCGGCGGCGACAGGCAGGTAAGCCTGATGTTCAAAAAAACGCGCGACGAAATCGATGCCCTGCCGAAAAAGGAAGCCTGCCTTTTAAAATTCTGCTGCAATATTCTGCTCGACGGCGGTCAGCCCTCCGACTTTAGCCGCGGCACACGTTTAAAGACAGGCGAAACGGAGCTTGAAATAAGCGCGGCAGGCAGAAGCTGCCACGATGTTTGCAGCCTTGACGAATGCCCGCTTATTGAAGGCGCAATATTCGCAAGGGTTATTACGGGCGGATTAATAAGAATCGGGGACGAGGTGCTTTTATGACCGACAGCTTCGGGCGAAAAATAGACTACCTGCGTCTTTCCCTTACGGAACGCTGCCGGCAGAGATGTACCTACTGTTCAAAGAGCTTCGGCGGCGACTGCATAAAGGACAAAGAGATGTCAGCCGCCGACTTTATTTTCGTCGCCGGCGTCTGCGCTGAAATAGGTTTCAATAAAATCAGGCTGACGGGCGGCGAGCCTCTGCTGCGACGTGACCTCGCCGAAATTATCAGCGGCATTTCAGCACTCGGCGCATATGAGGACATAGCATTGACAACAAACGCAGACCTGCTTGCCGGACAGGCAGAAAGCCTTCGTGCGGCCGGTCTTATGCGCTGTAACATCAGCCTTGATTCGTTAAACCCAGAAACATACCGGCAAATAACGGGGGGCGACCTTCAGCCAGTGCTCGAAGGCATCAAAGCCGCCGCCCGGTGCTTTCCCTCCCGTCTGAGGCTTAACACTGTTTTATTAAAGGGCGTTAATGACGGCGAGATTGACGACTTTATTGCTCTTTCGGAGCGCTACCCTGTCGACGTCCGTTTCATTGAGCTTATGCCTATGGGCGACGGCGGCGAGGGAATCAGCAATATGCAGGTTCTCGCTGGCAGACCGCAGCTTATCCCCTGCCCCGTCGAAAATCCGTCGGAGCCTGCCGTTTATTATAAGGGCAAAGGGTTTAAGGGCAG
Organism: Ruminococcaceae bacterium UBA1425; assembly: GCA_002329365.1. GTDB lineage: Bacteria > Bacillota > Clostridia > Oscillospirales > Acutalibacteraceae > UBA1425. The sequence goes on from DCUB01000002.1 coordinate 54,875, forward strand.
AGTAGGTTTTATAAGCCCCATGTCCCGCGGCTTTTGCAGCTCGTGCAACAGGATAAGAATAACGAGCGACGGCACTCTAAGGCCGTGTCTCGGTGATAATTCTGAGTATTCCCTGCGCGCCGCCATTGAAGAAAGAGACGTGAAACGGCTCGCCGCAGAAATAGCCGGCGCAATTCGAAAAAAACCGCGAGAAAACTGCTTCGGCTCAGGCTTTGAGCCAAGCCGCAAAATGAACAGAATCGGAGGCTGAGATTTTGGCTTTTGTAGTATCGATAAACATTAGCGAAAAAAAGGGAACGGTAAAAACTCCGTGTAAAAGCGGCGTTTTATTAGAAAACGGCGGTCTTTCGGGCGACGCACATTCCTCCGACGGACACAGGCAGCTAAGCCTGCTTGCAAGCGAGAGCTACGACGAGATGCGCTCTGCCGGAGCCGGCTTATTGCCGTTCGGCGTTTTTGCCGAAAACATTACAACCTCCGGCGTAAGGCTCCACACTCTGCCCGTAGGCACAAGGCTTGCAATAGGATGCTGCGAGGTTGAAATCACGCAGATAGGAAAGGAATGCCACAAAGGCTGCGAAATATATAAAAAGGTCGGAAAATGCGTAATGCCGCTTCAGGGCGTATTCGCCAGAGTTATTACGGGCGGAAAAATCAGTGTCAATGATGAAATCAGAAATCGAGTAGGATGCTACCCATT
>DCUB01000053.1 GCA_002329365.1 Ruminococcaceae bacterium UBA1425
AGAAAGGAATGGTCATAATAATGACAAAAAAAGAACGCTTTACGGCAGCCCTCCGGCGTGAGATTCCCGACAGAATTCCCACCTTTGAGCTTGAGTTTCAGCTTGAAAGCGAATTGTTCGGCGATACGTTTGATTATTCGCTGATAACCCCCGAAAACCTCGCTTCCTGCGGCGCCGCGGAATACGACAAAATTCTTCACAGGCTTGCCGAGCATAACGCCGAGCTTTTTCTTGAAAAGCTCGACTACGACTGCATACCGCTTTGCGGGCCACAGAATCCGCGATGCGAAGCAGACCAAATAGAATATATAAAAATTATGCGAAAGCTTATAGGCGACAGCGTGTGCATGTGGTTTCACGGCGACGGCACATTCAGCATTCCCGACGGCAACAGGATGTATGACTTCGCGTACAGTCTTGTCGATGATTATGAGGGTGTTCTGGAAAGAGCCTCAAACGCGGCCGACTCGGCGATTGAGCGAAACAAACGTTATGCCGACGCGGGCGTCGACGTGTTCGGACTGTGCAGCGACTACTGCTACAACTCCGGGCCGTTTGTTTCGCCGCAAACTTTTTCCGAGATTATTTATCCATATCTTTCAAGGATAATTGCGGAAATCCGAAGCATGGGCTGCTACGCCATAAAGCATACCGACGGAGATATAATGCCTGTTATTGACATGCTTGTCGACGCGAACCCGCACGCCCTGCATTCGCTTGACCCTATGGCTGGAGTTGACATAAAGGTTGTCAAGGAGAGGTACGGCGACAGGGTTGCTCTTTGCGGGAACGTTAACTGCGCCCTTCTTCAGACGGGAACTGATGAAGAGGTCATTGACAGCGCGATGTACTGCCTTACATACGGAAAGCCGAACGGCGGCTACATTTTCTGCACAAGCAACGTCGCCTTTAAGGGTATGCCGCCGGAGCGATATAAAATGATACTGGAGCTTTGGAAGAAACACAGAGATTATTAATATTGTAAACTTTCTGAACCGCACGGGTAACCGGGCGGTTTTTTACTTCTTATTCATGTTGACATAATAATTGTTTTTATTTATACTTTATATGTATGAGTATAACAAAGGAGCCGTCTAAAATGAAACGTAGACATATTATATACAGACTTGCATCCGTAATGCTTGCCGTCGCCTTCACGGTCTGCCCGAATGTAATTCTCGCAAAAGCGGCAGAGGAGGATTATTCTCTCGTAAACGTGCCGTCTGACGACGGCGAATTGGAAATCCGCGGCAACGAAGAAACGGTTACCGTTATAGTTGAGCTTGATTCAAAACCGATTTTAGAGCGCGATTCAAGCGTCATAAGCGGCAGCGAGTTTACAAATAAAGCGCGTAAAATGCGTGATTCATTGCTTTCAGAGCAGGAAAAGGTTCGCGACAAAATAGAGAAAAAAATAGGCGTCGGCAAAGAGCTTGAAAGCATTTATTCATATACTATGCTTACAAACGCCTTTGCTACGGAAATGACGGTAAGCCAGATATCACAAGCCGCCGCAGTTGACGGCGTAAAATCCGTTTACATAGCCCCGGAGTTTGAGGCTCTTGCCGAGGTTGACGGCGGGTCGACCGTAACGCTTGATTATTCCGGCAATTCTTTCATGGAAGGCGCATACAGCGGCGAGGGTACCGTAATAGCAGTCATTGATACAGGTATCGATATAGACCATGAGGCGTTCGCGAACGCTCCCGCTTCGCCTAAAATATCTCAGTCGGATATCGCCGGTGTCCTGAGCGGACTTAATGCTTACAGTTCGTCCGGCGGCAGCGCGTCTTCATATTATTACAGCTCGAAAATTCCGTTTTTCTACAACTATGCAAACAAAAATTTTGATGTTTCACACGTCAACGTCGCGGCGGGAGACCACGGTTCGCACGTCGCGGGTATAGCGGCAGGCTGCGCAAAGGACAGCGAGGGGAATATTACCTTTTCCGGCGTCGCGCCGGACGCGCAGCTTCTTGTTATGAAGGTGTTCAAAAGCTCGACCACGCCCTCCGCCGGCGCCAGCACGGCAGACCTTATAGCTGCTATTGAGGACGCTATTCTGCTCGGCGCCGACGTTATAAATTACAGCCTCGGCTCCGTCGGCGGTTTCAGCTACGCGGGTCAGTCACCGGCGTTTTACAATATTTTCGAAAGCCTTGACGACGCAGGCGTCGCTGCCGTGTCGGCCGCCGGAAACTCATACACGGCAGGCTACGGCAACAAGTACGGCAATGACCTGAGCCTTGCCTCCAACCCTGACAACGGTTCCATTGCAACGCCGGCGTCCTTTGAGAATAATTTTGCCGTCGCAAGCTTCGGCAAAACCGGCTACATATTTTATAACGGCGTCGAGATGGAATTCACAAACAATTATTCCGATTATACAAGAAACATGCTGAGATACCTTAATCAGACGCTGGGAATAGCCTTGCTCAGAGATTCTTCCGGCACACTGCTTACAGGTACCGAGAGTGAATTCGCATCATACGCGGAAATCTGCGGCATAAGCGGAAAATTCGTAATGATACGCCGCGGTCAGAACTTTATCGACACCGCACAGCGGGCCGAAAATTACGGCGCAATCGGGCTTATCGTCTGCAATCACAGCTCTGGCGCTCTGACGAATATGGCGGAAAACACTTCCGTTTCCATACCCTCGATTTTCATTTCCAAGGAAAACGGGGATTATATTGTAGAAAATTATGAAAACTGTCAGAGCTTTACCGTAGCTTATGCCGAAAACGGTCAGATGTCCGACTTCTCGTCTGTCGGCGTAACGCCCGAGCTTCAGCTTAAGCCCGAAATTTCCGCGCTCGGCGCCGCCGTATTTTCGGCTACCGACAACAACACCTACGGCTTAAAGTCAGGCACCTCTATGGCCGCCCCGTATTTTTCCGGCGCGTATGCCGTTGTTCTTCAGTACTTAAACACGGAATATCCCGATTTACTTTCGGGAATGACTGCGGGCGAAAAAAAGTCCTTCGCGGAATGTCTTTTGATGTCTGCGGCAAAGCCGATGACGGACGAGCAGACATCCGCATTCTATTCCCCGCGTCGTCAGGGCTCGGGCGCCGTTGACATAGAGGCGGCGATGAACTCCGGGGCAGTGTTGTACTCGCCCGGTCTGTCGAAGCCAAAGCTCAGCCTCGGCGACGACAAGCTGAAAACAGGCGTTTACACTATGTCGTTTGTCGTCAAAAACTTTTCCGATACTCCGTTGCAATATGCTGCTTCGGCTACCGTTCTGACGGAGGTTGCAAAAAACGAAACCGTTACATATCAGACCGATGTCTATGACGAAAGCACGGGACAATATCAGACAGCGGAGCTTGCCGAAAAGTTTATGTCCGGCAGGTCAATGAACATAACGCCGTTCTGCTCCGTTACTATAAGCGACGGCGGCAACATAACCGTTCCCGCGGGCGAGTGCAAGACGGTAACCGTCACGGTAGCCGTAAGCTCGGTTATTAAGAACTACATGGATGCAAACTTTGAAAACGGTATATATGTAGACGGCTTTATTCAGCTTCACGGCGGAAGCGCAACTTCGGATTTGTCTATTCCTTATCTCGCGTTTTACGGCGACTGGACGCAGGCACCCGTTCTTGACGGTGGCACATGGCTGGACACTCTCGCGGGCATACAAAAATACCCTGCCTTCGGCAGCAGCGCCGCATACACCTTTACCAAGGCTCCCGCATATTCAATTTCGGAGCTTTACAAAATAGGCACGAACTATAACCTTCCGGGTCTGCAGGCTTTCGCCGCGAACGATATCACATATAACCCTTCACGAATCAGCCTTGCGTCGCGAACCGCAAGGCCGTCCATAACATCTGACCAGCTTTGGAACAACACAATTTACAAAACGGATACTTATCTTTTGCGAAGCGCCTCGTATCTTCTTTACAGGGTCAAAAACGCCGATACGGGAGAGGTTTACGCTACTTCGGTTGCAAGTCAGGTTCCGAAAACATACTATAAAAGCTCCACGGGCGAAGTAATATATGCCGGCTACAACAGCGGCGACGGCTTTTCGTGGAACGGCAAAACGGACCAGGGCGCAAATCTGCCCGACGGAACAAGGGTGCGTTTTGAGCTGTTTGCCGGAAAGACTTACGGTCCTGACGGCGCCAGTACCTACAACAAAACGCTGTATTCGTTTGACATGATTATAGACTCGACAGTACCAATGCTTTCAGGCGTCAGCTTTTACAGAAATGAAAGCAACGAGCTTTGCGGAACGTTTTCAGCATATGACAAACATTATATCAACTCGATTAATGTTACAATCCGCGGAGTAAACAGCGGGGGAAACGCGGCATATGTAACAAAGAAATATATATGCGGCTTTGACAACACGGGAGAAACGGCAGTATATAACCTCAATCTTACGCAGGCATCTTCGGGAACACTTTCAAATATTTACGCCGTCGACGTTGAGGTTGACGACTGGGCAGGCAACGGCCGCCTAAACAACAAGGGCAGCGGAAACAACGGAAGATATGTTTTCTGCTTTAATGACAGTGCCGGCTTTACAAATATAAATGAATATATCAGCGAAGGCGAAAGCTTTAGCTTAAGTGCATCGAATCATCTTTATCAAAGCCCCGCGGCACAAAACGGCGTGAACGATAATGATGCTTTCGGCATAAATACTCTTGAGTTTACAAGCTCCGACAGTTCCGTTGTTACCGTAGACAGTTCGGGCAGAATATACGGCGTGTCGACAGGTACCGCGACAATAACTTACAGAGATATCTGTTCGGGTGTATCAGACAGCTTCACCGTCACCGTTCAGCCGAATATGCTGCAGTCAATGATAAACGGCGCTTCGCCGGGTGATACTGTCGACTACACGTTCGGCGACATTTCGGGAAACATCATTATATCAAAAGATATTACAATCGATTTGAACGGCGCCCAAATAACCTCATACGCCGATGTTCCGGCTTTTACAATTACAAACTCCGCGAATGTAACAATTAAAAACGGTTCTGTTGAATCAACTCTGTATTATAACGAAAACGGAAACGGCACTTTTCTTGACGCTGTTTTCGGCAGGACGTCTGCTATCAGCGTTATATCCGGCACCCTTTCGCTCTCAGAAATGACCGTAAAGGGCGCAAGCTACCGCAATAACGGTATAGCACCTGAGTCCGCGATGGTCGGAAACGGCGTAAAGCTTGCCTCCGGCGCGTCGCTGAATATTGCAAAATGCGATATTTACGGTTTATATGCCGTCGACAACGAAGCAGGCTCGACCGTAACGTTGACTGACGGCTGTCTTTTCGGCGTGCTGTCTGCAGCAAGTAACTTTAACGTGCAGTCTGTGGCTGCCGCCAAAGGCTCGCTGCTTTACAACGTTTCAGACAGAATAGCCGACATTCTGTCCGAGGGCACATATGAAACATCAGCGGTTACGGCTCTTTGCGCGGTGGTTGACAACGCTTCGTATGATGTCTATGTAAAATATGAAAACGGTAATCTGAACATAGGGCTTGAGTTTGAGGACGTCGCCTTGCCGCAGGAGTATTACGGCTATACATGGGTACCGTCCGAGATGAATATAATCAGGGACGGAGAAACGGCAAGCACCTTTTCACTCGACGGCTCCGAGCATGTGATGTACGAGCTTACGGGAATGCCTCAGGGCGAGTATTCCGTCAGCGTTTCATTCAGGCTTAATTCACGTCTTACCGAGGAGCAGGAAAAATATCTGTTAAATACCGACGGTGCGCTTTCTTATATGCTCGAGTTGTACGATATGATTATGGCGGAGGTGCCGTCATTCATTTATGATTCTCTCGACATACCGGCACTGATAAACGCAAAGGATTACGTTTCGACACTGCTGTCAACAATAAGCACCTATTTTTCAATCAGAGACAGTCTGGGAGTTGACTGTCCTCTTACGCAGGATTGCGCTGATTTGCTCACTCCGGGACTTACGGGGCTCGGAATATCCGACGATTACGGACGCACATGGAGCGAATACTACGAAAACTATGTGTATTATCTGATATACGGCGGAACATCGTGGGTTACAACCGAAAACGGCGAATATATTTCATCGCGCGCCGGAGAAACGTTTGTCGGACTTCTGCCCTTAATTAATATGTTCGCGGGTAATTATTACGGCCTCGAGGGAGGATTGCTCGGAGAGCTTACCGGCATGATTTCAGAGCTTATCAAACGTCAGGAAACTACTCAGGGAAGTATCGCGGAGCGTCTTGCTTACATAAACGAGAATATCCCCGCAATGTTCGATATGCTCAACGAGATGTCCGCAGTCATGAAGTCCGGCAGCCTTGACGTTTACAGTCCCGACGGTTTTGGCAACACCCTGATCGACACTCTTATGTCCGACAGCTTAAGCATGCTCAACGACGGAACGGTAGATTCTTTTGAGTCCGCGTTCGGTACCGTAAGTGTCAGCGAATTTGCCGATGCCATTGACGAAATGCTTGCCTTCTGCGGCAGGATTCGGGAAATTGAGAGCTGTGAAGATTATCTTGCATTTGATGCCTATAATGACAGCGAAGGGCTTGAAACGATTTTAACAAACGCCCTTAACGGCAAAATGTCGGAATACGTTACCTGCGGCTGCATATCACTGTTCAGCGAGGTCAAGGTACCGTCGTCTGTATGCTCCTATAACAGGATAATATACCGCAACACCGAGGGCGCCGCTAACGAAAATCCTCATTTCTATACAACGGGCAGCAGCTTTACGCTTAACGACGCACATAAAGCGGGATATGTATTCATGGGCTGGTACTCAGACGCCGGTTTCGGCGAGGAATACAGGGTAACGGAAATCACGGCTGACTTTAGCGGTGATATCGAGCTGTACGCAAGGTTTACGCTCGGCAGCTATGTTTTGAGATTTGTAGCGGACGGCGTTACGGTCAGGGAAACGGAGTACCAATACGGCGAGCCGATTAATGAAACGCCTCCCGAAGTGCCCGAAAAGGAAGGCTATATAGGGTATTGGGACAAGTTCATACCTGACACCATGCCGTCCGGCGATTACATAATAACCGCCGTTTATTTCGCGGTCGGGGACGAAAATCAGGTTCCCGTCAGCGTTGAGGTAATCGGCGGCGGACGCGTGGAATATGAAGACTCGTTGATTATAACAAACAGCCGTTATAAGTTTACAATCGGCAACGAAGTCACCTTTACGGCTCGTGAAACTTACCCTGACTCGTTCCTGTACTGGGTTCGGAAGGAAACGAACAGGATTGTTTCCACAGACCTGCAATACACGTTTACGGCTGCGTCGGGCGTCGACTATGAGGCGGTGTTCTGTACCCCGGGTGAATACCGCAACGTCACTTATCAAGGCTCATACGGCAACATACTGTATTCTGCCGAAATTCCCGTCGGCTCCGATGAAATTGACATACCCGAAATCCCGGTTCTTGAAGGACGCAATATAATAGGCTGGGACAAGGAGATTGCGGACTATCAGAACCTTCCCGAAAACGTGCTTGTAACAGCACAGTACGAAACAATCGCACAGCAGTTCACCGTAACGCTGACAAACACCGAAAACGTTTCGGGAGCAGGCTCGTATGACGCTCTGTCCGTCGTAACGATTACAGCACTCGGCGACAACTTTTCTTACTGGATTGACGAAACGGGCGCTATTGTCAGCTATCAGGCGTCGTATTCGTTCATAATCTGCTTTGACTGCACGTTCACCGCCGTCTTTGAGGGAGCTGTAACTCCGCTGCCGGTAATCAGAATATCAAAGGTTTCCAAAAACCTTGAGGAAAAAAATCTTACCTTCTACGCGGAGCGAAGCATACCGCAGGGCTACACCATTCTTGAAACGGGTATGATTCTTACTAATCTCAGCGCGGTAGGCGGCGACGAGAACGAGTTCACGCTCGAAAACCCGTATGTCCTGAAAGGCACTTCCGATTCAAAGCTGAACAACGGCACATATTCGGTAACAATTACCGATTATACTGAAACCGACTATTATTACGCGCGCGGATATGTCATTCTAAAAGACAGCAACGGCGTAACGCTCGACACACTTTACAGCGAAACCGCCGTTTCGCCTCCCGATTATTGATTTGTAAATAGTAACAAAAGGGCTGAATCAAACCGGACGGAACGGAAATAACCGTTCGCGGTATTGATTCAGCCCGCTGTTATTGTTAATTGCAGTTTATTATGCTGGTTCGGAACGCATAATTATTATTAAGAATTACATAAGCGAAAGCGCGATATCCTTTGTGTCTCTTGCTATTACAAGCTCCTCGTTTGTCGGAATGACAAATACGCGCACTTTTGAATCGGGTGTTGATATTTCGCCTTCCGCGCCCTTTACTAACGGTTCGTTGAGTTCCGGGTTGACGGCTATGCCGAGGAAGGACAGATTGTCGCACACATGCAGGCGCATGTCTTTGGCGTTTTCGCCGACTCCGCCGGTGAACACTATGGCGTCCACGCCGTCCATGGCTGCCACATAGCTGCCGATGAATTTTCGTATCTGATAGCGCTGCATCTGCCTTGCGAGAGCGGCGCGCCTGTTTCCCGCTTTGGCAGCCGCTATGAGGTCGCGGTCGTCGCTGGAAACGCCCGAAATGCCGAACACGCCGGACTTTTTATTTAAAATTATATCAGTGTCCTTCGGCGTCCAGCCCTCTTTATTCTGCAGGAATATTATAGCCGACGGGTCGACTCCGCCCGAACGCGTTCCCATCATAAAGCCGTCAAGAGGAGTAAGACCCATGCTTGTGTCTATAACCATTCCGTGCTTGACCGCTGTAATCGAACTGCCGTTGCCGATATGGCAGGATATGATTTTCAGCTCTGATATATCCCTTCCCATAAGCTCGGCACAGCGGGCGCTGACAAAGCGGTGCGACGTTCCGTGAAATCCGTAACGGCGGATTTTATACTTTTCATAGTATTCATAGGGAAGCGCGAAAAGGTACGCTTCCTCGGGCATTGTCGAATGAAAGGCGTTGTCAAAAACAACAACCTCGGGAACCTTGGTACCGAAAACCTCCTGGCACGCCTTGATTCCCTGAATATGAGCCGCGTTGTGAAGCGGAGCAAGCTCTATTAGGCTTTCTATTCCCTTTATAACCTCGTCGGTAACGAGCATGCTTTTATTAAAAAGAGCTCCGCCCTGTACTATTCTGTGACCGATTGCCGCGATTTCGTCGAGGCTGTCGATAACCTTGCACTCGCCCTCGGTAAGCGCCTTTTCAACCTCAATGAATGCCTGAGTGTGATTTGCAAGATTTGTTTCGTAGTCGTAGCTTCTTCCGTCGGCGGTTTTGCCGCTTACTTCGCCGCCGATGCCAATCCGCTCGCATATGCCCTTTGCGAGCCAACGCTCGGTATCCATATCAATAAGCTGATATTTCAAGGACGAGCTGCCGGCATTAATTACAAGAATCTTCAATATTTATGCCCCCATAATCATTTTTTGCTTGAAACAAGCCAATAACTGTAATATTATATACATTAGAGTATAATTTTTCAATATCTTTTTTGAAAGAAGGCGATTTTGTTAATGAATTATTTTCTGCGCTCATTTTTTGCAGTGTTAACTTCGCTGATTTTGCTTTTTTCGGGCGGTTTTTATTCAAGGTCCGAGCCGGAATTTCAAGAGCCGCCCGTACCGTCAGAAAAACAAGTAATCGAACAGGGGGAATATAATTTGAAACAGTACGACCTTGTCGTTTCTCCGGACGGCAGCGACAGCTTTTCAGGCAGGCTGGCGGAAGTGAACGCCGAACGAAGCGACGGTCCGCTAAAGACAATAACGGCGGCAAAGCAGAAAATGAGAGAGTATAAATCCGAAGGCGTCGAGTGCGGCGACGTAACTGTCTGGCTCAGGGGCGGCAGATACGAGATAACCGATACCATTGTTTTCACGTCGGACGATTTGCCAAACGTCACGTTTGCCGCATACCCGGGCGAAAAGCCTGTTATCAGCGGCGGCAGGCCGGTGAGCGAGTGGACTGAGGAAACCGTAAACAATGTTCCCGTCTGGACATCATTCGTCGAAGGCAGATTTAATTCGCTTTACAATGAAAACGAGATGCTGCCGCGCACACGTTTCCCCGAAAAGGGCTATTTCAAGGTTAAGGCGCAGAACTCCGCGGGCGCCGCCTACACTGAGGAAACGACGCCGTGGAGCCTGACACTCGGCGAAAGAGCATTTGATGCGAAAAAATCGGACCTTCAGGATTTCAACAGCTTCCGAAACATAACAGACATAACCGTTCGCGTCCTTCATTACTGGAAAGACGAGATTATGGGCGTAGAACGATATGATGAAGATACTGGTACCGTTTACTGTAACAAGTTTGCGTCAATGATAATCAAAAAAGGGGACAGGTACTTTTTTGAAAATGTTTTTGAAGCATTAAACGAGCCGGGCGAATGGTATCACGACAGCATAAGCGGCAAGCTATATTATGTGCCGAAAGCAGGGGAAGACATTAACAGCACAACGCTGTATGCTGGCTGTGTCGAAAAGCTTTTTGACATTGACGGAGTAAGCGGAATAAGCTTTCGGGGATTAACCCTCCGCGATACCGACTGGCATGTTTTATTGCCGGACGAGCTGATGACGGACAACGGCTGGTCCTGCAAGGGAATGGAGCATCCGCAGGCGGCGTTCAACACTCCGGCGGCGATACTTATAAAGAACGCCGAAAACATAGTGTTTGACGCGTGCAATATTATAAATATCGGCTTTAGCGGTATAAAGCTGTTCAGAAACGTTCAAAATTCCTCTGTAACGCGCTGCCTGTTTCAGAACATAGGAGCAAACGCCGTTTTTATTCACGGCGACAACGCGCAAAACGATAATACCAACACAAACATAAATGTTGTCGATAATCACATCTATAAATACGGCAGGCAAAACGCAAACGCGATAGGAGTTCTGCTCGTAAACGCCAATCACTGCAAAATTTCAAACAATGAAATTCATGACGGCTACTACACCGCCATTTCGGCCGGCTGGGTCTGGGGCTATTCCTTTAACGTCACAGATTATCTTGAAATTTGCGACAATCTGATATACGACATAGGTCAGGGCTGGCTTTCGGACATGGGCGGAATTTACACTTTAGGAATCCAGCCGCTCACGGTAATTCGGGGCAACGTGATACACAACGTCGCCGCCGACGAGAGAGAAGGCGGCTACGGCGGCTGGGGCATTTATCTTGACGAGGGTTCAAGCGGTATCCTTGTGGAAAAAAACCTTGCTTACTTCTGCGGCTCTAACGGCTTTCATCAGCATTACGGACGAGAAAATATCGTCAGAAACAACATCTTCGCCCTTAACTCGGAGGGACAGGTCCGCGTAAGCAGGAAAGAGGAACATATATCGGCGATATTCACCTCAAATATAGTTGTGGGCGACAACTCGCCTATGTTCTGCAGCGTAGAAAACGGCAAGTTTGAGGACGAAAACAACCTTTACTGGGACTACACGCGCAGCGCGTTTGTTCTAAGTTCGTCGTCGGACAGGATAAAGCTTTCAAACAGGCTTTATAAGTGCGAAATGACATTAAAAGGTTTCTATAAGGAAGCAGTATTCCGCGACCCGTGGTTCAGGAACGCAAAGAGCGCCGACTTCACTCTTGCATTAAATTCTCCCGCGCTGAAAACCGGCTTTGAGCCGTGGAATTACAGGGCTGCCGGTACTCTTAGTCTTATTGAAGCAGTATAATTTTTCCTTTGTTCATTTATAGTTCACTTTTTATTCACGCAGTTGTAAGAATAACGTTATAAGCTAATCTTTGTTCTATTTTAATTTTATGACTGGAGGAACATTTCTTGATTGAGGTCAGAAACTTGGTGAAGAAATACGGCGACCACACAGCCGTCGACAACCTAAGCTTCACTGTTGAAAAAGGTCAGATTTACGGATTCCTCGGACCGAACGGAGCGGGCAAAACAACAACCATGAATATTTTAACGGGTTGTCTTGCGGCCACCTCGGGCGAGGTTCTGATAAACGGACACAACATTTACAGCGACGCTCAAAAAGCAAAAAGCGCAATAGGCTATCTGCCCGAGCAGCCGCCGCTTTATCTCGACATGACACCTTACGAGTACCTTTGCCATGTGGGCAGGCTTAAGGAGATATCCAAAAAGGAGCTCAGAGAAAAGGTAAACGAGGTAATGGAGATTGTAAAAATTACCGACGTTAAGGACAGGCTTAACAAAAACCTTTCAAAGGGCTACAAGCAGCGCGTTGGTCTTGCTCAGGCAATTCTGGGAAATCCCGGAATAATAATCCTTGACGAGCCGACTGTGGGACTCGACCCTGTGCAGATTGTCGAGATTCGCGACGTTATCAAAAGCCTTGCCCCCGAGCATACCGTCATTTTCAGCAGCCATATTCTCTCGGAGGTCAGCGCAATCTGCAATTACATCCTTATTATTTCAAACGGCGTGCTTGTGGCGGAGGACACAACGGAAAACCTTGAGTCAAGGTTTACCGCTTCAACCGAAATCAGCCTTACGGTAAAGGGCGACCGCGATACAATTTGCGGCGTACTTGACGGGCTGGACGGAGTCGAAGGCTATGAGGTGTCAGACGCGGCAGACGACGGAACCGTCGGAATAATAATAAGCTGCAAGGACGGCACCGATATAAGCGAGGCGCTTTCATACGCAATGCTTCAGCAGAAATGCCTTATTCTCAAGCTTGAAACCCGAAAGGCGTCGCTTGAGGATGTGTTTATGGAGCTTGTGGCTCAGGACGCCGATATTAACGCCGTTCAGGCGGAAACGGAGCTTGGCGACACAGACGGGGAGCAGTCCGGGGAAAGCTTTGAGGTTGACGCCGACGCCCTGCTTGACGGAAACGTCAGGAGCGTGTGGGACGAGCATATGCCTGAAAATATAGCCCGCGAAAATGAAGCCGACAATGATAACGACGCCGTCGAAGCGAATGAAGAAGGGGAGGAGGAATAATATGAACGCGATTTATACAAAAGAGCTTAAGGGATACTTCAGAAACGTTACGGGTTTCGTGTTCTTTGCGTTTATGTCCGCGATAATCGGCATTTACGCCGCTGTTATAAACTTCTCTTACGCTTATCCGAACTTTGAGTATGTTCTGACGGGAATAAACTTTATATTTCTCCTTGTCGTTCCCTTGTTAACGATGAGGGCGATATCCGAGGAAAGGCACCAAAAGACGGACCAGCTTATTTATTCCCTTCCAATAAAGATTTCAAAGGTGGTGCTCGGTAAGTTTTTCGCCGTTCTTACGGTTTTCGCCCTGCCTTTGCTGCTTTCGGCAATTTACCCGCTTATTCTTTCGCTTTACGACCCGTCGGGTTATATATCATATGCTTCGTCATACGGAACGCTGCTTGCCTTTTTCCTGCTCGGTGCGGCTCTCATATCAATAGGACTGTTCATGTCGTCGCTTACGGAAAATCAGATTATATCCGCTGTCATGTGCTTCGGAGCCGTATTGCTGAGCATTCTTACGGAGGCGCTCGCAAACATAATTCCGTCCTCCGTCAACGCCTCGTTCTTCGGATTTATCGTAATTCTTATCCTTGTGGCGTTTCTTATTTATTTCCTGACCAAAAACTCGAACCTTGCGTGGTTGTCCTTTATTGTGCTTGACATACCGCTTGTGCTGATAAGGTTTATAAAGTCAGACCTTCTTTACGGCGCGCTTCCCTCAATGCTGAAAGCAGTTTCGCTTTTCGATAAGCTTGATAATTTCGCGTCGGGAATATTTGATATAACGGCTTTGATATATTATATTTCCATAATGGCTTTATTCCTGTTCTTTACCGTTCAGTCAATGGAGAAAAGGAGGTGGAGCTGATGCTGTCATTCAACGAAAACGAGTTTGAAAAAAACGAAAACCCCGAAATCAATGCCGAAGATACAAACGGCGAAACGGTAAAAGCTGATGATAACGCCGCTTCGCAGGCTGATATTCCGGCAGAGGACGGAGCAGAGGCTTTAACAGAAAGGCAGGCAAAGAAGCAGGCTAAAAAAGCAAAAAGGCTATATAACAGGCGCAGCTTCATAAACTCTTTCAAGACAAGAAGCACAAAAGCCGGAACCTACACCTTTGCAGTGTGCGCAATAGCTCTCGCCGCCGTTATTGTGGTAAACATGATTGCAGGAAAGCTTCCCGCATCGGTAAAGCGCATAGATACGACAAAATCCGACATCTATTCTTTGAGCGACTATTCAAAGCAGATAGTAAAGAATATAAACGAAAAGGTAACTGTTTATCTTGTTGCAACCAAGGGAAACGAAGACAAAACATTGTCAACGCTCCTTGACCGCTATGCCGGACTTAACGACAACATCAAGGTTGAATTCAGGGACCCGGAGCTTAGCCGCATTGCCGAACAGTACGGAGATAAGGACCTGAGTGATAACAGCCTTATATTCGTCAGCGACAAGAGGAGCAAAACGGTTGATTACAGCAGCCTCTATGAATACAGCGAGGAGGCGCAGCAGAATTACTACTATTACGGCGAACAGGTACAAGCCGATATATTTGACGGTGAAAACGAAATAACGAGCGCTTTAAGCTATGTCACAACCGACATACTGCCTAAGGTCTACTCGTTGACAGGTCACGGCGAAACAAAGCTTAATGACAGCGTCCTTACCTATGTCGGGAATGAAAACATCGAGGTTCTTGACCTTGACCTCATGAAAGCAAGAGAGGTGCCGGACGACTGCGAGTGCCTTATTGTTACAGACCCGACAAAGGATTTTTCAGGCGACGAAAAGGAAGCAATTCTGAAATATCTAAGCGGCGGCGGCAATATGCTCGTCATGACAAACGCCAAGGAAACAAATGCCCCGAATTTTGCGGCTGTTCTTGAGAATTACGGCGTTCAGAAACAAAAAGGAATTATAATCGAGGAAGACCAAAATGCCTATTATCTCTACTTTAATTATCTGATGCCGAATATTCAAAACCACGAGATAACCGGGCCTATAACGGAAGCCGGATACAGAGTTCTGATGCCGATGTCACACGGGATTGAGGAAACCGCTTCGCATCGCGGCACACTCGAGATTACAAGCCTTGTGACAACCTCCAAAGACTCATACTCCAAGGTAAATCCTACGGAAGAGAATTACCAGAAGGCGGAAGGCGATCCCGAAGGTCCATTCAACGTAGGCTGCGCTATATCCGAAACCCACGGCGAAGTGGAAACGAGAATCGTATGGTTCTCCACGACTTATTTCCTTGACGATTCCCTGCTTGCCTACACGGGAAACCTTAACCTTTTCCTCAACTCCCTTAAATGGATGTGCAAGCTTGAAAAGAACATCTCCGTTATAGAATCGAAAAGCCTCGGCGGAACCGATAAGCTTGAAATCACCTCCGGAGAGGGCATGCTTTGGAACATCCTGTTCGTGGGAGTTCTGCCCGTGGCATCTGTTATAACCGGTCTTGCAATATGGATAAGGAGGAAGAAGCGCTGATGAGCAAGGGCATAAAGATTTTAGTGGCTTTGCTTGCGCTCTCGGTGCTTGTCGGCGGTTATTTTGCCGTAAGCCGTTTTATGGACCGCGAGGAAGCCGAAACCGGCGACGAGACGGAAAAAATTACAGTCAAAACCTTTGATGCCGGCGACGTAACGGGCATTAAGTATGTCTACGGCGACGAAACTATTGAGCTTGTTAAGAAAAACGACAAGTGGCAGCTTTCATCGGACAGCGAATTTCCCGTAAACCAGACATATCCTGCAACAATGGTGACGGAAACAGCCGGTCTCACGGCAAAGCGTCTGATAAGCGAAACCTCCGATCTGTTCTCCGAATACGGTCTTTCCGAGCCGTCCGAGGCGTTTTTCTTCACCCGCTCCGACGGCAGTACCGTAACTGTATTTATCGGCGATTACAACTCGTTCAGCGACGCTTATTATATTAATGTCTCAGGCACGGAAGAGGTTTACCTTGTTGAAGGCTCATATTTGGACAACTTTCATTACGGTCTCGCTAAACTTGCCGACGTTGAAGATTTGCCGACAATAACAAGCGGTGACGTAAAGGGCATCAAGGTAAAAACAGAAAACAAGAATTATGAGCTTAAATATTACGAAAAAGCGCCTGACACGGTGTATACCAGCATTTACAACTGGTTTATGTCCGGTGGAATACCTCTTGAAACAACAAGCGTTTCAGGCTTAATTTCAACAGTTACCGGCTTTAAGTCCGCAGGCTGCGGAGATTACAGGGCGACAAACGAGGAACTGAAAAAATACGGCTTCTCCGAGCCGAATGCAGTCATAGAAATCGCTTACACGACTACCGAAACGAAAGAAACTGGCGAGCTTGACGACGAAGGCAACGAGATTTCGGAGGAAATCACAACGGAACACGTCTTAAAGCTTACCGTCGGAGGATTCGCCACGGAGGGCGTGGACTATTATGCAAAATTAAGCGATTCCGATGTTATATACCTTATTGAAAAATCATATGTCGATTCGCTCGACAACGCGGATATCGATGCTTTGCGCCCCATGGATGTCTGCATGGTCGACATGGATTCCGTAGATTCGCTTGACGTAACGTTCGGCGGCAAAACACGCACCATTACCGTCACAAGAACAAAGGATGAAAAGGGCAACGCGTCCGTTGCATACAGAATGGACGGAAAAACAATAACTGCATCCGACTATGACGGGTTCTTCTCGTCTATTCAGTCCATGCGTGCCGAGTCCGTAACAGACAAAAGCACCGGCTCCGAGCCTTATTTAACAGTCGTTTATAACCGCAACACAGAAAAGTTCAAAACTGTAACGTTGAAATTCATACCGTTCGACTCAAGCTTTTATCTTGTAGAGCTTGACGGCGAAAGAAGGCTTCTTGTAAACAAGTACGACGTCGAGGAAGCTGTAAAGGCGTTCAACAGCATTAAACTGCATTAAAAAATACAACAGAGGATTTATATATGCTCATTGCCGGGATAATAGCCGAATACAATCCGTTTCATAACGGCCACGCGTACCATATCGCGCGGACGAAGCAAAACGGCGCCGAGGCTGTAGTCGCGGTAATGAGCAGTAATTTTGTTCAGCGCGGCGAGCCCGCGCTGCTTTCTAAGCGTTCAAGAGCGGAAGCGGCGGTAAGGTGCGGCGCTGACCTCGTTATAGAGCTGCCGGTGCCGTGGAGCTGCGGCAACGCCCAAAGCTTTGCGCGCGGCGGCGTTTCGCTTCTGTGCGCTCTCGGATGCGTTGATATTTTAAGCTTCGGAAGCGAATGCGGCAGCACTGAGCTTATCCGCGTTGCAGTGGAAGCAGTAAGCAGCGAAAAAACCGTTTTACTGCTGAAGGAAAAGCTTAGGGAAGGGCTGTCCTTTGCCTCGGCGCGCGAATGTGCCGTATCGGAGCTGTACGGAGAGGAGACAGCGTCTGTAATTAGCTCGCCGAACGATACACTTGCCGTAGAGTACATTGCGGAGATAAAAAGGCAAAACGATATGCTCAAGCCGTCCGCGGTTAAAAGGCTCGGCGCTTCACACGATTCCGGCACTCCCGACGAAAAAGGTTTTGCAAGCGCTTCACACATCAGAGGACTTATAAAAAGCGGGGGAGACTGGATAAATTTTGTCCCGGAGGAATCGGCAAAAGTTATTTCCCGGGAAATCCATAGCGGCAAAGCCCCGTCAGACTACAAAAAGCTTGAAACAGCCGTGCTGGCAGCCCTCCGCGTCTCGTCGGCCGAGTCGTTTTTGTGGCTGCCGGATATTTCGGAGGGGATAGAGAACAGGATTATTTCTGCGGCGCGAAGCGCCTCGACGCTTGACGAGCTGTTCGACGCCGCCAAAACAAAACGGTATTCCCACGCCCGTATCCGCAGGATAGTGCTTCACGTCTTTTTAGGCATAACCTCCTGTCTGCAAAACGGAGTGCCGCCATATATACGCGTTCTCGCGCTGAACGGCAAAGGGCGAGAAATCCTTAAAATCGCGCAGGATACCGCCACACTGCCGATAATAGCGCGCCCGCAGGAAATAGCCTCGCTCGGTCAATACGAAAGAGACGTTTTTGCCGCCGAATGCAAAGCGAGCGATTTATACGAGCTGTCTTTACCCGTTCCGGGGCCGTGCGGCGCCGAGTTTACCGGGCAAATATATTACGGCGTTTAGTAATAATCGGGACATGATGTGAATATCTATCTTATGAAAAGCTTTCAAAAGGAGATATTCAAATGGATTTTAATGTAATTTCACAGGCGTTAGGTATCATCGAGACGGCTTTTGAAGGAAATGCAGAGCAGGCGGTCGACGGCGACATCACTTTGTCCGAGTATTACCCGGACATACAACGCATTTTAAAATGCACGGTAATTCCCGGTATTACCGGCGCGCAGATGTCGGCAGACAGGATAACAGTCGACGGTTCCGCGCTTGTAAGAGTCTTATATGTCGGTGAAGACGGTAAAATCCGCGGATTTGAGCAGACATTTCCGTTTACAAAGATTATCGAGGCAAGTGCCCTGCCCGAAGGCTCCTGCGTCAGCGTCAGGGCAAAAACAGATTACGTCAACTGCCGTGCCGCAAGCCAGCGACGCGTCAGCATTCACGGCGTGATTACTTTAAGTGTGCGTGTGCGCAGAAGGCGCAGCGACGACATCATCACCGACGCCGAGGGCGCCGGAATTCAGCTTATGCGAAAAAGCATCCCCGTTGTAAGCATGAACGGCTGTACCGACAAAATGTTTCCGCTGAACGAGGTTGTAGATATCGGTCAGGGCAGACCGCCGATAACGCAAATAATCAGAACCTGCTCGTGTGTCACGGTAAACGATGTCAAATCAATAAGCAACAAGCTGCTGCTTAAGGGCGAGCTGCTTTCAAAGATTCTCTACTGCGCCGATTCCGACAACGGCGAGCTTACCCTGTTCGAGCATTCAATGCCTATAAGTCAGATAATCGAAGTCGACGGCGCGACGGAGGACAGCATTTGCGACGTCAGCCTTAAGGTAGCACTTATCGAAATCACACCAAAGACGGACAGCAACGGCGAACTGCGTCTTATTGAAATAAACGCCAAGATTAGCGCCTGTGTAACAACCTGCACACAGACGGAAATCCCCGTAATTGCCGACGCCTATTCAGTAAGCCATGACCTCAAAACCGACTTCAGGCAGGCTGATATCACGGGTATGGCGGGTAATTTCAAGGAGACCTTTAACGCAAAGGCAACAATTGACATTCCCGAATTGAAAAAGATGTACGACGTGTGGTGCGGCGACGCTACCGATTCATGCTCTGTCAGAAACTCAGAATTGGAGATAAGCGGAAGTATACCCGTTTTCATTCTTTTCTTAAACAAGGAAAATCAGCCTGACTTCGTTGAAAAAACAATCGATTACGAGTATACAAAGAGTATTGACATGGATGTAGAGCGCGTCAGATGCGAGCCGGACATCGCTGTTACAAACTGCTCATACATCCAAAACGGGGAAGGCAAGGTTGAAGTCCGCGCCGAATTGTCGTTGAACGCGCTTGTGCTGAATTCCCAAAGAATTAGAATTATAAACAAGTTGGAGCCGACGGAGTCCGACAAACAAATGGTCAATTCGCCCGCACTGACAATCTACTTCACAGACGAGGACGAGGATGTCTGGAACATAGCGAGAAAATACAACACGACCGTTGACGCCATTATGCAGGAAAACGGTCTTGAGGACAGCCGCATTTATCAAAAAAGTATGCTTATGATACCAAAGGCATAGGACATATAAAACCGAAAAGGGCGCGCCCAACAGGGCGCGCCCGGTTTTTTTGTTCTTTTACAACCTCCAGTAATAATAGCCGCGGGATTCGTATTTTTCCCTGTCAAGCACTCCCTTTACGTCAAATAAAACGCGTCTGTCGGGCGGGGTTTTTCCGAAAAAAGCGGAAAAATCTGTGTTTATTAGCTCATTATGCGGAACGGCAAACACAACGGCGTCCATATCGGTTATCTCGCTTTGCTCCGTCAGCCTTATACCGTATTCCAGAAAAACCTCCTCGCCGTCAGCAGCTGGGTCCGATACCAAAGGCCCGATGCCGTATTCCCGCAGCTCGTTGTAAATATCTATTACCCTTGTGTTTCGCGTATCAGGACAATTTTCCTTGAATGTGAAGCCTAATATCGCAACCGAAGCGTTTTTTATCTGAACATCCTTCCGGATAAGCGCCTTTACAAGGTTTTCGGCAACGTATTTACCCATTTCGTCGTTTATCATCCTGCCGGAAAGGATAATTCTGCTGTGATAACCGAGCTGTTCGGCTTTATATGTCAGATAATACGGGTCGACGCCGATGCAGTGACCGCCGACGAGGCCGGGCGTAAACCTCAGAAAGTTCCATTTTGTGCCCGCCGCCTCAAGAACGGACTTTGTGTCGATACCCATTTTGTTGAAAATAATCGAAAGCTCGTTCATAAAGGCGATGTTTATGTCGCGCTGGCTGTTTTCGATAACCTTTGCCGCCTCGGCAACCTTTATTGACGGCGCGCGGTAAACTCCCGCGTCCGCGACAAGCTCATATACGCGCGCGACGGTGCCGAGCGTCTCCGCGTCCATGCCGGATACAACCTTGACTATGTTTTCGAGCCTGTGAACCTTATCGCCGGGATTTATCCTCTCGGGAGAATAGCCGACCTTGAAATCGACGCCGCAGACAAGCCCCGATTCACGTTCAAGCAGCGGCACGCAGATTTCCTCCGTTACCCCGGGGTACACCGTAGACTCATAAACCACAACGCTGCCGGCGGTAAGATTCCTGCCGAGCACTATTGATGCGCTTTCAACATAAGAGAGGTCGGGGGAATGGTCGGCTCTGACAGGCGTCGGCACGGCAACTATGTGAAATTTCGCGTCGCGAAGCTTTGTTTCGTCGGAGGTGAAAAAAACGGAGCAGCAGGCTACAGCATCGTCGCCAACCTCCTTTGTGCCGTCCTTTCCCGATTTATACATTTCGACCTTTTTCGGGTTTTTGTCAAAGCCTATTACACGTACCTTTCGGGAAAAAGCGACGGCAATCGGCAGTCCGACATATCCGAGCCCGATTAGGGAAACAGCCTCCCTGCCGCTTATTATGTCTTCATAAAGACTCAAAACGAACCCTCCCGTAACAGTCAGCTTATTACACCGTTTATTATAACACGTTATTGTCTTTAACCGCAATGATATAAATAAAAAATATAACTAATCATATGGCACACGGAATAACCTTCGCGGCAGTGTCAATAATTATCATAACGCCTTTGATGAAAAAACAGACGAAAATCAAAGAGCCGTTCATAACACTTGCGGGAGGTTTGCGTATTGCAGTATAACAAAGTCGAAATCTGCGGCGTCAATACTGCCAAGCTCAAGGTATTAAAGGAATCGGAAAAAACCGTGCTTCTGCAAAAAGTCAAGGAAGGTGACAAAAAGGCAAGAGAGGAGCTGATTAACGGCAATCTGCGGCTTGTTCTCAGCGTTATCCAGCGTTTTACAAACAGGGGAGAGAACTTAGACGACCTTTTTCAGGTCGGCTGCATCGGGCTTATAAAAGCAATTGACAACTTTGACATTTCGCAAAACGTCCGCTTTTCGACCTACGCCGTTCCCATGATAATCGGCGAGATACGGCGATATCTGCGCGACAACAATTCCGTTCGCGTAAGCCGTTCAATGCGCGACACCGCGTACCACGCAATGCAGGTCAAGGAGCAGCTGTTAAACAAATTAGGACGCGACCCGACCGTTGAGGAAATCGCCGGGCAGATGCAGCTTAAAAAGGAGGATGTGGTTCTGGCGCTTGAGTCGATTGTCGAGCCTGTTTCGCTTTTTGAACCTGTATATTCGGACGGAGGGGACACTATTTATGTCATGGACCAGATAGGCGACAAGAACACCGACGAGAGCTGGCTTGACGAAATCGTACTGAAGCAGGCGATAAAGGAGCTGAACCCCCGCGAAAAGCGGATTCTGTACCTCCGTTTTCTTATGGGAAAGACGCAGATGGAGGTAGCAGAGGAAATCGGAATTTCGCAGGCGCAGGTGTCAAGGCTGGAAAAATGCGCCATAAAGCAGATAAAAAACAAGAACTGACAGATAAAAGCAATAATTTTCATTTAAAATGTTTACAATCGGCGATATAATTGTTATCATATTAGTATATTATGGGTTGCACGTTTAAAGCCTTATGTTAATATTAAGGCTGCATCGTGAGCCCTTACATAAACGGGGGAATGAAAAAATGAAGGTATTGATTTTTGACACCGAAAAAGAAATAGGAGATGCAGCAGGCAAAATATTTGTGGATTTAGTCAAGGCAAAAAGCAACGCGGTCATCGGTTTTGCAACGGGCATGACGCCGGTTCCTACATACAACTATATGGCTGAGGAATATTCAAAGGGCAATGTCAGCTTCAGGGATATCACAACGTTCAACCTCGACGAGTATTGCGACCTGCCCAGAGAGCATAAAAACAGCTTTTACATGTTCATGATGGACAACCTGTTTTCGCGTATAGACGTTAAACCGGAAAATATAAATTTCCTTGACGGAAACGCGGCGGACCCGGAGGCGGAGAGCAAGCGCTACGCCGAAGCTATCATAAAGGCCGGCGGCATTGACATTCAGTTCCTCGGGATCGGCAGAAACGGTCATATAGGCTTCAACGAGCCTGCCGGGGCTTTTACGGACGAGGCGTTCAAGGTCAGGCTGACCGACAGCACAATCGAGGCAAATTCCGTTTACTTCGACGACGTGCCCATGCCGCGTTATGCGATGACAATGGGCATCGGCTCCATTATGAGAGCCGGAAAGATTGTTTTTGTCGCCACGGGTAAAGCTAAGGCGCAGGCTGTAAAAGCGATGATTCAGGGTGAGGTTACTCCGAAGTGTCCCGCCTCAATTCTTCAGCAGCATAAAGACGTTACGGTGTTTCTTGACAGAGATGCCGCCTCCCTTTTATGATGTGAAATGAAAATCAACGTAAATCCTTCCTTGCAGTGGGGCGCGGTTTTTCAGGTTCCCGCCGCCGTTGTCGACAAATACTTAAAAATAGCAAGCCCGGAGCAGATTAAAGCCCTGCTCTGGGTACTTCGTCATGCGTCCGACTCTCCGGAGCTTTCGGAGCTTTGCGCCGTGCTTAAATGCGAAGAGGGCGACGGAAGGGATTACTTAAAATTCTGGGAGGAGCTCGGAATACTGCTTTGTGACGACGCTTACAATCAGCGTCCGTCACCGCCGTCCTTAAAGTCCGCTGACGCAAAAAATACCAAGAAGCCTCAGAAGCCGCCTCTTGAGCCTATACCGCTCATTAACCCCACAAGCGAACAGATACTCGCCCGTGCAAACGAGTCGCCCGAAATTGCTTTTCTGTTCAACGAGTCGCAGAAGAAATTAGGGCGCACGGTAGGCTACGACACGCAATGCGTACTTTTAATGCTTCACGACCAGTACGGGCTGCCCGTCGAGGTCATTCTGATGATTATAGAATACTGCGTTTCCGTTAACAAAGCGTCTGTAGCTTACATATCGGCTGTGGGCAGGGACTGGGCGGAAAAGGAAATCGACTCAATCGAAAAGGCCGACGAGCAGGTTGAAATCCTTCGCCGCTGCAACGGTATCTGGAAGGAATTTGCGGCAATGGCGGGAATCTCAAATCCACGTCCCACCTCCGTTCAGTCGGAATATCTCAGAACGTGGACATACGAGCTTTCATTCAGCGTCGATATGATTTTCCTTGCATACGAGGAAATGGCAAACCACTGCGCAAAGCTCAGCTTTGCCTACATTAACAAGGTGCTTACGAACTGGTACGACAGCGGTTTAAAAACGCCGTCCGACGTCGCCGAGGCGGCAAAAAAGCGCAGCGAAAAGAAAAGCTCTTCAAAGCGTGAAAAGTCCGCAAACAAAAACGACGCTTCATATGATATTGAGGAGTATAAGCGAAGCACAATTCAGGACCCGATAGTCTATAAAAAGAGGAATAAAAAGTAAAAATTATCGAAAGCCGGTGAGCCTGTGGGATACGACAGCAGCATTTATATTCTTGCCGACGAAGAGCTTAAACGTCGCAAAAGCAAGGCGGAAAGAGAGCAGAGCCTGCGCTTCGGCGAGGCGGTTTTGAAAATACCGGAATTAGCTTCTGTTGAAAAAGAGATTTCATCTGCCGGTCTTCTGCTTGTCAAGGCTGTCGGCATGGGGCAGGACGCGCAGAGATATATAGAAGACCTTGCAAAGAAAAACCTTGCCGCCCAAAAAAAGCGCAAGGAGCTTTTAAAAGACGCAGGGTTCCCGGCCGATTATCTTGATGTCCGCTATTCGTGCCCGGAGTGTATGGATACAGGCTTTGTTGAGGGCATACGCTGTGGCTGTTACGGCAGGCTTCTTNNGCGCCGTCCTGCTCAGGCGGCTTTGACACCTTCAAGCTCGGGTTCTACCCAAAGGCGGTCGACCCGCGCCTCGGCGTTTCGCCGTATGCAAGGATGAAGGAAGTGCTTAATTTCTGTAAAAGCTACGCCGCCGATTTCGGGCTTGATTCACCGAGTATTCTTATGACGGGCGAAACGGGCCTCGGAAAAACGCATCTGTCGCTTGCCATAGGGCTTGAGGCTGTTGACAAGGGCTTTGGCGTTATTTACGGCTCCGCGCAAAACCTGCTTAACAAAATCGAAAGGGAGCATTTCGGCAAAAACGGCAACGAGAGCGAAACCGTTCAGTCCCTGCTTGACTGCGACCTTCTCATACTTGACGACCTCGGTTCAGAATTTTCGACTCAATTCACTGTTTCGGTGATTTATAATATTATCAACACAAGGCTGCTAAGGGAGTTACCTGTTATAATCAGCACAAACCTTACGGTTGAGGAGCTTGAAAGCAGGTATTCGCGCCGTGTAACGTCAAGGATAATAGGAAATTACGTTACGCTCGCATTTTACGGCTCCGATATCAGACAGCTTATAAAAGACTGAAGGAATGTTTAATGGATATAATAAAAGCTCTCGCAAGCCGGTTTTCGCTTCAAACGTGGCAGGTTGAAAACACTGTAAAGCTTATAGACGAGGGCAACACCATCCCCTTTATTGCCCGATACCGCAAGGAGGCGCACGGCACTCTTGACGACCAGGTGTTGCGCGAGCTTTCAGAAAGGCTCGAATACCTCCGAAACCTCGACAGACGCAGGGAGGAGGTTTCCTCCTCGATAGATAGTCAAGGAAAAATGACGCCTGAGCTTTTTTCGGCACTTGAAAAGGCGGAAACACTGGCGGAAATCGAGGATATATACAGGCCGTATAAGCCTAAGCGACGCACACGCGCTTCCATAGCGCGCGAAAAAGGGCTTGAGCCGCTTGCCGACGCCATTTATTTTCAGCTTCCAAAGAGCCCCGAACCGCTCGAAATGGCAAAGGAGTATGTCGATGAAGAAAAAGGCGTCCCGACGGCGGAGGAAGCTCTTGCGGGCGCGATGGACATAATAGCCGAGAACATATCCGACAACGCGAATATCCGGCGCAGGCTCCGCAATCTTTTTTGCGTATCAGGCGTTGTATACGTCAGGGCGGCCGACGAAAATGAAGACAGCGTCTATACGATGTATTACGATTTTTCCGAGCCTGTAAACAAAATAGCCGACCACAGGATACTTGCTGTCGACAGGGGAGAGAAGGATGAGTTTCTTAAGGTATCCGTAACTCTCGACCCCGTAAAGGCTTCAAACGTGATTGCGTCCGAAACGCTTATAGCGAACGGCTCGCCATGCACCGAAACAGTAAAAAAAGCCGGTATCGACGCGTACGAAAGGCTGATTTACCCGTCCGTCGAGCGCGAAATCCGGAATATTTTTACGGAGCGCGCCGCCGCTTCCGCCATCAGGCTTTTTGCCGTCAATCTTCGCGAGCTTTTAATGCAGCCGCCTGTTAAGGGCAAGGTTGCAATGGGACTCGACCCGGGCTACCGTACTGGCTGCAAGGTTGCCGTAGTTGACCCTACGGGGCGCGTGCTTGACACAAACGTGATATATATAACACATTCCGAAGCGCAGAAAAACGCCGCGAAAACGCTCATAAAAGACCTCATACAAAAACACGGCGTTGAAATCATAGCAATCGGCAACGGTACGGCGTCAAAGGAAACAGAAATATTTACGGCGGAGCTGCTTCGCGAGCTGCCGGACAGAAAAACCTCTTACATGGTGGTCAGCGAGGCGGGAGCATCGGTTTATTCCGCGTCAAAGCTTGCGTCGGAGGAATTCCCGCAGTTCGACGTTTCGCTTCGCAGCGCCGTATCGATAGCAAGGCGCCTTCAGGACCCTATGGCCGAACTTGTTAAAATAGAGCCCAAAGCCATCGGCGTGGGTCAGTATCAGCACGACATGCCCAAAAAAGAGCTTGAAACGGCTTTAGACGGCGTTGTGGAGGATTGCGTCAACAATGTCGGCGTTGACGTAAACACGGCTTCTCCGTCGCTTCTTTCGCGCGTGTCGGGTATAAACGGCGCCGTCGCCAAAAATATCGTTTCATACCGCGAGGAAAACGGACCTTTTACAGGCAGAACACAGTTAAAAAAGGTGCCCAAGCTCGGCGACAAGGCGTTTGAGCAGTGCGCGGGCTTCATGCGCGTTCCCGAAAGCAAAAACATACTTGACAATACTGGCGTTCATCCCGAAAGCTACGACGCCGCAAAGGAGCTTTTAAGGCTGTGCGGATTTGAGCTTTCGGACGTGAAAAACGGAAAGCTTGACGAACTTGAAGAAAAAATCGACAGGCTCGGCGGAATAGAAAAAGCGGCCGAGCTGCTGAATATAGGCGTCCCGACGCTTTCGGACATTCTTAAGGAGTTGAAACGACCGGGGCGCGACCCACGCGACGAGCTGCCTCCGCCGATGCTCCGTACCGACGTCATGGACATAAACGACCTTACACCGGGCATGGAGCTTTTGGGAACAGTCCGCAACGTCATTGATTTCGGCGCGTTTGTAGATATCGGCGTCCATCAGGACGGCCTTGTACACATTTCGCAGATATCGGACAGATATATAAAACACCCGTCGGAGGTTTTAAAGGTCGGAGAGGTAGTTACAGTCTGGGTTATTGCCGTTGACGCGGGCAAAAAGCGCGTTTCGCTTACAATGAAAAAGCCTAAGGAGTGAAAAAATGCAGTACAATATATTCAACTCGAAAACACAGGGCGAAATTTCAATCTCAAGGCTCGGCATGGGCTGTATGAGGCTACCCGTTATTACGCCGGGCGATGAAGACATTGATTACAAGCGAGCCGAAGAAGTGATTGACTACGCTTATTCGCACGGTGTCAACTATTTCGACACGGCAATGGGCTATCACGACAAGGGCTCCGAGCCTTTTGTCGGCTACGCTCTTTCAAAATATCCGCGCGAAAGCTTCTACCTTGCCACAAAGCTTTCCTCCTGGTTCCTTAATGAAAGCAGGGGAGTGGAGGATATCTTCAAATGGCAGCAGGAGCGCCTTAAAACAGATTATTTCGACTTTTACCTTTGCCATAACCTCAACGACAACGTATACGAAAGACTTAAAAACGCAAACGCATACAAGCGTCTGACGGAGTTAAAAAAGCAGGGAAAAATTAAAAATTTAGGCTTTTCGTTCCACGGCAGCCTTAAGCTTTTAGATAAGCTTTTAAAAGAACACGAGTGGGATTTCGCGCAGATACAGTTTAATTATCTCGATACGCAATACGGCAACGCGATGAAGGAATATGAGATGCTTCACGCCGCCGGAATACCCGTGGCGGTGATGGAGCCTGTACGCGGCGGCTCTCTCGCAAATCTTTGCGACGAAGCAAACAAACTGCTGAAAGATGCGGCTCCCGAATCGAGCATTGCTTCATGGGCAATCCGATACGCAGCTTCCCACGAAGGCGTATATACCGTCCTCAGCGGCATGTCAAGCATAGAACAGGTTGCCGACAACATAAAAACCGTGTCTGATTTTAAGCCGGTCACAGAAAGCGAAAAAAAGCTGCTTTCAAAAGCCGCGGAGCTGTTTAAAGAGTATTACAGCATACCTTGTACCAACTGTAAATATTGTATGGATGTCTGTCCGAACGGCATCAACATACCCGGGCTTTTAAAATTATACAGAAGCTGGAAGCTTGACAAAAACATTCCCGAGTATTCAAGGGACTATGCCTCTTTAACAGACGGAGAAAAAGCCGAGGAATGTATAAGCTGTGGAGTATGTGCAGAAAAATGCCCGCAGAGCATCGCTATACCAGATGTACTTAACGAAATAAAGGAATTGAACGTAAGCTTAGGCGTAAAGTGAGTGAAAGACATTGAAAAAAATCAGAACACGGTGGTTCGACAAGGTAGACAGGGAATGTCCGCTGCCCGAATACCCGCGCCCGCAGCTTGTAAGAGAAAACTGGATTAACCTAAACGGCACATATCAATACTGCGTTACCGACAGAACTGTCGATTATCCGCGGAGCTTCGACGGTGAGATTACCGTTCCGTTTTCAATCGAAACAGAGCTTTCGGGCGTATGCAGGCCGTTTCTGCCGCTCCAAAGGCTTTGGTATAAGCGTTCCTTCACGCTTGACGACAGCTTCAAAAACAAGCTCTGTATCCTTCATTTCGGCGCCGTCGACTGGAAGTGCGTGGTTTATGTCAACGGCAGGCTTGCAGGCAGGCATACTGGCGGATATATGCCGTTTTCGTTTGATATAACAGACTATATAAAAGACGGCGAGAATATACTTGTTGTAGGCGTTTCCGACCCCACCGACATGGGCTGGCAGCAGCGCGGAAAGCAGCGCCTTAAGCCGCACGGCTTTTGGTATACCGCCACTTCGGGAATATGGCAGACCGTCTGGCTCGAGCCTGTTTCCGACACTCATATCACAAAAATACGTTTGACTCCCGATATTGACAGCTCCAAAATAAGCATTATAACCTCGCTTTCGGGTTGTACTGATAAAGCCGTTATAAAAGCTCAAATCTCAGACGGCGAAAATGAAATATTCTTCGGTGAGATTTCTCAAAACGATTTTGTAATAATACCCGAACAAAAGCTGTGGAGTCCCGAAAGCCCGTTTTTATATGACCTTGTTCTTAATGTTTATGTTGACGGCGTTCTCTGCGACACCGTAAAAAGCTATTTCGGCATGCGTAAATTTCATATCGGCAGGGACGATAAAGGGATTCCGCGCCTTTTTCTTAACAACGAGCCTTATTTTCAGAGAGGGCTGCTTGACCAGGGCTATTACTGCGAAGGCGGCTTAACACCTCCTACGGACGAGGCGATGATTTTCGACATAAGAACAATGAAGGAGCTTGGCTTTAATATGCTTAGAAAGCATATTAAGGTCGAACCGGCACGTTGGTATTATCACTGCGACCGTCTCGGAATGCTTGTCTGGCAGGACATGATAAGCGGGGGAGCGTGGATTGGAAATTTGCGTGCCGGAGTGCTTCCGACGCTCGGAATAAGGGTTAGCGACGACAATTACAACGCGTTCAGCCGTGGAAAATCCGAATGGCGCGAGAATTTTAAGCACGAGCTTTTTGAAATGCTCGACACGCTTTACAACGCTGTTTCAATTTACTGCTGGGTACCGTTCAACGAGGGCTGGGGGCAGTTCGACGCTAAAAAAATCGCCGATGAGGTAAAATCATTCGACCCCGGCAGAATAGTTGACCATGCCAGCGGCTGGTATGACCAGGGCGGGCGTGATTTGAAGAGTATGCACAAATACATTCTGCCGGTTCCGAAGATAAAGCCGGACGGCAGGCCGTTTGTAATAAGCGAGTTCGGCGGCTACAGCCACGTTATCGACGGTCATGTCTTTGATAATGAAAAGAGCTTCGGATACAGGATGTTTAAAGACGGCGGCACACTGACATGCGCATACAGAAAGCTCATGGAAAAGCAGATAATACCGTTAATCGACAGGTATTTATGCGCGTTTGTCTATACACAGGTGACTGACGTAGAGCTTGAGGTAAACGGAATTTTAACATATGACAGAGAGATTATGAAAATCGACGCCGAAACAATAAAGGAGCTTAACAATAAAATGAATTATTCGGAGGTTAAAAAAGGAGAGTAACGGTGCGCGTCTAAAATCTGACATCCGGCACCATGAAAAATACCGGTCAAACACAAACCGCGAACTTCGCAAAATGATTCTTTTGCGAAGTTAAGGGGACTGAAAAACGGTTTTTTGTTGATTTTGGAGCGAAAAGATGGATTACGATATTACGGAAGGGCTTCCGAAGACAGTTACCGAATATCTCAACTACCTCGAAGTGATAAAACAAAAATCGCCGCTTACGGTATCCGAATATGCGCACGACCTGCGCACCTTTTTCAGATACCTTGTAAAGCAGCGCGATAAAACGCTCAAAGACAAGCCTTTTGATGAGATAGATATTTCAGTCGTTGACGAAGCATTTATAAAAAGCGTAACACTTTCCGACGCTTACAGCTTTCTTGCGTTTTGTGCCCGAAGCCGTGGCAACGCGGCGGTAACCCGCGCGCGCAAGGTTGTTTCCATCAAGAGATTCTTCCGTTACTGCTCCGTTTATTTGAGGTATTTCGACATAAATCCCATGCAGGAGCTTGAATCGCCGAAAATTAAAAGAGCTTTGCCCAAGTATCTTACGCTTGAGCAAAGTCTTGATTTGCTTGGCTGTATTGATGGAAAATTCAGGGAACGCGATTACTGCATTATAACGCTGTTTTTAAATTGCGGAATAAGATTATCCGAGCTTGTCGGCTTGAATCTGAGCGATTTAAGACCCGACGGTACTATGCGTGTTTTGGGCAAAGGCAACAAGGAGCGCACGATTTATCTTAACGACGCGTGCAAAAAAGCAGTTGAACGATATCTGCGCGTCCGGCCTGCCGAAGGTGTAAAAGACAGAAACGCCTTGTTCATTAGCCGGAATCTTCGCAGGATAAATCCAAGAACAGTTCAGAATGTCGTACATAATTTTCTGTGCAAGGCCGGGCTTGACGGTCAGGGCTTTTCCGTGCACAAGCTTCGCCACACGGCGGCAACGCTTATGTATCAGTACGGCGAAGTTGACATTCTTGTTCTTAAAGAAATGCTCGGTCACGAAAATCTGTCGACGACTGAAATATACACGCACGTTGTTGACGAGCAGCTTAAGAATGCGTCCGAGTCAAATCCTTTAAATCAGGTCTCCCCTCCCCCGGATATTACCGAATAATTTTATTCTAAAAGTCAAAAAAGCCCGAAAATACGGAAAAGAAAAAAGTTTCCACCAGCGCCCCTATCGCGGTTATAATGCAGAAAAGTAAAAACCTTACGCTGTAAAACTTAAAGCTGTTCTCCCCTTCAAGCTTTTTGTTCATAATCATCAGCAGCATTTCTTTTGACATCAGCGTGCCTTCGTTACATGCCATAATCATTACAATCACATAAAACACAATTCCTGGAAACAATATAAGCATGCTGTACCCTACGCCCTTTATAAGATACGCGTTGTAAAGATAGCCGTTGATAAGTCCTAACCCTAAACCGCGAATCAAAGGCACGGCGTATATAACCGGAGTTCCGACGGCGCACAGACCGGCGCAGTATATAATAACAAGATATGAAAAGGCGTTTATAAATGAATTGCAGAAGTTGATTGCCATCGGCTGCTGCATTCTGACTTCGCGGTAATTGTTAAATATCGTCAGCAGCTTTACAACAAGAGTTGCCGAATTTGCTTTTACCGCGCCTGCGCCTATCAGCATACCTATCGCAAAAATTCCAGTAAAGATTAAGACGCGTTTGCTTTCAATCAACGTTAAGATAATTCCGCCGCCGTTTATTTTTTTCGTCCGGCTTTTTATTACTTTGTACATATGCAAATCATTCCTTTCACAAAAGGATATGCATGCCGAACAAGCTTTATGACCTAATCGAGTAGGATGCTACCCATT
>DCUB01000040.1 GCA_002329365.1 Ruminococcaceae bacterium UBA1425
TCTGCGGCGGCACATACACAGAGGTAATTCCGCATATCGCAGAAAGAAACGTACTTGAGGCTACGCTTGAAAATGACGGATTTATCAACATTGTGGTTCTGAAGATGAATGGCGTAGGTCCTGTTAAGATTCAGCTTCGTTTGAACGGAAGCACCTCATCAACCTGCACATTCACAAGAGCCTCGGCTACCATCGAAGATGTCGAAATGTACGGCGCAGCTTGTGAGCTTTGGAAGATCCCGAAGAACAACATCGCCGACGGAAGCTACATCGTCATTGCGAAGTACTTTATGTCGCAGGACATCAACGCTATCAGTAACGACACTGGTTGCGAGTTGTTAATCGACACTTATGTTGAGCCCGTCTATGACGACGATGTTTACGCAGCGGTCGTTGAAGGTCTTGATGAAAGCGATTCGATGTATTTCACGGCAGCCGGTCAGACAATGAAGTTCTACACAGGACTTGACGTTTACAAGATTCAGCTTCTCGACAACGTCACGCTTGGCACATTAACGTACACGAAAACCACGGCAGGCGTTACTGTTGAAAATGGCACATATGAAGGCGTACCTTGCCTTGTCTGGACAATTAACAAGGTGTTCGGAATCAGTTCCTACGACTTCAGCGTTTACGCCCGCTCACCGCTTGGAATGTTTGACTCAGAGCTTGATCTTGTGTTCAGCATCAAAGCGGTGCCCGTAGAGCCTTCTGAAAACGCTTTTGTCAGCGTCGCAATTGACGACGACACAATCGATCTCGGCAACCAGTCCGTCATTACTGTCGTAACGTGCAAAACTGCCACAAAGGTTCAGTTCGTAGCTGCCGACAATTCGACCATGACGTTCTCAAAGAACTCAGTCGGAGTAACGTGGCAGGTAAACGAAGACGACGAAACGGCTACATGGACAATTGTCAGAACCTTCAACGCTCTTGGCACCTACACATGGGGCGTAAGAGTCTTTGACAACGGCGTATACACAGAAGTATTTGAAGATCAGCTTACCTACACCGTCAGTCGTCCGGTAATCTCAAAGTTTATCAGCATCAGCATAGACGATAACGGTCAGCCTATCGAGTCGGGTACTGAATCAACAATTACTGTTGTAACTCACGCGTCGGCAACAAAGGTTCAGCTGATTGATAGTGTTACAGGTGAGACGTTGACTTTCTCACTGTCCTCTCCCTTAGTTAAAGACTTTATCGTTGACAATCAAGCCGGTACCGCTACATGGATAATCAAAAATGTATTCGCCATTGGCGACTACAACTACAATGTAAAGGTATATGCTCAAAGTTCATACAGTGATATTGTTGAGAATGCGCTTCAGTTCACTGTAGCGGACAACGCCGACTGATACTTCCTCCTGAATCTTATGCAATAAACTGTTCCGGACGTTTTCCGGACAGCAGAGAGCCGCAGGGGCAACCCTGCGGCTCTCCGGCATATTATAATAAATACAATGAAAACCGCGCCAAAACAACGGCGCGGTTTTTGCACGGTATAAAATTTTATATCAGTATAAACTTATTCCCTGCGCCATTTCACGCCCTGAGGTGTATCTTCAAGGATAATTCCCTGCGCCTTCAGTTCGTCTCTTATTCTGTCGGCCTCGGCAAAGTTTTTTGCCTTTCTCGCTGCCGTACGCTGCTCTATAAGCTTTTCGATTTCGCTGTCGAGCGACGACGAATTTCTGTTATAAACAAGTCCGAGAATGCCCGTCAGCTCGTCAAAAACAGAAATGGCTTCGCTGCAAAGCTCCTCCGAAGCGCCCTTTCCGATGACAAGAGTATTGATATCCCGGACAAGGTCGAAAACGGCGGCAAGGGCGTCGGCTGTGTTCAGGTCGTCCTCCATTGCGTCTATAAAGCTTTTCCGGCGTTCTGACGCTACGGCGCGGAATTCCTCGCAGCCGCCCGTTTTGTTAACGGCGTTTTTCAGCTCAAAGTCAAGCCCGTCGCGGCAGGTGTAAAGCCTTGTGAGCGCGGATTTGCACTGTTCGATTACGTCGACGCTGTAATTAATCGGACTTCTGTATTGTGAAGAAATCATCAGGTAACGAACAGGCTCGTAGCCGTATTTTTCAGCAACATCCCTGACAGTGAAGAAGTTGCCGAGCGACTTTGACATCTTGACATTATCGACGTTGATATAGCCGTTATGCATCCAGAAGTTTGCAAACGGAGCACCGTTGCAGCACTCGCTCTGCGCTATCTCATTTTCGTGATGCGGGAAGATTAAATCCTGACCTCCGCAGTGGATGTCGATTGTGACGCCGAGATATCGGCGGACCATGGCGGAGCATTCGATATGCCANNTTTCCAAAGCGCGAAATCCATCGGCTCACGCTTAATCTCGCCGATCATAATCCGCGCGCCCGCCTCGAGGTCCTCAAGCGGCTGATGTGACAGATTACCGTATCCGCCGAATTTCGAGGGACTGAAATAAACGTCGCCGTCAATTTCATAAGCAAAGCCGTTTTCGATAAGCTTTGTGATAATTGATATTATTTCACCGATATTTTCGGTAGCCTTCGGGTGAACGGTAGCCTCGCGGATATTCAAGCCTTTAGCGTCTGTTCTGTACTCGCTGATATATTTTTCGGAAACCTCGCTGAATGAAATGCCCTCTTCGTTGGCTCTTTTTATTATCTTGTCGTCAATATCCGTAAAATTCTGAATAAAAGTTACCTTATAGCCTCTGTGTTCGAGATAACGGCGCAGGACGTCAAACACGCACAGCGGTCTTGCGTTTCCGATGTGAATAAAATTGTAAACCGTCGGACCGCATGCATATATTTTGACCTCGCCGCTGTCCACGGTTTTAAGCTCCTCTTTTTGCCTTGTGAGCGTGTTGTAAATCTTCATTCCGTTATACCTTTCCTTCGCAAAGTTTCTCTAAATTCTCCACGCGTTTGCGCAGGTCTTCAATTTCAAGCTCGACGGGGTCGGGAACGTCGACCTGATTTAAGTCCTCCACCTTCATGCCGAAACGGCGGACAACCTTTGCCGGAACACCTACGGCGGTTGAGTTTGGCGGAATTTCGTTCAAAACAACGGCTCCGGCGGCTATCCGTGAATCGTCGCCGACCTTGAACGGCCCTAAAATCTTGGCTCCGGCGCCGATCATAACCCTGTTGCCGATTGTAGGATGGCGCTTGCCGGTGTCTTTGCCGGTGCCGCCGAGGGTAACGCCCTGATAGATGGTAACGTCGTCGCCGATGACGGTTGTTTCGCCGATTACCACGCCTGTGCCGTGGTCAATAAAAAATCTGCGCCCGATTCTGGCGGCGGGGTGTATCTCGATACCCGTTTTGCGGACGGCACGCTGAGATATCCAGCGGGCGATAAAGAAAAGCTTACGGCGGTAGCACCAGTTCGCCTTGCGGTGAAGCCGCACCGCCTTTACTCCGGGGTAAAGCAGCCAGACCTCAAACCATGAACGCGCCGCAGGGTCCCTGTTCTTTACGCACATTATGTCTTCTTTTAATCGGGAAAACATATTAACCTCCAATATTCAGCGTGAAAAATCAATGGCCTTTCTGCTTGCCGCGAGATATGTCACGCCGGAAACGATGGCAAGCACAGCGGTTATCCAAAGCAGGATATTGGACAACGCTTCAAAAGTGATAAAACTGACGTATCCGAAAATGTCGAAGCTTTCCTGCAGCTCTCCGAGTATGAGAATAAGCACCGTAAACGACATCTGACAAGCTGTTTTAATTTTTCCCCATATATTTGCGGCAATAACAACGCCCTGCGCCGACGCTATGAGACGGACGGAGGTAATTGCGAATTCGCGTGTCAGCACTACCATAACAACCCAGACGCTGCACAGTCCCATTTGCATAAAGGCAAGCATGGCCGCTGTTGTGAGCATTTTATCCGCCACAGGGTCAAGCAGCTTGCCGAAAACGGTTATCTGATTGTTTTTTCGCGCAAGCCTTCCGTCGATAAAGTCGCTGAGCGAAGCAATGATGAACACGAAGGCGGATACGATAAATTTATGCGGAAAGCTCATCAGCACAACGGCGAGAAAAACAGGAGTAATAATCATTCTCGCGACGGTAAGCTTGTTGGGAGTGTTCAAAACTTTCACCATTCCTTTATACAGATTATTCCGCTCTGCCTATAAGGTCGTGTTCGCGGTAGTCGGTTATTGAAACCGTTGCGAAGTCGCCCGGCGCAAACTCCTTTTGTGAGGTGAAAATAACGTTGCCGTCAATTTCGGGTGCGTCCATATATGTTCTGCCTTTATAGCTGTCGGTATATCCGTCGTATTCCTCAACAAGCACCCTGTACGTTTTACCTATTCTGCCGAGGCTTTTTTCCTCTACGATGCTGTATTGATCCTCCATGATTATTTCGGCGCGCAGCTTTTTTGTTTCCTCGTTGACCTCGCCGGGCAGCGAGGCGGCGGGAGTGCCGTCCTGAGGCGAGTATGTAAAGCAGCCGACGCGGTCAAACTCAAGCTCGTTTACAAAAACGGCAAGGTTTTCAAACTCCTCCTCGCCCTCGCCGGGGAAGCCCGTCATAAAGGTTGTTCTTATGACAATGTCGGGTATGCGGCTGCGGAGCTTTTCTACAAGGCTTCTTATCTGCGCCTGAGAGCCGCGCCTGTTCATTGATTTCAATATTTTGTCGTCGGCGTGCTGAAGGGGAAGGTCCATGTAGTGGAGAACCTTGGGCTGAAACGCCATGACGTCTATTAGCTCGTCTGTCACCTCGTCGGGGTAGCAGTAAAGAAGTCTTATCCACTCGATTCCGCTTATCATGCAAAGCTTGTTGATAAGCTCCGGCAGCTTTTTACTGCCGTAAAGGTCGGTGCCGTATGCCGTTGTGTCCTGAGCGATTAATATAAGCTCTTTAACGCCTGTTTTTGCAAGCTGGCGCGCCTCCTCGACTACGGTTTCAAGCTTTCTGCTTCGAAAGCCGCCGCGTATACCGGGAATGGCGCAGTAGGAACACTTGTTGTTGCAGCCGTCGGCTATTCTAAGATATGCCCAATGCTCGGGAGTTGTGAGCAGTCTTTGCCCCTCAAGCGATGCGCATGATACGTCGGGGCAGTCAAACACTGTCTCTTTTTCCGTAAGAGACCTGATAATTTCGGCAATCCTGTTGTTCGCGCCGATGCCGACTACCGCGTCAACCTCGGGAATCTCGTTGAAAATATCAAGCCGGTGAGCCTCGGAAAGGCAGCCTGTAACGACAATTTTGCCGATAACGCCCTGCTCCTTAAGCTCGGCCATGTCAAGAATGTTGTCAATGGCTTCCCTTTTCGCGTCGTCTATAAAAGCGCAGGTGTTAATGATGACAACGTCGGCGCCGTCGACATAATCGACAATCTCAAACCCCTCTCTTTGAAGAGAAGCGAGCATCATTTCGGCGTCCACCTGATTCTTAGGGCAGCCGAGGGATATCAATCCGACTTTCAAAGAAAACACTCCATCCCGAAATACTGATACTACTGCAAAAATTCGCGCATGGCTTTTTTTATATCCGAAGCGCCGTAACCCATCCTGAGTAACGAGTTAAATGTCCGGCGCGCGTCTTTTTCGTCCGACAGCGAACCGGAAAATTTTGTGTATAACAATTCAATAATACACTTATAGTCGTCAATGTCAAGCCCTTCGACAGCATTTACGGCGTCTTCGCGGCTGATTCCTTTTAAAATCAACTCACGCATTATTCTCGCGGAGCCGTATTTTTTCCGGCAAAACAGCTCGTCAGACAGCCTTTTTGCGTATGCCTCGTCGTCGAGATAACCCGACTCCACCAGTCTTTCGACGGCTTCTTCGGCGGCTTCCTCGGAAAACAACATTCTTAGCTTGTCGAAAAGCTCCTTTTTGCCGTGGTCGCGAACCGAGAGAAGCCGCAGAGCCTTGTTGTACGCCCTGCGCTTCTCGATTTCCGAAAGCAGCGCATACAATTCATCCTCGCCGAGAATATCACAACGTGAAGCTGCGGACGAATACCAGTACGCGGCGTCGACGGTGGAGACGTATTCGCCGTTCGCGAAGATATGTATTTTGTCGGACTTGCCGGGCTTTGTTTCTATTTTGAATACGCCGTCTGCGTTATTCATCGTCGTCAACGGCAATGTCTATCTGTGCCTTTGCCGACACCCTTGTGGGTGTAAGCGTGGTGGGACGTTCCGGGATGTCTGCGCCGCTCTTTTTTGAAGACGATGATGCCGGCTTGCCCGGTTGAACAAGCTTGTCCATATTTGCCTTGACCTTTTCGGAAAGCTCCGCGAAAAGCTCCGGATTCCCGCTTATGTATTCCCTGACGTTGTCGCGTCCCTGTCCGAGTCTGTTGTCGCCGTAGGAGAACCACGCGCCGCTCTTTTGAACGATATCAAGCTTTACGGCAAGGTCAAGTATCTCGCCGCTCTTAGAAATGCCCTTTCCGTACATTATGTCGAACTCGGCCTCCTTAAACGGGGGAGCGACCTTGTTCTTAACAATTTTTACCTTTGTCCTTGAGCCTATAAATTCGTTTCCGGGGCCTTTTATCTGTTCGATGCGGCGAACGTCGATGCGTATAGAGGCGTAAAACTTGAGCGCCCTGCCTCCCGTTGTCGTTTCGGAACTGCCGTAAACAACGCCTACTTTATCCCTGAGCTGATTTATGAATATTATGATTGTATTTGATTTTGAAACGGCTCCCGCGAGCTTGCGGAGCGCCTGCGACATGAGCCTTGCGTGCAGTCCCATATGCGAGTCGCCCATCTCGCCCTCGATTTCCGCGCGGGGGACAAGGGCGGCTACGGAGTCGACGACCATTACATCAAGAGCGCCGGAGCGGACAAGCGCTTCGGCAATCTCCAAAGCCTGCTCGCCGTTGTCGGGCTGCGATACGAGCAGCGAGTCAATGTCAACGCCTAAGTTCGCGGCGTAGACAGGGTCTAAAGCGTGCTCCGCGTCGATAAATGCGGCTTCGCCTCCCGCCTTTTGCGCCTCGGCTATGACGTGAAGCGCGAGTGTTGTTTTGCCGGAAGATTCGGGGCCGAATATTTCGATTATCCTGCCCCTCGGCAGACCGCCGATGCCCGTCGCGGCATCGAGCGCAACAGAACCGGTGGAGATCGCCTCGACATGCATGCCCCCGTTTTGACCGAGGCGCATAATAGTACCCTTTCCGTATGCCTTTTCGATTTGAAGCAACGCGGTTTCAAGTGCCTTTTGCTTATCAGACATTTCATCAATCCCTTTCAAAAAAATACGACAGTACAAATGTTCGGATAAACGTATTATACATCATAAGAAATGAAAATGCAACTAAAACTTTCATATTTTAGCCTGACATCCGATGAATTTTTTATGGCGTCCTGCAAAAAATATGCGTGGGTCGTTCTATTGTGCGAAGGCGATTATGAATTTTACCCGGTAGATTTACGGTGTTGTCTGTTTCGATTATCCTTCCTCAAGGATTAACAGCTTCTCAAACAATTTCGGATTCTTCAGCGAACGAACAAATCATCAAAACCGCAAAACGCCTGCCAAAAACGGCGGCGCGGAAGTGCGGGACACAACAGACAAAAGCACCCGGAACGGCCCTCCCGTAACAGCTCTGACATCTGACGACGGTAAATACCTCTGATAATAAACCGAATCTTTCAGTGCCTGAAGGTAACGGCGCGGAGGTAAAAATTTGTCGCGGGCGGAAATGCCGTAACAAATCCGTATAGTCCTGTCAGGGCAAAATCCGTCGGATGCGAAACCGGCAGTCACATTTTTGACCGCAAAGACCAAAAACGCGCGGGCGAAGCGGCGCAGAAAGCCGCTAATGACGCGAATGTTGCAAAGCAATTATTCACGGACGTACTGTGCGGGGTTTTGCACGGTTACCGTGAGCGGGATGTTCAACGTGAAGGGCGTTGAACCCGAGAACGGACACATCTGCTGCTAAGCGGCCTGATACTTTCAAAGGAAGAAGTTCTTAAAGCTGTCCAACAGCCTGATTTCAGCAGTCACCCTTAAGTAGATTCCGTCTTCTCTGAACTCCTCAGAGTGAACTACGCCGTCCCTTCTGAGCTTGGCGACATCGCCCGACATGGAATACGGGAACAGGAGCTCCGCCTGCCTGCGGGTGGGCGGGAGCTCCTTATCTATTTCCGCAAGAAGTCCTTCAAGTCCCTCGCCGGTGAGCGCTGATATCATGACGTTTTTTCCTATTACGGGTAGGTCGGAAATTCCTGTTACAAGATCGCATTTGTTGAGCACGCAGATTACTGGCTTTCCCGCGCAGCCAAGCTCGGTCAACAGCTCGTCGGTGACGCTGAGATGCTCGGAGCACTCGTCGCTTGAAGCGTCGCAGACATTCAGAATCAAATCGGCCGCGGCTGCCTCCTCAAGCGTTGACAAAAAAGCCTCGACAAGATGATGGGGCAGGCGGCGTATAAGCCCTACCGTGTCGACGAGCATTACCTTTCGGCCGCTCGGCAGCGTCAAAGCCCTTGAGGTGGGGTCAAGCGTGACGAACAGCTTGTCCTCCGCAAGCACGCCCGCCTGCGTGAGAGCGTTCATCAGCGTGCTTTTTCCGGCGTTTGTGTAGCCGACTATGGCGACGGTAAGTACACCGTCCTTGTGCCTGCGCTCGCGCAGCATTCCGCGCCGCTTTTTAAGCTCCGAAAGCTCGTCCTCAAGGCTTTTTATGCGTCGTCTTATATGGCGTCTGTCTGTTTCAAGCTTTGTTTCGCCCGGTCCTCTCGTGCCGATTCCGCCGCCTAAACGCGAAAGGGACGTTCCCTTGCCGCCGAGCCGCGGAAGCGAATATTTAAGCTGAGCTATTTCCACCTGCAGCTTGCCCTCGCCGCTTCTTGCGTGGGCGGCGAAAATGTCAAGAATCAGCGTTGTTCTGTCGACGACGCGCACGTCTGTTTCGTTTTCGATATTCCTCTGTTGCGAGGGAGTAAGCTCGCAGTCGAATATAAGCAGGTCTATTTCGTTGTTTTCGCAAAAAAGCTTCAGCTCGGCGAGCCTGCCGCTGCCGATAAACGTTGCCGCGTCGGGCTTCTCGCGCCTTTGGGAAAACCGCGCGACAACCTCCGCGCCCGCAGTTTTCGCAAGCTCGGTAAGCTCGTCAAAGGAGCTATCGATATTATATTCCCCTGTGTCCGCGCCTGCAAGCACGGCACGCTCGGGCTTGATTTCATTTACGGTGTATTCCATTTATTAAAATCCTTCGGGATTGTTTTTTTGCCATCTCCAGGTGTCTTCGCACATTTCGTCAACATCCCGTTCTGCCTTCCAGCCAAGCTCGCGCAGCGCCTTACCGGGGTCGGCAAAGCAAACGGCGACGTCTCCCTTGCGCCGCGGCGCGATTCTGTAATTTATCTTTTTACCGGATACTTTTTCAAACGCGTGAATAAGCTCCAGCACGCTGACGCCCTTGCCTGTTCCGAGGTTATATACGCTGATGCCGCTTTCGCCGAGCACCTTTTCAAGCGCCTTGACGTGGCCCGCGGCGAGGTCGACAACATGAATATAGTCGCGGATTCCTGTGCCGTCGGGCGTGTCGTAATCGTTCCCGAATACATTCAGGCAGCGCAGCCTGCCTACGGCAACCTGCGAGATATAGGGCATCAGGTTGTTCGGAATATCGCGCGGGTTTTCGCCGATAAGTCCGCTTTTGTGCGCGCCTATGGGGTTAAAATAACGAAGCAGAGAAATGCTCCATTCGCCGTCCGAAGCATAGAGGTCGCGCAGAATCTGCTCGATGTAGAGCTTTGTTGTGCCGTAAGGGTTTGTGGTGCCGCCTGTCGGCATATCCTCTTTTAAGGGAGAAGTATTTTTCATGCCGTAAACTGTTGCCGAGGAGCTGAACACAATTTTTTTGCAGCCTGCTTTTTTTATGGACTCAAGCAGGGTAACCGTTCCGCCTATATTGTTGTCGTAATACTCAAGCGGCTTATGAATGCTTTCGCCTACGGCCTTTAAGCCCGCGAAATGAATGACGGCGTCTATTTTGTTGCCGGCAAATATTTTTTCAAGCCCCTTCGAGTCCCTTATATCGCAGTTAAAGCATTTTATTTCACGGCCGGTTATTTTGCCGATGCGCTTTATAGCTTCGGGAGAGCTGTTGCTGAAGTTGTCGATAATTACGACGTCGTACCCCGCGTTTATAAGCTCGACGCAGGTATGAGAGCCGATATATCCGGCTCCGCCCGTAATCAGAACAGACATAAACCATACTCCTTGTGTTTTATGCTAAAATTCAATGCCGAAAACGTCCTTCATAACCGACGGTATTTCTTCTTCGTCTATTTCTTTTATCTCGACCGGCTCGTCGCCGACAAAGACCTTGAAGATTTTGCCGTCGAGTGTTTTTCTGCCGTTTTCCGTCTTGATGCTGAACATCCATTCCTTGTTGAAGGGCGACGAAGGGTGACGCTCGCAGAAAAAGCTCGTCGCCTCAAAGTCGACACCGAGCTGCGGCTCCTCCGTGAAGGAAAAAACGTCGCGCCACGAACCCTTGTGAAGCTCTGTAAGAACCCAGCCGAGGAAATCGTCCCTTCTGAAACGGTAGGTTTCGCCGAACTGCTCCTGTATAATGCCCTCCTCAAGCAGAAGGGGATACCTCGGAGCGACGTTGCCTATGCCGACGTCGGCAATCAGGTCGCGTCCGTCCGCCTCAACACGGATAACCCTGTGGCGGCGCATGGGAATTTCCTTTTCGCCGCGCAGGAACCGGGCGAAATATTCCGCCTTTACGTTAAAGCCGACTTCGCGAAGAAGCTGGCGGAAAAGACCGTTAAGCTCAAAGCAGTAGCCGCCGCGGCGGTTTGTGACAATCTTTTTATACAGGTCGTCAACATTCAGCGACAGCGGAATTCCCCTTACAATGTCGGCGTTTTCATAAGGCGCGCTCGTAACGTGTGCGAATTGAAGCCTGCGGAGCAGCCCGCTGCCGGGACGCTCTGCGGGATTGTAAACAAGCCCTATTCTTTCAAAATAAGCCGCAATATCCATGGCATTAAAGGTCGACGGCATAGCTGCGGATATAGACACCCAGCAGCTTGTTGTAGTCGAGAACATGGAATATAGCGCCGTCATCCGTTAAGAACGCGGTCATGTCCTCAGCCTCCGAGTCGGACTTGCCGACGTCCCGCGTGAAGGCAAGACTTACATATCCCGTGTCGACGTTGGCTTTATAAACATTCTTGATTTTTCCTGTGTCCCTGTTATCGCCGGAAAGATAAAGGTAACCGTCGTAAAACTCTCCGCCCTGAATCCTGTCAAGCTCGCCGAGTCCGCTTAAATCAATTTCCCTTACGTGAGCCATGACGGCGGAAATCTGGTACTGCTCTATTACCTTTGTGTGCGACCATGCGGAGGTGTAGACCATTCCCGTGTCGGGATTGACGGCAAGCCACGGTATTCCGTCGGGGAACCTTCTGGGATTCAAGTCATAGTGAGTCACATAATCGAGCGTAGCCGCGTCAAACACAACTATGCAGGGATACTTGTAGTCCTTGCTGTC
Organism: Ruminococcaceae bacterium UBA1425; assembly: GCA_002329365.1. Classification (GTDB taxonomy): domain Bacteria; phylum Bacillota; class Clostridia; order Oscillospirales; family Acutalibacteraceae; genus UBA1425. The sequence continues at coordinate 11,485 of DCUB01000040.1, forward strand.
CTCAACGGCGGCGTAAATCTTGCCGTTATAGTAGCTGATGCCGCCTATATGGTCGTTGCCCCTGTTCTTGAGCGAGTTCGGCAGCGGCTTTGTGTTTTTGTCGACAAGCTTCATGGTTTTCATGTCGTACTTCGCGATGGCGGCAAGCTTTAAAGCGGTTATGGCGCCGCTTGTATAGTAATAGGTGCCGTCGTTTGTGATGCCCTGCCCCATATAGTATGCGTCAAGAAGAACAAATGCCTCGTCGCGGATGAGCTGCGACGACTCGGTGCTGCCCGCCGCCGGGTCAAAGACGACTGTAAGGAAAAGGATAAACGCCGCGAAAATGGACGGGGTTTTTTTGAGGAAATCGCCGATTTTACCGATATAGGGTTTTACCTTGCCCCAGATTTCTCCGAAATCGACCTTGCCGAGCAAATCCTTGATTTTGCCGAAAATTTCATTAAAATCCATTACGATTATTTCCTTTCATTTGAAATTTATTTCCTGTTTGACATAACTTCCTTTTCGTATTTTTCGACCTCTGCGAACCACTCAGCTCCGGCGGGAACGCCCTGCCTTTCGCAGAATTCAGCCCAGACGTCGGCAAACGGGTAAAGCTTCAGCTCCTCGCTCAAAGCTAAAAGCTTTGAAAAATTGCCGCTGTCCTGAAGCGCCTTTAACGTACCGTGCGGGAGCAGCAGAGCGTTTAAAAGCGCCTTTTGCATATTGCGAACGCCCGTAACCCACGCGCCGACGCGGTTAATCGAAGCGTCGAAATAGTCAAGACCTATTATTACCCTGTCAAGAGCGTTGCAGCGGACAATCTCTTTTGCTATCTCTTTCAGCTCGTCGTCGAGTATGACGACATGGTCGCTGTCCCAGCGGACGCCCCTTGTGACGTGCAGCGCGACCTTGTCGGAAAACAGCAACATGGACGGTATCTTGTCGGAAACGACCTCGGTGGGATGGAAATGGCCGTTGTCAAGAAGGCATACGCAGTCGTTCTTAGCGGCGTAGTTGAGGTAGAACTCATGCGAGCCGACAGTGTAGCTTTCAACTCCTATGCCGAAAACCTTCGACTCAACGGTGTCGATGAGATAACGTCTGTCTATTTTTTCGGAAAGAATCTCGTCAAGCGAATCCTTCAGCCTCTGGCGGGGGCCTAATCTGTCGGCGGGCGTGTCCTTATAGCCGTCGGGTATCCATATGTTGTTCACGCAGGTTATTCCGAGCTCCCTGCCGAAATATTCGCCGACCCTTCTCATCGCCTTGCAGTGGTCAATCCAGAAACGCCTTATTTTTTCGTCGGGATGCGAAAGCGTAAGGCCGTCGGCGGCAAGAGGATGTGAAAACAGCGTAGGATTGATGTCAAGACCCAGCCCTCTTTCTTTTGCAAACTCAACCCACTTCGAAAAATGCTCAGGGAGAAGCTTATCGCGCTCGACTGGCTTGTCGGATATAGCGTAAATAGCGTGAAGGTTAATCTTGTGACTGCCGGGAACAAGCGACAGCATTTTGTCAATGTCCGCCATAAGCTCCCCGGGGCAGCGCGCCTTGCCGGGATAGTTGCCGGTAGCAGCTATGCCGCCGGACAGGTCGCCGCTTCCCTCAAAGCCGCCGACGTCGTCGCCCTGCCAGCAGTGTATTGAAATCCTGACGTTAGATAGAGCCTTTATGGCGGCCTCCGTGTCGACGCCTGATTTTGCGTATGCTTCCTTAGCGTATGTGTATCGTTCCATGTTATTACTCCTTTAATAATCTATGTTATTAAATAAATTCTCAATGTGAATATTGAATGGTTTTTGGCAGGTGGCAACGTAAATGTTGCGGGTTTAGTATTTTTCATTTATATGAAAGACTTATCGTAGGGAACGGTCTTGACCGTTCCGGATTCGGGCTTGCCGTCCCGAGTGGGTAAGAATAAAGCATGTTAATGCGTAAATATACCGTTAAGCGCCGAGCCTCCGCCTATCCACATATCTTCAAATTTCACTCCCGCTATCTCTTGAAGCGTCTGCTTTTCCGTCTCCGAAAGCTCCGCCGCTCCTTTTTCCTTTTTTTCGGCTATCGCGGCTCTTATAAGCTCATGCTCTTCCTTATTCATTTTATAACGTCTGATACAAACAGTCGAAAGCACGACAAAGAGGGCAGGAAGGAAGATATATGTTATCCGCAGCCCGAAAATTCCGCTCGCTGTCTGTTCAAGTGTTCCCTCGCCGGTAACAAAACCGAAGCTGCCTAAGATAAAGCCCGTGAATGCCGACATAAAACCGCTTACGGTCTTTTTTATAAGCGAATTGAAGGTGCCTATCATGCCTTCTCTCCTGCGTCCCGTTATCAGCTCGTCGACATCGGTGATGTCGGGCTGTATTGTCGTCGAAACAAAGCCTACGCCCGAGTAGCCGAAATAATATAATATGACCGCCGCGAAAAGAAAAACGGTGTATCCTATGCTCTGCGAGGATGAAACAAACAGGTTTAAAAGAATTCCCGCAATCATAACGGGGGAGAGGATAACGCCGCAGCGCTGCTTGCCAAACTTTTTTGTAAGCCAGAAGTTAAGCGGAAAGCCGGATGCCTCGGCGATGCCGGCGACGGACATAATTATATTGTAAAGCGGCTGGCGGCGCGCAATGTATCTGATAAAATACTGGTTTGAGTTTGAATAAAAGCCGCGTGCCATCTGATAAAACAGACTGATACCAAGATATTGCCTGAACGATTTATTCTTAAAAATCAGTCTGTATTCGTCCGTGAGCTCTTTAAAGCTGAACCGCGGCAGCTCCAAATCGAGTGAAGAAGGCTCCGTTGTGCTTTTGAAGGTAAATATAAGCGGCAGCGAAAACCACAGGCAAAGAACAAGACCGAGAATTGTAAACTTAGAGCGCATACCCGGGTTTAAAAGCTCCATATCGGCAAAACCGAGCGAGAACGACACAAGCAGGAACGACGACACCATGCCGACGGAGTTCATAATATATTCGACCGATTTGTACTGCGTCCGCAGAAAGTAGCCGGGAGCCTGCTCCGGCAGCATTGCCGTGTGCGGCACGCAGACAAGTGTAAACGCGCCGTTAAAAAACATATACGCGCAGATATAGTAAATCATCGTAAGACGCGGATTGCCGAGCGACGATATGCCGAACGAATTCCACATCATAAAGTAGGAAACGGCAATGGGAATAACGCCCCAGAGCAGATATCGCCTGTGCTTGCCGAATCTTGACCGCGTCCTGTCGGTGATAATTCCCATGGCGGGGTCTGTTACCGCGTCCCAGATCTGGGCGAAGAACATGACCATGCCTGCCTGACGGACACTTAAGCCCTCGACCTCCGTAAGAAACGACAAAAAGTAAAGGCTGATAATATATCCGCTGCCGCCGAAAAGAATGCTGGCGGAGTTGTAGCCGACCATCGGCAGTATGGCTTCCTTAAAGCTGCCCTCAACACCCACGGCGCGCTTAACCGCGTCGCCGATTTTTTTTCCTCTTTCACTCATCAATTAACCCACTTCGTATTTGACATTACCCCATATTATTGTATAATAGACATTGTAATATTTTTAGACATACTCTGTCAACAGGAGATGCTGTTTTTTGGGAAGACTTTTGAAAATTAATCCTCTCGATAACGTCGCCGTTGCCGTCGAAGCCATAAAAAAGGGCGAAACCGCGGATGGACTGACTGTTTCCGACGATATAAGCTTTGGTCACAAGGCGGCGCTTTGCGATATCAGGAGGGGAGAGCGTGTAATTAAATACGGCTTCCCGATAGGAACCGCCGTAATTGATATAAAAAAAGGTCAGCTCGTCCACTCGCACAACCTTAAAAGCGCGGTGGCGGAGCAAATGGAGTACGAATACAAGCTGAAACCGCAAAAAAAGGTAGAGCGGACGGCGGCACCGTCGTTTTACGGCTATCGACGTTCCGACGGCGGCGTCGGAATCAGGAATGAAGTTTGGATAATTCCGCTTGTAGGCTGCGTCAACTCGACTGCCGAAGAGCTTGCACGGCGCGCAAACGAATGCTTCGGCGCGAAATGCGGCGGCTTTTTCGCCTTTACCCATCCGTACGGCTGCTCGCAGCTCGGCGATGACCACGAAAACACCCGCAGGGTATTGGCGGGGCTTTGCCGCCATCCGAACGCCGCGGGCATGCTGCTCGTGGGGCTCGGCTGCGAAAACAACACGCTTTCGGGCTTTCTGCCCCTGCTCGGCGAATACGACAGGCGAAGGGTAAAAGCACTTGTCACTCAAAGCTGCGCCGACGAGCTTTCGGAGGGAACGCGGCTGCTCGGCGAACTCGCGGACTACGCCGCAAAGCAGGAACGCGCCGAAATACCGGCAAGCGAGCTTATAATAGGCTTCAAATGCGGCGGCTCCGATGCTTTTTCGGGCATAACCGCAAACCCGCTCTGCGGCAGGCTGACTGATATCGTCACCGGCTTCGGCGGACGGGCGATACTTACTGAAACGCCGGAAATGTTCGGCGCCGAAACAATACTGATGGAACGCGCAAGCGACAGGGAAACCTTCCTAAGGCTTGCCGCCATGATAAACGGCTTTAAAAGCTATTTTACCGCCCACGGGCAGGCGGTGTATGAAAATCCATCCCCCGGCAACAAAGAGGGAGGGATAACGACTCTTGAGGAAAAAAGTCTCGGTTGCATACAAAAGAGCGGCTCCGCCGCCGTCACCGACGTGCTGGACTATTCCGAACGGTGCAGAAAGCCGGGACTCAGCCTGTTAAACGGCCCGGGCAACGACATAGTATCCTGCACGAATTTGGCCGCCGCAGGAGCGCACATGATACTGTTTACGACGGGCAGGGGAACGCCCCTGGGCGCGCCCGTGCCGACCATAAAGATTTCGACGAATACGGAACTGGCGGAAAGAAAGAAAAACTGGATAGACTATGACGCCGGCGAAATACTGGCGGGCAAAAGCTTTGAAGACAGCGCCGCGGAGCTATTATCGCTCACGCTTCAAACGGCGTCGGGCAAAAAAACGCGCTCCGAGCAAAACGGCAGCCGCGAAATGGCGATTTTCAAGGACGGCGTGACGCTGTGAGCGGATTTATTCAGTGCCAATAATGAAAGATCCTTCGGCGTGTTGCGCCTCAGGATGACAGAGGGAGGAAAACCTTGTCATTCTGAGCGAAGCGAAGAATCTTAAGAACCATCGGCGCGCTGCGCCTCAGGATGACAGAGGGAGGAAAACCTTGTCATTCTGAGCGAAGCGAAGAATCTTTTTGCTGTCTTCGACTATTGAATTAACGGAACGGTCAAGACCGTTCCCCAAATCATTATTACAAAGCACCAGTAACTTACAGATGTTTTTATTTCGGAAGCATAGATTGAAACATTTTAATTTGGCTGACGAGGTAAAGACAGGCACACAAAACTAGACCACCCCGAAAGTGGTCAAAAAAGATATAAAGATA
>DCUB01000042.1 GCA_002329365.1 Ruminococcaceae bacterium UBA1425
CGACCTCCAGCGTGACAGGCTGGCATTCTAACCAACTGAACTACCAGGCCGCATATGGTGGGAACAACAGGGCTCGAACCTGTGACCCCTTGCTTGTAAGGCAAGTGCTCTCCCAGCTGAGCTATGCTCCCAACAGCTACGGCAGACAGCGCCGCAACGCTATACACTATACTATAAAATGAAGGTTGTGTCAAGACCTAAAAAGATAAAAATTTATTTTATCCTTACATATATTGGGTATAATTTTATTATGATTTGCTCTTATATATAAATTTCGGATTTGCTTTTTGCAGCAGATCGAAAGGAATGGTAAAGGGCTTTACGGAGAACAGCAGCGTAATGACTAACGCGATTAAGCTGATAAGAACAATGCCCCATCCGCCTTCAAACGGCAGATACCATTTGTAATCAAGATATGCAAGATATAGGAATCGGTGAAGTATGTAGACGCTGAGCGACTTTGAGCCGAGCGACGTGAAAACCGTCTTGCCGCGTGGCAGAAGGGTAAGAAACGAGAAGCCGAGCAAGGCGGCAATAACGTAAAAGAAGAGCCTCGAAGTCCACATCAGCCAAACTGGCATATCACGCAGCGCGGCAATTTTATCATACGGAGTGTTACAGGTGATAATGCTCGATATCGATGTATCGGGGAACAAGGCGCATATTGCTATAATAATACCGATTACGGCAAGACCCGCTATTTTATATTTTACCCTGAAAAGCTTCTCGAAGTACTCCTGCTTAAAGTAGTACCCCGCCATAAAAAACGGAAGATGCACAAACGTACGTGAAAGAGCAAGGAAATTAGCCGCTCCCGACTCATATCCGACGAGCAGACCGAAAACGAACGTGAACGGAAGAATGAAGGACGGTTTGAAACGGTCGAGCACAGGGAGAAGTATGTGCCAAGCTATAAGGCACTGCAGGAACCACAGTGAGCTTCTGGCGTTTAAAAGGCTCGGCGGAAAAATTTTACCGAGTACGAGAAACTCGAAGAGCGAGACAAAAACCTGAGCCGCTACATAAAGGATGATGTATGTAACAACGCGCTGAACCTTTATTTCGCGTGATTTAGATATGTACCGCTTGGCGAAAAAGCCGGAGATAAATATAAACGTAGGCATATGAAAGTAGTTTATTACCGACCATGCCGCCTCGCAAAACCTGCTGCCGGATTGAAGTGGTGACAGCGCGTGCGCGAGTACAACCAAAAAAATCAGTATAAATTTTGCGTTGTCAAAATAATATAGCCTGCCTTTGTCGTCAGAAATCTCATTCTTGTTGTAAAAAGCCATTTCACACCGTCCTTATTTTACAAAACATTCACTTCATTTCTTCCAACCGTTTTTCAAGCTCCTGTATTGAAATGTTTTCGTATTCGCCGAGATTGTATTCATATATGAAATGGTGCGATTTTCTGAGTGTTTCGGGTGGAATTTTCATATAATTCCCGAAGTGGCATACAAGGTAGTCCTCCCAATGGCTCATGGTGGGCATTAAATGGCCCTCAAATTCCACCATGACAGGCTCGCCCCAGTATTCCTTCGGAAAACGCTCCTGTTCGTAGGTGTAAATGCTTGCGGGCAGGCAAACCCAGCTTTTTACCTTGTCGCAGTCGTACCGGCATGCCCAGCTGTGCCAGCGCCATTTAAGGAAACGTCTCGGTATAAGCCTTGCGACAAGACGTGTGAGATATAACAGCTGAACCTCCCTCTGACTTGTAAGAACGGGCAGAGGACGCGCTTTTTCAAGCATCCATGTGCGCCAGTATTTTGTTTTTGCCTCGTGCTTTCGGCGCTTTTTTTCATCATCGGGACTGCCGTCTAAAGCAAGAATGTCAAGGAAAACGCCACCGTTACGCCAGAAGGTGTCGAATTTTGTGTTTTTATATTCGATTCTGTTATGGCAGAACGGCGCGCAGTCCTTTTCAAGCTTGTACTCGGGCGGAAGCTCTTTTTGCGCGATTTTCAGGAATTTTTCATAATCCGGACGAGGCATTGTAATATCCATATCGTCGTCCCACGGGATAAAGCCTTTATGTCTGATTGCGCCGAGCAGAGTGCCCCCTGCGAGATAATAACGAAGACCGTGCTTTTTGCATATATTTTCAAACTCAAGCATAAGCTGAAGAACCATCAGCTGAATTTTGCGCACGTCCTCGGGCTTAACCTCCGAGACCTTGCGCTTTGAAAGCCTTTTCATTCCCGACTTAAGGACGAATTTTTTAAACCTTGACAAAACTCTTGACGGGAAGAGCAAAAGCTTGCCTATAATTCCGTGCTCGCTGTAAGGCGCGGAGTACCAGTTAAGAAGCCCCGCAACCCTTGAAAGAAGGCGGAACCGCTTGTTTTTGAAAAGATAGGCGTTTTCAAGCGAAAAGTTCTTGAACGCGGTGAGCATATTGAAATATTCGGGACAGTCGACTGATAATGCCCCGGTATTCCCGCCGTTGGGTATTCTGATATCGTAAAGCCCACGCTCGATTGAGTATGTATCAATAATCAGCGCAGATGCCTGCTTTTCGTCTATGTAAACGGGGCGGACACGCTCCGGTATATCGGCTGCCGCTACCCCCGACGATGCGAGGAACAAAACGGAGTTTTCCGAAAGCTTGCCGTTTTTTGCGCCCTTTCCATTTATAAAATTTTCACATGACGCAAACAAGTCGTATTTTTGCGTAAGCTTGCCGTATTCGTTCTGACCGAAAAGGCCGGAGTTTTTATATGCCTCAATAACACCGAAGGGTGAAATGCCGCAATAAAGCATAGCGCCCACAATGCCCGACACCGGGACATGTTCGCAGACAAGCCTTTTGACGACCTCCGGGGGTGAAATCCCGTCTTTAAGAAGTGCGGACACTTTTTCTGACAAAGCCGTAAACTCCGCGCTTCGGCGCTCGATATAAACATTATGCAGGGAGAGCGCCTCGCATAACACATCGTTCCATTTTTTTGCAAGACCGCGCCTGTAATCAGCGTCAAGAAGCTTCCTGACTTCCGCACTGTAAGAACGGCAGTTTTCAATCTTCATAAACCGCTCAAGCTGCTTTTCGATTTCCAAATCGTCCGCCGCGTTTACATTTATGGCGGGTGATGAATCGTTCATATAGGCGCCGTCCTGAGCGTTGATTGCGGGTATGCCTGCGCAGACGCTTTCGGTTACCGTTTCGGTCATATATATCAGGTGTGAATAAGTGATTGAAACGTCTGCTTCACGCAGAAACCGCAGCGGCTTCAATACGTCTGTTTCGACAGATATAAATTCCGAAAGCCCGGAATTTTCAACGTCGGAAATAAGCGTTTCAAGCACGGGAGAGGTTTTTACGCCGGTATAAATGACCATCTTCGCCGTCATGTCGCCATAGCGTTCGTGAAGCCTTGCAAGTGCGGTAATGATATTTCTTGTGTTTCTTCCGGCGTATGTGGTGTAAAAAACAACGCGGCGGCCGACAAAGCCTGCGGCGGCGACTTCCTTATCGTGATACGGGAAGTAAAAAGGAATAAAAACAGGATTTTCAGCGCCGAGCTTCCTTATAGTTTCAGTGTCCGTCTCGGACGGAGAAATAACGCAGTCCGCGTTTTGCAGCATATAGAGACAGTCAACTGTAAGCTTTTCGGAGCCGGAGCTGAGATACGCGAAGGGCGACCTGTCGGTGGCGAACACGGTACAACGCCCGAGCTTTTGGGCTGTCTGAAAAAGCTGAATTGATTTTTTGTAAAGGTCGCCGGCGAAAACAACCGTTTTAACGGGAATTTCACCGATAATCTTAAAAAAAGCTTCCTCCGTTGTATAGCCTCTTGTTTCATACACATCTACGGCAAAACGCTTAACCTTCTCGTTACTTACATAGTCGTCGCCGGAGGGCTCGGACTGCGTTACAAGATATACATTCCGCCCCATTGAAACGAGAGCGTTCATAAGCGACGCTATCGACTGCGCGCCGCTCGTCTGACGGAGGCTTTTTATTACAAAAATTATCCCTTTATCGTCCCATTCGAACATACTGCCGCTGTTTTTTACTGAACTCATTTTGTCATTCACCCGTCAATTGCCCGCAAGCTCTCTGATATATGCCTTAAAGAAATGAACGCCTTCCTTCATGGCGGTAACGGGAACCCTTTCGTTCGTGGCATGGGTGCAGAGCAGCAGCTCGGTATTGACAATGAACGGTGCAAAGCGGTATATATTGTCGCAAATAGGCTCGTAGAAGCACGCGTCAGTTCCGCCCATTACGAGGTAGGGCGCTACTATGCTGTCGGGATTTGACTGCATACAGAGCTTTTCAATAACCTTATAGGAACGTGAGTCGGTGGGAGAAAACTTTGACGGCTCCTTTGACTTCAGCACCTTGACCTCAATGTCCTTGTTACGGACAACATTTTTTATATGCCTGACAACGTCGTCAATAGTTGTGCCGGGCATATGGCGGAAATTAACGATAACGGAGGAAACCTGCGGAAGAACGTTCGCGGCAGGGCTGCCCTGCGCCATTGTTACGGCGGTCGTCGTCCTTGTCATACAGGCGGCGGGCGGAATATCCTTCATGATTTCAAGAAGCAGCGGCTTGAAATACTTAAGATTGCAAGTGAGAAGCCTTGCGGGATAGGAAACGTTGCGCCCTACCCTGTCGAACAGGTCGGAAAGGAACGGCTCCATCTTCGAATCAAACTGGTTTTTCTCAAGGTCTTTAATAACGTCGGCAAGTATTCCGAGACCCGTATGCTTAGGCGGCTGAGAGGAATGTCCGCCCTTGTGGTTTACGGAAACCTGTATATCGGCGTAGCCCTTTTCGGCTATGCCTATGCCTGCAAGCTTTTTATCAATAATACCTTTGACTTTAACGGGCAGAATAGCACCGCCCTCGTCCAATACGCTGTCAAGCCTTATACCTCTGTCGCGCAGCGTTTCCATAATTGATTTCGCGCCGGCGTACTCGGAAGCGACAACCTCCTCGTCATGACCGAACAGAAGATAAACGTCGCATTCCGGCTCAAAGCCTTCTTCAAGCAGAGTTTCGACAGCTTCCATAACGCAGATGAGGTGGTTTTTCATGTCGAGCGCGCCGCGCCCCCAGATGTATTCGCCGTCGTTGAAGCCGCTGAACGGAGGATGCACCCAGTCCTGCTCTGTTCCCTCGGAGACGGGAACAACGTCCTGATGCGAAAGGAGAGCAATGGGAAGAAGCTCGGGATTTTTACCTTTCCATCGGTAAATAAGGCTCGCTTCGGAAACCTTCTCTTTCTCAAGCTTTTCGGCTATAAGCGGATATGCTCTGTCAAGGAAATCATGAAACCTTTCAAACTGCGACCAGTCCACAAGCGACTTGTCGGGGTTTGAAACGGTAGGTATGCTTATTGCCTCGCTGAGATGCGAAATCGCGCGTTCCTCGTTGACGGACTCTGTTTGAGGCTCGCCGTAATCAACCTTTTCGGGCTTATAGAGCGCCGCTTTTACGCAATTCGCGGCAGCCAAAGCTCCCGCGGTGCCGAGGATGGCTCTTTTTACGTTTTTTTTCATTTTATCTGCTCCGATCAATGTAGATTTTTATCATATGTTAACATTATGTGCAGTATTATACACTATATCGGCTCTATTATCAAGTGCAACCGTTACATTTGAATATTATTGCCGATATTACATAAAAATTTTAAAAAAACATAAAACCGTTAAGATTTTATACGCGGCACTAAATGACAATTCCGATTACCGTTCTGTCGCCGTAAAATTACAGGTACTTTAACAATCAGTTGATTGTTTTATAAAAATATGGTAAACTTTTTTTATATAAAAAGCAGCGGAAAATTCAAGGAGGTGTTTTCTTGAACTTTAAAATTACTTCATCTGAAATTGTATCAATATTAAGCCCGACGGACATCAATCCGCGCAACAGCGAGGGCGATTTTCTAACGCTCCGGGACGGTACGATAATGTTCGCTTACAGCCGCTATACGGGCGGCGAAAACGACCATTCGCCGTGCGACGTAGCGGCTGTTTTTTCATATGACGGCGGCAACAGCTTTGACGTACAGCCTGTAATACTTGTGAAAGCTTCTCAGCACGGAGTACGAAACATTATGAGCGTTTCACTCACGCGGATGGCAAACGGAGACATGGGGCTTTTTTATCTTGTCAAAAACGACAAAACAGGCACCTCGTCATATGTTCTGCGCCGTTCGTCAGACGACGGAAAAACCTTCGGCGAGCCTTTGGAATGCATTCCGCAAGGCTTTCCGGGTTATTATGTTGTAAACAACTGCCGCGTGCTTCGCACATCGTCGGGAAGGCTTTTTATTCCGGCGGCTTTCCACCGCACGGGCATCGGAGACGACGGGGATATACGCTCCGAAGGCTACGCCGTCAGCCATATCTTCTACTCCGACGACGACGGATATACATGGAAGGAATCAGGGCAGGCGCTGACGCTCGGCGGTCAGTGCGAAACGGGAACGGGGCTTCAGGAGCCGGGGCTTATTGAGCTTCCGGGCGGCGTGCTGTACGCGTATTTCAGGACCGACAGGATGTATCAGTACGAAAGCGTTTCGTTAAACGGCGGCAAAAGCTGGTTTTCGCCTCAGGCTTCGCGCTTTACGTCGCCCGCGTCGCCGATGAAAATAGCCGTCAACCCTTACAGCGGATTATACTACGCCGTTTGGAATCCCGTTCCGAACTATAACGGCAGAAAAGCCGACGCAGAACGCTGGATAACCGCCGGCAGGACGCCGCTTGTTATGTCCTGTTCGGATAACGGAGTTGATTACTGCGAATACGCCGTAATCGAGGACGACCAAGAGAGAGGTTTTTGCTATCCCGCAATACATTTTCCTGACGCGAACACCGCGTTGCTTTCATATTGCAGCGGCGGCGCGGAGGACGGAGTCTGTCTTTCGAGAACAACCATACGAAAAATCACCTTTGACACATAGGAGCGAAATATGGACAGAATCACGACAAGGAACAAATCGTTTTATGACGGGTACGGACGCGAGCGCATATTTCACGGCATAAATGTTGTTGATAAGGAACCTTACAGCGAGGGCAAGGATAGTATTGCTTTTGCCGACGATTTATCATGGGTTGAAGGATTAAGAAAAAGAGGCTTCAATATTATAAGGCTCGGCACGACATGGAGCGTAATGGAGCCGTCGCCCGGCATATACAACGACGCCGCAATCTCCTCAATCGTCAGAATAATGGACTGCTGCGCTGAGTTCGGAATATACGTCTTTATCGACATGCATCAGGACCTTTACTCAAGCGAAATCGACGCCGCGGGTGACGGAGCGCCCGGGTGGGCAGTTCTGACAGACGGCAAGCGCGCGAAACCGCACAAATTCGTCTGGGCTGAACCCTACTTCTGGGGCGGCGCGTGCCACAGGGCGTTTAACAACTTCTGGTCAAACAAAAGGGTCGGGGGCAAGGGTCTGCTTGACTATTACGCCGATATGTGGTCGCATGTAGCAGACGCCGTAAAGGACCATCCCGCCCTGTTCGGCTTTGACTTTTTAAATGAGCCTTTCCCGGGAAAGGACGGAGGCAAGGTCTTTCGAAGGCTTATCGCAAACGTCGCAAAGGTGACGCTGACCGACAGGAGAATTGACAGGGCGGGCATGTTACGCGACGCATTGAGCGGCAAAAACAGGCACAAGGTGCTTGAACGCTACGACGGCGACATCTTAAAAAAGGTCGGGCAGTCGGCGCATGATTTAATCGTCGATTTCGACACGCGTAAATATATGCCCTTCATCAACAGGACAGCGGCGGCCGTGAGAAATGTAACCGGCAACGGTATACTTTTTGTCGACAACTGCTATTACTCAAACCTCGGGATACCCTGCTCAAACACTCCCGTAATGGTTAACGGCAGACGCGAGGAAAAACAGTGCTTTTCCCCGCACGGCTACGACTTTTCCGTTGATACGCCGATTTACAAATACGCATTAAACTCGAGGGTTCGCCACATTTTCGACGAGCACAGGCGTACGCAGGAAAGGCTTAACGTTCCCGTCATAGTCGGCGAATGGGGCGGAATGTCAGAGGGAACGGAGTGGTTTCCGCATGTGGAGTTTATTCTTGATTTGTTTGACAAATATAAGTGGAGCAACACCTACTGGGCATATTCCGACGGTATTTTCGATATGCCCGTAATGGAGGAAGTTCTTTGCCGTTCTTATCCGAGGGCTGTAACGGGAAATATCGAAAGCTACACTCACGACCGTAAAAACAATGTATTTACACTCTCCTACACGCAGGAAAGCGAGTATGATGTCCCGACGGAGATTTTTATTCACAGGCCCGCCGCCTCGGTTGAAACGGACGGAGAGTTTGACATTGAGGCAGTCGGCGATAAAACGGGCGTTGTAAAAATCAAAACAGAACCGGGCAGACACACTGTTATTATAAAATTTTAATAAACGTGAAAAAGCCGCGCATACTATCCTCCGAAGGAGTGATAAATATGTCGCATGATTCGGAATTATTAAATATGACATTTCAGAACGCAAAAATGGGAATGACCGGTATAGGCAATATTTTAGGTAGCGTTAAGGACGGCAATTTCAGAAACGTGCTTCAAAAGCATGACAAGCAATACAGCGATATTGCCGGCGAGGCTACGCAAAAGCTTAATTCCATGGGCGAAAAGCCGAAGGATTTGAATCCCGTTACAAAGCTCGGCGCTTTTCTTTCAAGTGAAACAAATACGATTATCGACAACAGCACCTCCCATCTGGCCGATATGATGATTCAGGGAACGACGATGGGAATGACAAAGATGCTGACAAAGTGCCGCGAATGCAGCTCCGCGGGTCCCGACGCACAAAGCCTTGCGCAAAGACTCGTTTCAACCGAGCAGACAAACATCGAGGAGCTTAAAGGCTTTCTGTAAAGCGTAATTTTCATTTGAGCGGCTAATCAGAGTTACAAAACGGAACGGTCAAGACCGTTCCGATTATTTTGGTTTTGATACAGCCTGTTTTTTGTTATGCTTTCTGTATGGATTATTACAGGATTATGCAGATAAGCCCGCTGCAGCCCTCGTTAATTACCTTCTCAAGCGTTTCCTGAAGCTTCATGCGCGCGTCGCCGGGCATTCTGAACAGCTTGTTGTGAAGCCCCTCGTTCACAAGCCCGTGAAGCGACTTGCCGAATATGTTCGACTCCCATATCTTTGCCGGGTTTTCCTCAAACTCCTTCAAAAGATACATTACAAGCTCCTCGGACTGCGACTCCGAGCCGACAATAGGTGCAACCTCTGTTGTGATGTTCGCCTTCATTATGTGAAGTGACGGCGCCGACGCGCGCAGACGTACGCCGTATCTGCCTCCCTGCCGCATTATCTCCGGCTCCTCAAGGCTTAATTCGTCCTGCGTCGGCATTACAATTCCGTAACCAGTCGCTTCAACCTCGTCAAGTGCGTCTTTAAGCCTGTCGTAACGCTTCTTGACCCCGGCAAGCTCCTTCATGCTCGTCATAAGCCCATGCTCACCGTCAATTTCAAGTCCCGTCGTTTCCGCCAATATCTTATAAAAGAGGTCGGGCAGCATTGTAACGGTTATTCTGGCGCTGCCGTCGGCAAGGTTCATAGAGCCGACTGCGGAGGACTTTATATATTCGCAGTCTGTCATATCCTTTGCGACATTTCCAACCTCACGCACGCGTCGTAATTCCTTCGCGGCGTTTTTGATTGCCGAAAGCGTGCTGCTTCTTAACCAGTGGTCACGGTCAAGCGCCATCAGCCAGTCGGGCAGGTCAATCGAAACCTCCTTGACGGGGAACTCGAACAGCACCTGCGAAAGTATGTCTTTGATTTCGTTTTCCTCAAGCTCAAGGCAGTTTACGGGCATTACGGGAACGCGGTAGGCATCCGTCAGCTCGGCGGCAAGCGCTTTAACCCTTTGCGAGTGAGGTTCCGTTGAATTGAGCAGGACAATAAACGGCTTGTCGATTTCGCGCAGCTCCCTGATGACGCGCTCCTCCGCTTCCCTGTACTCCGCTCGCGGGATTTCGCTTATCGAACCGTCGGTCGTGACTACAAGCCCTATGGTGGAATGCTCGCTGATAACCTTTTTTGTACCTATCTCGGCAGCCATGTTGAAGGGTATCTCGTTTTCAAACCATGGAGTCTTGACCATGCGCGGCTGGTCGTTCTCGATGTACCCGAGCGAGCTGGGAACGATGTACCCGACGCAGTCAATCATCCTTACACGAAACGACACGTTTTCCGGAAGCATAATTTCGGCGGCGTTCTCGGGTATGAATTTAGGCTCCGTCGTCATTATTGTCCTTCCGGAAGCTGACTGCGGCAGCTCGTCTGTCGCGCGTTCACGCTTGAAGCCCTCGCCCATGTTCGGAAGCACAAGCGTATCCATAAAGCGTTTTATAAATGTGGACTTGCCGGTACGCACCGGACCGACTACACCTATGTAAATGTCGCCCTGCGTACGCTGCGCTATATCCTGATATATATTTTTGGCCTCCATGATTTTCCTCCCGTTAAATAATATTAGTAATGTCTATTCAACATGTCCCTTATATATGACAAAGGAGGAAAAATTTTTGGCACAACATAAAATGCGGTTTAATGTAAAATAAATACTTCAAACTGTCTTTTCAAAAGGTAAAATATATGATATAATTAAGTCAATAAAGTGTTGGAGTTGTTAAAAATGACGAAAAAAACACGTGTAAAATCAAAACGCCTTCTTATCGAACCGTTATCCGCCGACGAATTAAGCGAGCTTATTGATTCAACCGCGGATGACAGTCTTTTGGCAGCATACAACGAAATGCTTTCGGGCGTCAGGGACAATCCCGAAAACGCACAATGGCATACATACTGGAGAATAAAATTAAAAGACACCGGCGCTGAAATAGGCGGTGTATGCTTCAAAGGCGCTCCAAACAAACGCCATGAGATTGAGATAAAATACTTCATAGACGAGCAGCACAGTCAAAAGGGCTACGCCACCGAAGCGCTTAAGGTCATGTCGGACTGGGCATTTTATCAGAAGGATGTATATTTCATCCGCGCCGAAACAGACGACGGCGGCGACGCCTACAAGCGCGTTCTTGAAAAGTGCAAATATTTGCCCGCAAAAGACGGAGACGGACGCGTCTACGAGCGTGAAAAAAGCGCCTCATACTGGCTGGGCGCATATCTTTGTATCGGGCTTAGCATAGGCTTAACAATGGGAACATTGCTCGGCAATATGGCAATATTTATGTGCTTTTCCACGGCGTTCGGAATTACCGTAGGCGCCATACTCGACGCCGCGGACAAAAAGCTCAGAAAGCGCGATTGATTCCGTTTAATTATATGCTTCAGGATACCCTGCGGAACGGTCAAGACCGTTCCCTACGAATAAAACTATACATTCATCTAAGATTCTGCATTGTTTTTAGCGATATTTCGGCAAAAGACGGCTGTATCAAAACCAGGAACGGTCAAGACAAATCCCTGCATGTTGATTTTCATAGCTATGAAAAAACAACTTTGTATGGAACGGTCTTGACCGTTTTGAAATTCAGGCTTTAATACAGCCTCGTTATTTTTGCGCCTTCGTTTCAATATTTGATTTTTTATCGTCGCTAAACAATTACCGTATCGTCGCTTTTTGCTCCCATAAACGGCTCCATCGTAGCTGATGTTTCGCTACTTATACCGTCGCGGCGAAGCACGTTTTTGATTGTAGCCAATATTATCATAACGTCGCCCGCAAAGGTGATGTTGTCAACGTATTCGACATCAAGCCTGAACCTGTCCTCCCACGACAAAAGGTTTCTGCCGTTTGTCTGAGCAAGGCCCGAAAGACCCGGGCGCACCTCGTGGCGTCTTCTCTGCTCGCTGCTGTAAAGGGGCAGATATGACACAAGCAAAGGACGGGGACCTATAAGGCTCATATCGCCTTTTAAGATGTTATAAAACTCGGGCAGTTCATCAAGACTTGTTGAGCGAAGAAACCTGCCGAAGCGGGTAAGACGAACGTCGTCCGGCAGAAGTTCGCCGTTTATGTCTCTTTCGTCAGTCATTGTTCTGAATTTGTAAAGCACGAAAAGCTTTTCGTTCCTGCCCGGGCGCTCCTGACGGAATAAAACTGGGCTGCCGAGCTTTACTCGTACAAGAAGGAAAATAAACATAAAAACGGGGCTGAGCAAAATGAGCACCAGAAAAGAAACGGCAACGTCTATGAGCCGCTTGAAGAATATGTAGTATAAACCTCGCTTCCTGTTGTTTCGCATTTTTATCAGGCTCCGATGATTCTTAATGTGTTCTCTACGATAAAAGACTGCTGTTCGGGCGTCAGAGCGTCGCCGCCCGGGAGACATACGCCGTATCTGAACAGCTTTTCGCAGACGAAGCTGCCGTCGTCGTTGTGAGAAAACGATTTGCAGCCGCTGAAAACCGGCTGCATGTGCATCGGCTTCCACGCAGGACGCGTTTCAACGTTTTGCCTGTTCATCTCGGCGCAAATAAATGCCGGCTCTGCTTTTACGCTTTCATCAAGCGTTATTACCGTTATCCAGTGGTTCATCTCGCAGTCTTCCGGCTCCGGCATAACATGAACGGGCGTGCCGGAAAAGCCCTCTTTATAACGCCTGAAAATGGCAGCCCTTCTTTTCAGCTTTTCATCGATTATTTCAAGCTGTCCCCTGCCGATTCCGGCGCAGATGTTTGAAAGCCTGTAGTTGTAGCCTATCTCCTTGTGCTCATAGTGGGGAACAGACTCGCGCGACTGCGTTGCCCAGAAAAGCATTTTGTCGTATTCCTCTTTTGTTTTGCAAAGCACCATACCGCCGCCGGAGGTAGTTATTATCTTGTTGCCGTTGAAAGACATTATGCCGAGGTCGCCTAATGTTCCGCAGTGCTTTCCCCTGTATCTGCTGCCGAACGCCTCGGCAGAGTCCTCAATTATAGGCACGTTGTATTTTTTGCATATGGGAATAATCCTGTCCCAGCCGGCGCTCAGTCCGTAAAGGTCGACCACTATAACGGCCTTCGGCATTTTGCCCCGTTTTTCCGCGTCGTCAAAGGCCTTTTGCAGCGCGATGGGCGACATGTTCCAGGTTTCCGGCTCGGAATCTATAAAAACAAGCTCGGCTTTTTCGTAAGCCGCGGCGTTGCAGCTTCCGCTGAAGGTGAAGGACGAGCAAAAAACAACGTCACCGCTTCCTACGCCGAGGTATTTCAGCGACAGATGAATAGCAGCAGTGCCCGACGACAGTGCAAGAGGATAAGGCACGCCGAGATATTCACCCGTTTCCTTTTCAAAAGCGTTCACATTCGGACCTAACGGCGCTATCCAGTTTGTGTCGAAGGCCTCCTTTATGTATTTCATTTCTCCTCCGCCCATGTAAGGCGGGCTGAGATAAATTCTTTCCATATTTCACCCCGGAGTTTTTCATTCCCATTGAATTTTTGTAATACCTTATAATAATTTTATTACTATTTCTGTGCATTGTCAAGCAACCGCGCCTGCAGATTATTTCCTGTTGTTTTTATTCCTGCAAATTATGTTAGTTCTTTTTTGCTGTTATTATATTAAATATGTGTGGTATAATTTCTAAAAACATCGGAGGTGAACATAATGGAGGCTATTCTTGAATTTGTCGAAAAGCTTTTATCGTTCCTGAAGGAGTCCGAAGCCGCGGGCATAATAGCCATTATAAAAGACTTCTTCGCAAACTTCGGCATATAATTCTTTTCAGCCTTAGCTTACAGATGTCCCGACAAAGTCGGGACATCTGTTTTGTATTAATATGAGTAAAACAAAAGCTTTGACTCTCTTTTTGTATCAATAGTTATGTTGAACCCGTCATTTATCAGAGTGGTTCCGTTTATCACTGTTTTTTCGCCGCTGTCCTTGTCGGTGAACGTGTATGTTTTGCAGTTCTTAATTCCGCCGAGGTTGAAAACGGCGCTGTTGTAAGGCGACTTTGAGCGCCTGAAAGCAAGGATAACTCCCCTGCCCTCCTCCGGGTACTCAAACTGCATTGCGCACCAGCTTTGCTTGTCGGTCGTTGTTGACGTTAAGGGATAAAAATCGTGCTCCATTAATTCGCGTACCGCCTTATATTCTTCGTTTATACTTCGAATCCAGTCAAAGGTTTGCTCCGACACCTGATTTTCGTCCTCCATCTCGGAAAACAGAAAATTATTGCCAAGCGCAGTAGTATAACAGCTTCTGGCGTGATATGTGTCGTTCATAGTTCTGCCGATTGACGTGCCGTGAAACGGAATCCACCGGCTTAAAGCGAGTGTGTGGTTTTGCGCTATATCGGGGTCATGGTTTGCCGGACACTGGTAGTCGCTTCGCCAAAGCGGCGTAGAGCGCCTTAACGTTTCTATATCAATACGCCTGCCGCCCGAAGCGCAGTTGTCTATGATAAGCCCGGGAAATTCCCTTAGAAGCTCGTCCCAAAGTCTGTAAAGGCCCATAATATGCTTGATTTCGTGAATACCTTTTCTGTTCGGCTCGTCGTTTTGTCTCCAGTATTCAAGAGGGTCAAAATTAAAATCCTGACGGTAGCAGCCGATATTCAATTCCCTGATTTTTTCTTTAAGAAGGTTAAAGCAGTATTCCCACGCGTCGCGTCTGCCGAGGTCGAGCAAAAGGTTGCCGCTGTCGCCTAAGCTTAGAAAAAATTCCGGGTGCTCCTTTGTTATGGGGGTGTTTTTCACTACTCTTTCGGGTTCAAACCAAAGAATAAACCTCAAGCCGTTGTCTTTTAAAGCTTTTACAACTTCCCGGAAACCGTCGGGATGATATGTTTTGTTAATTGTCCAGTCGCCCGTGTGTACACCCCAGTCGCCTTCAAACTCGTTCGGGCACGGCAGCCCGGAAGGGCCGTACCAGCCCGCGTCCACCCACGCGAATTCAAAGCCGAGATTTTTTTCGGACGCTTTATTGATTCTCGCAACCATTTTATAGGATGAAAGTCCGCCCCACATTGAAAACGAAAGCGGCGCGTGCTTTGCCCTTTTGCCGCCTATTTGCGAATAATAATCCCTTATGACTTTCCGAAACTCGTTATGGGCATTATCTATTCCGTTTTCGTACGTCATTATAACTATCGAAGACGTGCGGATTTTTTCGCCAGGATGAAGCACAAACGACAGTTCCTCAATACCTGTCGCTATGCGGATATCCGAAACGCTTCTTTCAAGCCTGCAAAACCACTGTCCTGTCCAGCCAATGGCAAAAATGACGCCCTTTTCCCGCCTGTTGATGTTGAAAAACGGGAGTTTGCTTTGTGACGAACGACCGCCCGTCGTCGAATAGTATTTGCTTTCGCCGGGATATATAGACGCAAAACGCTGGTTGCGCGACGATATCTTTTCAACGTCGCAGCAAAATTCCATGTCGTCCCACGTTGAGCCTGTCGGGCTGTAAACGACGGTGTCGGCACCGTTTGCGACAAACGCCTTGGAAAAAGGTCTTTTGTCCTCGTCAAAGGGTATCGGCACGTCGCAGTCGCACAGCTCCGTTATAAGTCCCGAATCGGAGCTGCCTGTGTTTTCAAGCCAGTTTACCCATGTATAAGCGCTGCCTGTCTTTATAAAAACGCTTGAAATTCTGAGACCGTCGGCGAGTATGTGTTCGCTAACGGTTTCTCCGTCTTTTTCGTATTGCGACGTGCTTTTATGTAAGTCGCCGAAGGGTATTCCGTTATATTTGAACGAGAATAATACTTTATTGCCGAAAAGCTCCATATTATTCCTCCGTCCTAATAGTAAACCCTGTATTTTGCCACCACGTTTGTAATAGTATTCAAAAATGCTTCTTCACCGAATGTGTTTAACTTGAACATCATTGCCTGACTGCCGCCCGAGGAAATCGCCGACAGAAAAAGGTCGTCGCCCGAGCCTATGAGCGTAATATTAAGGCTCACGCGGTTTTGTCCCACCATGCTGTACCGCTCAAAGACGCGAACGGCGACGACAACGCCTCCGCAGGAGTAGTCGCTTCCGTTCTCAAGGTTTGCGGAAAAGCTTCCGCTCATGACTGCGTCGTTTATTTCCGACAACACCTGATAAAAGCTGCCTTTAAGCCTGCACTCCAGTTTAGCCATATGTATCACCTCCGGCTATTTTAATAAATATACTCGACGTTGCCTTCCTTCTTTTCGACTGTCGCTGCCTGTTCGGCAGGGTATCCGAGAGCCGCCATGCCGTAAACGTCTTGCGAGGACGGGATTTTTAGCTCTGTTAGCACCTCTCTTATACGCGGAACACCGCAGATGCCGTTTAGCTGGTTAATCCAGACCGAGCCAATGCCGAGCGAGTGAGCGGCGAGGAAAATGTTTTCAAGCGCGCAGGCGCAGTCCTCCCTGTTATAGGCGTAATCCCTTTCGCAGGAGACGATTATAAGCGTATCGGGAGCATAAAAGTCGTAGTCGTCTCCCCTGCCGAGCTGTGCCGCGATGACGCTTGCAAGCTTTTTCATCAGCTTCTTGTTCTGAAGCACGGTAAACTTCCACATCTGGCTGTTTTTGGCGCTCGGCGCCAATCTTGCAGCCTCGGCAATCTTTTCAAGCTCTTCCCTGCCGATGCTTTGACCGGAAAAGCTCCTGACGCTTCTTCTCGTTAAAATGCATTTCAGCGCTTCGTTATTCATAATCTCTGAACTCCTTTCAGACAGCGTTCGATTTCTTTGCCTATAATATCCGCCATGCGGACAAAGCCGGCGTCGTTCGGATGCGTGCCGTCAACAGTGCAGCAGTCCCTGTATTCGCCCATAAACAGCCCTTTGCCGTCGATATAGAAAACGTTGCTGTCGCCGCTGTACAAGGCGTTCATGTACGTTTGAAAAATAACCTCGCGTCTCCTTGAGGAGTCGTCGATTTTGTTGTCGAAGTCGGGCCTTGAAATGAAGATAATCGGCAGCCCGGGATTTTTGCCCCTTATCTTTTTGTAAAGCCTGTCATGTGTGTCATTGAGGTGCCCGACGTTCGGAGCGTTGTGGTCGTAGTCGCAGACAAACACGCTCATGTCAAGGTCAGCCATATAATTCACTATTGCTTCCTCGCCCTTCGCGCTTCCCGAAAAGCCGAAATTCATAAAGTTGCAGTCGAGCTTTCTTGATATTATTGCCTGATACGCGTTTCCGGGACGCGAGGCGCAGCCGCCCTGTGTGATTGACGAGCCGTAATAGACGACATGTGTCTTATACTTGTACGTCGGGGCGTCCTTGACTACCGAAAAGGTTTCAAGACCTATAAACAGGTCGTCCACGGGATTGTATAGCGGGAAATAGATTTCAATATCTCTCATGCGCTTCGAGCCGAAATAGTATATCTCCTCAAAACCGTCCTTGATTTTTACGGGCGGCGCAAACAGCTTGCAGAACTCGCCGTCGACATACATATCAAAGCCCGACGTGCCGGAAAGCGGCATGTGGGACATATTGCATAGGACGGACATTTCTGCCTTTAAGGCGACGTATTCGGAATCGGTCGAAAAACGGACGCGCCCGCCCGCCGTGTTCAGATTTAGAGCCTTAACCGACTCGCTTGTCGCGTCCGCAATCTCCTGTGGCATGCGTCTGAAAGGCTGACCGTCCTTTACGTTGAACAGCCCGAATATTCTGAACGGCTTTTGCCTGACACTGTAAAACGTGATTTTTTCCTCTTTGATTTCGGAGTTGATTTTGAAATTGCTGTCGTAATTCGCTACGTCGTATTTTGCCAATGTCCTCCCGCCTTTCAGTCTTTACATGTAAAATATGTTGTCTTTGTATTCCTCGAATATTTTTCTGTTGTGCTCGTCGCCGCCGTCAAGGTTAGCGCTCATAAATACGGGCGGCACTATACCGTCGGCAATAAGCCTTTCGACCGTTTCTATAACAATTCCGTTAATCAGCGATGTGCCGACGGCGGTTGACGTGGGGCCAATCATCTCAGGAAGCCCGTCAAGCTTGATGGAAGCGTCGCCCGGAACCCCGCAGTTGTCTATTACAATATCGCACACCTCGAACAGCCTTTTTCCGGACGGGTGGCGCGACGTTACGGAGTTTGAATGCTGTAAGCTTGTGAAGCCGACTGCAAAAACTCCCTTTTTGCGCGCTTCAATCGCCATCTCAACGGGGACGGTGTTTCTGCCCGAATTCGAGTGGACAAAAAGCATGTCGCCCGGCTTGACATTGTTGTTATCAAGAATAATTTTGCCGAGACCGCTCATGCGCTCAAGGTCGCTCGTCATTGTAACGGGACGTGTATTGAGCATAACGCCGGAAAAGAAAATGGGGTTCATAACGGCAAGACCGCCGGTTCTGTAAAAGACCTCCTCCGCGAGTATTCCCGCGTGTGAGCAGCCGAAAACAAAAACGCTGCTTTTGCGCTTTATTGTTTCCGCCATAACCTCAGAAACCTTCGAAAGTTTCTCCCTCTGGGTTGACCACGCCGTATTTATTGTTTCTGTTACCTTGTTTATATATGTTTCGCCTTGCATTTTTTACCTCCCGAACATGACTTTTTTATTATTATACACTACGTCTTATAAAAAATAAAGGGGCGGATTAATATTTCATGGACATAACGCAAATATATCGGAAATTTCGCAGTTCCTGCTTGCGCTATTTCCCGCGGCTGTATATAATTGTCTTTGAAGGTGATTAAATGGAAAAGGCTTTAACTCACGGTATCACAATCAGGGACAAGGCAGGCTACGCGCTCGGCGACTTCGCCGGCCTGCTTATTTTCGGCATGGTCAACGCGTTTTTGCAGATGTTTTATTCCGACGTTCTGCACATATCGCTTACGCGCATTGCCGTTTTAATGCTTATAGCGAGAATCTGGGACGCGGTCAACGACCCGATGTGGGGCGGATTTATCGACTCGCGCAGACCCACGAAGTACGGAAGGTTCCGTCCCTACATTCTGGGGGCGTCCTTTCCTCTTGCCGTCAGCTCTGTTCTGATGTTTACGAAAATACCGGGGTTAACCGACAATCAATATCTCGTTTACGCCTACATAACGTATATTTTTTACGGAATGATGTACACCGGCACAAACATACCCTACGGCTCCGTGGCTTCTGTTATTACTGACGACGAGCTGGAAAGGTCGGCGCTTTCGGTGTGGCGTTCCATCGGCTCCGGATTGGGCGGGCTTCCCTCTCAGGTTATACTTCCGCTTGTCGTCTATACCACAGCCGTTAGCGGCGCGAAGGTGCTTGACCCGCAAAAGCTGTTTTATGCCGTAACAGTTCTCGCCGCAATTATGCTGTTCGCCTATTTCGGCAGCTTTAAACTGACAAAGGAAAGAGTGTCAGTTCCCGAATCTCAGAACAGGGAAAAATACAGTATTATAAACACCATCCGCACACTGTTAAAAAACAGGCCCTTTGTCATTTTATGTCTTATATCCATGTTTATTATAACGTTCCAGCTTTATTCCCAGACAATATACAACTACCTTTTCAAGGATTTTTACGAAAAACCGGGGCTTTTCAGCCTTGTTACCGTCTGCACATATCTGCCTATGGCGATGCTCATCCCCGTGATGTCAAAGCTTGTGAGGCGGTTCGGCAAAAAGGAGCTGTGCGCCTTCGGCATGGGATTTTCCGCCGTAGTCAACCTTGTTCTTTTTCTTTTGCGGTATACGCCGCTCATGCATAATCCTTACGTTTTTATTGTGTTCGCTTTTTTCAGCGGTTTAGGTCAGACCTTTTTACTGCTTGAGGTATGGGCTCTTGTTATGGACGTTATCGACTATCAGGAAAGCCTTTCACGCAGACGCGAGGAGGGCACAAGCTACGCCTTTTACAGCTTTGTCAGAAAATTAGGTCACACCGTCGCCGCCTCGGGAGCGTCGCTTCTGCTCGCATTTATTGGCTACGACATCGACAGAACGGATGTAGGTCAGTCTTCGGAGGTGCTTTACAGGCTTTACGATATTTCAACCGTTGTTCCCGCCGTCCTGTTTGCCGTCATATTCATCCTGCTTATGTTCTGTTATCCTCTTAATAAAGCAAGGCTCGCGGAGCTTCACGAAAAGCTCACTGTTCAAAGAAATACGGAGGCACAAGATGAGTTATAAAATACATGTAGCTTACGGCTTTCACGTCAACTGCTACCACTCCTACAGGGGCGACACAAACGACAATTTCGGCTTCGGCTCCGATATAAGAATAATCAGAAAAATTATAAGCGAGCTTAACACCTTAAACGAAAAAGGCATTCCCGTAAAGGGAACGTGGGACGCCGAAAACTATTACTCCCTCGAAAAGATTCTGCCGGAATATGCGCCTGACATCATCGACGGAATCCGCCTCCGTGTTGAAAAATACGGCGACGAAAACATCATTATGGGCTACAACAACGGCGCGCTTTCGGCTATGACGGAGGACGAATTTGAGGCTTCAATAAAGCTTTCCGTAACAAATCCTAACGGCTCGGGGCTAAACGACATTTTCGGAACATGTGAAATGATTGTAAGGCCGCAGGAGGTCATGTTCACACCGTCGCAGGTCTCGCTTTATAACAGGCTTGGTATTAAGGCGGTGTGCCTTTATTATTCCTGCATCCCCTTCGACGCGTTCAGAACAATAGTGCCGAAGCTGCCCGACGAACAGGCGTTTAACCCGCTGAAATACACCTACAAGGGCGAAAGCATGACTGTAATCCCCACATACAGCAATGCAGACGTGTGCGACGCGGGATGTCTGCGCGCATGGGTAAAGGAGCTGCATAAAAAGCAGACAAGCGGCGAAATCAAAAACGACATGTTTATCTTCATAAACATGGACGCCGACGCGATGTTCTGGGAAACAATTGACATACCTCTGATTAAGGGTAAAATCGCCAACACCGACGGCATCCGTGGACTTGTTACTGAAATTGCCGACCTCGATTACGTTGTGTTCGACACCCCGGGCGGATACCTCAAAAGCCACGGCACAGTCGGAAAAATCAGCTTTACGCAGGATACGGCGGACGGAAATTTCACGGGTTACGCGAGCTGGGCGGAAAAGCCCTTTAACCGCTTTGTCTGGACAAGGCTTGAAAGGGCAAGGGCAATGTCCGCGCTTTACGAAAGGGACAGTCTTTCGCCCTCGTTTGACGACAGAATATTGCTGCTTTCTACAACTCATTTCGGGCTTGCAACGCCCGTGCTCAACATAAGCCGCGAAAAAACGGCAACGGAGCTTTCGGAGCGCATGGAGAAAAAAGAGAGAGCCACTCTGCCCGACACGGACTGTCTTACAGTCAAAAACATCACCGGCAGTCACTTGCAGTTCTTACAGTTATCCGTCAGCGGCGGACTGTCGCCGTCACAAATTCTGCTTAAAGCCGACGGACTTCTTGACTATTGCATAACCGACATGGGCTGCGGCTCCGTTTTTGTCATGCTGAAATTTGAATCGGTTCTGACTGAGTATGAGCTTCAGGTCAATATTTCCGAAAGCAGTCCTCCGCGTGACCTGCCCGAAAGCCTTTGCGCGGGAGGTACGGATATACGCTTTTCCCCCGACGGTCATATATCGTCCGTCACAAGGAACGGCAAAAAAATCGGCGGGAGTGATTTTCTTAAAAGCTTTGTCACCTACGCCGGAGCGGAATATGAGTTTTCGCGCGCTTCGCTTTTGCCGCTCGAGTGCGGCGGCTCGGGAAAAGGTGTGAGGATAAGCGGCGAAATACACGTTCCGGACGAGCTTTCGGGCGGAATGTTTATATACGATTTCTTTACAGCACCCTTTACCTCCGCCGTGTTTGTCAGAACAACCGTTTTATATCCGCGCACTGTTGAGGACACGTCGATATCCACCGAAAATTCCACGCTTGGAAGAAAGAGTGATATGCGCTGGCAGGAAACGGCGCCGTTCCAGATAACGCCGTGCTTCAAGGGCGCGTCGGTTATAAAGAGGAACTTCATGGGCGACGTCTCGACATATGATACGGGCGATTTCGCGCGATGCGACGAAAAAAACAGCTATCTTGCGTCGTTTAATCATCAGCTTACTGCGGGGATGGTCGGTCTTACCGACGGTGAAACGGGAATCGTAATAGCCAACGCAAGACAGATATTAGGCTCGATGGCGCACTGCCCCATGCGGCTCGACGGCGACGGAACCGTTCACATGAACCCCTTCGGCACATATTACGGCAGGCAGCGTCATCATTGGAGCAGAACAAACGGCGCCATACTCGACGCATATGTAATGATTTCCCCGCAGTCGCGTTCGATTGCGCCCTCCTACAACGGAAACAGCGAAACGGCTTTGCTCGGGATATTCACATATGACGGGCTGCTGCCGGAAGGCGAAATTCTGAACGAAATAAAGGCTTTTTCCGACGGTGCTGTGGCCTGTGCTCCGAAGGACTGCGTACTCTTGCCGTTTGAGGGCGACAACGTAAAATTCAAGGAAATAACCGAGAATATCATAAGCGAAAGAGAAATAAAATCTCCCGTCTCCGCTGCGGGCGACAGGAGCAAGCTGCAATACATTAAGGTAGGCGCGAGGGCGGTCATAAACATCATAAAGCACCAGATAAAGGTGAGGAAATAACAAAAATAAGCCGGTGCTTATGTTACAGACTTAACCTGCACAAAAGTATATCAGAAAAAAGGAGACGGACAAGCGGGAGAAACAATAGTGAAAAAAATGCGCCTTTCGGGCTTTGCAGTCAAGCGCGTTGCCGTAATCAGCATGATAGTCGACCATGTGTGCGGTTTTATTATAAGACCGTATTATATGGAAAGATTTCATATAATAACATCTGAAGCTCAGGCGCACCAATCCATGCGGTGGTATTATCTTATCGAATCATGCGATGCAATCGGCAGCATCGCCTTCCCGCTGTTTTGCTTTTTGCTGGCAGAAGGCTTTTTGCATTCAAGAAACCGTTTAAAATATGCCCTGCGTCTTACGGCGTTCGCGCTGATTTCCGAAATTCCTTTCAATCTCGTACATAACGGCACTGTATTTTTTTACGGACTGCAAAACGTGATGTTTACACTTGCGACGGGCATTTTTACGCTTTATGCGGCGTCATTGGCGGAAAACAGACTGACAGGCGGTAAAAAGCTTTGGTTTGCCCGCATAGCGATTACCGCAGCCGGCATGGGCGCGGCTCTTCTGATAAAGGGCGAATATGTTTTCCTCGGCGTCCTGGCAGTCAGCCTGTTTTACTATCTGAGAGAATATCGTTGGCTGAAATTTTTGTCGTTCGCTCCTTTGGTCGTGCCGTCGGTTTGGTCGCTTTTGGCCGTAATTCCTATTCTTCTTTACAACGGGGCAAGGGGAAAAGGCTCAAAATATTTCTTTTATATTTTCTACCCTGCACATTTTCTGCTGATTTATCTGCTTGTCACGATGCACGTCTTTTTCTGAAAATGAAAATACTTGGAAAATGCATAAAAAAGCCCTGTCCGGACATATCCGAACAGGCCTTTTTATTGAATTATAACGCATTTTTTAATACAAAAGTGTCTTGGTGCATTTTGGTGCACCACGCGACCATTTTGGTGCATTTAGGTGTTAGTGGTGCATTTTTCTGAGTGGACTGTTATCATGTAAGTA
>DCUB01000001.1 GCA_002329365.1 Ruminococcaceae bacterium UBA1425
GAGACCTCTCCATCGAGGCTTTTGAGATCTCCCACGACGCCGCGGAGCCGGTGGCCTACCGGGTCAGCGATGGGAGCCGCTCCGTGGCAGTGGTGACGGATCTGGGCGTCTATACGGATTATACCATCCGCCATCTCCAGGGACTGAACGCCGTCCTTCTGGAATCCAACCACGATGTAAATATGCTCCAGGTAGGGCGCTATCCCTACTATCTGAAGCAGCGGATTCTCGGAAACCGGGGCCATCTGTCCAACGAAACCGCGGGACAGCTTCTGTGCGAGATTTTAAACGATAAGCTGAAGGGAATTTTCCTGGGCCATTTAAGCCAGGAAAATAATTATGAGGAGCTGGCGTATCAGACGGTATGCGCTGAGGTGACTTTGGGGGACAACCCCTACAAGTCCGGGGATTTTCCTATAAAGGTAGCGCACCGGGACCGTCCGTCTGATCTGCTGACCGTTTGAACCGAATCAGGGAAGTCCCGTAAGAACGTGATTCAGGAGTGNNGGTTCAGCAGGGCTGAACTGTTGCAAAAGTCAGAGGAGGAAATCATGAAGAAAACTATTATTACCGTAGTCGGAAAAGACACTGTAGGCATTATCGCGAGAGTGTGTACTTATCTGGCGGAGAACAACGTCAATATTCTGGACATCACCCAGACCATTGTCCAGGGGTATTTTAATATGATGATGATCACGGATGCCAACAACAGCACNNGACCTGGCAAAGGGCCTGGAACAGCTTGGCGCCACCATTGGCGTGGATATCCGCTGTCAGCACGAGGATATTTTCAATAAAATGCACCGGATTTAAGGCTGGGAGGGCCCGAAGATGATAAATTTATTTGAAGCCAATGAGACAAATAAAATGATTACCGAGGAAAACCTCGATGTGCGCACCATTACCCTGGGTATCAGCCTTCTGGACTGCGTTACGGACGATCTGGTGAAGCTGAACCAGAATATTTACGAAAAAATCACGGATCTTGCGAAAAATCTGGTATCCACCGGAAAGCAGATCGAGCGGGAGTTCGGCATACCCATTGTGAACAAACGGATTTCCGTTACACCCATCGCTTTAGTGGGCGGGCGCGCCTGCAGGCGTCCGGAGGATTATGTGACCATTGCCAGAACCCTGGACCGGGCGGCCAGAGAGGTGGACGTGAACTTTATCGGCGGTTATTCGGCGCTTGTGCACAAGGGCTTCGCTTCGGGCGACGAGGAGTTTTTAAAAAGCATACCCGAGGCGCTCTCAATAACGGAGCGCGTCTGCGGAAGCGTCAACATAGGCAGCACAAAAACAGGAATAAACATGGACGCCGTCGCGCTGATGGGCGCAATCATAAAGAAAACAGCCGAGAAAACGGCGGACGACAACTGCATCGGAGCGGCAAAGCTCGTTGTTTTCTGCAACGCGCCGGAGGATAACCCGTTTATGGCGGGCGCGTTCCACGGAGCGGGCGAGCCGGACTGCGTTATAAACGTCGGAGTGTCCGGCCCGGGAGTTGTGCAGAGCGCGCTAAAAAAGATACCCGACGGCAATTTAACTGACGTCGCCGAAACTGTTAAAAGAACAGCCTTCAAGATAACGAGAGTCGGCAACCTTGTTGCGCGGGAGGCGGCTAAAAGGCTCGGAGTGCCGTTCGGAATCGTCGACCTGTCTTTAGCGCCCACTCCTGCTGTCGGCGACTCCGTCGCGCACATACTTGAGGAAATGGGGCTTGAACGCTGCGGCGCCCACGGAACTACGGCGGCGCTCGCACTGTTGAACGACGCAGTAAAAAAGGGCGGGGTGATGGCGTCATCACATGTCGGCGGGCTTTCTGGGGCTTTCATACCCGTCACGGAGGACGCGGGGATGATAGAGGCTGCCGAATGCGGCTGTCTGACGATAGAAAAGCTTGAGGCGATGACCGCCGTCTGCTCGGTTGGTCTCGACATGATAGCCATACCGGGCAGAACCTCCGCCGAAACAATAGCCGCCATAATAGCCGACGAGGCGGCAATCGGCATGATAAACTCAAAAACAACCGCCGTAAGGCTTGTTCCCGCAATCGGCAAGGATGTCGGCGACAAGCTCGACTTCGGCGGTCTGCTCGGCGGCGGTCCCGTTATGAAAGTAAATTCATATTCCTCCGAACGGTTTATAGGGCGCGGCGGAAGAATTCCGGCTCCGATACAAAGCCTGAAGAACTAAACAGGCAATTATCACGCCCGGGTACTGTGAAATATTACGGAAAACAAACAAAATCATTGTATAAAAACACAGTTGACATTGCTTGCATTAATATGATAAAATTTGTATGGCTTATCATGTGTTCAAGTCTGCAAATTATTATTCTCGGCTGACAACAAGCCGAGAGCGGCAATTGCAGCGGTGTTTTTGTTGTTTTCATGTAAGAAATACATTCCGGGAGGTAGCAAATATGAAAAAAACCAAGAGGGTCATTAGCTTTCTGATGACTTTCGTTATGTTGTTGACGATGGTCAGTTCAGGGCTGTCCGCTCTGGCGGCTGTAAACATCACCAACTCACCGGTGACCGTTACGATAGTTGCGCCCGAGCTGATTTACCTGAAGCCGGGGGCGACAAACTTCCAGTATTTCATTGCCGGCGCGGCAAACGGAGTTGCGCCGTCGAAGTCACTGGACAGCACCGGCACAATCACCTTTCAGTGTTCCCAGACAGCGTCGAGCATATCGGTGGCTGCAAGCGGCGCCGACACAATCACGTTTTCACCAAGCTCGGCGACAAACTCCACAACACTTACAACCACAATAACAGCCGGAACAAAGGCTAATTCCGGCCTTATCACATGGACTTTTACATATGTTGTAAACGGCGTTACATACAAGTCGTATGCCGGCACGTATGTTTACAAGCCGTACCTCGGGCAGGTAGGAGCGCAGTATACATACCAGTATCAGACAAGCGTAGGTAACGAGCCGGTCTGCGGTGCGTATGCCTTTATCGTCGGCGTGCACAGCGTCACGGGAGGTCCGTACAACTGCTATTACACGGGCACAAGCGGATTCGCTAAGTCTCCTCTTACCGAAGGCTGGGGCAGCGCCAACGTTCCTACAGCAAGTGTCGACGCATTTCAACATATCGTTGCGGATTATTACCCCTCGAATTCATCCAACACGGGCGGTGTAGCAAGCTACGGCAGAACAAGAACCGACAACAAGTCCGTTACCGCCGGCTCAACGGGAGTTTACGGCACGCTGACCATTGACTCAAGCCGATATACCCCGGGCTCCAACCTCGACCTTATCCCGAACTTCTGGGCGGGCTGGATGATTCACCATACAAAAAGCTCCAGCGACACACATAAGCTTGCCTCTTTCAATACAACAACGGCGGGAGCTTCCCTTACCTTTGCATCAGACGTCAATTATACAAACGGACAGAACGGTCAGGGCTTTAATAACTTCAGACCTACGGGAACCATACCCACGTCAAGCACAAGATACGATATGAACGCGCACTTCAACTTTGAGAGGTCCAGCTCCTCAAGCGTCCACCTTAATCTTTTGTTCGGTCTGCAGCTTAACCTTGTAAACAAAGCAACGCTGAGAACAACAATAAACAACGCCGTAACAGCAAACTACCAGCAGGCCGATTACACGGTAGCCTCCTGGAACGCCTATGCTTCCGCTCTTACAACGGCATACACGGTGCTCGGCGACCCGACACAGGACGCCTCTACCGTTTCGGCGACAGTAACGGCATTGAACAACGCCGTCAGCGGCCTTGTAAGAAACCAGTACACATACACCGTATACCACAAGCTTCCCGCAGCGGACGGCTTCCAGTATACCTATAACGGCGCGACCTACACAGCGTCCGGCGGATATGTTACCATCACCGAAACGGGCAGCTTCAACTCCAACTACAATGTAACGGTTTCGGCAAATACTGATTTCTCCGGCTATAATTACGTCGCGACAAGCGGTGCTCCGTCGAGCGTTACTTATTCATACAGAAGGTCAAACATTGAACATACATTCTATTATAATGCTTTGACAAGCACTATATATTTCGTCAACGATACGATTCACAGCGGCTTCGTAACGAATTACGACGCTTCAATGACCGTCACCTACGGTCAGCCTTACGGAACGTTCAAAACACCGTCCATGGAAGGCTGGAGGTTTAACGGCTGGTACAGCGGAGGCGTAAAGGTGCTCGGAACAACTCTCTGCACAATGATAAGCTCCTCGCTTACGCTTACGTCAAACTGGACCTGCTACTTTGCGGGCGGACACGGCTCAAGTGACGACCCGTTCCTTGTCAGCTCGCTCCAGCACCTTGATAACATCGACGACACCACGGTTGTATCAGACAATGCTGGTAAATATTTCAAGCAGACGGCAAGCTTCGACTACACACTTGCCTATCCTGCCGTCAAGACGTTTGCCGGCAACTACAACGGTCAGAACTATACTATTAACGTTCTGTCATCGACGACCGTTGCGGACACCACCTACGCCAATATTTTCGGCAACGTGTCGAACGCTTCGATTTACAATTTAAACGTTAATCTTAGAGGCAGGATGCAGACATCCAACTTTGCTACCGACAATTACGCGGGCTTTGTCGGAAGGCTCAACAACTCGAGCCTGTCCGATATCCAGATAACCTCCTCCGACGCTATTCTGAACGTGGGAACCGCAGCCGGAAAAGGCTACACCGGCATTATGGCGGGCTACGTTACGGGAACATCAAGTATCGTCAATTCGTCTGTTACGATAAACGGCGGCACTCTTTCCAATGCGGGCAACACGGCTCTTCAGAACGCCTTCTTGGGGGCCGTCGCGACCGGAGCGGCGTTTACGAAAACAAACACATGGACGCTTATTAACACAGTGCCTGCGGGATATACGGGTGCTTTGAGCAACAACGTCATGCGTGTGCGCGAAAACGGCGCCGCCTCCTTGTCAATCATCGAAGCCACCGGAATATATACGTTTACCGCTGTGCCGAACGATGGCTGGACGGCGCAGTACCGTACGGCATCAGACGGATTGGTAAGCAGCAACGCGACCTACTCTCCCGAAACATCGCTTAACGGAGCGGAGTATTATGTCTGCTTTGTTAAGGGCGTAACGGTGGCTGCGAGCTCCGGCGGCACCGTCACCGGCGCGGGATTGTATAACGTCAGGCAGGGCGAGCAGATAACGGGCATAACGGCTACTCCATCAACCGGTTATCACTTCGTAAACTGGTCCAACACAACAAACGGTACGCTTTCGTCAACGACAAGCCCGGAGACAACCTTCACGATGGGTACGACCTCGGGTATCATAACAGGCAACTTCGCTGTTAACACCTATACCCTTGTATATAACGCGAACGCCGGAACCGACCAGGTTACCGTACCTTCGCCCGCGGTTTACAGCTACGGCCAGAGTGTCACAATAGCGCAGGCTCCCTCAAGGCCGGGCTATGAATTTGTCATGTGGAATACCGCAAGCGACGGAAGCGGCACTACCTATGCCGTTCAGGGCACCTACACGAACCTGTCCATAACCGAAGGCGCAACCGTTACACTGTACGCTATCTGGAACAGGCTCAAGTACAATGTGATTTTCATCACTAACGAAGGCACAACAGTTGAGAACTTTATGAACATAGACTACGGAACGGTAATTACGTTCCCCACGACAACAAAGACGGGTTATTTGTTCGACATGTGGTACGAGTCGCCTACATTTACGGGCGGCAACAGCTATCCCGCCGGCGGACAAAAAACCATTTACGCAAGCCTTACGGTCTATGCCAAGTGGAACCCGATTTCGTACACCATATCGTTCAGCGCCGAAGGTGCCACTAACGTACCCAACTCTATGACCGTGTATTACAGCGAAACGCCGTCTATAATACTGCCGTCCAACATCCCGTTTAAGGCGGGCTGGACTTTCATTTCATGGAATACAAATACGGGCGGCAGCGGTACGACATATCATCCCGGAGACGAAATAACGACCAACCTGCGCAGCACGCAGGGCGCAAACGTCACTCTCTACGCCATATGGCAGGCTGCAACGTTTACCGTAACATGGGATTTAAGCGGCGGTTCACTTAACGGAAGCTCGACGAACTTTAATACATCCGTCGTTTTCGGTTCCAATTATACCGTGCCGACCGGCACGTTCGTCAAGCCCGGTCACACGTTTGTCGGCTGGTTCACCGCCCAAACGGGAGGAACACAGATTACGAACGACACGGTTGTTAATATAACCGACAATGTCACTTACTACGCGCATTGGAATTACGCGAACTATACCATTAAATTCAACTCCAACGGCGGTTTACTTCCGCCCGAGGCCGACCCCGACTCGATGAACGACATTGTCTGCACTTACGGTACGGAGTATGTTCTGCCCCTTAACACTTTCATAAAGGCCGGCTATAACTTCATGGGATGGGCACTGACATCCGGCGGCGACGTTGCGTATATCAACGGCGGAACGGTTTCAAATCTTACCGGAACGGTAGACGGCGTTGTAACGCTATACGCCGTCTGGTCGCCGATAACATACAGCGTTTCCTACCTCAAAAACGGCGGCAACGGCAGCATGCTTCCGAGTTCCGTTAAGATGGGCGCAACAATAAACCTCAAGACAAACACGTTTACAAGAACCGGTTACAGATTCTACGGCTGGGCAACAAGCGAAAGCAAGGCTGCAGCTATGGAGGTCGCATATGCCGACGGCGCGAGCTTCACGTTGACCGTCGCCGCGGCCGTTTCTCTGTATGCCGTATGGTCAAGGAACACCACCGTTACCTGGTCGCTTGAGGGCGGCACATATAACGGCAGCTCAACATCCCCCACGACAAACGTCTATTACGGCGACTACTTTGTCCTTCCCACAGGCGATATGCAAAAATCCAGCAGCGTGTTCGCCGGCTGGTTCGACAGGCCGCAAAATCAGCCCGGAGCCATCCAGATTACAAACGCGACACAGCTTCTTACAAACGACGATACAACCGTTTACGCTCACTGGCAGTATACTGACGCAAAATATAACATCAGGCATTTCCAGCAGAATATTGACGGCACATACCCCGCGGAGCCGGAAAGAACGGTTGAAATCACAGCCACTATCGGCAGTACGGTTATAGCGTCGCCTCTTCCCGCGGGAACAACGGGCTACGCCGGATTCTCTTATGCGAACACGACATATCAGAACAGCTCCATGCCGGAGGAAGTAAACGGCTCCAGCGCACAGGTTGTGTCCGACGGCTCGCTTGAATTCAATGTTTATTATTCAAGAAACAGCTATACCGTCACCTTTAACGGCAACGACGCGACCGGCGGCTCAATGGTACAGCAGAGCTTCAAGTACAACGAACAAAAGGCTCTTACGCCCAACGCGTTTGAAAAGACCGGCCACAAGTTTATCGGTTGGGCGACAACACAGGCTCAGGCGACAAACGGTATCGTATCCTATGTCGACGGGTTCGAGTACACAATGGGAACCGCCAATGTCACGCTGTACGCTGTCTGGCAGCTCAACGAATACACAATCACCTTCTCTGCCGGCGACGGTAAAATGCTGATAGAAGGTCAGCTCGTTTCACAGTATTTACTTAAGGCCACCGTCGGTGAGAATATCGAAAGTAGAATACCGCCCAACCCGACAAGAGACGGCTACTCCTTCGTAAGCTGGCAGAAAGCCGGAATTAACTACACGATTCCGACAACGATGCCGAACGAAAACATCACCGTTACGGCATCATGGAGCGCAAACACATACTATATCACATTCGCGCCGAACGGCGGAACAGGCACAATGGCACAACAGGGCATCGTGTTCGGGCAGTCCGCCAATCTTACAAGCAACGCGTTTACAAGAACAGGCTACAAGTTCGGCTACTGGTCCGACGGCGCGAATATTTACGCCAACGGCGCGGTTTACGCTATGACCTCTCCGGGCGACGTGACGCTTAATGCGAACTGGACGCCGAACACCTACACAGTCACCTTTAACGCGAATAGCGGCGGCGGCACGGCTCCCTCAGATGTTACGGCAACCTACGACTCGCCGTTCACTCTTCCCGCAAACACATTCACAAAAACAGGTCACTCGTTCTCCGGCTGGGCGCTTACACCGGGCGGTGCCGTTGCTTACGCCGACGTGGCGACAGTAAGCGACAACCTTGCGACGGGAGAGGCTGGCAACACTCAGGTTACTCTTTACGCCGTCTGGGATATCGGCTATTACGAAATAACGTATGTCGCGGACGGAGCGACAACCGGCACTGTACCGCCACCGACAATCGGATACTTTAACGAGCCGGTAGTATTAGCCGACGGTACAGGGCTTGCGATTGAAAACGAAACAGAGAGCCGTACGTTCATCGGCTGGACATTAATAGAGGGCGGTACGGAACCTCAAATCCCGCCGGAAAGCCAGTACACAATTCCTGCCGCAGACATTATACTTTACGCTGTATGGAGCGCAAACTACTACGGAGTAAACCTCGCCGTCAGCACGGTTAACGGCTATCAGGCGGCAGGAACGCTGACAGCAAGCTCCGTAACCGACCCGGCATATGCTCCCGGAGGAGATATTGCCGACCAGCTCGGAAGCAACGGCATTTATCCGTGGAGCTCCTTCGACACTGCGCCGATTTCAAACGCCTGTCTTGCCGCGCAGCTGCCCGCGAACAGAAACCTTCCGCAGTCGCGCCAGAACGATGTCGACGCTCTTGCCCAGGCAATCAATGATGCGGTAGCAAACGTTTCACTTCTTCCGGCCGACAAAGACAAAGAAATCGCCTGCAATCACTATAGCGATTCGGTCCTGGTTGAAGACACGGGCGAATACTATCCGCCGTGCTCAATGAGCACTCTGCACAGCTTCAATTCCATAATTGCCATGTGCAACGAAATAATTAACACGGCGCCCGCAAGCAGCATTTATACGGCTGCATCCGTAGCAAGCCTGAACAATTACCTGTACGCAAGCGGTACGGGATTATACAACGCGGCTGTCAACGCAAACATCAAGCTACCGGCTCAGGTTCTGCTACTCGACTATTACACAGACTTTATAGCCGAGGCCTACCACTCAATGCTCATGCTCAAGTCTGCCGATTATTCGTCAATCGAATACCTTAAGAACGAGTATCTTATGAGCTTGGACGGCATAGCATACGCAGACATTACATCCTATTACACATCAGAATCCTGTGCCGAAGTCATTAATTATGTCGAATCAATCAACCCTGACCTCAAGATAGTATCACAGTATATAATTGACGACGAATACTATCCGACACTTTATGATCTGATCAACAATCTTGTACCTCTTGAAGCAAACTATCTCGCGGTATTCAATACTATCATCGGTATTCCGTACGGTTCGACGGGGTACACGTATCCCGCGCCCGACGCAAATAG
The DNA here is from genome assembly GCA_002329365.1 of Ruminococcaceae bacterium UBA1425. Taxonomy (GTDB): domain Bacteria; phylum Bacillota; class Clostridia; order Oscillospirales; family Acutalibacteraceae; genus UBA1425. The sequence goes on from DCUB01000001.1 coordinate 9,412, forward strand.
CGCCAACTACGATTTGTGGAAGAACTGGGCTGACGCGAACAGCGGTGCGATATCGGCGGCTCTCGACACATCATACCTTGCTCCCAGATATACTCCCGCTTCTCTCCAGAACCTGTATAATGTGCTTGACGGAATCGACTGGGCGCTCTACAGATTCGCGCAGGATACGATTGACGGCGCTTCAAACGAAACGAGCTATGTCGCGCTTCTTTCAGCCGCGATTAACGGTCTTGCACAGAGAACATACACCGTAACCTTCATGATTAACGACGGAACCGAGGATACTTTCGATACCGAAACGGTCTATTACGGCTACTCGGTTTCCAACCCCGGCACGCCTGAAAGAGAGGGCTATAACTTCATAGAGTGGCGCACCTCGGGAGGAACGCCGGTATCATTCCCGCTATCTGTTTTGACTGACATGATTATCTACGCAGGATGGGAACAGTCTAACGTTGAAGAGCCCGTGCTCGTCGTTCCCGATAACGGAGAGGCGACGACTGTGATAGATGAAGCCGGTATGTTCATTTACGGTCTGAAAGAAAACATTTCGGAGCAAGAGCTTCGCGAAACCTTCCTCGGCGTTGAGGGCAACGGATATATTCAAGTTACAAAAGTCACAGGTGTTGTCGGCACGGGTACGACAGTTACACTGTTCAGCAACAATACGGGGCTGCCTGTAGCCGTTTACAATGTTGTCATCTTCGGCGACCTTAACTCAGACGGCATGGTAAACCAGACCGATATGATAATGCTCAAGAGTATTATTTCAGGTACAACAACAGTCGAGCCCGGCACAGCGCTGTACTATGCGATTGATTTCAACGGCGACGGACTTGTCACGCAGACTGACTATACACAGCTTAAGACGGTTATCGGCGGCTCATGCTACGTCGGTCAGAGAGACGGTAAAATTATAGTCTACTGAGCAAAATGATTTTCGGGGCTGCCCTTTCGGGCAGCCCCTTGTCTTTTGACTGAAATTAAAGGAACAAATCATGAGTGTAAACGAAAAAAACGAAAAAATAGCCGTAGGAATGAGCGGCGGGGTAGACAGCTCGGTTGCGGCAATGCTTTTAAAGCGTGAAGGCTATAATGTCACGGGCGTTACCCTGTTGCTGACTGATTCCGGCGACGATGGAGCCGACGACGCGAAAAAAGCGGCGCATGAAATCGGAATAGAACACAGGGTATATGACCTGCGAGAGACGTTTGCCGAAAAGATTACAGACTATTTTGTAAACGAATACATCTCGGGAGCCACGCCGAATCCCTGTGTAATATGCAACCGCGAGATAAAGTTCGGCGAAATGAGAAGAATAGCACATGAGCTGGGCGCCGAAAAAATAGCCACGGGACATTATGCGTCGGTGGAATATAAAAACGGCAGATACCTTTTGAAAAGAACAGCGAGCAGTAAGGACCAGACATACTTTTTAAGCCGGCTGTCGCAGCAGCAGCTTGCGGCGGCGGTGTTTCCTCTTGCGGGAATCGAAAAAGACGAAATAAGAAAACTTGCTCTCGAAGCCGGTCTTAAAACAGCCTCAAAGCCGGACAGCCAGGAGGTCTGCTTTATTCCCGAAAACGATTACGCCGCATTTATATGCCGATATAAAAACATCGAAGCAGTACCGGGCAGCTTTATTGACAAAAACTCGAATATAATAGGCAGGCACAAGGGGATAATCAACTATACAATAGGTCAGCGAAAGGGACTGGGCGCGTTCGGCAGACCTATGTTTGTCACGGCTATCGACGCAGCGAACAACACCGTAATGCTCGGCGAAGAAAGCGACCAGTACTCGCCGGGGCTTATTGCGGAGGATATGAACTGGATAGCTTATGAAAATCCGCCCGGCGAATTCAGAGCGGAGGTCAGAATAAGATTCAGGGCAAAGCCCGCGGCGGCTACTATACAATGCGCGGAAAACAGGATAAAAGTGATGTTCGACACTCCGCAGAAGTCAGTCGCGCCGGGACAGACCGTTGTGATGTACGACGGCGACTATGTTTTAGGGGGCGGAAGAATCCTGTCGGCGGTCAAACAGCCGTAACAAATACCGCAAAACCTTTTTTTTCTTCCGAAAGGGCTGATAAAATGTATAAAACAAGTGTTCCCATTATGAATCATCTTTGCACAGACGAAAACAGGGAGGTCTATCTGCGTGACGTGAAGGAGGGGAGGATTGACCGCGTTTTCCTCTGTCCGTCTGTATTTTACGATTCTGACGAGGAATATAATAAAACGCTCGCGTCCCTTTGCGACAATATAGCTTTCTTCAAGGCAAACGGCGTCGAGGCGGGCGTGTGGATTTCGACTTTCGGGCACGGCGGCAGGCTGACGCACGAAACAAAAAGCGCCGCCAGAAGCTATACGCCGATAAAGGGCCTTTACAGCGGCAAGGACGCCATAGATTCATATTGCCCGCTCGACGAGGGCTTTGCTTCGTATATCCGCCGGTATGTCGCCGACTTAGCGGCGACGGGCACCGACCTCATAATGCTCGACGACGATTACCGCTTCGCGTCGAGGTCCTGCGGAATCGGCTGCGCCTGCAAGCTGCACATGAAAAAATACATAGAAAGGCTCGGGCGCGATATCACGCGCGAGGAGCTGGCACAAAAGGTGTTTTTCGGAGGGGAAAACGAATACAGAGATATCTGGCTGCGGCTGATGGGTGACACTCTGACGGAATACGCAAAGGAGCTTCGCGCCGCAGTCGACAAAGTGAACGCTAAAGTCCGCTTAGGAGTATGCTCGGTGTTTTCGATGTACGACCTCGACGGCACCGACGCGGTGGAGATTTCGCGCGCTTTCGCCGGCGGAACAAAGCCGTTTATGCGGCTGTTCGGCGCGCCTTACGCGCTTAACCCGAAGCTTCACAACATGATAGAAATGGAGCGAATGGAGGCATCATGGTGCGGCGGCTCCGGCGTTGAGCTTTTTTCCGAGGGAGACGTCTATCCGCGCCCACGATACCGCGTCCCGTCCTGCTATCTTGAGTGCTTCGACACAGCCCTTGCCGCGTCCGGCGGCACTGACGGCATATTAAAATACATGTTCGACTATACGTCTTCGCCGTATTACGAGCGCGGATATCTTGAAAGGCATATAAGAAATCTGCCGCTAAAAGGTGAGATTCTCCGCATGTTCGGCGGCAAGGATGACTGCGGCGTGTGCGTATATGAAACTGCCCACCGTATCAAAAAGGCCCGTCTGCCCGAAACGGAATACGCGGGCGACGGCTTTCTGACGTGTTTAATGCAGCCGTTTGCCTCAAGGCTGCTTTCGACAAACTCAATTCCCACAAAGTACAGCGGCGGGGGAGCGGGCATAGCCTTTGGCGAAAACGCGCTATACCTTGATGAAAACGCGCTTTCAGGCGGATTGATACTCGACGCTCCTGCCGCCGCGCTGCTTTCGGAAAAGGGCGTCGATACGGGTTTTGTTGACATGTGTAAAACAGATTCGCCGCAAACCGAGCTGTTCGGAAACGAAAGGGTGTGTCTCGCCGGCGGCGGGCAGTATTTCAAGGTGACGGTCAAACCCGGTGCGGAGATACTGAGCGAATTTAACGGCGACACGGTCTTCCCCGCCTGTTACAGGTATGAAAACGCAAAAGGGCAACGTTTTGTCGTTTACGCGTTCGACGGGTACGACATTCCGCAGCTGTGCGCCGTCACGTCGTCATACGCGAGGCAAAAGCAGCTAATAGAAAGTGTTGAATGGCTTCAAAGGGGCAACTCGCTGCCCGCTGTTTGCACTGGCAACCCGTATTTGTATATGATTGTGAAGCGCGACGGGGACAAAATGTCCGTCGGCATGTGGAACCTGTTTGAGGACACGGTATTCACGCCGGAAATCACGCTCGACAGGGAGTATTCTACGGTACGCTTCCTGAACTGCGAGGGCGGCTTAAAGGGAAGCGTTGTAAGGCTGACGACTGATATAGCGCCGTACGGCATGGCTTTTTTTGAGGTCGGGTGTTTGCCTTAATTCATAAGCTTATGTAAACGATTTTTTCTGAGAGAGGA
>DCUB01000026.1:0-22342 GCA_002329365.1 Ruminococcaceae bacterium UBA1425
TGTCACCCATGCCGAGCGCACTAAAAAAAGCATCGGCAGGATAAATCACTGCACGATGCTTTATAAAGGCGACAAGTCCTGTTTTATTAATACCTTCTTCTGCGTCTGAATAGTTCGTTTAGCAGCAAGATTTGAATAATATCTTTAGGCAGTCCCCTGCGTCTGAAGCGGCGCCTGTACCAATCCCTGTCCCAGCCTCTGCCCCTGTCCCAATCGGACGTTATGAACCTTTGCGCGGGAACAGCCTCCTCCTCTTTTTCGGCGTTTTTGAAATATTCGTCCATCTCGGGGTACATGCGGATTATATCCTCGTAAATATTGTCCGTCATTTCTTCAATCATTTCCTGCGAGGGCATTTCCACGGAATCCATCTGGTCGCTTGCCATCATTATGAAGGGCATGCACTTATAGTATATTTCCGGAAAAGCTGTTCGAAATCTCACTACGTCGTTTAATTCCGACATATTATAAGCATCCTGACCCATTGAATTCTGCTGCGGCGAAGGTACTCCCTGATTGTTCATATTGGGAACATTATTCACTGAATCTCCTCCAAAAATAATAAAATATGTTGCCTGACGCAACCAATACATTATATGTTTTGCGATGAAAAGCGTTCTGCGGCCGTTTTGCCACACTTTGCAGAAAAAGAAAGGTTCACACTTGAAACCATGCGGCAATGGGGGTAAAATGTTACCGTTGATTCATCAGTCAATTGTGAGATTAACTGTAGGGCACGAAAGCACTCCAAAAAGCAGGGAACGCATTTATGCGTTCCGGGAAGCAAACCGGAATTCACTGACGCAGGGACACGGCGCGCCGTGTCTGCCCGAAGATTGTTATAAATCCACGGAACGGTCAAGACCGTTCCCTGCTTGAAAAATATAAGCATCTCTGATATCAATAAAATCATCAAAGGGGAAAATAATATGTCGTCGTTAAAAAAGTACAACTTTCATTTCATCGTCGGGAGCCAGGATTTATACGGCGAGGATGTACTCAAAACCGTCAACGAACACGCCGCGGAAATGGTATCATCGTTAAACGGCGACTCAGCCGTTCCATGCACCGTTGTTTTTCACAATGTGGTGCGGAATTCAGACGAAATTTATAAAGCCGTAACAAAAGCAAACGGCGACCCTTCCTGCGCCGGGGTTATAACCTGGATGCACACGTTTTCGCCGTCAAAAATGTGGATTAACGGCTTAAAGGCTTTGCAGAAGCCCCTGCTCCACGTCAACACCCAGTTCAACCGCGATATTCCGTGGGATTCGATAGACATGGACTTTATGAATCTTAACCAGTCGGCGCACGGCGACCGCGAGCATGGCTACATTTGCGCGCGGATGCGTCTTCCCCGCAAGGTTATATCAGGCTGGTGGAGAGACGAGACGTTCCGCAGGCGCATGGCGTGCTGGATGCGCGCAGCGGTCGGCGCGTTTGAAAGCCGCAGGCTGCGCGTTCTCCGCGTAAGCGACAATATGCGTAACGTCGCCGTCACCGAGGGCGACAAGGTGGAGGCGCAGCTTAAATTCGGCTGGCAGGTTAACCACTACGGCGTCGGGGATATCATCCGAGCTGTGGATGAAGTCACAGAGCGGGAAATCGACGCGCAGATGAAGGAATATAAGCAAAATTATGAAATGGCAACTGTTGACCTTGACGCGGTACGCTATCAGGCGCGCGAGGAAGTGGCTCTAAAGAAGTTTCTTGAGCAGGGAGGCTTTGGGGCGTTTCACACCAATTTTGAGGATTTGCAGCAGCTTCGCCAGCTGCCGGGGCTTGCCGCGCAGGATCTGATGCGCCTCGGCTACGGCTTTGCCGCGGAGGGCGACTGGAAAACGGCGGCTTTATGCCGCGTGATGAAGTCAATGACCTCCGACCTTGACTGCGGCACATCCTTTATGGAGGATTATACATATCATTTCGAGCCGTCAAACGGCATGAACATGGGCGCGCATATGCTTGAGATCTGCCCGTCAATCGCGTGCGAAAAGCCGAAAATCAAGGTGTTTCCGCTCGGCATAGGAAACAGGGAGGCGCCGGCAAGGCTGACTTTTAAGGCAAAGCCCGGTCCCGCCGTCCTCGCTACCATTGTCGATATGGGCGACAGGTTCCGCATGATTGTAAACGACGTTATTTGTCAGAAGCAGGAGCACGACATGCCGAGGCTTCCCGTCGCCTCCGTGCTCTGGAAGCCGCTGCCCTGCCTTGAAACCTCCGCCGAAGCGTGGATTTACGCGGGCGGTGCGCATCATTCCGTTTTAAGCTACGGGCTTAGCGATACCGAATTGCGCGACTTCGCGGAAATAATGGATATAGAGTACATTCATATCGGCAGCGATACCGACATTAACGAGCTGCGAAAAGAGCTTATTATAAACGATATTGTATGGAGAATGAAGTAAGTTTTTAAAAACCTTATAAGATTCTTCGCTGCGCTCAGAATGACAGGTTTTTTACCTTCATCTTTTACTGTCATCCTGAGGCGCTACGTGCCGAAGGATCTTAATAAACCTCGCGAGCTTATCATTAACGACCTCGTATGGAAATGAAGTAAAAGATTCATTAAAGCCGTGAAAGATTCTTCGCTGCGCTCAGAATGACAGGGTTTCCTCATTTTGTCATCCTGAGGAGCGAATCGACGAAGGATATTAAAACCGTAAGCACCTGCGTACGGAACGCATTTATGTGTTCCGCAATTTATAAATTGTTGTCTCCAATATCGAAATAATTACTTAGTCACGGAGGACGCCATGCTGGAAGATCTTAAAAAGCAGGTTTGCGAGGCAAACAAAAAGCTGCAAGAACTTGGGCTTGTCCTGTTCACATGGGGCAATGTTTCGGGCATAGACAGAAAAAGCGGCCTGTTCGTAATAAAGCCGTCAGGCGTGCCTTACGACGAGCTTTGCCCCGAGGATATGGTTGTGATGAATTTACGCTGTGAAAAGGTTGAGGGAAGGCTTAAGCCTTCCTCCGACGCGCCGACGCACTGCGAGCTTTATAGGAGCTTCCCTGAAATCGGCGGAATTGTACATACTCATTCACGCTGGGCGACAATCCGGGCGCAAGCGGGCAGGCCGATTCCCGCATTAGGCACAACACACGCCGATTATTTTCACGGCCCTGTCCCCTGCACAAGAGAGCTGACATACGCGGAAATCCGCGGCGAATACGAAAAGGCGACGGGCAAGGTTATTGCGGAAGCCTTTATTGAAACGGACCCTATGGATATACCTGCCGTTCTTGTCCGTTCACACGGTCCGTTCACATGGGGCAGGGACTGCCATGAGGCGGTTTATCACGCGGCAGTCCTTGAGGAGATAGCCATGACATCCTGGCACACCGAGATGCTTTTGGGGGAACCCGCAAAAAGCGTAAACCGCGTTCTTCTTGACAGGCATTTTAAAAGAAAGCACGGAAAAAACGCCTATTACGGTCAAATGCCGGACGATAATGAACATCTGTAATTAACTTTATCTCTTTTTCCGCATTAAAAAGCGCTGCCCGGATTTTCAGGGCAGCGCTTTTTGCAGTTTTTAGATTACAGTTTTATTATCCTGTTCTTTTTGTTAAGAAACCATGCGATAAAGAAGAACAAAACGGTGAAGAAGGCTGTCTGTATCAGCGCGAGCCAGAGCGGAGCGTCCTTTATGATGCTGTCGGACATTCCGCCGGTGTAGGTGCTGATTAAAAGCTCCTGAAGGACGTAGATTAAAAGCGGGTTTTTCCCCCACCAGACAAGAATGTCCTTATCAGGCGTGAGCCTGACGCCGTCAAACGCCTTGATAATAAGATAGAACACCGCGCTTGAAAACGTCGTCAGCACGGCGTAGGACGGGCTGCAGCTTCTCTTGCTTATGGCAATCGAAAGCACGCTGACTGTCGGGTCAACCGGCACCTTAATCTGCATTGTGTAATATACAAGCCCCGCACCGACGACGAAAAGCCCCGCCATCATCACGGCGAACATCTTCCAGTTGTTTGAAACTATCAGGTCCGACAGGACCATTCCGAAAATTAAGATTAAAGCCCAGCCGCACGCGCCGATAAGCCCGCCCTGCGTGATGCCTTCGTTAACCGCTTCGTTATAGCCCCACTCGTGATAAACTGTGTAGGCAGCAAGAAGCGCGATGCCGTAAGCGAGCTTTTGCAACGTTTTTCTTCCGGCCGCGGGCATGGCAATTATTCCCGCCATGCCTATGGCTTCAAGCGTGCTCCAGTGGTTTGTGGTGGTATTGTACGCGACGCCAAGATAATAATGGCGCATTCTTATTATGATATCGACCGCTCCGCTGAACACGGTCATCACAAACGTCGCCAAAACGATAATTTTCAAAACCTTGACTACTGTTTTCCTGAGTTTTTTGATGCCCGCCGCCGCCGCGATACCGTAAAGAGCAAAGCACAGCACAGCCGTAAGCAGCAGGGCGGCAAAAATGTAGTTGAGCCCGAGAGGCTTATCCCATTCGCCGTTGATGAATATTTCCGCGGCGTCAATGGCGGTTCCGATACTGAGCAGAGCCATCCAGCGGAAGGCAAGCTGCTTTCGCGCCCCGCCGACGCCTATGCGTTCGCAGCGCTTTTTGTATGATAATTCATATGTAAGCGCAATGGCGAAAATGAACATCGGCGCGCCGAGGTCGCCGAAGGCAAGGTTTTCAAACACCCTGACTCCGTCGGTTACGCTGTGAACGGCAAGACGTGAAATAAACCCAAGACTCTTGAAGCTTGCGACAAGCTGAAGGAAAACCATTAAAAAGACGACAAGTCCGCGGTACCGGTCGATGCTGATTATACGTTCGGACGTCTGCAACGGATTGGACGCGATTTTTTTCGGCATATGTTTCTCCCTCCTGTTATGAATTATTCCTGTCTGACTTGCTATTTGTTTTCAACTGCCACAAATACACCTTCGCAGGAATCAGGCTCAACGCAAAGGCTGCCTGTTACTTCCGCGCTTTTTACAAGCTCGCCCTTCTGATACACCGACACACTAACCTTACGCAAAAAGCTGATTTCGATTTTTTGCGATGCTCTGTAATCATACATATCCTTGCAGTTGACGAGCATTATCCCGTAACCGCCCGTATCCTTGTTGACAAAATATCCAGCTATAGCGGAGCTTTCGGAACTGATTTCGCGAACTATGTCAATACCGTAAAAGCCTTGGCGTTCGGACGCCTTTTTCTGCCTGTTGAGTGCAAGCGAAATCTGCGGGTTTTTCTTTTTTGATTTTGTCGGCAGTACGCCGAGGCTCTTGTAGCGCGAAAGTACGGGCGAAAGTTTTTGAAGCTGTGCGTTTGCCCTTTTCGAATAAAGGTACTGCTCAGTGAGATTGCCGTCGTTGTCAATCATCGCTACCGCCATTCTCCCCCATACCGGCGCGTACGATACGTGAATAATAGCGCGCGCTCCGTATGCCAGAACGGCGTACATCTGCCAGATAATCTGCTCGTATGTCGTATTGCCGTAAAGTGTGGAAAACCAGTTTTTCTGCGTCTGAATATAAATCCAGAAATCCCTGCCATAGCGCCGGCAGGCGTCGGCGACTGCATCGTAGCTGTTTAGGCAGACACAAAAAAGCGCTTTGTTAATTGCCGTAAAGGAAAAGAAAGGGTATTGGTCAAGACATATGTAATCGGTGTTGACCTGTTTTGCGTAAAGCTCGACATATTCGCGGTAGTTTTTTGCGCCCATGCGCTTTTTTCCCGCGCCGTCGGGAAAAAGATTGTAAAACAGGAACTTGTCGGGGAACGCGCTATGATACAGCTTTCTGAACTTTTCAAGCGTTTCGTACTGCGAGGCGTTCGGCTCATCGCAGCCCCTGTCGCCTATTTTGCATGGGCTGAACCTGTAGCCTTTAAAATAATCAGAACCGGCTTCAAGCGCCTTTTGATAACCCTTGTAATGAGGGACACGCTCGTCGCTGCCGAGCAGGGCGAGGCCGTTTTTCTCGCACTCCTCAATAATCATATCTCCGAACTCACCCGTACTTCCGCCCAGAATAAAATCAAAGCCGGCGTCGGAAATCAGCTTTATGTCGTCGGGGCCGATGTCGTTGTTTTCGTAGAATATGGCGCAGCAGGACAGTATCTCGTCGCGGATTAGCTTTCCGTCTTTATATACGATTTTATGCGGCACGGGTTCGCCGAGCCTGCCCCCGGCTATAAGCCTTCGGTCTTTTTCGCGCAATTCCTGTTCGTTTTCCGAATCGGACGGAAACAGCTTTCTCAGCACCGAAAAAGTTCTTATGAGATTATTGTTGTTAAAAATGTCCTTCATTATTTCCTCCGTTTTCTTCGTTCTGTAATATTTCTACTGCCTTTCCGCATCCGAATAAGTACAAAACAACTTCCTTTACCCTTTTGCCGGTGCACTTTTCCATTGCCTCGCGGTATACAGCAAGCTGTGACGCGTACTTCCTGCAAATCTCGTCGGGTTTACCCCTGTCGGTCTTGTAGTCTACTATGACTATTTCCCCGTTTTCGACAAAAGCGCAGTCCACCATGCCCTGTATTATAACCTCTTCGTCGGCAACGCTTTCGGGCAGCCCGGGATACATATCCCCCGCCCTGCGCGCTATTGTAAACCTTTTTTCTCTGAAAACCGTTTCGGCTTTTAATATCCTACCGGCAATCTCGCTTTTGAAGAAGCCCTCAATCAAACTGACGTCAATGGCATTGCCCTCACGCTCCGTCAGCCTGCCCTCAGCGACGAGCATTTTTATCTCGCTTAAAACGTCGGCGGAAGCACGCTTATAATCGGCATGCTGCATAAAGGCGTGAACCGCGGTGCCTTTTTGCGCCTGCGTCAGCCCCCCGCTGTTCATAAACGCCGGTATGGAAGTTGCGAAATAGCCGGTGTTTATTCCCTTTTCGTCAATGCTTGACGCCGCCTGCTTTGCTATTACAGACGTTAAAGCCTCGTAAGGGTATCTGTAAGAAAGACGTTCGTCGATTTCCTTTTGCAGTTCGGGCGAAACAGAGCAAAGCGCCGCGGATTCCTCCGCGCCTGTTTCCCCGTCGTCTGCCGGAGGCTTTGACAAAACTGCTTTTATTCTGCCGTCGCAGGGCAGAACAACAGTTGATTCTATTCCCGCGGCTTCCCTGAATATGTGTGCGTCGGGATGACGGAGCATGGCGGACAATATCCAGTCGGTGTAGCAGTTCATGCTCCCCACAGCAAAGGGCGCAATCACATCACCGAAAGCGTTTGCCGAAAGCTTTCTAAGCCTTTCCTCAGGCTTTCGCAGGCTCGAAACTGTAATAAGCCTTTCCTTTGCCCTTGTGAGCGCGACGTAAAGCACGCGCAGCTCCTCGCTTTTCGCGCTGCGCTCGGCGGCAATCCTCACAGCCGTTTTTGAAACCGTTGTGTACTGCGCGAATTTTTCCGCGTCGCGTCTTATAATACCTATGCCGTTACCCTGATGTATAATATAGTTATTATTCAAATCGCGGTCATTGAACTCGACGGAGCAGCAGGCAAGTATGCATATGGGGAACTCAAGCCCCTTGCTTTTATGAACAGTCATAACCTTTACGACGTCTGCCGTTTCGGAAAGCTTTGACGGCGCGCCGATATCCTCGCCGCTTTCGGCTATGCTGTCGATAAAGCGTATAAAGCCGGGCAGCCCCGTGTGACCTGACTCCTCGAACCTTACGGCGATATCGAGGAGCAGCAGAAGGTTTGAGCGCCTGCCCTGTCCTCCGCTCATCGCGCCGGCAACGGCGAGGAAGCCCGTTTCGTCAAGCAGCCTGCGTATAAGCTCGCCCGGAGGGAGCATGGCGGACAGCCGCCTGTATCTTTTAAGCGTTTCAAGGAAGCTTTTTATTTTTTCGTCGCTTTTTTCAGCCGAACGCAGGCAGGCGTATATGCTTTTACTTCTGTCGTCTATCCTGAGCCTTGCAAGCTCGTCGGGTGAAAAGCCGAAAACGGGAGAAAGCATGACGGATAACAGCGGGACATCCTGCGCAGGATTGTCGATTACGCGCAGCAGCGAAAGCATAAAGCATATTTCGGGAGCCGAGAAAAGACCGCCCGAAAACTCCGCCTGCGCGGGAATCCCGCGCCTTGCAAGCTCCTCGACAAATAACGGAATACGTCCGCTGTCGTAGCGTAACAGGATGCAGAAATCCCTGAACGTGGCCGCCCTTACCCTGTTGTTTTCGGTCACGGTAAGTCCGTCGGCGAGCATTTTCTCTATAATGTCCACCGAATATGCCGCTTCGGCTCTTATTGTATTTTCGGCTGTTTCGGACATGTCTAAAATGTGTATTTCGGCATCGGGCGACATGCTTTCGGGGTAATCCGCGGCTGCTATAAGCGCCTCGCCGTTTCTGTAGTCGATTTCGCCCGTCTGTTCGCTCATTATCTGATTGAAAATATAATTTACGGCAGACGTTACGCCCTCGCGGCTGCGGAAATTCCTGTCAAGGCTTATTGACGCGGGGAAGCGGCTGCCGTCGTAACGGCTCATGGAACTCCTGCGGCGCAGAAATACCTCCGGCATTGCCTGACGGAAACGGTAAATGCTCTGCTTTACGTCGCCTACCATAAAAAGGTTTGTGCCGTTTCTTGATATCGACTCAAAAAGCAAATCCTGCGCTTCGTTGATGTCCTGATACTCGTCCACAAGAATTTCGTTGTAACGCTCCGACAGCTCCGCGGCAAGCTCTGTTCTGACAATTCTGCCGCCTTCCTTTTTTACAAGAAGCGACAGCGCGAACGCGCTTATATCGGAAAAATCGTAAGCGTTCGCCTCCGCCTTCAGAAGCGCAAGCTTTTTTCTGAACAGCAGCACAGCGTCCACAAGCTTTTTAACGATAGGAGCGCAGTATTTCATGTCGTCATCGTTTTCGGCTTCGGACACGCAAAACATGAGCGCAAAATCTTCCACACGCTTCTTCAGAATTTTGCGTGTACCCATAACGCTGTCTTTAAGCGGGGTGTTGTAACCCTTGCTTACCCTGCCGAGATTCTGAAAGCTGCCTTTGATACCGCCAAAGACTTCACACAGGTCGTCCCAATCTTTTTCGGACAGGGCTTTTATAAGCGTGCTGTAAAAAGCAATGTCGCTTGTAAGCGTCGGAACATATGCCCGTATAAGCTCCTCCTCGGCTTTTGCCCTTTCGATTAAGCTTTCCGTTACGGAAATACAGTACAAAAGCGTTTCAAAAGCCCTTTCGCAGATAATCCTGCCCCAGTCGCTTTTTATCAGCGGCACATTGTTTTTAAACGGCTCATAAAGAGAGCATAGCCAGTCCTCGGGGAAAGGATACGCGCCCGCGATATTATTCAGTTTATATATCGTTTCAATAAGCTCCCTGTCGTCGCGTCCTCTGAAAAGAAGCTCGACAAGCTCGGTAAACTCGGGCGATGCCTCCGCGTACAGCTCGCCGACTGTTTCGGCGGCGGCTTTTTCTTTTAACAAAAGACCTTCTGCACTGTCAAGCATTTTGTAATCGGGTTCTATTCCGAGCTCGAGAAAATTCTCGCGCGCCAAATCGTTGCAAAAGCTGTCGATTGTGCATATCCTCGCAAACGGAAGAAGCATCTGCTGACGGCGCAGGTAAGCGTTCCCCGGCTCCGCGGAAACACGGCGGGCAAGAGCTTCGGATATCCTGTTTTTCATCTGCGCTGTCGCGGCCTTTGTAAACGTTACTATAAGCAGTCTGTCGGCAGGGCATTTGTTTTCGGCGTCGGTAAGCATACCTATAACGCGCTCGACGAGCACGCTTGTTTTTCCCGAACCGGCCGCCGCGCTTACAAGCAGCGTGCCGCCGCGCGCCGTAATAGCCTGATTTTGTTCAGTCGTCCACATCTGTTTCCACCTCCTCGCCGTCGAGCAGCTTTAAGCAGACTTCGTGTTTGAAGCTTTCGACGGCTCTGACGGGAGAACCGCTTTCGTGACAGCATACGGTTTTGTAATCGCAGTAGCCGCAAACTCTGCTTACGCCGTTCTTGCCGGTGCTTACGGGCAGGGCAGGTATTTCGCCGTTGTGCAGCGCCTGCGCCATCCCGCAAAGCAGCCTGTCGGTTTCGTCCTTAAGCTTTACGAGCTGCGTTAACGTTATCAGACTGCCTTTAAGCTCGCCGTTTTTCAGTATGCTTGCGGGGATAAACACGCCGCTGGCTGTCGAGTCCATAGCCGTGATAATAAGCTCGTCCTTTAAAAGCATTCCGCTCATTCTGAGCGCCCTTGCCTTTTGCATGGAAATTATTTTTTCGTCGGCATCCCTTTTGGTGCCTTCAAAATCCGCCTTTGCGGGCATATAAAGTATGCCGGACGGAACAACGTCGCCGCCGTACCTCGCGCCGCCGTTTTCCCATACGGCGAAAAGATACAAAAGCATCTGAAGATTAAGTCCGTTCAGCGCGTCTGAGAGTGCGAACTTCCTGTCGCCCGATTTATAGTCAACTATCCTGATAAATTGCCTGCCGCCGAGTTCGTATTTATCAACCCTGTCGACGCTGCCGCGGATGCTCACGGCATCGCCGTTGTCAAGCGTTATCTTGTAGGGCTTTATATCTCCGTCGTTGTCTATCTTTAATTCAAAATCGACAGGCTCGAAGCTGCACACGCCGAACTCGAGGACAAGGCGTTCGAGTATTTCGCAGACGGTTTTTGCAAGGCGCGAATAAAGGTATAAAAACCTTTCGCTTTTTTCGCCGCCGCCGAGGCGTTCATCAAGGTATTCGTCAAGAAGGTATGTTACCTCCTTTGCCCTCTCGTCGGGAGTCATTTTCAAAAGCCCGTCTTTGCCGTGCCTTCGTATAATGCTTTCAAGCACAAAGTGTATTTCGGTGCCCTGCTGCGACGGGTCGAATTCCGCTTTTTTACGCGGCTTCGCCGCGATGCCGTATTTGCAGAAAAAGTAAAACGGACATTTGTAGAAGGTTTCAACCCGTGACGCCGAAAAATACATGCTGCCGCCGAACAGCCTGCGGGCTATATCCTTGTCAGATATTGAGAAAGGTCTTTTTTCGGCTGTTCTGTCAAGCGCTTCAAGCTTTGACCTGTATTCCTCTTTACCGCCGAGCCATTGTCTGACGGCTGAATACAGCTCGCCGCCCTTTCGCCTGTTTATGCATACATGTTCAAAGGCAGGCGCCTCTCCCTCGGGCAGCATTGTTTCGGTCAGAACCGAGGTGTCTGTGCTATTGCAGTTCGGGAACAGTCTTTTTATCTGCAAAACAAAGTCTGACGGAGCGGCGGCGGAGCCGTCGAAGCCTGTTGTCGGGTATGTTACATATAGACGCTCCGACGGAGCGCAAAGCGTTTTGTACACGAGAAACCGTTCCGAAATAACCCTGTACTCGCCCGAGTCGTACAGCTCGAGCCCGATTTCGCGGAGCTTTTTCCTGTCGGAATCGTTCAGCATTCCTCTCATAACAGGGTCTTTCGGAAAAACACCGTCGTTCGCGCCGATTGCAAAAACAGTCCTCGGCGATAATGTTACTATTCTGTCCGCGCTGCCAATAGCCGTTTCGTCAAGCCCCTGAGGTATGCTGCCGAGCGTTTTCGTGCTTATGACTATGTCGAGAATTTCGGCAAACCGCTTTGTCGTTAGCCTTGTATCGGCTACGGTAACGGCTATGAGGTCGAGAATCTCCATTGTCATGTCCCATATGCGCTCCTGCTCCAAAGCAAGAACAGGCTCGCCCGATTCCTCAAGCGAAACGGCGAGGTTTTTTAAGGTCTCTCCGACGTTTTGTTCCTTCAGCAAATTATATACAGCCCGTGAGAAGCCCTCACCGTCAGTATCGCGGACTTCGTTTCTGAACCTTTCGACAGACGCGACGGCTTTTGAACGGATGGTATTAATCATTTCGAGACGTTTTTCACTTTCCTGCGTTACCTCGCAGCCTAATCCGTCGGGATGATAATTCCAGTCGGACAGCCATTTTTCGCCGCTTATCTGCCACATCAGAGCATAATTTTCAAGCTCGCAGATATCGCTTTCGGGAATGCCCGTAAGGTCTGTTTTAAGGTATCGCATCATTCTGTCGCAGTTGAAGCCGTTTGCGGCAATGTCTACGGCGGCACGAATAAGGCTGATAAGCGGCTGATTTATAATGGGCTGACGCCTGTCCTCAAAAACGGGGACGCCGCACTTTCTCATTGCGGACTTTAAAGCCGCCTCGTACCTTTCGGCGGAGCGTGCGATGACGGCAATTTCGCGGCAGCGGTAATTCTCCTCGCGCAGCAGCCTTTTTATCTCGGCGGCTACATACGCGCACTCCTCATACACCCCGTCGGCGGAGCATACCGTTATGGCGTCGGCTTTTTGCTCATATACTTTTGCTCCCGCGGAAAAAAGCGAACGGTCAAGCACCGAAAGCTCGTCCGGCCTTTTTATTGCCGCGCTTTCAAGCCTTTGCGGCTCGGCAACATTCACTCCCGCACGGTTTGCGGCATCAATAAGTTTTATGGCCGTGTTGTTGACGTACTCAAACGGTCCGCCGTCCGCGCCGAAGATATCGTCTGTGCAAAGTGTTACATACACAGCCTTTGCCTGCCTTAATATATGCACGATTACGTTGTACTCCTGACGCGTGAAGCCGCAAAACTCGTCGAACGCGACGATTCCGCCCTTAAAAAAGCCGCTTTCGGGCAGAGTCCCGCAAAGCAGCGTAAGTAAATCGCGGTCGTCCTCGAACCTCTGCGACACAAGTGCGTCGTACGCCTCAAGGACAACCGATATTTCATGTAGCTTATTTTTAAGAAGGCACTCATCCAACGCGCCGGCTGCCTTTGCAATGTCGGGCGGAGTGACTACGCAGCGCTTGAACTCGTCGGAGAGCTTTAACAGCTCGTTGACGACAGACGGGCTTTTGCCGTGCCTTTTGTATACGTTAAGCCTGTCGGAAACGGCTTCAAGGGCAAGGCTCATAAGCACTGCCCTGCCGCCGTCGTCGATTCCGGGACGCCTTTCGCCGCCTATATCGGCAAGAATGTTTTCTGCAAGCCTTGTAAAGCTCAGCACCTCAACCTTTTCGGCGTCGCGCGCACCTAACAGGCGAAGCATCTCGCGCTCGGTAATAAACGAAGCCTGCTCCGGCACTATAAGCGTAAGCTTGCTAACGCCGGCGTCTGCGTATTCCTTTAATAGCGACCGTATCCTTGTGCTTTTGCCGGATCCGGCTCTGCCTGTTATAAGCTGAAGCATATTACATTACCGTTCCCGTCGTCTGATTTATTGTCATTGACCCCGCCATTACGCTTTTAAGCAAGGTATAGTCTGTTTGCGTGATGATGTTATCTCTTGAAAAATCGACGGCAAATTTATACACTGTGCCGTCTTCAATAAGCAGCGAGCCTGCGATATGAGACTTTAACATGATAAGGTCGGTAGACGTTACAATACCGTCGCCGTTGATATCGCCGAAAATAACGACGGTATAGGTGTACAGAATGCTTGAATCCTCGTCTGATACAACATACAGTTCAAGCCCGGTATGCACCAGCCCCGAACCGATAGGCTGAATATGGGCTTCTCCCGTTACTTCTATGGAATTTTCAAGCTCCTCCGCCGTTATGAACTCCGAAAGGCCGTAAATATAGCCGTTTTCGTCGTCGATAACAGTGCTGCTGCCCGGTGCTGGGCTAACGGTGACCTCCTCGGTATAGTCGCGTGTCATAGCCTTAACGCAGGCGTTGTTGTAGCCCATCGACGAAGTGTCGTACCATGTTGTCCCCAAGCCCATAAAGCTTACGCCGGTAACGCTGCAGTAAACCGACGTGTTGTTGCCCTCAACGGGAATCT
The DNA here is from genome assembly GCA_002329365.1 of Ruminococcaceae bacterium UBA1425. Lineage (GTDB taxonomy): Bacteria > Bacillota > Clostridia > Oscillospirales > Acutalibacteraceae > UBA1425. The sequence continues at coordinate 13,770 of DCUB01000026.1, forward strand.
GCATCGGCTGTCCGGTCGTATCCGTCATTGTAACGACAACCGAAAATCTTTGCCCCTTTGTAAGCTCGACGGCCGTTGCAAGCTCAACCGTGTGGTAGCCGGTGCAGGTAAGAGAGCCTGACGTTTTCGCGGAATTCACCCTTGTGCCGCTCGTCGGGTCCGTTGTGCCGGAGACGTTTAAATATATGTTTATTTCATAGTCAACAGAGGAATTTGAAGGTGTGCTGAACGCGACGTGCGTCAGTATTTCATCTTCGGAAGCGGTGAAGATATTTGCCGTTTTTGCCGTTGAATAGCTTGGCAAAAACAGCGCCTGACTCCAGCCTGCCCCGTCGTATTGGTAGATGTTATCAAAAACACCCGTGGGGGCTGCTTTATAGCTTACAATATTCTTAAGCGAAGGCTCTTTATAAGACAGCCAGAAATAGCCGCCGTCGCCCCAGCCGTCGCCCCAGCTGTTTTTGCACAGCCACGCGCCGGCGGACGGCGGAACGCATGTGTTGAATCTTGATGTAGGATAGCTGTCGTCCCATCCGACAATCAGCACCGCGTGATTAGTTGACCCTGTAACGTCCGTTTGATAATACGAGGTGTAGCCGGCGCCGTATGTGTATCTTGATGCGTTGTGGTAATAAGAGCCGACTACGGAGCCGCCCTCCATAATAGACGCCTTTACAGCCACGGGGTTGATGGATTCGTTTTCGGGCGCCAGCACATTCGTGTCCGTCAGCCGCGCGTATGAAACATATCTGTCGGATTCGGAGCATTCCATGAGTCCGAAATTTCCGCGGCTGCCGTAAAAGGGCTTGTTTAGCTCAAGCTCTGCACCCGAGCCCCTCGCATATGTGAATGTGAAGTCGAACCAGTTGCCTCCCTCATCAAAAGGAAACTCATAATCAACACCGTCGCCGTATGTTGGGTCGTAAACATCGGTTGCCCGTTGTTTTTTTGCGAACCATATAAGATGCGCTTCGGAGTAGTCTGCACCGCTTATGGTTTCGTACCCCTTTTTGACCATATATGACTCTATTGCCGCCGTTCCCGCAAACGCCCAGCAGGAGGACGAGTTGCCCTGGTCTTTAACGGCTGTGACGACACCGTAGTCGCGGGCGTCGTACTCCGTCGGTACGGTATCGAGCGTTCCGAACGCTCCGCTTTCAAATGACGAAGGCGGCACATCAACTATGTTTCCTTTTTCGTCCACAAGATAATCATCGGAGTATCCTCCGAAAGCGGCTTTTGTGACACGGGTAATTACATTAATCGCGGGATACATCGCCATAACGGAAGCTATTCCGGGCGAGGCGGTGCCGATACACACGGCTAATGCCGCAAGCACGGAGAACAGCCTGATTTTAAACGTCTTTTTCATGCGCTGTCACCCCTTATTTATTTAGTTTTTGACCTTATGTATCACAGGCTCGGTAACGTCCGTAATAGGCGCAAAATCGTAGCCCTGACTACGGCAATACTCAATTATTTCGGGCAGCGCTTCAACGGTTGTCGTCTTTTCCTTTGAATCGTGCATCAGCACCACATTATCCCTGCCGGGCTTTAAGCCGTTTATGACGTTTCCGACAATAACATCCTTATCGGCCGCCTTTACCGAAGCGTCGCCGCTCTCAACGTTCCAGTCGTAATAGACGTAGCCTTCCTCAAGCACCTTTTTTGTAAGCCTTGTCATGATGCCGGGGTTAAAGGCGCTCACTACGTTTGAGCTGCCGCCGGGGAAACGGATAAACTTGACCTTTGCCCCGGAAATATCATACACCCTTTTGCCGAGCCGTGTGATATTCTTCATGAATGCCTCCTCCGAAGCGTAAATCTCCTTGTACCTGTGCGAATAGCCGTGTATGCCCACGGTGTGACCCTCGTCAAGTATACGCCTTATAATATCGCTGTCGCCGTCTGAGAAGTTGATGATAAAGAACGTCGCTTTTACGGAGTGTTTTTTCAGTACGTCAAGTATCCTAGGGGTGTTCTTTCTGCTCGGACCGTCGTCAAACGTAAGATAAACCATATTGCCGCGGGCGTAGTCCTCGCTAACGACATTGACGATGCGCATTACGGCGGACTCGTTGTTCTGGGAGTCGGTTACGGAATATGTAATCCTGTAAATCCCGGGATTGCCCGTATCCACCCTGCCCGACACAACTATTCTTTCGGTTATGTCTCTGCCTGCGCTGTCGGCGGCGGTCGCGCCCTGCTCTTCATATGCGCTGCCCGTGCGCAGTGTGATCGTGCTGTAGCCGTTTAAGTTTATTTTCGGTATGCCGAGATGACCGACCTCAAAGGTTCTTGTAGCGTGAGCCTCGTTGCCGGAGGAATCGGCTACAAGGTAGCTTACCGTTATGCAGTCGCCGTTTCTTAGCGTTGAAACAACGGCCTTGTCGGTAATGTCGCCGTCATAATTGTCGTAGGCTGTAAAATTCCCGGTGTCTATCTCGTCCGGGTCGTAAATCATCCAGGTTTCCTCGCCGCCCAGAAGCTCGATCTCCGGCGGCTTTGTATCGACCACATGGACGGTGCGCCTTTTTACGGCGTGCCCGAAAAGAAAATTAACCGTGTACTTAACGGTGTAATCGCCTGTTTTGTCAGTATCAACATCGCCCGAAACGCGGACCTCGTTTGTTACGTCAATCCCGTTGAATTCGGCGGTGTAGCCGGGTTCCTTGTAGCTTCCGAAAACCTCTATTGTTACTTCACCGCCGCCTGCAAGCGCTATTTCGGGAGCGTCGCTGTAACCGTAATAAAAGAACAGCGTGGCGAAAAACAGCGAAACAATGGAAACAAGCCCGATTGATGAAAGCCTTGAGCTTTTCATCCTGACACAGAAAACGGAAGCCGCCACTATCATTAGCGCAGTGAATACAAGAAGAACGATTTTTATAGGATCGAGCATATTCTAACGTCCCCAAGAAAGAAATGTGGAACAAAGGCTGCAGCCGCCTATTGTACGGTTTTGCTAAACTTAAATTTCCGGCAGGAGTATTTCGCTTAACGTTCTCTTCGGAACATAATGCGTGTTGTTTTCGTCCCTGTAATATTTGATTTCGCCGTTTACGGAGTCTGTAAGAACTATTTTTTCGTTTGGCGCGCCGAGCGCTATTATAAGGCGCGGTACAATGTTCGACGGAAGGGAAAACACTTCGCTGATCTCGCTTTTTCTCATGCTGCCTATCATGCAGGCGCCGATACCCTTTTCCATTGCTCCCATAACGATTGCCTGCGAGCATATTCCGACGTCGACGTCGGGCGAGTCCTTTGAAATGCCTGTATCGTAGCAAACGAGTATGTAGGCGGCAGGCTCGTTGCCCTTGTACGGGGGCTTGTTTTCTTTAATATAACCTGCCCACGACAAAAGCGGAAAAATCCTGTCACAGTCCTCTTCTTTGTATGCGTATGCAAACTTCAGCGGCTGGTGGTTCGCCGTTGAAGGCACATACCTTGTGAGCGCTATCAATTCCAGAAGCGTTTCCCTGTCTATCCTTTGCTTTTTGTCAAAATTCCTGTAGCTTCTTGTTTTTATCAGAAGTTCCTTTAACATGACCATTACCTCCGATTGTTCTGATTTCGTAATAAGGTGACCTTTTTTGCTGAAAAATCACCGTTTTTTATGGATTATCGCAAAATACCCTATTATTACAATTAATTGTATAATATCATATTTACAACTCATAATAATTCTTATTAATCAATATTGTGAATAAATAAAATATCCTTCGGAGTGCGCGGCACAGGATGACAGACGGAAAAAATATAATGATTTTAGTATTTTTCGTAGGGAACGGACAAGACCGTTCGAAAAACAAACAAAACCGTGCTGTCACTTGGATACGTTATTTTCATCTCAATTAATTTTTCATTGATTGCGGAACGGTCAAGACCGTTCCCTACACATTGTTTTTCCACATCGCAAAATATGACCTTTGTGCGGAACACATTTATGTGTTCTGAAAACGTACGAAATATTGCAAAACGGTCAAGACGAATCTTGTCTTGACCGTTTTGTTTATTATCTTTGATTCAGCCGCCTGTATCAATACTTCTTGCGCTTAATAAAGCCGGTGTGAAGAACCTCATGCGCCTTGTGGCTGTTGGGCTTTTCGAAATACTCCTCATAAATCCTCTTTATATCCGGATTTTCATGTGAAAGCCTTACGGGAAGATTCCGGTCGTCCTGATAAAGCCCTGCCGCGCGTTTTGACCTGATGTCAATAACGTTTCTGACTGACGCGGGCTGTACAGGCTGTCCGCCGCCGTTTACACAGCCGCCGGGGCATGCCATAATCTCGATAAAGTCGTATTCCTTCTCGCCGGACCTGACCATGTCGAGAAGCTTCTTGGCGTTTGAAAGCCCCGAGGCGACGGCGACTCGTATAATGTTGCCGGCGACGTCATAGGTTGCCTCCTTAATGCCCTGTGTGCCTCTTACGTCGGTGAACTCAAGCTTCTCCGGGTTCTTGCCGGTTAAGGCAAATACAGCCGTCCTTAAAGCCGCTTCCATAACGCCGCCCGTAGCGCCGAAGATTGTACCGGCGCCGGAACCGAGACCGAACGGGGCGTCGTATTCGCCGTCGGGAAGCTGGTCGAACAGGATGCCGCTTTTCTTTATCATTCTCGCAAGCTCTCTGACAGTAAGAACGGCGTCTATGTCGGGAAGCCCGGGGACGGCTGTATGGTCAAGCCGCTCCGCCTCGAACTTCTTTGCCGTGCATGGCATTATGCTGACGACAAAAATGTTCTTCGGGTCTATCCCCTCTTTTTCGGCGTAGTAGGTTTTGGCTACAGCGCCGAACATGCCCTGCGGCGATTTGCAGGACGAAATATTCGGCAGAAGCTCAGGATAGTAGAATTCGGCGAACTTAATCCAGCCGGGCGAGCAGGAGGTGATGAGCGGGAGCCTTTCTTTCTTTGTGTATCTGTCAAGAAACTCCGTAGCTTCCTCCATAATAGTGAGGTCGGCTGTAAAGTTTGTGTCGAAAACCTTGTCGAAGCCTAATCTTCTGAGGGCCGTGACAAGCTTGCCTGTTACAACCGTGCCGATGGGATAACCGAACTCCTCGCCGAGCCCTACTCTGACCGAGGGCGCCGTCTGAACGACAACAACCTTTTCGGGGTCGTTTATGGCGTTTATAACCTTTTGCGTGTCGTCGCGCTCGGAAAGCGCGCCCGTCGGGCAGACGGTGATGCACTGACCGCAGGACACGCAGGACACCTCGCCGAGCGGAAGCTCGAACGGGGAGGCTATGTGCGTGTCGAATCCCCTGTCGTTCGCGCCTATGACGGAAACCGACTGGAGCTTTTCGCACGCGGACGAACAGCGGCGGCAGATTATGCACTTTTCGTTGTCGCGGTACATGTGCGACGCCGACCTGTCGATATCGTATTTGTTCATTGCGCCCGTAAAGCGTTCCTGATTTTCGACGCCGTATTCGCGGCACAGCTTCTGAAGCTCGCAGTTCGTTGAGCGGACGCATGTAAGACACTGCTTGTCGTGGTTTGAAAGGATAAGCTCAAGAGTTGTTCTTCTTGCTTTGATAAGCCTTTCGCTGTTTGTCGTTATTTCCGTTCCTTCCTTTACGGGATAAACACAGGCCGCTACAAGTCCCCTCGCGTCGTTAGCCTCGACAACGCAGATACGGCAGGCGCCTATCTCGTTTATGCCCTTAAGGTAACACAGCGTGGGTATCATGACTCCGGCGGCGCGTGCGGCTTCAAGAGCCGTGCTTCCCTCGGGGACGGACACAGCTATTCCGTTGACCTTAACATTAATATTTCCCATTGTTCCGTTCCCCCTTATTTCTTGATTATAGCGCCGAACTTACATCTTGCCATGCAGGCTCCGCACTTGATACATTTTGACTTGTCTATAACGTGTACGTTCTTCGGCGAACCGGAGATTGCGCCGACGGGGCAAACCCTTGCGCATGCTGTACAGCCCTTACACTTGTCGGCGATAATCTCGTACGAAAGAAGACTCTTACAAACTCCGGCGGGACATCTCTTTTCAACAACGTGTGCTATATACTCGTCCTTGAAGTGCTTGTAGGTGGAAAGCACCGGGTTCGGCGCCGACTGACCGAGACCGCATAGCGAGTTTTCCTTGATGTATGTTGAAAGCTCCTCCAGTTTGTCGAGGTCCTCTAAGGTGCCTTCGCCGTTTGTAATCTTTTCGAGTATCTCGTAAAGACGCTTTGTTCCTATGCGGCAGGGCGTGCATTTTCCGCAGGACTCGTCGACGGTGAATTCAAGGAAGAACTTGGCGATGTCGACCATGCAGGTGTCCTCGTCCATGACGATAAGTCCGCCCGAGCCCACCATTGTACCGATAGCGATAAGATTGTCGTAGTCCATCGGAGTATCCAGGTATTTTGCCGGTATGCATCCGCCCGACGGGCCGCCCGTCTGCGCAGCCTTGAACTTTTTGCCGCCCGGGATTCCGCCGCCGATTTCCTCAACTATTTCGCGCAGCGTAACGCCCATGGGTATTTCGACAAGGCCGGTGTTGTTGATTTTTCCGCCGAGCGCGAAAACCTTTGTGCCCTTTGCCTTCTCCGTGCCCATGCCCGAAAACCATTCGGCGCCGTTCAGGATTATCTGCGGAACGTTTGCAAACGTTTCGACGTTGTTTTCCGTCGTGGGCTTTCCGAAAAGCCCCTTGACTGCCGGGAACGGAGGACGCGGACGCGGCTCTCCCCTGTTGCCCTCGATTGAGGTCATAAGCGCCGTTTCTTCGCCGCACACAAAAGCGCCTGCCCCCAGACGTATTTGAATGTTAAAATCAAAGCCGGAGTTAAAAATATTCTTTCCCAGAAAGCCCTTTTCATTACAAGCGGCAATCGCCTTCTGGAGACGGTCGACGGCTACGGGATACTCCGCGCGGACATAAATGTAGCCCTCGGTGGCGCCCGTCGCGTAACCGCATATGGTCATTGCCTCAATAAGACAGTACGGGTCGCCTTCAAGCACGGAGCGGTCCATAAACGCGCCCGGGTCGCCTTCGTCGGCGTTGCACAGCACGTACTTCTGCCCTTCCCCGCCCATCGCGAAGCTCCATTTCACGCCGGTCGGGAAGCCTGCGCCTCCGCGGCCCCTGAGGCCGGACTCCTTGATCGTGTTCACGACGTCTATGGGCTGCATCTCGGTCAGGACCTTGCCCAGCGCCATGTATCCGTCCAAAGCGATGTACTCCTCGATGTTCTCGGGGTTGATCACGCCGCAGTTGCGCAGCGCGACACGCTTTTGTTTTCTATAGAATTCGACCTTTTCGAGCGATTTTATCGTCTCGTCTTCCTCGACGGCTTCCTTGTAGAGCAGGCGCTTCACGATTCGGCCCTTGAGCAGATGCTCTTCCACGATCTCGTCGACGTCGTCTACGGTGACGCGCGAATAGAACGATCCTTCGGGGTAGACGATCACGACGGGGCCCATCGCGCAGAGGCCGAAGCACCCCGTCATCACGACCTGCACTTCTTTTTCAAGCCCTTTTTGGGCGATTACTTCTTCCAAACGCTTTTTTATGCCCGGAGAATCCGAAGACGTGCACCCCGTCCCGTGGCACACCAAAACGTGGGAACGATAGAATTCCATGTCCTTTCCTCCTCAACTCACAAAATGATGCTTATCGCTTATACCTGGAACCTGCCGACCGTCTGCTCGAGAACGACCTGGTCGTTGACGATGTGCTCGGCCACGACCCTGGCGGCGGCCTCGGGGGTCATTTTGACGTATGTGACCTTTTCCTGGCCCGGCTTGTACACTTCAACGATGGGTTCGAGCTGGCAAAGGCCGATGCATCCGGTCTGCGCCACGGTAACGCCCGAAAGGTTGCGCTTCTCCACTTCTTCCATGATCTTCAAAAGCACCGGGCGCGCGCCCGCCGCGATCCCGCAGGTGGCCATGCCTACGACGATGCGTGTGCCTTCCGATTCCTTCCTGAGGTTCATGGTCTCGAGCGTGCGTTTCCTTATCTCTTCAAGCTCCTGCAAAGTTTTCATCTATCAGACACCTCCAAAAGTCCTTTTTCTCCCTCGATAAGATAGTCCCTGATCCACGCCTGGACCTCGGGGGCATTGAGCGGCACTTCGCCCCCCAGCGCCCTGCGCAGTTCCCGCGTGTCCAGCGTGAACGACCTGTTGTTCAACCTTCTCGTATACACGAAATCCGTGTCGGGGTTGCACAGCACCAGCGTCTGTACGGTACCGGCCATGTCCCCGACAGGCTGGCGGTCGATGTGCGACCGGCGATAAGTCGCGCACAGCCGCGTTCCCTTTCCGACTTCCGATTGGATGGAGAAATCTCCGTCCGCCGCTTTCGCCCCCTGCATGAACAGGGGGAGGCCCAGTCCCACCTTGCGCGTCGTGCGGGTGGTCACGAAGGGGTCCGTGACCTTCGCCACGAGTTCGGGCGGCATGCCGCTGCCGTCGTCCGCGACCCGGACGATGAGCGTGTCGGCCTGTTCCTGTTCGTCCACTTCGATATGGATCAGCGCTGCACCGGCATTCAATGAGTTCTGCACGATGTCGAGCACATGCAGCGAAATTTCCTCCATCGTTTCCGTTACGCCCCCC
>DCUB01000026.1:22467-30058 GCA_002329365.1 Ruminococcaceae bacterium UBA1425
ACATAGCAGGCCGTGCCCAGGCATACGCTGATAACATGCTCGCCCTTGGGTTCGAGCGCAAACTGAGAATAGAACGTGGCCACGCCGTAGACGTCCGTCATGGGTATGTCCATCTTTTCCGCGATAAAGTTCTGCACTTCGAATGTGACCGCCCCGAAAATTTCCTGGGCCTTCTGCATCACGGGCATCAACGATCCTTTTGTGTCCTTGTACTCGTCGATCACAGCCTGAAGCTGGCCGAACTTCCCCTCGCTCATACCGACAACCTCCTTAAGCATTGAAAATTAAGCATTTTTCTATTGTTAAGACATGTAAATAAATTTTCACAACCTTGAACATTTTAACACGGTTTGTCAAAAAATGCACTATATTTCACGTGTGATCCGTCATAAATTTCACAGTTAAGATTCTCCAATAAAAGGTCCGTAAGGCCTTTGATTCAACGCCTGCAGCACGCCGCGCGCGGAACGGGCGGGGGCCTCGATCACCTGCTTAGGTTCCAGGATCGCGCCGAGCGTATGCGCGTCGGACGAATGAATTACGCGGTATTTCGACAAATCGACGGCGGGCGCGGGCGCGGCGGCACAGACCTCGAGCGCGTGAAAGTCGAGGCCGGGCGGGATGAATCCCAGGTTGTACAGGATGGAGTTCGCTTCCCTGTTGATGTGCGCGGGCACGACCAGCCCGCCAAAGTCCTCCGTGAGCGCGCACACCTCGTCGATGCTCAGCCGCAGCGACTGTATGAGGAGCTTGGGCTCGGCGCCGGTGACCGTGTCGTTCGCATCCATGACCAGCTGTTCGCCGAATATATCGGTGCGGTTGAATACGTCGGGCAGGTGCGCGTAGATCGCGTCGCCGAACGCCAGCGCGGCCTCCAACGTCTCGAAATAGCACAGCAGATGCACTTCCTCGCGGCTCTGCACCTCCAGCCCGGGCAGCAAAACGAGGCCGCGCTTTCGGGCGGCCCCGGCGACGGCCGGCAGGTTCTTCGCGCTGTTGTGGTCCGTCACGGCGATGACGTCCAGCTTCTTTATATACGCCATATTCACGATGTTGTTGGGGGTCATCTCCCCGTCAGCGCAGGGGGACAGGCAACTGTGAATATGGAGGTCCGCCGCGAGCCGCATGACGTTTATACGCCCCGCACGCCCGCAGCGTGGATGATGCCCGCGATGTCGAAGGCGTTTTTCGGGCTGGACACGACGGGCACCCCCGTCTCGTCCGCCTTGCTGAGCACGGCCGCGTCGGCTTCCATGCCGTCCGGGAAAATAACGCACGCGATCTCGAGCAGCTCGGCGACCGCGACCACGTTCATATGCGTCTGCACAGTGACCCAGGCCGTCCCTTTTTTGGCGTGCGCCATCACCCAGCTCAAAAGGTCGCACACGCAGCCCGAGCGGACTTCCCTTTGGGCTGCGCCCTGGCCGGCGCACAGCCTTCCGTCGATCTTTTGTGTCAGTTCCTCTACCGTCAAGGGCTTCAACCTCTTTCCTCGTCATTGGGCTCGAACGCGCTGTCCACGGTCGCGAGTTTCACCATTTCCTGCGCGAGATACCGTACCCTGTCTTTCAATAAAAAGATGCAGTCGAGTTCCACGGCGTCTCCGCGCACGATGTCCTCGGCCAGCGTCCTGCAGTCGGGAGAACCGCAGGAACCGCAGTCCAGGCCCGGCAGGAGTTCGCAGAGCTCGTTGATGCGCCCGAGCTTGGCGATGGCTGTTTCCATGTCGTCGTCAAGATGCTCTACGCGCAGCGGCTCGATCTCTTGGCTCAGGCGGGCGCGGGCGCTGTGCGCGTGCTCCACCGCCTCAGTGGGCATTTCTGTCTTCTGTGGCATGTCCTCGATCACCTTCGAAAGGCGCATCCTGGCGACGTACGCGTTCTCGAACGTGAGCGGCCCGCCGAGGCATCCGCCGGTGCAGGAGAGCGCCTCGATAAAGTCGAGGTCCGCAAACCTCCCGTTCTCCACTTCCTCGAACAGCCGTATGATATTGTGTATTCCGTCCACCGAGAGGTGGCTGTATCCGCTGAGCGCTTGTTCCTCGCCCCCGGCCGCCGCCCAGCCGACGCCGGAGGACAGGGAACCGGACGCCTTACCGTGCCTCCGCATTTTGGGCCTGGCGATCTCCGCGTTGATCCTGGCGAAGGCGTCCACGATGGAGATCGTCCCGTCCACGTTGCTCTTCACCCTGCCCAGCGGACTCAGCACACTGGTCATCTTCGCGGCGCACGGCGTAATGAAGAACACGCCTACGTCCTTTCCGTCCGCGCCCCGCTTCTTACAGAACGCTTCCCGCGCGATGTCGGCGGCGACCTCCATCGGCGAGTCGATACACGAAAGGTGCTGCAACAGCGACGGGAAGCGCACGCGAATCAGGCGCACGACGGCCGGGCAGGCCGAAGATATCAGCGGCTTTTTGCAGTTTCCCGAGGCGAGCAGTTGGCGCGTCGCCTCGGTCACGATGTCGGCCCCGCGCGCGACCTCGAACACGTCGTCAAACCCGATGTTGATAAGCGCGTCGAGGATCATGCCGATGGACGTGTTCTTCCGGAACTGGGCGTAAAACGACGGCGCCGGGATCGCGATGCGGTATCTGAACCGTTCGAGGCTCTCGAAGCCGTCCGTCACCGCGATCTTCGCGTGGTGCGGGCAGACGCGCACGCACTCGCCGCAGTCGATGCAGCGCTCGGCGATGATGTTCGCCTTTCCCCCGCGCACTCGTATCGCCTGCGTCGGGCAGCCCTTAATGCAGTTGGTGCAGCCCTTGCATTTATCCTTGTCAAGCCTTACGGAATGTTGGTATTCCCGCATGCGCGCCTCCCTTTCAAAAAATGTTCATACCAGGAACGTGAGCGTGAGCTTCGTGCCCCCGGCCGACGAAACGATGTCCATCCCGTCGCAGCACCGTTTGATGTTTCTCATGCCCAAACCGGCGCCAAACCCCATGTTCCTGATCTCTTCGCTCGCCGTCGAGTATCCGTCCTGCATGGCAAGCTCCACGTCCTCTATGCCGGGGCCGGTATCCGCGAATTCCAGGACCACGGCATGCGGCGAAATGTCGGCCGACACCGTCCCCCCGAAGCTGTGGATCACCATGTTCAGTTCGGCTTCGTAGGAAGCAATCGAAACCCTGCGCAGTACGCCGGCGCTGACGCCGAGCTGGCGCAGGATCTGTTTTATCGCACTCGAGGCTTCGCCCGCCTTGAGAAAATTCCCCTGTTCGATCACGTATTCCTTATGCAGAAGGTTGATCGACGCCAATTTTACCGCTCCGTTCGGTTTCCAGCGATATAGGCGGCAGGTTTTGCATATAGAGCAAACCGCTCGCCTCGTAGATCGACTGTCCCGTGCTCATCACCACCATGCCCCGTTCCCTCGCCAGGTCCAGCACGTTCTTCGGGAGAACCTTCCCGCGCACGAGGAGGATGCACCACAGATCGATCACCTCGGCCGTGCGTATGACCTGGATGTTTGCAAGCCCCGTCAACAGCACCAGGTCCTTGCCGTTCACGTACGCAAGCACGTCGCTCATCAGGTCCGCACCGCAGGCAGCCAGCACTTCCTTGTCAAGCTTGTCCTCTCCTACCAGGACCTTCGCGGACACGATTTTTGCGATGTCTCGTACTTTCATCAGTATCTCATCCTCTCCCCATGAAAGTCGGGTCTATGCAAACCATTCGTTTTATATTGGCTATATCGGGCATGGCAAGCCGCACTACTTTATTATAGCACGAATTACCGTATACCTGCCAAACCATTTTGGGCGGTCTTCACAAAATCGATGGCCAGCCCGGCAAGCTGCATCTGCGCGTATTTGAGCCGGGCAGAGAGCGAGTTTTGCGTGCCCTCGGCGGCGACGTTCAGGGCTTTCGTCCCCTCCGTGAACAGGGTGTTCATCGCGCGCACGACGTCGTTTCCCCCGGCGTAACCGCTGTCCTCTATGCTCTTGGCATCCTCCTTCATTTTTTGGGCCATATCCCTTATTTCAACGAGCGCCTCGTCCTCGGTGGACGTGTTGTCGTCCAGCGCGAACGCCAGATCCGAACATTTGCCGATCGCCTGGGCGTACCGGTCGAATATCGGCTGGATCCGGGGCAGGCGCGACTCGTCCGCCGTGATCGTGAGCTCGAGCTTGTCGCAGTTCATCGTGTAGACGGTGCAGTCCATCTCCTGTTCGATGAGGCGGTCGCGCACCGCTTTGGCGTCCTGCTCGCTGTCGTAGGCCGACAATAGCACGCGCACGTAGCCGTCCGCGTCGAGCAGGTAGCCCGCCGCTCCCTGTTTTTTGAGGGAATCCGCAAGCGATTTCGCGTTCGCTTCGCTGTCGAAGACGCCCATCTGCAGGCAGTAGAGCGTAAAGCCTTTAAAGACGGCCTTCTGTTCGGCATGTTTCTGCGTGGGATTCGGCGTAGCGGACGGCGCCGCACCCGAAAACACCCCGAAAATAGGGGCGATCACGTTGTCCGCCATCCATTTTCCGCCCACGCCGGCCGAGAGGATGTAAACAAGCCCCAGGACCGTCACCACGATCAGCAAGACGCCCGCCATGCTGTTGCGCCCTCTTGGCGGACGGCGCCTCCTTCTGAACCGCCGCATCGTCATCCCCCCGATAGAAGTCTGTTACTCCACTGTATGTGGACAACTACCGAAATATGAGGGCGGGTTTCAAAAGGCGCGCCGCGCTTTCAGCACCTTTCTTCAAGGTCCCCGTAGCGTTCGGACACGACGTTGGCCTCCTTTAGGATGCGCAGGGCGAAATCGTCGGGGTACGGTTCGTCGTACACGATGCGCAAAAGCCCCGCGTTCACGATCATCTTGGTGCAAATCACGCAGGGCTGATGCGTACAGTAGAGCGTGGCGCCCTGAATCGAGACGCCCATCTTCGCGGCCTGGATGATCGCGTTCTGCTCCGCGTGGATCGCATAGCACAGTTCGTGCCTGGTCCCCGACGGGATGTCGAGCGTCCTCCTGAGGCATTCCCCCTTTTCCACGCAGCTGCGCACGCCTTCCGGCGCGCCGTTGTAGCCGGTCGTGAGGATGCGCTTGTTGCGCACGATCACCGCGCCCACGTGCCGGTTATGCTGGTAGCAGCTCGACCACCCGGCGATGTAACGTGCGAGTTCCATCATCCGCCTGTCCCATTTGTCCATTTGATGCACTCCTTTGTAAGCGTCGTATCGGATTACCCTGACATTCCACATTTTGCCCCCGATTCCTTCCGGGGCATCGATATTCTGTGTTTTTTCGGCGTCTTCGTGTGCAATTCATCGTATTATGAAGCATTTTAAATCTAATTCACAAATTTCCAATCTGATATACCGATTTTCGCCAATTCACCCATTTGCATCCTAAGGCACTTTTGCATAAACTAAGTTTTGGAATTAGCACTCATCTATTCAGAGTGCTAACAAACATTACCGGATAAACTATCTCCATCATAATCCGAATGCAAAAGGAGGAAACTAACCCATGAAAATCGTCCCGTTGGGTGACAAAGTCGTCATCGTGAACAAACCGGCGGAAGAAGTGACGCAAAGCGGCATCGTGCTTCCCGGCACCGCGAAGGAAAAGCCGCAGACGGCCGAGGTCATCGCCGTCGGCCCGGGCGGCGTCGTTGACGGCAAAGAGGTCACCATGCAGGTCAAGGTCGGCGACGTCGTGCTCTACAGGAAGTACGCCGGCACCGAAGTGAAGTTCGAAGAAACCGAGTACATCGTACTGAGCCAGTCCGATATACTGGCCGTCATCGAAGACTAACGCATTTTTAAGATTCACGAGGAGGACACAGGACATGAAGAAACAGATGATTTACGGCGAGGACGCCCGCCGCGCGCTCGAAAGAGGCGTCAACGCCTTGGCCGACACGATCAAGATCACGCTGGGGCCCAAGGGCCGCAACGTCGTGTTGGACAAGAAATACACAAGCCCCCTTATCACCAACGACGGCGTCACGATCGCGCGCGAGATCGAACTCGAGGACCCCTTCGAGAACATGGGCGCGCAGCTGGTCAAGGAAGTCGCCACGAAGACCAACGACGTAGCGGGCGACGGCACCACCACCGCGACGCTGCTCGCGCAGGCGATCATCCGCGAAGGCCTAAAGAACGTCGCGGCCGGCGCGAACCCGATGCTCATGAAGCGGGGCATCGAACAGGCGTCCGCGGCCGCCGTCGAAGGGCTGCGCGACATGAGCAAGCCCATCGAGAACAAGCAGGCCATCGCACAGGTCGCCGCGATCTCGGCGAGCGACGAGTCCATAGGCCAGCTCATCTCCGACGCGATGTCCATCGTGGGCAACGACGGCGTCATCACCGTCGAGGAGTCCAAAACCCTCAAGACCGAGCTCACGCTGGTCGAAGGCATGCAGTTCGACCGCGGGTACGCCTCGGCCTACATGGTCACCGACACCGACAAGATGGAGGCGGTCCTGGAAAACCCGTACATCTTCATCACCGACAAGAAGATCTCCAACGTCCAGGAGATCCTGCCGATCCTCGAAAAAGTCGTACAACAGGGCCGCAAGATGCTCATCATCGCCGAAGACGTCGAGGGCGAAGCCCTCGCGACGCTGGTCGTGAACAAACTGCGCGGCACCTTCACCTGCGTGGCCGTCAAGGCCCCCGGCTTCGGCGACCGCCGCAAGGCCATGCTGCAGGACATCGCCATCCTCACCGGCGGCCAGGTCATCTCCGAGGAAGTGGGCATGGACCTCAAGACCGCGACGCTGGACATGCTGGGCACCGCGCGCCAGGTCAAGGTGGACAAGGAAAACACCACGATCGTCGACGGCGCCGGCAAACCCGAGGACATAAAGGCCCGTATCCAGTCCATCAAGATACAGATGGAAGACACCACTTCGGACTATGACCGCGAAAAGATGCAGGAGCGTCTCGCGAAGCTCGCGGGCGGCGTTGCGGTCATCGCGGTAGGCGCGGCCACCGAGACCGAAATGAAGGAAGCGAAACTGCGTATAGAAGACGCGCTGGCGGCGACGCGCGCCGCCGTCGAAGAGGGCATCATCCCCGGAGGCGGGACCGCGCTCATCAACTGCATCAAGTCGGTCGACAAAGTGATCGAATCCGCAACCGGCGACATGAAGACCGGCGCCCAGATCGTACGGCGCGCACTGGAAGAGCCTGTCCGCCAGATCGCCAGCAACGCCGGCCTGGAAGGCTCGCTGATCGTCGAGAACGTCAAGAACAGCGATGACCCCAATTACGGTTTCGACGCCGCGCTGGGCGAATACGGCAACATGGTCACTAAGGGCATCATCGACCCGACGAAGGTCGCCCGTTCCGCCCTGCAGAACGCCGCGTCGATTTCGGCGATGCTGATTACGACCGAGTCGGTCGTGACCGACCTGCCCGAAAAGAACCCCCCGGCGGCACCGCCCGCTGACCCCGGCATGGGAATGTACTAAGCCGTTTACCTGCACGAACTACATAGCTCCTACCGATGCCAAACCTATACGGTTTGGCATCGGTAGACCGTCGACAAACCCTTCGGGATTTGTCGACGGTTTTCTGTGTGGTTAAAATGCCGCTATTAGGCGGAATTTTATCAATCCAATCTGACGACATGTCGTCAGATT
>DCUB01000031.1 GCA_002329365.1 Ruminococcaceae bacterium UBA1425
AAGGAATGGTCATAAACATGAAAGAGCAATCAGCGTCGGGAATACTCGGTACAACAATCGAAAAGCTGAAAAACCTTGTGGATGTCAGCACAATCATCGGAAACCCGATTGAGGCGGGCGGCGTTACGATTATCCCCGTATCAAAGGTTACATACGGCTTTGCGTCGGGCGGTTCCGATTTTCCCTCAAAGACAAATGCCGAGATTTTCGGTGGCGGCGGAGGAGCGGGGATAACTATAATTCCCATAGCTTTTATAGTTGTCCGCGACGGTGAAGTATCAATAAAGCATGTCGCCGCGTCTGAGGGCGGTCAGGCGGAGCGCATCATAGGAATGGTTCCCGACGTGGTCGACAAGATTTCAACCGCCATCAACAAGCTGTCGAAAAAGGACACAACGGACGACGTTATCAACGAAGCCGTAAAAGCCGCGGAGACGCCCGAGGCGTCGGATATTTAAGTCCGCATAAAAATAAAACCGTGCCTGTATGCATATAATTAACCTACAGGCAGGTGGTTTGATTGAAAAAAGCAGGCAAAATCTTATGTTTTATTCTGGCGTTGTCAACGGTGGCTGCCATGACCGCGCCGTTTTGCTCGGCGGCGCCGTACGTATCCGCAAAGGCGGCGGCACTGATGGTTGCCGATACGGGCGAGCTTATTTTCGGCAAGTGCGAGCACGAGCTTCGCTCAATGGCAAGCACCACAAAGATAATGACCTCCCTTATTGCCCTTGAAACAGGCACTCCCGAAAGGGAGATTGTCACAACCGATGAAATGGTAACGGTTGAGGGCACCTCCATGGGCCTGCTCCCGGGCGACATGGTAACGCTCCGCACGCTTGTGTGCGGAATGCTTTTGAGCAGCGGCAACGACGCGGCAAACACGGTGGCTATTGTTCTCGGCGGTTCGGTTGAGGAGTTCGCGAAAATGATGAACGACCGTGCTGCCGAAATCGGCATGAAGAACACGAATTTCGTGACGCCGTCGGGGCTTGACGACGAGCATCATTACTCGACCGCCTACGACATGGCTCTTTTGGGCAGCGAGGCTATAAAAAATCCGCTGTTCGAGTCGATATGCTCAAAGAGGCATATAACAGTCGAGTACGGCAATCCGCCGTATAAACGCACGCTTTCAAATCACAACAGGCTGCTCCAATGCTACGAATGGGCGATAGGCATAAAAACAGGCTTTACTAAAAAAAGCGGCAGATGCCTTGTGTCGGCGGCAAGGAAGGACGGCGTTACGCTTGTCGCGGTCACGCTGTGCGCGCCCGACGACTGGAACGACCATATCAGAATGCTTGAATACGGCTTTTCCGTAATAAAATCAACTCCGCTCGACGACAGCCTTGAGGGTGTTTCGCTTCCCGTCGTCGGGGGCAGCTGCAAAAGCATTCCCGTTTCGTTTGCATCAAAGCCTTCGGCCGTTCTTAAAAGCGGCGGAGGCGAGGTTGTGCGCGAGGTGCTCCTGAAGCGGTTCGAGTACGCTCCCGTTTACAAGGGCGAGCCTGTTGGAAGGGTGTTATATTATCAGAACGGAAAAGTAATAAGCGAGTCCGATATAGTCGCCGCGAAGTCATGCGGCGTGGTCCGCAAGGTGCCTCAGAAAACGCGGGAAAAGGAACAGCCTAAGGGCTTAATCGACAGGATAAAAGAAAAAATAAAGGGAGTTTTTAGCTGATGCCGGACGTGCAAATACGTCTTCAGAAATATCTGTCCGAATGCGGCGCCGCCTCAAGAAGAAAGGCGGAGGAGTTGATAGAAAAGGGCAAGGTAAAGGTTAACGGGCGCGTCGCGAAAATCGGCGACAAAGTAAATCCCGAAAAGGACCGGATAACGCTAAACGGCAAAAAGGTGGCAAACACCGCAAAGCCGATTTACATCATGCTCCACAAACCGCGCGGCTATATCACCACCATGTCGGACGAAATGGGCAGAAAATGCGTCGCAGAGCTTGTAAAAAACGCGGGCGAAAGGATTTATCCCGTAGGCAGGCTTGACAGGGAGTCCGAAGGGCTTTTGCTGCTTACAAACGACGGCGGGTTTGCGAACCTGATGATGCATCCGAAAAGCCATGTGCCGAAGTATTACAGGGTAACAGTCCGTCCCGGCATTTCGGACGAGCAGATAGCGCGCCTTGAAGGCGGAATGATGATTGACGGCAGAAAAACGGCGCCCGCGCGCGTCACGGTGCTTGAAAGTCAGGAAAACCGCGTTGTGCTCGAAATCGTGCTGTTCGAGGGCAGAAACCGTCAGATTCGCCGGATGTGCGAGGAGCTGTCGCTTGAAGTCGCAAGGCTCAGGCGAACGGCATTCGGTTCCTTAAAGCTCGGCATGCTTCCCGCCGGTCAGTGGAGGGAGCTGACGCCGTATGAGGTCGAAAGGCTTATAAAGATTGCAAACAAGCCATCCGCGGAATAATAACGAAAGGGCGCGAAAAACGTTTTGATTAAGAGCATGACAGGTTACGGACAAGCCCGTAAAACAATCGACGGTATGAACATATCCGTTGAAATAAAAAGCGTAAACCACCGATATTTTGAATTTTCCTCAAGAACGCCGAGAGCGTACGGATTTCTTGACGAGAAGCTTAAAAGCTTTCTGCAGGGGATGATGTCGAGGGGCAAGGTTGAGTGCGGCGTCACAATCGAAACGCTTGAGGAGGGCGACGTAGTCGTGAGCCTTAACAGCTCGATGGCGCAGGGATATCTGAACACGTTTAAAGAGCTGTCCGAGCGGTTCGGGATTGAAAACGACGCTGCCGTTTCGACACTGTCAAGGTTTGCGGAAATATTCTCGATACATAAGGAGCAGGCGGACGAGGATAAAATCTGGAACGCCGTAAAGACGGTTGCGGCCGAAGCCGCCGGAAATTTCATATCAATGCGCGAGGCTGAGGGAAAAAGGCTGCGCGACGATATTATATCGAGAGCCGACAGAATTCTTGAAATGGTATCGTTCGTTGAGGAACGCTCGCCGCAGACGGTAAAGGAGTATAACGAAAAGCTCTTAAACCGTATGCGCCAGATTCTTGAGGATACGCACGTCGACGAGCAAAGGCTGCTTACCGAGGCCGCGATTTTCGCCGATAAGGTTGCCGTCGCCGAGGAAACCGTAAGGCTTCGAAGCCACATAGCGCAGCTTCGCGAGCTTATCGGCTCCGACGACGCTGTGGGCAGAAAGCTCGACTTCCTTGTTCAGGAGATAAACCGCGAGGCAAACACGATAGGCTCAAAGTCGCAGGATGTCGAAATAGCCAGACGTGTAATAGATATCAAGGCCGAGGTGGAAAAAATCCGCGAGCAGATACAGAATATCGAGTAAATTTTGATGACGGTGATTAAAATGAAGCTGATAAACATCGGATTCGGAAACATGGTAAACGCGGAAAGGATAGTAGCTGTCGTAAGCCCCGATTCCGCGCCAGTTAAAAGGCTTGTGCAGGAGTGCAGGGAAAGAGGAACAATAGTCGACGCGTCGTTCGGCAGAAAAACGAGGGCTGTAATAATAACCGACAGCGACCACGTCATTCTTTCCTATCTTACCGCCGAAACGCTTGCAAACCGCGTCAGCGGCGAGGAAACGCCCGCAGCGTTCACCGACGAATAATTGCGAAAGGCAGCGGCAAAACTGTTGTGCCGCACGGTATGTAAAAATGCGTGACGATGAAAAAAAGGTTGGTATGCTTGTAATCCTTTCGGCTCCGTCCGGCTGCGGCAAGGACACCGTTCTCGCCGAGCTGTTCAACAGGGCGGGGTGGCTCAAACGCTCGATATCTTTAACTACAAGGCAAAAGCGCGAGGGCGAAAAAGACGGAGAGGACTATTACTTTGTAAGCCGCGAATACTTTCAAAGCAAGCTCGAAAGCGGCCAGATTCTCGAACACACAAGCTACAGCGGCAATTACTACGGAACGCCCAAAACCACCGTTGACGAGTGGCTGAAGCAGGGCGAAACGGTAATACTCAAGATAGAGGTTGAGGGAGCCGTCAAAATAAAGGAGCTTTACCCCGACGCCGTCAGCATTTTCCTTGTGCCGCCTGCGATGAGCGAGCTTGAAACAAGGCTGCGGCAGCGCATGAGCGAGGGCGAGGAGGAAATTCAGAGCAGATTAACAATAGCTGTAAACGAAATGAAAAACGCTGTTAATTACGACTATATCGTTGTAAACGAAGACCTCGGCAGGGCTGTCGACGACGTTTACGCGATTATTATATCAGAGAGGCACAGAACATCGCGCTCAATGCATATTTTAAACGAGGCAATGACTTTTTAAAGGAAAGGTGAACAAAATGCTTAATCCCGATTTAAGAAACGTATTAAAGGACCACGTCAGCCGCTATTCGCTTGTCACGGCGACGGCTAAAAGGGCAAGGGAAATTGCCGAGGAGGCGGAGGAGAAGAAATTAATAATGACCGAAAAGCCCGTCACCCTGGCTATTAACGAGATCATAAGCGGCAAATATACAATTGTTGAGCCGGAGGAAATCAGAAATATCTGAGCGGGGTGAGTGCTTTGCCGAGGGCGAATATCGCAAGGGTTGCCGTCGATAAAACGGCATATCATTTCGACAAGGCGTACGACTACCTTGTTCCCGACGAGCTGCTCGCAAGCGCGAGGCCGGGCTGCCGCGTAATGGTCTCTTTCGGAAACACCAAAAAAAAGCGGCAGGGCATGATAATTGAGCTTTTGCCGGACGCGGAATATGACGACGGCATAAAGCTAAAGGCGGTTTCGTCGGTGCTCGACAAAGAGCCGCTTTTAAACGACGAGATGCTGTCGCTTGTCTGCTGGCTCAAGGGGCGTACCTTCTGCACGCTTTACGATGCCGTTCGCTGTATTCTGCCTTCGGGGATAAACCACAGGATAGTCGAATCCTACGCGGCGGCTCCCGCCGGGGAGCAAAGCGGCGCCAGGCTTCAGCCGGACGAGCAGGCTGTGCTCGACTACCTTGCCGGCAAAACGGGCTTTGAAAAGGGCGAGCGCATACTTTCAAGGTTCGGCTTCGACAGCGGCTCCGACATTCTTTCGCGGATGGTTAAAAAAGGCGTGCTGATACGCGGCTTCGACGCTGTCCGCAAAGTAGGCGACATGACCGTTAAAATGATAAGACTGACTCCGGAGTTTCTTTCGGGCGAGATATCGCCACCTAAGCTTACGAAAAAGCAGCAGGAGGTTATAGACCTTCTTTCTGATGTCGGCTCTGCCTGTGTCCGCGAAGTTTGTTATTTTACCGGCTTTACACAGTCCGTTCCGCTTTCGCTCTGCTCCAAGGGCATAGCCGAAACATACGACAGCGAGGTTTACAGAAGCCCCTATCCCGGCGCTTCCGTGCAGGCACGGCAGGAGGATATTTTGCTGACTGACGAGCAGCAGACGGCGTTTGAAAATCTTTACCGCCAATACAGCGAGGGCAGGGGCGGCGCGTCGCTCCTTTTCGGCGTTACGGGCAGCGGCAAAACAAAGGTTTATATGAAGCTTGTCGACAAGGTGACGGCGGAGGGCAGGGGAGTTATCCTCATGGTTCCTGAAATATCTTTAACTCCGCAGGCTCTCAATATATTCCGCGAGCGTTACGGGGAAAAGGTTGCTGTTTTTCACAGCGCGCTGTCCGTCGGCGAAAGGCTTGACGAGTGGAAAAGGGTAAAAAACGGCAAGGCTCTCATGGTGGTCGGCACACGCTCCGCCGTATTCGCACCGTTTGACAAACTCGGACTTATAATAATAGACGAGGAGCAGGAAAGCACCTACAAATCCGAAAACACGCCGAGATATTCGGCGCGCGACGTCGCCCGGTTCCGCTGCGCGAAAAACAACGCGCTGCTCGTTCTGTCGTCGGCGACGCCGAGCGTCGAAACATACGCCGCGGCGCTCAAGGGCAGATACACCTTAAACACTCTGAAAGAGCGTTACGGAACAGCCGTCCTGCCCGAGGTCACAACGGTGGATATGCGCCTTGAGCGCCTGAACAAAAAAGCGTCCGAGCTGAGCGGAACACTCATATCGGCACTTAAAAAGAATCTTGAGGACGGGCAGCAGTCTATTCTGCTTATTAACAGGCGGGGCTACAACACCTTCGCGGCATGCACCTCGTGCGGACATGTTCTTACATGTCCTTCGTGCAGCATATCAATGACATATCACCACGCGAACGGCAGGCTGATGTGCCATTACTGCGGCGGTACGGCGCCGTTTTCACAGGAATGTCCTTCCTGCGGGAAGCAGGCCGTCAGGTACTCCGGCTTCGGAACGCAAAAGGTCGAGGACGACCTTGCCCGCGAGCTGCCGCAGGCGCGTATACTGAGGATGGACACAGATACGACGATGTCGCGCTTCGCCCACGAGGAAAAGCTCGGCAGCTTTTCAAGGCACGACTACGATATTCTGCTCGGCACGCAGATGGTGGCAAAGGGGCTTGACTTTGAAAACGTAACGCTTGTCGGAGTTGTTTCTGTCGACCAGCAGCTTTACAACGACGATTACAGGAGCCTTGAACGCACGTTCGCGCTGCTTACGCAGGTTGTGGGACGCTCCGGCAGGGGCAAATTCCGAGGGAAAGCTATTATCCAGACATTGACGCCGGAAAACAGTATAATAGCTCTTGCGGCAAAGCAGGATTACAGGGCATTTTATGAGACTGAGATAGGAATACGCAAGGCTCTCGTATATCCGCCGTTCTGCGATATATGCGTCGTCGGCTTTGTCGGCGAAAACGAGCTTTTTGTCCGCGCCGCGTCGACGGAGGCGCTTTCGATTATTTCGTCGCTTTCGTCCGAAAAATACAGGGGCGAATCGCTTGTTGTTCTGGGACCGATGCCCGCGAGGGTATCGAAGATAAACAATAAATACAGGTACCGAATGATAATAAAGTGCAAAAACACCGCCGGCTTCCGCAGCATGATTTCCGAGCTTCTTTGCACGCTCGGCGGCGACTCAAGGTTTACGGACGTAACGGTTTACGCCGATATGAATCCCGAAAGCACAGTATAGAGGAGATTTTCATGGGATACAGAGAAATCGTAAAGGTAGGAGACCCTATCCTTGCAAAAAAAAGCAGAGCTGTAGAAAAATTTGATTCAAAGCTTTCCGCACTGCTGGACGACATGAAGGAAACGCTTTACAAATTTCAGGGCTGCGGGCTTGCCGCGGTTCAGGTCGGCGTCTTAAAACGCGTTGTCGTTATGGATTGCGGCGACGGTTATACAGAGCTTGTCAACCCCGAAATAATAAGCTCGGAAGGAACGCAGGAGCAGGAAGAGGGCTGCCTTTCCGTGCCTAACGAGCACGGGATAACGCTTCGCCCCGCCGTTGTAAAGGTCAAAGCGCAGGACAGAAACGGCAAGTGGCACATTTATAAGGGCACAGAGCTTAAGGCGCGCTGCTTCTGCCACGAGATAGACCATCTCAACGGCATTTTATTCACGGAAAGAATAATAAGGAAAGAAAATCCGTAAAATCGGTGTTGTTATATTATGAAAATCGTATTTATGGGCACTCCCGATTTTGCCGTTCCGTGCCTTCAAAGGCTTATTTCAGACGTGCACGAGGTCGCCGGCGTTTTCACTCAGCCCGACAAGCCGAAGGGCAGAAAGGGAGTTTTAACGCCGCCGCCCGTCAAGGTGCTGGCAGAAAAGGAAGGCATAAAAGTATTTCAGCCCGCGTCGCTTAAAGACGGCGAGGCAGTCGGAATATTAAAAGACATCATGCCGGAGCTTATAATAGTTGTCGCATACGGCAAAATACTGCCGCCCGAAATAATCCGCCTGCCCGCGTTCGGGTGCATAAACATTCACGCGTCGCTCCTGCCGAAATACAGGGGCGCGGCTCCCATACAGTGGGCGGTAATAAACGGCGAGGAAGTAACGGGCATCACCTCCATGCAGATGGACGAGGGGCTCGACACGGGCGATATGCTCTTAAAAGAGCAGGTGCCAATCGGCGAAAACGAAACAGCGGGCGAGCTTTGGGAAAGGCTTTCTTTCGTGGGCGCTGATGTTATGTCAAAAACCGTAACTGAGCTTATAAACGGAACTCTTACGCCCGAAAAACAGGATGATTCGCTTTCAAGCTACGCGAAAATGCTGTCGAAGGAGCTTTCGCCTGTCGACTGGAGACGCTCCGCGAAAGAGATTCACAACCAGATTCGCGGCCTGTCGCCGTGGCCTTCCGCTACGGCGGAAAAGGACGGAAAAACAATAAAGCTGCACGCGTCGCGTCTTTGCGAAGCTATTAAGGGCGAGCCGGGAGAGATAGTGGAAAATGACGGAAGGCTTATTGTGGCATGCGGAAACGGCGAAAGCGTGGAAATAATATCGTTACAGGCGGAGGGCAAAAAAGCCATGACCGCCGCGGAGTTTTTGAGAGGGAACAGGATGGAGAAGGGAAGCTTTCTGCGGTAATGCTTGGGGCAACACCGCACAATTAGCGGCTAAAGCCGTTGTTGACATTTGCTTGCATCTTTTCCGTCATACCGCCCCAAAATGCTCGTTAATACACAAAGTGTTGCCTGCGCTTTTCCTACAATCTGACGAAAAATCTGACGGCGCAACCGCACAACAATAATTGTGCGGTGTTGCCTTAGTGTGAAAGGGTGATTTTATGTACGGCTACGGTTATTACGGCTTCGGTGCGGATATTTATTATCTGCTGCTTGTCGTTCCTGCGTTTTTGCTCGCTCTCTGGGCGCAGATAAAGGTTAAGGGAACATACAGGAAGATGTCTGCCGTAATGAACAGCAGAAGGATTACGGGAAGTCAGGCGGCGGCAAGGGTTCTGTACAATTACGGAGTGACAAACGTGCGTATCGAGCGCACGGGAGGCTATCTTACTGACAATTACGACCCGAGGACAAACGTTATACACTTGTCGGAAGGCGTATTTGACAGCACTTCTGTGGCGGCTGTCGGCATCGCGTGCCACGAGGCTGGTCACGCCGTTCAGCACGCGCAGAACTACGCGCCTATTAAGGTGCGCAACGCAATCCTGCCCGTCTGCAACATCGGCTCCACAATAGGTCTGCCGCTCGCTATAATAGGGCTTTTTATGAATTTCGGCATCCTGTTTTACGTCGGTCTTATTCTTTACTCGCTCGTCGCGCTGTTCCAGCTTATAACGCTGCCCGTCGAGCTTAACGCGAGCAGGCGCGCTTTAAGCGTTATCGACGAAACGGAATTATTGCAGGGCGATGAATATAAAGGCGCGAAAAAGGTTCTGACGGCTGCGGCGCTCACTTATATAGCGGCGCTCGCTGTGTCGTTAGCCAACCTGTTAAGGCTGCTTATGATAAGAAACAGGAGAAACTGATAAATGGCGGACGCGAGGCAGACTGCCTTTAAAATTCTGTTAAAAATCGGCGGCGGCGCATATTCAAACATAGCGCTCGACGCCGCGCTCAGCAGGGAAAGGCTTTCGCGCGAAGACAAAGCGCTCGTATCGGCACTTGTCTACACCGTTGTTGAGCGGATGATTACAATAGACTACAATCTGTCGCTTTATCTTGAACGGCCGATAAAAAAGCTGAAGCCGCAGGTTCTTGCGGCATTAAGGCTCGGCTGCGCGCAGTTGTTTTTCATGGACAGAATACCGTCGGGCGCGGCTGTCAACGAAAGCGTGAAGCTCGTCAGGAACAACGGCTGCGCCTACGCCGCCGGAATCGTAAACGCCGTGCTCCACAGGGCGGCCGAAAACGGTCTTGTCCTGCCCGATGAAGATGACGTCGATTATCTGAGCGTTAAATATTCCTGCCCTCAATGGCTCGCGGACCTCTGGAGCGGCGCTTACGGGCAGGAAAACGCCGAGGGCATAATGGGCGCGTCGCTGGGCGCCGCCGAAAACGTCATACGGGTAAACACCTTAAAAACAACTCCCGAAAAGCTTATGGAGGAGCTGACTCTTGAAAACGTTCAGGCGAAAAGGCACGAACGCATCCAAAACGCGCTTGTTTTAGGCAATACAGGCGCGATAGACGACCTTTCGGCATACAGACGGGGGCTTTTTCACGCGCAGGATACCGCCTCCCAGCTTTGCAGCGAGGCTCTCGGCGCGCGTGAGGGCGAGACGGTTCTCGACCTTTGCTCCGCCCCCGGAGGAAAAGCCTTCACAATAGCTCAGATGATGAACAACGGCGGAAGGATTTTCGCGTTCGACATACACGAAAAGCGCGTACGACTTATTAAGGAGGGCGCGAAAAGGCTCGGAATAAGCAATATAACAGCGTCCGTCCACGACGCGTCGGTTTTCAGCGAAAGCATTCCGGAGGCGGACAGAATCCTTTGCGACGTTCCCTGCTCGGGGCTCGGAGTTATATGTAAAAAACCCGAAATCCGCTATAAAACACCACAAGATATTGACAAACTGCCTGATTTGCAGTATTTTATACTAAGCACCGCGGCAGGATATCTCAAAAAAGGCGGCACTCTCGTATATTCGACGTGCAGCTTAAATCCGTCGGAAAACGGCGATGTTTGCAGGCACTTTTTGTCCGAGCACGGCGATTTTTTTGAGATACCCGTGCTTACTGAATACCCGAAATACGGCGGCGACGGCTTTGTGACGCTGATGCCTCATATCAGCCGCTGCGACGGCTTCTTCATAGCCGCCATGAAAAGGAGCGGGTAGCCGCCTTTAACCTGTTTCCTGTCTGGAGTGAGAAATTGGAAAAGACCGACATTCGTTCGATGACGCTTCAAGAGCTGTCCGAGGACGTAGCTTTAATGGGGCTCGAGCCCTTCAGGGCAGCCCAGATTTACAAGTGGCTGCACATCCGCGGAGCGTCGTCCTTTGACGAGATGACGGACATTTCCAAAGACTTACGTCGGCAGCTTTCGTCGCGATTCGCAATATTCGGCTGCGAGGTTGAAAAAAAACAGGTTTCGGAGTATAATAACACAGTTAAGTATCTTTTCAGGTTGCATGACGGCGAATTTATTGAGTCGGTCGTCATGAAATACAAGTACGGCTACACTATATGCGTTTCAACTCAGGTCGGCTGCAAAATGGGTTGCGGGTTTTGCGCTTCAACCATTGGAGGCTTTGTGCGCTCGCTCGCATCGTCCGAAATCCTCAGTCAGGTGTACGCCGCGCAAAAGGACATGAATGTGAGGATTTCCCATATAGTGCTTATGGGAATGGGCGAGCCGTTAGACAACTTCAACAATGTAACGCGTTTTCTCGATATCATATCAAACCCCGACGGGCTGAATATCGGCATGAGGAATATTTCGCTTTCTACCTGCGGCATAGTTCCGAAGATTTACGAGCTTGCAAAAAAAGACTATCAGCTTACGCTTTCAATATCTCTCCACGCGCCGAACGACGAACTTCGTTCAAAAATTATGCCCGTCAACAGGCGGTATCCTGTCAGCGAGCTTCTGAAAGCCTGCCGTGAATATATCAGGGCGACAAACAGAAGAATATCATTTGAATACACCTTGCTCGGAAGGGTAAACGACAGCGACGGCTGCGCTAAGGAGCTTGCTGGCTTGTTAAAGGGAATGCTGTGCCATGTAAACCTTATTCCCGCCAACGAATTCGGCGAAAGCCCGTTCAGACGCAGCACCGACGATCAGATAAAGCGCTTTTGCGGAATACTGTCGAAAAACGGCATTAACGTCACTGTAAGGCGCAGCCTCGGTTTTGATATCGACGCGTCCTGCGGACAGCTAAGATTAAGGCAGCAGCCGCGCGGCGGTTCTAAGGTTCCGAAAGGAGGATTAAACGTATGAAGATTGCAAAAAAGACGGACATCGGAAAGGTTCGCAATTCGAACCAGGACGCATGCTCTGCCGGAGAGTTGCCCGACGGTACCGTGTGGGCCGTCGTCTGCGACGGTATGGGCGGAGCTTCCGGAGGCGATATCGCCAGCACAACGGCGGTGAGGATAATCTCCGAAAAAATCACTTCCTCGTACCGCGACGGCATGAGCGCAAACTCCATACGCAGCCTTCTGTTTTCCTCCATTGAGGCGGCAAACACGGTAGTTTACGAAATGTCGCGCTCTAACGCGTCGCTTGAGGGAATGGGAACCACGGTGGTGGCGGCAGTCATAAGCGGTGGCGCGGCATATATCGCTCACGCGGGCGACAGCAGGGCGTACAAAATTTTCGGCAACTCCATAACGCAGATAACGAGAGACCATTCCATAGTTCAGGTAATGCTTGAAAAGGGCGAGCTTACCCCGAACGAGGCAAAGGGACACCCGCGCAAAAACATCATCACAAGGGCGCTCGGCGTCGACAGCAGCATACTCATAGATTTCAGCGAGGAGCCGTTTACAAGCGGCGACATGCTTCTTATATGCACCGACGGCCTTACAAATTTCGTTGAGTCCGAGGAAATATACAATATCATGCGAACACCGGAAGAGGGGGACCTTGCCGACAGGCTTGTCGCGCTTGCCAACGAAAACGGAGGACGCGACAACATAACCGTTGTAACGATATCGTACTGATTCAAATTAATGGAGAGTAGACGCTATGGAGAATTACGTTGGCAAAAGACTTGACGGCCGCTACGAGATTCAGGAGATAATCGGAGTGGGCGGGATGGCTGTCGTTTACAAGGCATACGACAGTATCGATGACAGGATTGTCGCCGTTAAGATTCTGAAGCAGGAATACCTCGCAAACGAGGATTTCCGCCGCAGGTTCAAAAATGAGTCAAAGGCAATCGCCGTGCTTTCGCATCCGAATATAGTCAAGGTTTACGACGTCAGCTACGGCGACAAGCTCCAGTATATCGTCATGGAATATGTCGAGGGAATAACGCTTAAGGAATATATCGAGCAGCAGGGCAAGATAAACTGGAAGGAAAGCGTTTATTTTGTTACGCAGATTTTAAGGTCTTTACAGCACGCGCACGACAAGGGCATAGTCCACAGGGATATTAAGCCGCAAAACATAATACTTCTTCAAAACGGGACAATAAAGGTTACCGATTTCGGCATAGCGCGTTTCAGCAGAAGCGAAACAAGAACAATGACCGACAACGCGATAGGCTCCGTCCACTACATAAGTCCGGAGCAGGCGCGGGGAGATATAACCGACAACAAGGCGGATATCTATTCCGTGGGCGTCGTGCTTTACGAGATGCTTACGGGGCAGCTTCCGTTCCAAAGCGAAAATTCCGTATCGGTGGCTTTAATGCAGCTTCAGTCAGAGGCAAAGCGCCCCCGCGAGATTAACCCGTCGATCCCGGTGGGGCTTGAGCAGATAACCTTAAAGGCAATGCAAAAAAGGACGCGCGACAGATACCAGTCGGCTGCCGAGATGCTTTTAGATATTGACGAGTTCAAAAGAAATCCTTCCATCAAATTCAATTACGACTATTATGTCGACAACGAGCCTACAAGATTTGTAAGCAAAACAGATTCGCCGACATCTCAGGTGCCGGCAAGCGTGATAAGGGAGCAAAGGCAGGAGCCTGCCGGCGAGGAATATTACGACGAAGACGACGATTATGACGACAGGAGCAAAACGCTTCCGATTATCGCGGGAGTGGGCGGCGGTCTGCTTGTACTTGTCGCCATCATAATCGGAATAGCCATTGCATCTGGCGTGTTCTCCGGCGGTAAAATTACCGTCCCGAACTTTATCGGGATGAACTATTACGAGGAGATATTGAACAACGAGGAGTATAAAGAGCTGAATATAGTCGTAGACGATTCCGTCGCATCAGACACATACGAGCCCGGCATCGTGTACGACCAGTCGCCGTCGGCAAGGGTGAAAATAAAGGCAAACGAAACTATAAAGCTATATATTCCGAAGGAAAGGGTGCCGGTAACTGTTCCCGACGTTTACGGGCTTGATTATTCCGAGGCTATGAGCATTATCGAGGGGAACAACCTCAAGCCGTCGCTCGAGTACGAGGAAAACGACGCCTTTGACGCAAACAAGGTTATAAGGTCAAGCCCCGAGAGGTTTGCCGAGTGTTACGAAGGCTCAACCGTAATTCTTTACATCTCCGAAAACGGCGATATGTCACAGATACCCGAAATTGTGGGTTGGGACATTGCCACTGCCACGGAGCTTGTGGAATCAGTCGGTCTTAAGGTCAGCAGCACTGTTAAATATGAAAACAGCACGGAAGATAAGGATATCGTAACAGGCATTGTCACCTACAAGGTCGGCATGTCGGTGCCCAAGGGAACGGAGCTACAGCTTATAGCCAGCAACGGTATGCCGCCGTCGTCCGACGCCGCCGTCAAATTGACGCTGCCCGACGCGGGCTCAAGCAAATACGGAATGCTCAAGGTATTCCTTGACAATGTTCTTGTTGAGAAAAACTCAAACAAAACGGTCCTGCTTGACGGCTCCGAGTATTCCATGACCGTAACAAGCTCCGACGCCGAAAAGAAGCTTGTCGTGCTTATAGACGACATAAAGGTGTACGAATGCACAATAGACTTTACGGTGTCGCCCGCCAAAATATCAAACGAAAAGACGTTCGACTATTTTGAAGACAGCGGCTCCACCTTCGGCAGGGCATATTTGCCCGACGTAACGGGAATGTTCTACGACCAGGCATGCAACAAGCTTAAGGAAGCCGGTTTCTCATATATCGAGCCTCAGTATATAACGGTAAACGACCCCACAAAGGACATGATAGTCACTGAGCAGAGTCCCACAAGCAAGGCGCTCACAAGATATCCACTCGACACCTCAATAGTTCTGACCGTTTATTCATATGAATCCGACGAGCCCGAACCGGAGTAACAGTATGCAGATTGACGGAATGATAATTAAAGGAATCGGCGGCTTCTATTATGTGGAAGCCGCCGACGCGGTATTTGAATGCAAAGCCAAGGGCATTTTCCGCAAAGAGGGCATAACGCCCCTGCCGGGCGACCGGGTGACAATAACGCTCGGCGAAAACGGCGCGGAGAACACCCTGTCGGCAATCCATGAGAGAAAAAACCAGCTAAAAAGGCCGCCCGTCGCCAACATCGACAGGCTTTTTATAGTCGTTTCCGTGTGCGAACCGCAGCCAAACACTCTCGTTATCGACAGGCTTTGCGCCATTGCCGAGCATAAGGACATCGAGCCCGTAATAGTGGTGACAAAAACCGACCTCGGTGACGCTTCGGGGATTTCCGGAATATATTCCTCGGCGGGAATAAAAACCGTTTGCGTATGCGGCATCACGGGGGAAAACACGCAGGTGCTTAAAAACGAGCTTTCGGGGCATATAAGCGCGTTTGCTGGAAATTCCGGCGTCGGAAAATCAACGCTTTTAAACAGCATCGACAAACGCCTCGGGCTTCAAACGGCAGAAATAAGCAGGAAGCTCGGCAGGGGCAGGCACACCACAAGATATGTCGAGCTTTTCAAGGTTGAAGGCGGCTATGTGGCCGATACGCCCGGTTTTTCGGCTCTCGACAACGATATCGTAAGCGGAGAGTTTATATCAAAAGAAAATCTTCAGTTCTGCTTCCGCGAATTCAGGCCGTATATCGGAAAGTGCCGTTTTTCAACGTGCGCGCATGTAAGCGACATCGGCTGCAAGGTTTCAGAGGCGGTAAAAAGAGGCGAAATAAGCGAATCGCGGCATCAAAGCTACGTTTCGCTTTATAATGAAGCAAAGGAGATAAAGGACTGGCAGCTCAGGTAATATCTTGAATTAAATAATTCACCAAAGCGCACCGTGCCGTGTATAATGTAATGATGATGAAACAAGGACGGTGCGTTTTATGTTCGGGTGCGGTTGCGGATACGGATGCAAGGGGAGGAGCGGCTGCGCCGGGCTGATGATTGCGTCGTTCGGCGTCGGTCTGTTGGCGGCTCATCTGATACCTTATTCCGTCATCGCGATAATAGCGGCTACCGCGTTGATTGTCGCGGGTATAATTATCTGTAAAAACTGTTGAGAAAGGGTTGGTAATAACAATGAAGATAGTTGTTGTACGCAGTCCTAAAGCGCTCAGAGGTCTGCTGAGGATTTTATTCGGAATAAAGAAGGATGAAACGGTATAAAGCAGGCACCCGCCGCCGAAGCCTCCGCAAAAAGGAGGCTTCGGCGACGTCTGTTATATTAAAATGAAAAGTAGGGAACGCATTCATGCGTTCCGAATAAGTCCGAAAACAGCTTTGTGTAGGGACACGGCGCGCCGAGTCCGCTAAAAAGCGGGTGCCGTAAAACGGGACAAGGAACGGTGAAAATGACATACAAACCATACAACTCTCTGGACAAATACTTAAAGGAGCGGTTCGGCGGAAAGCTGTACAAGCTGGCGCTGAGCTGCGCCGAAACATGCCCAAACAGGGACGGAACAGTTGGTATGGGCGGCTGCATCTTCTGCGGTGAGGGCGGCTCCGGCGACTTTGCGCAGTCCCCCGGTATGCCTGTAAGCGTGCAGATAGAAACGGCAAAGGCACTTGTGGCAAAAAAGCTGAAAAATAATGTCAACGTTCGGTACATCGCTTATTTTCAAAGCTTCACCTCAACCTACACGCCGATGTCAAAAATGCGCGAGGCATTTTGGGGGGCGGCGGAAAACGAAGAAATAGCCGTGGTATCCGTTGCCACAAGAGCCGACTGTCTTCCCCTCGAAACGCTTTCGCTCCTGACGGAGGTAAACAATATAAAGCCCGTATGGGTTGAGCTTGGGCTTCAGACATCAAACGACAAAACGGCGGAGCTGATTAACAGATGCTGCCCGCTGTCAACCTTTGAAAACTCCGTGAAGGAATTGAAAAGCAGAGGGCTTGAGGTAATCGTACACATCATTCTCGGCCTGCCCGGCGAAACGCTTTACGATATGCTTTCAACCATAGATTATGTAAACTCGCTGAAAGTAAACGGCGTAAAGCTTCAACTGCTCCATGTTCAGAAGGATACGCGGCTTGCAAAAACGGGTTACACTCCGATGACGCTTTCGGAATACACCGACGCCCTGATTGCGTGTGTCGAGCGGCTTTCCCCCGACATCGTCATTCACAGGCTTACGGGCGACGGGGCAAAAAAGAACCTTATCTCTCCTGCCTGGAGCGCGGACAAGAAAAAGGTTCTTAACACGATTCATCGCGAGATGAAAGTAAGGGGCTCGTTCCAGGGCAGGACTTTCGTTGATTTTCCGAAAAATGACGGAGAAACGCAGGACAGTTTTTTACGGTGATGAACTGAACCGCGGCGGAACGCATAAATGCGTTTCCTACGACATTGATTGTTATAGCAGTCAAAAAGCAGGGAACGGATTCATCCGTTCCGAAAACGTTCATAGCAGAATCATGAGACGGCTCAGGCGTTTTCCCCGTTGACGGGCGGGAAGCAATATGGTAATATGAAAACAAGATAATTTCGGGGAAGCAAGCAACATGAAAAAGCGGCTGAAAACAATAATATCGTGTATTTTTGCCCTTTGCCTTCTGCAGGGGCTGTTTCTGTTTGCCGCGGGAGCGCCGAAGTCCGAATACACAATGACCGCCTCCGACTACGGCGAGTTCTGCGATATGCTTTCAACGCTGACGCGAAGCGGGGGGAGCGAAAAAAGCGCGCAAGCCCCTGCCGATTCGTCCGGCGGCGACTATACCTCTAAAAGGGTAATAGTAAAGACAGACGGCATGAAAACAGTCCCGCCCGGCTTCGACGAGGTCTGTTCGATAAAAGGGCCCGACGGATTATACATATTTCAGTTCGGCAGCGAGCGCGACGCCGAAAAGTGCGTAAACACGCTAAGCGGGAAAAGCGGAATCAGATACGCGGTGCCGGATACGAAGGTCCGGCTTTGCGAACAGGAAGAAAAATCCGAAACAGAGCAGGGCGGGTATTCCGCCGGCACGCACCTTTCATGGGGCGCGGATTATATTGAGATTGACCTTTATTCCGAATGGGTTACAAAAACGGTCAGCTCGTCCGAAACGGTAACTGTGGCGGTCGTCGACTCGGGTATTGCGTATCACGACCTTTTAAATCCCGTCGTTACGGCCGACGGAATGGATTTCGTGGACAGCGACCCCCGAAACGACGTTCACGGTCACGGCACGCATGTAGCGGGGATAATTGCCGACTGCACGCGGGGGCAAAATGTAAAACTGATGCCGGTTCGCGTTCTCGGCGCCGACGGCACGGGCTATACGTCGTCAGTAGTCGCGGGAATAGGATACGCCGTTTCAATGGGCGCGGACGTTATTAATTTCAGCATCGATGGGACGCACGACAAGTCAAAGGACGACGCAGTCAACAGCGCCGTCGAAAACGGAGTTATCTTTGTCTGCGCGGCGGGCAATCTCGGCGACAGTATCGATAAATATCACTATTGCCCTGCGCACAACGAAAACGCAATCGTCGTCGGGTCAATAAATAAGAGCGGAAAGAAAAGCAGCTTTTCAAACTTCAGCAGCACCGTCGATGTTGCCGCACCGGGAAACGAAATAGTAAGCTGCGGACTTAACAACGATACAATATCGAAAAACGGCACGTCCATGGCAACGGCCTTCATAACGTCAATCGCGGCGATATACAAAATACATAACCCGGCGGCACGCGCGGAGGACGCCGACGCCTTTATCAAGGAGTATTCGTTCGACCCCGGAAACGACGGCGCAGACGTAAACTACGGTCACGGCGTGCCGAAGCTTTCCGGCTTTTATTACAAAGATATTTTTTCATGGCGGTCAAACACGGATGGAATCGAGATAACCGGCATAATTGACGACGGGCTGTGCGGCACTGTGCCATACAGCATCGGCGGACGCTGTGTAACGGGGATAGGCGCGTCGGCGTTCAGGAACAGCGGCACGTTGCATAGAGTTTCGCTGCCCGAGGGGCTTAAATACATCGGCACGGGCGCGTTTTTCGGATGTTCTTCGATAGAAGAAATAAACATACCTGACAGCGTGACATCCGTCGGCGATTATGCCTTTTTCGGCTGCGACTCGCTTTCAAGGCTGAGGCTCGGCGCCGTAACATCATCTCTCGGCGCCTTCTGCGCGGGGTTTACGGGCAGCGTTTCCGAGCCTTCGCCGGTGGACGGCTTTGTCTTGGAGGGATACTCTGGTACGGCGGCGGAAAGCTATGCCGGTGAAAACGGGCTATTGTTTGAGGAGTCGCAAAAGCTTCAGATAACGTCTGACAGCGGACGGATATACACGGAGCAGGGGAGAAAGATTGTCCCGATTTTCAGAATTTATCCGCCGTCGCTGTCCGGCCTATGCGATATCAGTTTCTCGTCTTCCGACATTTCGGTTGTTTTCCCGTCGCCGGGAAATATGCTTAAGGCTGTCGCCCCGGGAAATGCCGAAATCAAAATAACAGCGTCACACAACGGCGACGCGTCTTCATGTGTCATACATGTAACCGTTGTGGAAAAGGCTCTGGAGATTGCCGGCGGCTCCGTTGCCATGCGGTACAAGGAAGCAAAGACGCTGACGGCGGGCTTTAACATTCCCGGTTACTCCCGGGACGACATTGTTTGGAGCAGCGACAACGAAGATGTGGCGAGGGTTTCGGAAAACGGCGTTGTTACGGGAGCGGGAAGGGGAACGGCAACGGTAAGGGCAACAACAAATGACGGGCTGTACTCGGCGGAATGCACTGTAAAGGTCAGCTATTCCCCGCTGCAATGGATAATTATTATATTATTGTTCGGCTGGATATGGTACATATAGCTTCGGCGCAAGTAACAGCGGTATCCCGAAAGGAAGAAATCGATGACGGTAACAAAAAAGGTACACTTTGACATAAGAAGAAAAATAGTAGCAAACATGACGACAGAGAGCTGGCATGATATTCCGCATGTGTCTTATATTTACGAGCCGGACGTGACGGAATTTCTTTCAAGGCTGAAGGAGTTAAACGAAGGCGGAAGGCTGCACAACAAAATAACGGTTAACACTGTTATGCTGAAGGTTATAGCCGAGGGGCTTCGGGCAGCGCCCGCATGCAACGCGCACATTGAGTACAACGCGAAATATGTAAAGGGAACAATAAAGCATCTAAAGGAAATCGACATTTCCGTGCCGTGGATTATGCCGAACGGCGAGATGATGACAATAAACCTGCGCAACATCGGCGGGCGGACGCTTGACGAAATTGCCGACCTTATGACTGAAACAGCACGCAAAATAGAAAACACCAACATGACCGAGGCCATGTATTCCGTATCTTATGACAACACGATGAAGGCTTTAAGAAAGGGGCAGGTGCTAAAGGTCATACGCCGCCTGATCGGCGCGAAGATAGGCAACAGCAAGGTTATTTTGCTTAAGGGCAAGGAAAAACGCGACTACTACGCCATAAGCGAAAACGACCGCATAACGCTTAAGGATTTGGAGCAGGGCTCCGTCACCGTGTCAAACATCGGCTCAATATACCGTGACCAGAAGGGCTTTACCGCGCTGCTTGAAATTATCCCGCCGCAGGTATTCGCAGTCAGCGTAGGCGCGGCGCAGAAAAAGCCGCTCGTCGTGACGGACGAAAACGGAAACGATACGGTAGAAATAAGGCAGGTTCTGCCGTTTTGTGTAGCCTTTGACCACAGG
The DNA here is from genome assembly GCA_002329365.1 of Ruminococcaceae bacterium UBA1425. Lineage (GTDB taxonomy): Bacteria > Bacillota > Clostridia > Oscillospirales > Acutalibacteraceae > UBA1425. The sequence continues at coordinate 20,482 of DCUB01000031.1, forward strand.
GCGCTCGACTTCGGCGACGTGGTGCCGTTTATTAAACGGATTGACGAAATATTCGAAAACCCGGAGCAGATAGTGAACTGGTAAAAATAAAAGGACACGGACGGTTCCGTGTGTCCGTACAAATCACATTAATATCATTTTATGCGTAGGGAACGGTCTTGACCGCTCCGCAGGGTTTAATGAAGCTTCGGACACGGCACGCCGTGTCCCTACGTCAGGGTAAATTCGGTACCGTTCTTCGGAACGCATAAATGCGTTCCGCAAAGGTATATGCAGCTTGACCACCGTGGGCGGTTCCCTTTACACACAAAAAGATTCTTCGGCACTTTGCGCCTCAGGATGACAGTTATATAAAAATTCTTGTCATTCTGAGCGCAGCGAAGAATCTTTTTTTAATTTTCATCAGTTTCAATTTGAAGAAAGAATAATTAAGTATTTAATCGGTTTTCTACATACCCGTCAGCTCCGTCAGCACCCACGCCGGGTTGCAGCGGATGCCGTAAACCCTAAGCTCAAAGTGCAGGTGAGGTCCGGTTGACCAGCCTGTCGAGCCGACGCGCCCTATTGTTTCGCCCGCTCTGACTACTGTTCCCTTGCCGACGCTTATTTCGCTCAAGTGGCAGTACATGGTTTCCACGCCGTTGCCGTGGCTCATTATAATGTAATTGCCCTTAGCCTTTGTAAAGCCCGTCGCCGTTATAACGCCGTAATATGCCGCCGCCACTCTTGCTCCCTCCGGCGCGGCTATATCAATGCCCGTGTGAAAGCTCTCCTTGCCGTCTATCGGGTTTTCCCTGTACCCGAAGCCGGACGTTATTTTGCCGTAAACGGGAGTTACGGCTTTAACCGATAGTTTTACGGGCGCAAACGAGGATTCCATAAGAGCGTCAAGCACCCTGATATCCTCACCGCCCGATGAGGTGACAGTGGTAATTTCCGCGTCCTCCTCAATAACCGCCGTGGTCGTTTCGTCCGACGCAAGCGAGCTCTCATACTCCGCGCTGTGGTCGGCATAAATGGCATTTTCGTCGTCCTGTTCGCCCGCTTCGCCCGCTTCCTGCCTGATTCCGTACAGGCTGAATATGCTTTTGGCGGATGACCATATTTCGCGTGCGCTCATGTCGACGCTCATTATCCTGACATACTCCGCGCAAAGCTGCTTATAAAGCCCGGTGCCTGCTTTTCCGAGCCCCCAGACAGTCAGCACAAGCACGGCGCAGACTATTGTCTGAACAAGAATGACCCTCGGCATCACTTCTTTTTTTTTCTCATCTTCCCTTGCCGCCGCTTCACGCTCCGGCCTGCTCATGCGCTCCCTCTGCGCGGTATAGCCTTTTTCAAGCTCCTGCATAGTTTCAGGTTCCTTTCATAAAAAAGTAAAAGCCCCTGCAAATATGTATGCAGGGGCGCTTTTTTTTATGAAGATCAATATTTCATGTATACATGCTCGGCAAAGCACAGCAAATCTTTGAACTCAAGGACAGTGCCGTCGTCGAGTATCGCCTTGCCCGTCATTCTGCCGAACACCTGATGCTGGTCTGTTTTTATGAGCTTGACATCTATTATTGCCGCTCTGTCGATTATGGGAACAAAGTCCGTTTCAAACCTGCCGTCGCTTGACGTGAAGGTCCACGGCTCCATATAGCCTCCCTCGGGGATGTTGAAGGTTACGTCGTCGAGCTTATGGCACTTGCCGTCGTAAAACAGTATGTTTTCGCTGGCTGCTTTTGTGTCGCCGAAGCCGTAGCCGATGTTAAAGCCGAACGGCTTGCCGTCGATAATACCGTTGCCGGAGCCCCAGTACCATGTGTTTTTGTAGGTCCATACGCCTCTGCCCCAGTCGAGCGTTCCGAAATCCGTAGAGGGGTCGAAAACGTATTCCCTGCCGTCGAAAACAGCCTTGCCCGAAGCTCTCATGCAGTTGATTTTCTGATTGTAGTAAAACGCCTTCGGGTTCTCCGCCCACGGAGTAGCAATTACCATTGTGTCCATGCGCGGCTGTATAAGCTCGATTTCGCATGAAAAATCCTTGCCCTCGAAGAAGTTTTTAAAGCTGCAGGAAAGGCTGCGCTTTCCCTCGGTGACTATGAACTCCATATCAAGCCGCTTGTCGTGATAGACGGTGTTGCCGTGCGAGGAGCAGGACGGGAGCTTTAGCCTGCCCATGGTAAAGGGCTTGATAATTGTTTCGGTATGCTCCCATTTCTTTTTGAAATCGAACAGCGTAACGCTTTGAAGCGCTATGTACCCGTCGTCCGATATGGTCATCGCCACGCCGAACTCGTTTTTTTCGGACAAGACAAGGTAATAATCCCACTCCTTGATTTTGAACGCCGGCGCCTTGATTTTGCTTCTGTCGTAGATCTGAACCTGCTTTCGCGACCAGCCCGGCTCGCGAAGCGTACCGTCGTCCTTCAAAAGCGGCTGAATTTTAGTGACCTCGTGGTTTCGCATTTTCAGGGAACCTCCGTAAAGCCGGTGGTTCCTTTGCCCCCTTTCATATTAAATATATAGTTAATAACACTGAATACCCAATTGATGCGTTATTCCTATCGTAGGGAACGGTCTTGACCGTTCCGCGTGATTAAAGCGGACACGGCGCGCCGTGTCCCTTCTTGGGAAATACAGTACCGTTTTTCGGAACGCAAAAGTGCGGACTTTGATATTGTACATAAATAATTAAATTAACCTGAAATTGCAGGGGCAGGCGTACCCGACGACCCGAAGATTACAGGAGATTATTCCGTATCAATAAGCCTTGCCTCCGGCGGTGTGTCGGTTCTGCCGTGATTATAAAGCTTTCTGTTGTCGAGCGCCCACTGCTTCTGCGAGAAACAGCCGCTTTCGACGTCGTTCGTCGCGTAGGCAAACTCGTAAACGTGGGCGTCGAGCATGTCAAGCTCGGACAGTATCTGCGCCTCAAGGAACATCGGACGTACGGGGGAACCGAAGTCCGGCTCGCCGTGGTGCGAAAGAAGCATATGCTCCAGCAATACCCGCGTATCCTTTGATATCGAAAGCTCCAGGCCGCGCGATTCTACTATCATCGCGCCGCGAGCAAGGTGACCTATCAGCACGCCGTCTGTTGTGTGGCCTGTGGCAATGCCTGTTTCGGTAACTTCAAACTCCTCGATCTTGGCGATGTCGTGAAGAATCACGCCGGCAAAAAGCAGCTCGTCGTCGACGAACGGGTATATTTCGCAAACTTTCTGCGCAAGGCGAAGAATCGACAGCGTGTGAAGCAGCAGACCGCCGCAGACGGCATGGTGAAGCTTTATGGCCGCCGGCCAATATAAAAGCCTGTCTTCGTACAAGCCCAAAAGGTCACTTACAAGTACGCGAAGCTCGTCGTTTGAAAACGAGTTGACAACCTTGTATATTTCGTCAAGCATGGAGCGCCCGTCGTAATGTGAGCTCGGTATGACATCCTCGAAGCGCACGTTGTCCGACTCTGTTACGGGACGGATTCTGTCAATCCGCATCTGGTCGGACCCGTTGTATTCGGATATGGTTCCTCTGACCTTTACAATGCTGTTTACGCTTATCCAGCCGTGCTGATCCTCTTTATAATCCCACAGCTTCGCGATAATCTCACCCGTGCTGTCGGCAAGGATAAAGTCAAGGTAGGGCACGCCCTTGGAGGTGACTCTTTTTTCAAGGCTCTTGATAAGACAAAAGACCTCCGACGCTCCGTTGGAGTATGTGACAAAATTCATGTTTATGACCATTC
>DCUB01000004.1 GCA_002329365.1 Ruminococcaceae bacterium UBA1425
CGCCTCCAGCCCCTCAAGCACCTGTATCTGGCTTGCGTCGTATTTTTCTGTAACGGCCGTGTTCATCGTTTCGACATCATCTTCGGCGCCGTTTATATTAATGTTTTCCGTATTTTCGTTAAACCCAGTGTCATTCAAGGGAAATGCCTCCAATCAATACTGTCAGACCTGCTGCCCGCCCAATAGCGAGGCGAAAAGATTTCTTTTTGCCTTTTTCGGCTTGTATCTCGGCGGGTTTTCAAGCCTCATCCTTATGCCCTTAGAGCCGCCTGCGCCGAGGTACTTGTTTACCCTGATAACGTTTACGCAAAGCTCGTCGTTCATATAGTCGACGCAGTTTGCCAACAGCTTTTCGTCCTCGTACAAAGAGCCGAGTATGGAAACGACTATAAGGCTCTGAACATCGTTTATGCCGTTATCGTATATCTCGTTCAACAGATTGAAGATCTTTTTCATCTTCTGCGGATTGTTTTCTTTTATAATGCCGAGGATAAAGGGCGTACCGTGCTTTTTGAAAAAGTCCTCCGGCAGGAATTCGCCGTATTCGTCGCAGTTTTGCTTGAAATGCGGACGAAGCTCGGGGTAAAGCGCCGTGAAACGGCTGCCGAAGGAAACAGCGTCGTAAAACGCGCCGTTTCGCACCGCCGTTTTTGAAACGGCAACGGGAGCTTTTTTGGCCTTTGGCTTTTTGCCCCTTGAAAACCTTTCGCCGAGAGTGTCCGCAAAGTCCTCGACGATGTATTTCAGATCCTTTTCGTCTGCCTCGGACGGATTGAAAAGGGAAAGCGAAAGCCTTGTGTAATCGCCGTCGGCCGCCTCCGCGGTGACGGACTCGGCAAAATAAAGGCCTATGGAGTCGTTGCAGAACTCAAGCTTAAGCGAACAGCCGTCGCCGTCAAAGGTGATATAGCGGCGGTCGTTTGAAACAACGACAGGGGGCATGTCCTTCGCGATATCCGCGGGGCGGCAGACAACAAAGCCCGCGGCGGAACAGGCGTCCTTAAGTCCGTCCGCAAGCGCTGCAAGGACTTGATTTACGTCGTGCATCTGTTTGTTCCTCCGATATTTTTCAATCTGTAAAAAGATTAATTTTGCCTAATCAAACTGATTAATTATACCATAAAATATAGTTTTTATCATTACGGATAAGAATTATACATATTTTTTGTAAATATATATAGTATAATAAACAATTCGTTACGCTTGACGGCGGTTATAACATATGATATTATGTTAACTTAGGTAAAGTTCGCTTGCTTCTAAGCAAGTCAGGAGTTGTCGATTAATGAAAAAGGCTCTTGTCATTTTCGGCGGGGCATCCCCGGAGTACGAGGTTTCGCTGCGCTCGGCGCATTCGGTGATAGACAATATCCCGAAGGACAAATACGAGGTTCTGACACTCGGTATAACAAAGGACGGACGGTGGCTGCTGTACACCGGCAGCTCCGAGAACATAGGCAGCGGGGCGTGGCTCAAATTCGAGAGGTTTTTATGCCCTGCCGTCGTATCGCCCGACAGAAGCATACACGGAATAACCGTCATGCGCGGCGGTCAGGTCGAAAACGTGCGCGTAGACGTTGTTTTTCCCGTGCTTCACGGCAAAAACGGCGAGGACGGCACAATTCAGGGGCTTTTCGAGCTTGCCGGCATCCCTTTCGTCGGTTGCGGCACGCTTTCCTCCGCAATGAGCATGGACAAAGCCGTAACAAACACCCTTGCCGATTACGCGGGCATAGCGCAGGCAAAGTGGCTCTCTGTAACGTCTTACGACTACAAAAACGCGCCCGAAAAGTTCCGGCAAAGCTGCCTTGAAAAGACAGGCTTTCCGCTGTTTGTAAAGCCCGCCAACGCAGGCTCGTCGGTGGGAATAACAAAGGTTCGCGACGAAGGCGGGCTTGCCGCGGCGATTGAGGCGGCTTTTCTGCACGACGACAAAATAGTAGTGGAGGAAAACATCGACGGACGAGAGGTCGAGTGCGCCGTGCTCGGCAACGACGAAACATACGCGCCCGTCGTCGGCGAGATAGTGCCGTGCAACGAGTTCTACGATTACGACGCGAAATATATAAGCGACGGCAGCGTCATTCACATCCCCGCCGACATTCCTCCCGAAACGGCGGAAAAGGTAAGGGCGGAGGCTCAGAGGATTTACAGGACGCTCGGCTGCTCCGGGCTTTCGAGGGTTGATTTCTTCATAAGACGAAAGGACGGCGCAGTGTTGTTTAACGAGATAAACACAATACCCGGGTTCACCTCCATCAGCATGTATCCGAAGATGTTCGAGGCCGCGGGAATGTCTTATTCCGAGCTGCTCGACAGGCTGCTGACGCTCGCCTGCGAAAAAGGCGCCGCGGGAGGATGTGTGCAATAATGGACGGTTTTACGTCCGTTTCCATAATCATTTCCACTCTGAACGAAACGGAACTGCTAAAAAAGACGGCAAGTCTTATTTACGCCACATGCCGCCACGAGGATATCTGCGAGATAATTATTGTGACGGGCGACAGGTCAACGCCCGAAAACCTTGAGGCCGTCGATTATGTAAGGCGTTCGGCGGAGGATATCCCCGTCGTGGTTTACAGGCAGAAGGAGCCTGGAGTAGGCATGGCTTTCCGCGAGGCCATAAAAACGGCGCGCGGCTCGCACATAATAACGATGGTGTCCGACTGCGAGATGGACGTTAACGCCGTCAGCGTTATGATAGAACAGGCAAAGCTTCACCCCGACAAGATAATCACAACGTCAAGGTATATAGAGGGCGGCGGCTTCGAGGACTACAACCGGCTGAAAAGGCTGTGCAACTCGGCGTTTCAGAAAATTCTGCGCGCGGTTTTCAGAACGAAGCTCACCGATATAACAAACTGCTATCAAATCAGTCCCGCGCCTTTAATGAAGTCTATCCGGTTCAAGGAAACGCGCAAGCCGTTTTTCTTTGAGTCCGTTTTAAAGCCGCTCAGGCTTAACGCCGGGTTCATTGAGATACCTTGCGTCTGGCGAAAGCGCACGGACGGCAACGACAAAGTGTCCTTTTTCCAATGCTTCGAGTATATCCTCACGATCCTACGCGTCAGGCTCGAAAGCAGGGATAAAATGCTTGAAAACAGGGAATAGAATGAAAAAGAACGTCTACTTAATCCAGCCGAACTATATGTTCGGAGACACGGCATATCTGCCGTACGCCGCCGGCGCTCTGGCGTCATACGCGTGGAGCGACAGTGATGTGTCCGAAAGCTACGCGCTCGGGCGCATTATTTACCTGCGCGAGGATATTGACGAGGCTGTGCGCTCGCTCGACGAGCCGTTTCTGGCGGCTTTTTCGAATTATATATGGAATTTTGAGTACAACAAGGCGTTCGCGAAAAGGCTGAAGGAGCTTTACCCCGGCTGCGTCATATTGTTCGGCGGGCACAACGTTCCGCCCGGCGGCGGGCTGCTTTTAGAATGTCCCTTTATAGACATTCTTGCGCACGGTCAGGGCGAGGAAACGTTTCTTGATATACTTCTGGCTCTCGACGGCAAGGGTACGCTGCGCGATATCGACAACATTTCATACCGCGTCGCGGGCGGCTTTCTCACCACAAAAACCTCCTGCTCATATCGCGATGATTATCCCTCGCCGATTTTGAGCGGCGTTTTCGACAAAATAATGGAGCGCAGCGACATAAAGTTTACCACAGTCATCGAAACAAGCCGCGGCTGCCCCTACGGCTGCGCCTACTGCGACTGGGGCGGCGAAAAAAAGAGCATGGTAAAATACCCCTTAAAGCGTATTTTTGCGGAAATCGACTGGGCGGCCGGAAAAAAAATAGAGCATCTCGGCTGCGCCGATTCAAACTTCGGTATTTTCGAGCGCGACGCGGAAATTGTCGAACATATAACAGAGGCAAACAGGCGAACAGGGTACCCGAAAAAGTTCAGGGTATCCTATGCGAAGAACAGCAACAAGACTGTCTTTTCTATATGCCGTGCGCTTAACGAATGCGGTATGAGCAAGGGCGCGTCGCTGTCGTTTCAGTCGCTTTCTCCCGACGTTCTTTTTGATATAGGGCGCGAAAACATGCCCGTCGAAAGGTTCCGCGAGCTTATGTCGATGTACGAAAGCGCGGGGATACCGACGTATTCGGAGCTTATAATAGGTCTGCCGGGCGAAACGAAGGAAAGCTTCATTAGCGGTATTGAGCGTCTGCTTGAGGCGGGGCAGCACACCTCCCTTTATGTTTATTTCTGCGAACTGCTTGTAAATTCGCGTCTCGGCAGCCCCGAATACATGAAAAAGCACGGCATTGTATCGGCACGCGTGCCGCTCAATATGTCGCACTGCGAGCCTGTCGAAAACGATATCCCCGAGTATTCGAGCATCGTCGTTTCCACCGCGTCCATGAGTGTCTCCGACTGGATTGAGGCAAACGTGTTTTCTGTATGCGTCCAGTGCTTTCACTGCTTCGCGCTGCTCCAGTTCTTCGCGATTTACATGCACTGTGAAAAGGAAACTGGCTACGCGGAGTTTTACAAAGGGCTGATAAAATGGATGAAAAAAAATCAAAACGCGCTTTGCTCTCAGGTTTTCGCCGATATCGGCGGAAGGCTTGAAAGCGTTACGCGCGGCGTCGGCTCGCTCCAGATGTCGGACACACGGTTCGGGAATATATTGTGGCCGTTCGAGGAAGCGGCGTTTTTAAAAATCCTTTACGAGCGCGACAGGTTTTACGGTGAAATCACAGGTTACCTCTCAACTCTTGGCATAGACGGGGAAATACTTCGCGACCTGCTGACATATCAGAAAAACATCGTAAAGTTCGCGGGGCTCGGGGATTATGAAATAAAGCTTGCCTATGACTGGACGGAATACTTTGAAAACATTTACCGCGGGCAGCGAAGGCCGCCGGAAAAAAGAGCGAACACCGTCCGCATAGGAAAGGCTCCGCCCGCCGACTTCGCCGATTTCGCTCGCGAAATAGTCTGGTACGGGCGAAAGGGCAGCAACATGCTCCACCGGGGCGACGTCACGGTAACTATTGAAGAAAGGCAGGATTGATATGAGCGAAAATATATACAAAGACGTGGTCGTCAGAATACTCGACAGCCACGACGGCGACGACGGGAAGTCCGGCTCCGAGCTTATTACAACGGGGCGCTTTATCGGCAACCGCGACAATTATTCGCTTTCGTATATTGAGCAGGACGAGGAGCTGAAAAGCTGTGAGACAACTCTTTTCGTCGAGGGACAGGAGCGCGTGCAGATGACGCGGACGGGACAATACACGGCAGAGATGACCGTGGAAAAAAACAAGCGTCACAGCTGCCACTACGAAACGCCGTACGGCGAGTTCATCATGGGCGTTTACGCGCACGAAATAAACTCAAACGTCGTCGGGAGCAGCGGCAGCCTCAGCTTCAGATATTCCATTGACTTCAACTCCACAAACGCCTCCGAAAACGAGCTCAGAATTTTCTTTAACGAGCCGGGCAAGGCTCCCGGTTTACAGGGCGAAAACGGTAACGACGCATAAGCGAAAGGATGTATCACATGTCACTTCTCACAAAGCAGGTTCAGTCGGATTTGCGCGAGGCGGTCCTGTCCGCCGCCGGACAAGCCATGTCCGAGGGCGCGCTGCCGCTCGTCCCAACGGGAGGCTTCAATATAGAGGTGCCCGCCGACAGGGCAAACGGCGACTTTTCCGCAAACGCCGCTATGGCGTGGGCGAGGGATTTTAAAAAGCCGCCGCGCGTTATAGCCGACGAGATAGCAAAGCGCATTTCGCTTTCCGGCTCGTTTTTTGACCGCTGCGAGGTGGCGGGGCCGGGCTTTTTAAACTTCTATCTCGGAGCGTCGTTTTACGCCGAGGTGCTTCGCGAAATAAGGAGCCGCGGCGTTGCTTACGGGCGCTCCGACTACGGAAAAGGCAAAAAAATAAACGTCGAGTTTGTTTCGGCAAACCCGACGGGACCCATGCACATGGGCAACGCGAGGGGCGGAGCTTTAGGCGACTGTCTTGCGGCGGTGCTCGATTTTGCGGGATATGACGTCAGCCGTGAGTTTTACGTGAACGACGCCGGCAACCAGATTGAAAAATTCGCGCTTTCGCTCGACGTCCGTTACAGGCAGCTTTTCGAGGGCGAGACGGCTGTCCCGATGCCCGAGGACAGCTACAAGGGCGAGGATATTACAGAGCATGCGAGGGCTTTTGCCGAAATACACGGCGACAGCTGTTTAAAATGCTCCGAGGAAGAGCGCAGAAAGGCGCTGACGGAGTTCGCGCTGCCGAAAAACATCCAGAAAATGCGAGAAAACATCGCGAAATACAGGATAGAATACGATAAATGGTTCTTTGAGAGCGAGCTGCACAAAAGCGGCGAGGTTTCGGAAACGATTAATATAATGAAGGAAAAGGGGCTCACCTACGAGCGCGACGGCGCGCTTTGGTACAAGGCGACGGAGCACGGGGGCGAAAAGGACGAGGTGCTTGTCCGTTCAAACGGAAACCCGACATATTTCGCCGCCGACATTGCCTACCACCGCAACAAGCTTCAGACAAGGGGCTTCGACAAGGCTATCGACGTCTGGGGCGCCGACCACCACGGTCATGTGGCGAGGATGAAGGGCGCGCTCGACGCAATAGGCCTCGACGGTGCAAACAGGCTCGACGTGATTCTTATGCAGCTTGTGAGGCTCACAAGAAACGGCGAGGTTGTCAGAATGTCCAAAAGGACCGGCAAGGCCATTACGCTCACCGACCTTCTTGAGGAGATTCCGACAGACGCCGTGCGCTTCCTTTTCAACCTCAGGGAGCCTTCGTCGCAGATGGAGTTCGACCTTGACCTTGCAGTAGAGCAAAGCTCGCAGAATCCCGTCTATTACTGCCAGTACGCCCACGCGAGAATCTGCAGCATATTCAGAAAGCTCGCGGAGGAAGGGATAACGCCGCGCGACTGCACAAGGGAAGAGCTGCTGCTGCTCGAAGCTTCGGAGGAAAGGGAGCTTATACGTCATCTTTCGTCGCTTACGGAGGAAATAATCCTTGCCGCAAAGAATTATGACCCCGCCCGCATCACAAGATATACAATGGAGCTTGCTTCGCTGTTCCACAAGTTTTACAACGCCTGCCGCGTCAAGTGTGACGACGAAAGGCTCATGCAGGCGCGGCTGTACCTTTGCGCGTGCGTGCGCGACACAATTAAAAATATACTCACAATGCTGCGCATATCCGTTCCCGAAGTTATGTGAAATTGGATGTTAAATTACAGCAGGGAGCGCATTCATGCTTTCCGCAGCTATATTATAACGGTTAAAGTCGTACCTGAAAAAGGAGGGTAACGTGGCGGCACAAAAACAATCACAGTCAAAAAAGACACAGGCTAAGGCTGCCGCGTCAAAGCGCACGGCGGCTCCGGCTCCGCCCGCCTCCAAAAACGTCAACATCGTAAAAAACAAGCGTTTTAACAAGACGCTTATGCTGCTCGTCGTCACCGCCTTCCAGCTGCTTTCCTTTGCTCCCGTCACGTTTGCCGACGGCGAGGCAAACATGAAGCTTGTCTACACCTTCGGCTCGTATATCGTAGCCGAGTGGCTTTATATCGCGGTTGCGGGAGCCGTCGCCAAAAGCGACGACTTCCAGCTTGAGATAATAGCCTTCCTGCTGTCGGGGATAGGTCTTGCCATCTGCGGCAGCATATACGACGAATACGCAGTAAAGCAGGTCGTTGCCATAGGTCTCGGACTCGGGACATTTACCGCTTTGACGCGGATATTAAAAAGCACGGATCTCGCTATGCTCCTGCGCATGCCCGTCGCGATAGCGTCGGTGGGGCTTCTTGTGCTCAACCTCGTACTCGCGAAAACGGTAAACGGAGCCTTAAACTGGATTCATTTAGGCTCGTTCTCGATACAGCCGTCCGAGCTTGTGAAAATCGCCTTCATCTTTGTAGGAGCTGCCACTCTCGAAAAGCTTCAGGCAACGAGGAGCCTTACAAAATACGTCGTTTTTTCCGTCGGCTGCGTCGGCGCGCTGTTTTTGATGCGAGACTTCGGAACGGCGCTTATTTTCTTTTTCACCTTCATAATTATAGCCTTTATGCGCTCCGGCGACATCAGAACCATAATACTTGTCTGTACGGCGGCGCTGCTCGGCGCAATACTGATAGTATATTTTAAACCGTATGTCGCGACGCGCTTCGCCACATACCGCCACGCATGGGATTTTATAAACGACAGCGGCTTCCAGCAGACAAGGGTAATGATTTACAGCGCGAGCGGCGGGCTGCTCGGTCTCGGCATAGGGCAGGGAAAGCTTCGCACCGTCTTCGCGGCTTCTACCGACCTTGTGTTCGGAATGCTCTGCGAGGAGTGGGGAATTCTGCTCGCCGTGCTCGTCGTTCTTATTTTCGCGTTCATCGCCCTTTACGCCGTCCGCGGCGCAAGAAAGGCTTCGTCAACCTTCTACTCTATCGCCGCCGTTTCCGCCGCGGGAATGCTTTTGTTCCAGCTTTGTCTTAACGTTTTCGGCGTAACTGACCTGCTGCCTATGACTGGCGTTACTCTGCCCTTCATCAGCAGGGGCGGAACAAGCCTTATCTGCTCGTGGGCTCTGTTCGCCTTCATAAAAAGCGTTTCCTTCAATATCGGCGATACAAGACCATACGGTAAATGGCCAGACATCGTGCCCGAAAGGAGAAGGCCGTGAACAAAACTACTTTAAGGGGCTATGCCCTTGTCCCGCTTATTGTCGCCTTCATGGCGGGGATGATTTATCTTGTTTACATGTTCTTCGTAAACGGCTCGGCGTGGTCGTCAAACAAGGTTAACACCCACATCTACACGTCCGGCAGGATAACCACGGCGGGAGCGATTTACGACGCCAACGGCAAAACGCTCGCAAAGACGTCCGACGGCGAGAGGATATTCAACAAAAGTCAATCCGTCCGCAAGGCGACGCTTCACATAGCCGGCGACCCCGCGGGAGTGATTTCAACGGGCGTCCACAACGTGTTCAAAAGCAAGCTTTCGGGCTACAGCTTCATAAACGGCATTTACACTTTAAAACGCTACGGCGGAGGAAACGACCTTACGCTCGCGCTTAACGCCGACGCCTGCGTCGCGGGGCTTAACGCGCTCGGTGGCTATAAAGGCACCATAGGCGTTTATAATTATAAAACAGGCGCTCTGCTGTGCTGCGTTTCATCACCGACATACGATATAAACAATCCTCCGAAGGATATAACAGACCGGGAAAAATACGACGGCATATACTTAAACAGGCTGTTTTCGGGAGTATATACCCCCGGCTCTACCTTTAAGATTATAACAGCCGTCTGCGCGCTTCAGAATATTCCCGACATCGAAGAAATGAGCTTCACCTGCCCCGGCGAAATCAAGATGAACGGCGGCAAACTTGTATGCATGAAAACCCACGGAGAGGTTACCTTTGAGGAGGCGCTTAACAAATCCTGTAACTGCGCCTTTGCTAAAATCGCCATGCAACTGGGAGCGGAAAGGCTCGGCGCCACGGCAAAGGAGCTCGGCTTCAACACGCCGCTTAGGGCCGACGGCGTCAGGCTCGCGATTAGCAGCTTCGACGTATCCGGCACAAACAACCTCGACCTTTCGTGGGCGGGAGTCGGTCAGTATACTACGCTTGTCAACCCCTGCCATATGCTCATGATAGCCGGAGCCATAGCAAACGGCGGACAGGGCATATCTCCGTATATAGTCGAAAAGATTACAAGCCGCTCGGGCGTTACCGTTTACAAGTCGATTTCAAAAAACTCGGCTATTTCCATTGACCCTGCCGTTGCCGTTAAAATGAAGGAGCTTCTGCGGTCGAACGTAAAAAACCAGTACGGCGACGTCCGCTTCCCCGGGCTTTCGATGTGCGGCAAAACAGGCACCGCGGAGGTCGACGGAGATAAACCCCACTCCTGGTTTGTGGGCTTTTCCCAGCGCGAGGATCTGCCCCTCGCCGTAGTCGTCGTTGCCGAAAACGCGGGCTCGGGCAGCGGTATCGCCATGAGCGCGGCAAACGCCGTTTTGCAGTCGCTGAAAAGCTGAAAAGCCGAAAGACAGATAAAACTGTTTTCGGCGTTGCATTTTATTTCATAATATGGTATGCTCTTTATGATTTTATATGAGGAGTTGCTGAAATGGATAAAGTATTCAATTTTTTCAAGGAGTATTTCGCCGATTTTATCGGAGGGTATTTTAAGGACTTCAGCTTTGACACGGTAAAGGATATTTTTAACGGTATTGTCGACTACTTCAAAAATTTCAAGACAAGCAATCTGTACAGGTTCGGCGATATGATAGTAGCTATCGTAACGCTGTTCATAGTCATTTTCAAATAGTTCAGCGTCTGCTTTTCTTCCTTCTCAGGTTTACTGCGGAAACTCCTCCTGCCGCGCCGCCCAAAAGCATTATCGCCGCGGCTATCAGCATATTCTGCCCGAGCGAGCCCGAGGCTATCGCGGAGACGGCGGCTATAACAATCAATATCGGCAAAACCGAAAGGGCGCCCACGGGGACGCCTTTTTTTCGTGCCGGTCTTACGGCGGCAAAGCCGGATACAAAAGCCGCCAGCGCCGCCGAGGCAAAGGCAAAAACAGCCAGCAGGGAGCTGTCGATGTCAAACCTCAATATTACGCGCGAGAAAATAAGGAGAAGAAGAAAAAACACAACTGTTCCCAGGGCGGAGCCCTTAAGCACCGTTATCGCGAACTTTTTTCTTCCGCTGTCTTCCTTGCCTCTTTTGCTTTGTCTGACGGACATAAATAATCCCCCTCATATCGTTTCCGTAATTAATATGAGGGGGAGCTTGTTTTTATGTCTTGATATCAGTCGGAGAGACCTTCGTCGTCGCTGCGTTTTTTCTTTGATTTCTTTCTTGAAGAAGCGCTTTTTTCCCTGCTCTCCTCCATTCTCGCCTGCTTTTCCGCCTCCTGAGCCTCTCTTGCCGCCTGCCTTTCAGCCTCAAGCTTCTCGTTTGCCGTGTTGTTTGTTCTGACAGCCTGGCGCTCTATTTTAAGCTTGTTTCTGTCGGCGCCCGTTTCGATAACAATGGCGTCGTCCTTAACAGTAACGACTTTGCCGATTATGCCGCCTATCGTGGTGACTTCGTCGCCTATCTGAATGTTGTCGCGCAGCGCCTGTTCTTCCTTTTGCCTCTTTTTCTGCGGCCTTAATATTGTCAGGTAAAAAAAGCCTAACATTAAGGCAAGGAATATAATCATTGACGAGCCGCCGCCCTTTGTGGCAGCCGCGTTTCCGGTGCCCGTAGCGCCGCCCATTCCCGCGAAAAGAGTAATGAAATCCATTTCTTTTAACCTCCAAACAATAGTAAACAACAGGACTATTATAACGTGAGGCGCCATATAATGCAAGAACTTTTTAGAAGCCGCCGTTTCAGTCGATTTTATCGAGGTCAAGCGAGAAATCGGACTCTGAAAATTCGGGCAGACGTGCCTTTTTCGGCGGGTTGCGCTTTAGCGCGTCGTACTCGAAGGCGCGGCAGCGTGAGTCGGGCAGCATAACGCCGTAACGGACGCAGACGACGCTTTCGCCGTCGGGAGAAGGCGTTCCGACGGCGCAGTAAATGCATTTCGGCTCTATTTCCTTATTGTTAAACAATTTTTGCCTCATTAAACATGACCTCCGAAATAAGTTCATATTATTTTATCACAAAAGACTGTAACAGGCAAGAAGTATTATTTGACTCCTTCGTTCTGTTGTGCTATTATTATTCTGCATTAAAATAACCGAGGTGATACCGTGAGGCGGAAGCTGAAAACGATAGTTATATCCTTTGCCGCGATTGTTCCGCTTACGGCAGTTTCGTTTATATTCGTCGTCTGCTCTTTTTCCGATGTCAATGCGGGAAAATCCGGCAACGCCGGCGAAACGCTTGCAATCACGGAAGCGGTAAGCGAAACAATCTCCGAAACAACCGCAGTATTACAAAAAGAAACGGAGACGGAGAAAACAACCGTCACAGAAGCAGATATAACGAAGAAAAAAGCGGCTGAAACAACAACGCGGGAGGAAACGGCATCGTCGCAGCCCGTTCCCGCTCCGTTAAAAAGCTATACGCGGACAAAGTATTACGCGGACTCCGTAAGGCTGATGGACGAATCCGAGCGTTCGTTCGAGGACGATTTTTGTCTTAAGATAGAGGATATATGCAAGCGTTTTTCAACAGTCGGGTTTTCGCTTGTTATTTTCAAAGACGGCGAGGAGCTTTATTCGCAGGTTTACGGGCTTGCCGACAGGGAAAAGGGAATCCCCGTCGATGAAAACACGAAGTTCCGCGTTGCTTCAATGTCAAAGTTCGCAACGGGCATACTCATAATGAAGCTTGTTTCCGAGGGCAAGGCCGACCTTGACGCCGACATATCGGAATACACGGGCGTTAGAATCCGCTCGCCGTACTATGAGGACGTCGTCATAACGCCGAGAATGCTCATGAACCACTCGTCGTCCATTGTGGACGGCGACTGGGCGTTTACAAAGGGAACAGCGCTTTCCGAAATGTTTAAAAAGGGAAGCAAAGCGTATTTCTCGACATATAAGCCCGGCTCGACATATATATACAGTAATTTCGGCGCATCGCTTTTAACGTGCCTTATCGAAAAGGCGTCGGGCTGCCACTTTGTGGAGTATTCGCAGTCCGCGCTGATGAAGCCGCTGGGGCTTGACGCGGCATACAGCATATCTCAGATTAAGGACAGGGACAGCGTTGCAGAAATGTATGTTGATGGCGAGCTGTTCAAGAGCCAGAAAACAAAGAGCGCGACGACGGCAGGCTGCCTTAATACTCCGCTCGGTGAATATTTTCAGCTTTCCTTCGGCAACCTGATGATATCGCCGCGCGACATGTCAAAGCTCGCGATGATTCTTGCGGGCGACGGAACATACGAGGGGGTGCGCGTTCTGCCGGAGGAAGCCGTCGGGGTGATGAACAGAAAGGTCGAGGGAAGCGGCTCGCCGTGGGGGCTGATGCAGAAAATAGTCGACGGCAGGCTTGTAAAGGGAAGGACGCTGCACGGGCACAACGGCGAGGCATACGGATACATAGGCAGCGTCTATTACGACCGTGAGGATAAGACGGGCTTTGTATATATGACAAACGGCTGCAGGCACTCCGGCGGCGAAAACACTTACGCTATAACAGAGGCTGTCGCGCGCGCCGTTTATAAGGATTACATAGATAAGCTTTAAGGCAACGCCGCCGCGCCGAAGGAGGCCTTTGGCCCTCCGGCGCGGCATTTTTATTTTTTTCGTTGAAACCAGCCGCGCGTTGTTATATACTTATTTCATTGAAAATCTATGAAGAAAATATAAAAGGAATAAGAAATGAACAATAATTCAACCCGCAAAAAGGAAGTTGTAAATTACATATTCATGGCGGTGACGTTTGCGGGGCTTGTTTTAACGGCTGTCATCTTCCGGCAGAGGTTTATAAAGCTGCTGCCGTGTCTCATCTCGCTTTCAGTAATGCTGCTCCAGTCAAGGGCAAACCGTTACGGCTTTCTGTTGGGCGGGCTGAACTCTCTTTTATACGCCGTCGGCTACTACATGCTCGGGCTTTACAGCTCAATGGCATATGCCGTTGTTTTTTCCTTTCCGATGCAGACGGCGACGTTTATCAGGTGGAGCAGACGTCCGTACAAAAAATCCACTGTAATGCGCAGAGCCGGCGCAAAAGCGAGGGCAACAGCCGCCGCGGTCTTTATTGTGCTGTGGACGGTCTGTTACTTTGTTCTTCGTTATTTCGGCTCGTCATATATCCTTTTTGACAATACGGTTACGCTCCTCGGAACGGCGGTAACGTTTCTCACCCTTTTCGCGTTCCTTGAGGCTAACTATATCTCGGCGTTGTGCGCCGCTGTTAACCTCGTCATGTTTATTGTCAAATCCTTTAAAGAGCCTGAAAACATCACCTATGTGATTTACCAGGTCTACGCACTGATACGTGTTATAGAGGCGCTTATAAACTGGAAAAGGATTTACACAGAGCAGCAATCAATTAAAACGTAAAGCGAGGTAAAAAATTATGGCCGTACTGAAAGCTGTTCCCTTAGATATCGGCAGGCGAACGGAACTCATGGTCGACACTTTTCTTTTGGAGTCGTGGGAGGGGCTTCGCTTCAGGCAGGAGCACCCGACGCCCGCGGAAAAAAGTGTGCTCCTCGACAAGCCATGGAACAGCGCGAAGGGGAGCGGAGTTTACAACTGCGTCGTTAAGGACGGCGATGAATACAGGCTGTATTACCGCGGAATGATGACGGAGATTAAGAACGACGAGGACGACAACCAGTGCTTCTGCTTAGCCGTGAGCAGCGACGGAATCCACTGGGAAGAGCCTTTGCTCGACGTGCTGGAGTGGAACGGTCAGAAAACCAATGTTGTATTTTACGGCTCGTTGTTCGCGCATAACTTCTGCGTTTTTATCGACACAAACCCGTCATGCGTGCCAGAGGAAAAATACAAGGCGGTGGCCGGTCATTCAAGTACGGGCGGGCTTTTTGCCTTTGTTTCCGAAGACGGAATCCACTGGCGGAAGAAATTCGATTTCCCCATTATTACAGACGGCGCGTTCGACTCGCAAAACGAGGTGTTTTACGACAATTTCAGGAATGAATACGTCTGTTATTCGAGAAGCGTTGTAAAGATGTACGCGGGCGCCGGCAAATATCATAACATTAGGTGTATTCAAAGCTGCCGCTCAGAGGATTTTCTTCACTGGACACAGCAGGTACAAAACATTTATGAGGAAGGCAAGCCGACGGAGCAGTATTATACAAACGCCGTAACGCCGGTTCCGGGCGCGGAGCATATTTTTGTAGCTTTCCCGATGCGCTTTTTCCCCGACAGGGAGAAGATATCCTCAACCTCAATGCCGGAGTACGGTCAGAGAGAAAACGGCGTTTCAGACAGTGCTTTTCTCGCGTCACACGACGGCATACACTGGCACAGGGGAGAGCTTACGTCGTTCATAACGCCCTGTATGGACCCCAAGGTGTGGACGCAGCGGAATTTTATAACGGCGCACGGCATAGCAAAAACGGCGGACGACGAGTTTTCGATTTACGTCAACGAGCATTACGACTGGCCCGACAGCTATATAAGGCGCTATACGCTGCCGCGAAACCGTTTCATGTCGCTGACAGGCGACTGGAACGGCGGCACGCTTGTCACAAAGCCGTTTTGCTTTGAAGGCGGCACGCTTTTCATCAACTACGCGACAGACGCCGCGGGCAGCGTTGTTGTGCGCCTTACGGACGACGACGGCAACACCGCGGTGTCAGAGGAGATTTTCGGCAATTCGCTTGACGAGGCGGTGGAATTCGGAGGAAGTACGGACGTTTCGGCATTCAGCGGAAAAAGCGTGGCAATGGAGATAACAATAAAAAACGGAAGCTTGTACGGCTTCCGCTTTGAGTAAACACTTATGTCGAAACTGCTTTGTATTGAAGGGCACCGCTTGCCTTTAATGCAAAA
Organism: Ruminococcaceae bacterium UBA1425; assembly: GCA_002329365.1. Taxonomy (GTDB): domain Bacteria; phylum Bacillota; class Clostridia; order Oscillospirales; family Acutalibacteraceae; genus UBA1425. The sequence goes on from DCUB01000004.1 coordinate 15,488, forward strand.
CGGTGAAAAAACTGCGTAGGGAACGGTCTTGACCGTTCCTTACGATAATCAAATCAGCTCCGAAATTTTTGACGCCGGAATGCGCCAGTCGTTAATAACGGCGTAGGGTCTTCCGTTATGTGTCTTTTCCTCAAAACCGTTCTCGGCCGTTATGTTGTAATGCACGGCGTACATGCCTGCCCCGAGGCTGCCTGTAACGTCAGGCTCAAAGCCGTCCCCGCAGTACCAGCATTCCGAAGCTTCAACTCCCGCGAACTTTGCCGCCGCCTCAAACATGACGTGGCCGGGCTTGCACATAAGAAAATCGGCGCTCGTAAAAACAAACTCGAATTTATTGTCGGGGAGCAGTCTGTCAATGGCTGTTTTAAGCTGCTCACCGCTTAAAGAAATATTTGAAATAACGGCGGTGCGGATTTTGCTTTCGTAAAGAGTGTCAAGCAGACCGGTTATAAACGGCGTCGGTTGCCTTCCCCCGGAATTTGCCGCATCGAATAATATGCCGCACTCCGAAAGCGAGCAGTCATAAACAAGCCCGCAGCGAATGAACAGCCCGCGCAGTATGCAGTCAAGCGGCGTCTCGACTCTGTTGACGTGCGTGTGGAAATAATCGGACATCTCGTTCCACATCGAGCACATTTTTTCGGTTGTAACACAGTCGGGGTTTTTCGCCGCGCGCCGCAGAGCGTCGAGACCCTTTTCAAGGTCAAACGGCCCGTTGCATAGCGTTCCGCCGAAGTCAAATAAAATCATTTTCGGTTTAGTCACAATAAACACCGTCCGCCTTGAATAAAACTTACTTTACAGCTTAATACACCTTACGCCTTTTGGCAAAAAAGAAAACACTCGAAATAATGGAAAGAAAATAGCCGAGTGCAAGGTCTGCGCCGTAGGAGCGTTTGCCTTCCTCTGTCAGCAGGGAAAAAACGTTCCTCGCCGACTGTGTAAAGGAAAGGTAATATTCAGACTCGCCGTTCGAATACCAGAGCTTAAACGTATCGTAAATGTCCTTTGCCGCGCAGAGATACTCTGCTAAAAATATTACAGCGACAGAAAAAATAACTGAAATCGCAAAACCGTACTTGCTTATACCGTTTCCGAAAAGACTGTACCCGTATATTGCAAAAACCACGGTGGCAGCTCCGGCGGCTCCGGCGATGAACCCCATCTGATATATCAAAAACCAAAGTATTCCGCCGCCAAGCGAAAATAAAAATGCCCCGGCGGTACCCGTTAAAGCATTCTTAATATTATGATTAAATCCGTATTCGCGGTATTTTCTTTTTGCCGTATCGTCGAAGTTACTCTTGTCGTTTGATATGGCTGCAACCTCGTTCCTAAAGCTGTTGATACTCATTTCAAACCCTCCGGCAATTCAAAATGTTCTACCCTTTAATTATAACTGAATTTTGCCCGAAGGTCAAGAAAAAAGCGATATTTTTCGTTATTTTTTATAAAATCTCCTGTTTTCTTTACAAGATATATATATAAATCGGCAAAACACTACGACAGGCGGTGCTAAAAATGAGCTGCTTTAAAACAGTATCGCACAAGGCGGATTTCTGCGTTGTGGGCGGTGGTCTTTCGGGGCTGTGCGCCGCCGTGTCCGCGGCGAGGCACGGCGTAAACACCGTGCTTGTGCAGGACAGACCGATGCTCGGCGGAAACGCGTCCTCCGAGGTGCGCATGTGGGTATGCGGTGCGGGCGGCGATAACAACAGGGAAACGGGCATTATCAAGGAATTGTTTCTTGAAAACGACTACCGCAATCCGCAGAAGAATTACAGCGTCTGGGACAGCGTCATGTTCGGCCTTGCAAAAAGCACTAAAAATCTTACTGTGCTGCTTAACTGCTCCTGCATGGACGGCAAGGCGGAAAACGGCAGGCTGCACGAAATACTGTGCTGGCAACTGACAACGCAGAAATTCCACAGCGTCAAAGCCAAAATCTTTGCCGACTGCTCGGGCGACAGCGTGCTGGCGCCAATAACCGGCGCGCCGTATATGCGCGGGCGCGAGGCTGCCGGGGAATACGGCGAAAGGCTGGCGCCGGAAAAGGGCGACGGCTGCGTCATGGGCATGAGCTGCATAATTCAGGCTCGCGAGGAGGACAGAGAAATTGTATACACTCCTCCCGAATGGGCAATGAAGCTGACCGACGAGGATTTTTCAAAGCACTGTCCGTACAACTACAATCCCGGAGAGAACTACTGGTATCTGGAGCTGGGCGGACGAAAAGACACAATAGGCGACACGGAGGAGATACGCGACGAGCTTATAAGGCTTGCCTACGGCGTTTGGGACTACGTTAAAAACTCGCCGTCGCAGAGGGAAAAGAACAAAAACTTCTCGCTCGAATGGGTTGGCATACTGCCCGGCAAAAGGGAGTCGAGGCGTTATAAGGGCGCGTATATACTTACGGAGTCAGACATAGAAGCGGGAGGTCATTTTGTCGACATCACGGCATACGGCGGCTGGACGCTCGACGCGCACAATCCCGACGGCTTTTTCAGCGAGGGGCAGATAACGCCGCACGGACGCGCCCCGTCGCCGTTCGGGATTCCTTACAGGTGCTTTTATTCACAGACGGTGGAAAACCTGATGTTTGCCGGGCGAAATATAAGTGCAACGCACATGGGCATATCGGCGACGCGCGTTATGGCAACCTGCGCCGTCATAGGTCAGGCGGTCGGTACCGCTGCCGCGATTGCCGTAAAAAAAGGCATAATGCCGCCGGATATTTACCCGAAGCACATAGGCGAGCTTCAGTTTGCGCTGATGTGGGACGACTGCTTTTTGCCCTTCCTCAGAATGCCGATACCGGAGGTAAACGCCACAGCCCGCCTTGTTTCCGACATGGAAAACGCCGGGAGCCTCAGAAACGGCTACGACCGCCCGTGCTGTGGGGAGGGAAACGCGGCAGCGGGCAGCAGAGGCTGCTTTGCGATGTACGAATGGGAACAGCCTGTGGACATAGAAGAAATCCGTCTGATATTCGACAGCGACTTAAACCGCCTGACGGCGCCGGAGGCGGAGCGCAGGCTTAACAGAAACATGTACCACAATATAATTAAATCAAGGCCCGATTCCCGTGTGCCGCCGACGCTCGTCAGGGACTTTGATATCGTAATAACGGGCAGCGACGGCGAAGAAACGACGACTGCCGTGCGCGGAAACTATCAGCGGCACGTCGCAGTAAAAGTCGGCAAAAAGGCTCTAAGCGTCAGGGTAGTGTTCCTTGAAACATGGGGAGCGGAGCAGGTTTCGGTCTTTTCGTTTAACGTGAGGTAAAAACAGCATTATATGCAAAAAAAGCGGTGACAGCCCTCAATCGGGAACGGCTGTCACCGCTTTTTTATTCTTGTTATCCGCAATTAAAATCAGCTTCTCTTTCTTTTAATCTGTTTCGGTGTGCCGAAAGCTTCCGCGCCGCATACAAAAGTAATGCAAAGACAGGCACAGGTAATGACAAATATTGCCGCGAAGGTAGCGTAAAGAATTATAAACATTTTCAATATCCCCTTTCTTTTATTGTTTCCGTGTTCTGATAATATTATCCATCAATTCTTCTTAAGAAACAACTGTATCAACGATAAAGATTTTCTTAAGAAATAATTAAGACGGAACATAAATTCCCAAAAGCGTTTGATTGTTAGAAAAATTCATGCTGTACTGTTGCCGTAATATTCTAAAAAGGGGGAATAATTTTGAAAAAGATATTCAAAAGCACGGCAGCGGTTATGCTGGCGGTCGTTATGGTATTCGGCGGCGCGCCTGCGGGTGCTCTGGCAGGGCTTGACCTGAGGTGGCTGAAAATTCCTTTTTCCCTTAACGCGGGCGCGGGGCACATATGGCAGGCGGGCGACACATGCACGTTCGGCTCATATCCGCAGACAATTGCGGAAGACCGGCCGCACCGGCAGGCACTCAACGCACAGACTCTCAACCGGGTGTCGTACGGCTATTATTCCGGCAGCGGCAGTTACGGCAGCATGTCGCAGAGCGATTACATGATGTATGCCGACGTTACATACGGAGGCAACAGGTACCGCGCGGTTCGGTTATTATTACAACAACCCCGAATACACAGTTTACGCCAACGACTATGAAACAAGCTCCGTGAGGTCATGGCTGAACGGGGCGTTTTTCCAGACAGCCTTTACAGGCACGGAGCAGTCCGCCATTTTGACGACGGAACTCGACAAACAGCGGAGGGAGCCTGATTTTTTCGGGGATAAATATCCTAAAAAAGCTCCAGACAACCAAGACAACAATGTCGTCGCCGCCGAACGGACGGATTATGTCGTCAAAAACGAACAGCGCTATCATAACCTCCGCAAAACAGAAAGATGAATACCGCTAGATATAAAATCCGCTTTCTTGTCGTTTTGTTCATTTACGATACTTCCTTTTTTGCTCATTCAAAAAACATTTTGCCGAATTTTTATGCGGATAGCAGCACCGTGTGATAAATTGCGATATAAAAGCAATAATAATCGCGGCGGTGATATCATGCTATCAGTATGGTCAGAAAGTTCAAGGCTTCCCGCGTTTGAATCGCTCAGGCAAAACATTAAAACCGACGTCCTTATTATAGGCGGTGGCATGGCGGGCATACTTTGTGCCTGCGCGCTCGCACGCCGTGGCGTCGATTACGTTCTTCTTGAATCGAACACGGTGTGCGGCGGCGTTACAAAAAACACAACGGCGAAAATAACCTCGCAGCACGGGCTTATTTACGACAAGCTCATAAAAGAATACGGCGCCGAAAAGGCGCTGATGTATCTTCGCGCGAACCAGGAGGCCCTCGGAAAATTCAGGGAGCTTTGCGCCTCGATAGACTGCGACTTTGAGGAAAAGGACGCCTATGTCTATTCTCTTGACGACCGCGGTAAAATCGAAAAGGAAATAACAGCGCTTAAAAGACTTAATTTCAGCGCCGATTTCGTAAAAGAAACGGCGCTGCCGTTTGCCGTCGCCGGAGCGGTGAGGTTTAAAAATCAGGCGCAGTTCAATCCGCTTAAGTTCGCTTCGGAGATATCGAAGGGGCTTAGGATTTTTGAGCATTCGACAGTAAGGGAGCTGACGGAGCACACCGCCGTTACGGGAGAGGGAAAGGTGACGGCGGACAAAATAATCGTCGCCACGCATTTTCCCGTAATCAACAAGCACGGCCTGTACTTTTTAAAAATGTACCAGCACCGCTCGTATGTCGTCGCGCTTGAAAACGCCGCCGACGTAAACGGCATGTACGTCGACGAAGCAGAAAAGGGCATGTCGTTTCGCAATTATGATGGCCTTCTCCTTATCGGCGGCGGAGACCACCGGACGGGCAAAAGCGGCGGTAACTGGCGCGAGCTGCGCGAATACGCCGCAAGGCATTATCCGGGGGCAAAGGAAAAGTACTACTGGGCGACACAGGACTGCATGACGCTCGACGGCGTTCCGTATATAGGTCGCTATTCAAAGAACACGCCCGACTTTTACGTCGCGACAGGCTTCAACAAGTGGGGGATGACCTCGTCGATGGCGGCCGCGGCAATTCTTTGCGACATGGTGACGGGCAGGAAAAACGAGCATGCGGCTGTGTTTAATCCGGGCCGCGGCATGCTGACGCCGCAGCTTGCGGTAAACGGCTTTGAGGCGGTTACAAACCTGCTGACCGTTTCAAAAAGACGGTGTCCGCATCTCGGCTGCGCTTTAAAGTGGAACGCGACGGAACGCTCGTGGGACTGCCCCTGCCACGGCTCGCGCTTTGACGAAACAGGCAGACTGCTTGACAACCCCGCGACGGGAAACATGAAAAAGCCGGACTGAAGGTTATAACAGCTTATTGATACAGCCCCTTTATATAACAAACTGCTTTAAACAATGAGATGTCGGACGCCGCGTATAAGCCGGTAATAATCATTATAAAAATTTTATGAATATACATTTATTGCGTAGGGAACGGTCCTGACCGTTCCGCAGCTTTATCCCTTAGGCTTTTCGGAACTCATGTTGATTTGATTTATCAAATCATCAATGAAAGATTCTTCGCTTCGCTCAGAATGACAACTTAGTGTCATCCTGAGGCGCAGCGCGCCGAAGGATCTTGAACAAACGTCAGTTTTACTGCCATAAGCGAGACCTTTTTAAAAACCTTCGGAAAGGATGAATCCGTTCCCTGCTTTCCGAAGGGCAAATATTAAAACCCGTTGCAGGGAACGCATTTATGCGTTCTGCGAAAATACGCCGCAGACTCGTGTGGTTCCGCTCCTGAAAGTAAACACAAAAAAGGAACGGTCAAGACCGTTCCCTGCATATTTTCCAGACCTTGGAAAACAATGCGAAGCGATTGCCTTGACCGTTCTTAGTTTTGATAAAGTCCCTCTTACCGCCGTGTATTATTTTTTCTTTCTCGACATGTTCAGTATCGACAGCGCGTAAAAAACTACAGCCGTCGCGGCAAGAATCATAAAGCTGACAAGGGGCGTTACCGTATAATCGCCGAAGCCTAATATTACGCCCATTTCTTCTTTGAACGAGGTGACCGCCTGCTCCGGCGCGCCCGCAAAGGTTTCGCCTATGGCGTCCGCCATCATAACCTGACGGAACAGCGCCGCCGCGTGCGAAACGGGAAAAATCTTGACGACAAACTGCACTCCTTCCGGCAGATTTCCGATAGGCAGATATATGCCCGTCAGAAATCCCATCATTGTTCCAATTATAGTGCTTGCAGCCGCGAAGGCGTTTGTGCTGTTAAAAAACGAGACGATAAACAATACAATTGAGGTGTTGACAACGCAGCAGAACAGTATAAGCCCGACTACCTTCAAAAGCGTAAGAGGGTCCATAAGCTGCCCGCCGAACGCCACTATGTAAAGCTCCGCGAGAACGAGCGCGGCAAAGCTTAAAATAACGCCTATGACATACGAGCTCATTACATATCCGCCGGAAACCGCGCTCCTTTTTACGGGCGCCGAATATATGTCCTTTGTGATTTTCTTTGTCTTGTCCTCAATCATTGTGCCGAATGCGCCCATTGTCGTCGTTACGGACGTAACGGCGAGTATTCCCGCCATTATCCAACTGTCCATCATATAGCGAACGCCGCTTAATTCCTTAAAGCCTGAAACCCACACGTCGCCGAGGAAAAGCGCGTATAGTCCTATAATTATGAGAACGGCAAGAAAAGAGAAGAATACGGATGCCTTGTCGCGGAAAAAGACGAGGAGATTACGTTTCATTAAAGCTTTCATTCCCTTATCTCCTTTCCCGTAATAGCGATAAACGCGTCGTCCATCGTTCCGTTTATAACCTCGAAGCCGGTTATATAATCGCCGCAGTCGCGCAGGACAGGCAGTGCGTCAAGCGACGACTGTATCTGTACAACAGCCCTGTCGGCTGAAATCTCAAACGGAACGCCTCTTTGACGAAGTATGTTTTTAACGGACTCCATGTCCCCGCACGAAAGGTAAAGCCTGTCGCTCGAATACTTTTCTTTTAGCTCCGCCGGTGTGCCCTTCGCGGCTATACGCCCGTCGTCGATTATTACGACATAGTCGGCGTTCGCCGCCTCCTCCATGTAGTGTGTGGTGAGGAAAATGGTCATGTCTGTTTCGCGCTGGAGCGTGCCTATGGTTTCCCAGACAAGCTTTCTTGTCTGCGGGTCAAGCCCCGTCGTCGGCTCGTCAAGAAACAGGATTTCGGGAGTGTTTACAAGAGCGCGCGCTATGTCGCATCTCCTGCGCTGCCCTCCCGACAGCCTGCCGTACTGACGCGACAGCAGGTCTGAAATGCCTACCGTCTCCGCCGCGTTCCGCGCCGCCGCGTCGAGCTTTTTGCCCTTTAATCCGTACAGCGCACCGCGTGTCTTAAGATTTTCAAGCACCGTCAGGCGGTCGTCGAGCAGGTGGTCCTGAAACACCGCGCCGATGATGCTCCTTATGGCGTCGTCGTCCGTGCCGAGAACCCTGCCGCCCACAGTAACCTCGCCGTCGTCCGCCTTTAAAAAGGTGCAGATGATGTCGATGGTCGTCGACTTTCCCGCGCCGTTCGGCCCGAGAAAGGCGAACAGCTTGCCCTTTTCAACATAGAAGTCGATTCCCTTTACGGCCTGCACGTCGCCGTAAGATTTTTTTAAACCCCTAACAGTTATTATACGGGACAAGTTTATCACCTCCGTTTGCTTTTTTGTTTTTTCGCCGTTAAACATATGGCATGCTTGACATTTTTTTATATTTCTTCTAAGATGTCGCTAAAAGAGTTTTCTTGCGCGGCGCGCCGTGTCCCTGCGACCCGATATCGTCAAAAGCACGAAATTGTAGGAGTCGGCGTCCTCGACGTCCCGTTTGTTGCCATTTATAATGCGTTTAATATCCGGGACGACAGTGGGCGTCGTCCCCTACATCTTGCTTTACATCACAAATATGTCTGAGTCAGGATAAAGGTGTTACAGATTGCCGCAGGAGGGTTGTGAGAAAATGAGCCGACTTACAGAGAAAACCGCGGACGGCGCCGTCGTCCTTGCCGACGGCGTTGACGTTTCGGCTGCCGTTACAAAGCTTGCGCAGCTTGAAGACATGTACGACGCGCTTCTTACGGAGCTTAAAAAGGTCACAGACGATATCGAAAGGGAAAAGGCACGGGGCAAAACAAACTCCGTTACCCACAGGCAGCTTATTGCCGGCAAGCTCATGTGCATGAACCTTTTGAGCAGGTTTGAAACGTATCTTGGCGACTTATAGGCAATTCTGAAAAGATATTTCTGTTTAAAATATTTGTTAAAGAGAAAAAGGTTACGCTCTTGAAAGAGGCTGATAATTTACGGAACATGTAATACGCGAAATGCTGCCCTCGGACTGGGATGATATAAAGCTCATATACAAAAACGCCATCGACGAGGGTATATCAACCTTCCAGACGGAGTGTCCCTCTTTTGAAGAATGGGACAGCTCTCACATTAAGGACTGCCGCTTTGTTCTGACCGTCGGCGGCGAGATTGCCGGCTGGTGTGCGCTCAGCCAAACCTCCTCACGCGAAGCTTACAGGGGCGTCGTTGAGGTCAGCATTTATTTTAAAAATATATACAGAGGACAAGGCTTCGGGACAAAGCTTTTGGAACACCTCTGTGCCGAAAGCGAAGCACACGGATACTGGTGCCTGTATTCTTCGATATTTTCAATAAATGACGCAAGCATCCGTCTCCATGAAAAGTGCGGCTTCAGGCGCATCGGATACCGGGAAAACATCGCCCGTGACCGCTTCGGCGTATGGCGGGATACAGTTTTGTTTGAAAGGAGAAACACATACTATGGGTAAACTGTCGGAGCTTCCGAATATCGGAAAAGAGATTGAAAGACAATTAAACGAGGTAAACATAACAACAGCCGAAGAGCTTAGGGCCGTCGGCGCGGAGCAGGCATGGCTGCGGATTCAGAAAATCGACAGCTCCGCGTGCATAAACCGGCTGATGGGGCTTGAGGGCGCCGTCTGCGGCGTTAAAAAGGCGTTTCTGCCCGATGAGCGCAAGGCAGAGCTTAAAGAGTTTTATAACCGGCACAAAATTCCCCGCCGTTAATTTAAGTCGTGATTTTTACAGCGAGTCCGCGGGAGCCTCCTCGGGGTAAAAGCCGCTCATGCCCGACGGGGGCATTGCCGTTATTACGCTCATGTCCTCGTCAGACAGCATAAAATCAAACACCTTTGTGTTTGACGCTATTCTGTCCTCGTGCGTTGATTTCGGCAGCGGGAGAACGCCGCTTTGCAGCGCGAATTTAATGCATATTTGCGCGACTGTTTTTCCGTATTTTTCGGCGATATTTTTAAGCGTTTTATCCCCGAGCATTCTGCCGCAGCCGAGCGGCGACCATGCCTCAACGAGAATATCATGCTCCCTGCACCAGTTTACACAATCCCACTGGCAATAGCCCGGGTGAAACTCTATCTGGTTTACCGTAGGTCTTATTTCCGCCGTTTCCGATAACGCAGCGAGATGTTCGGGCAAAAAATTGCTAACGCCGATAGCGCGGATTTTTCCGTCGCGGTAAAGCTTTTCAAAGCCGCGCCAGGTGGAGGCGTTTGTTTCCTTCCAGTTTTTGTCCGCCTTTTCGACGGCCGGCCAGTGAATAAGGTATAGGTCAAGATAGTCTGTTTTCAGCCTTTTTAATGAGGCTTCCGCCGCCGCAATCGTTTTTTCATAGCCGCGCTCCGAAACCCAGTGCTTTGTCGTTAAGAAAATTTCCTCGCGGCTTATTCCGCCCGCTTTCATTCCGTCGCCGACGCTTTCCTCGTTTCCGTAAATGGCGGCGGTGTCAATGTGGCGGTAGCCGTGTTTAAGCGCCGCTATAACGCTGTTTTTTGCAGTTTCTCCCGACGGCGTCTGCCATGTGCCGAAGCCTATGCAGGGAATTTCAACTCCGTTGTTCAGGGTGTACGCGTCTGTAAGCTTGTTCATGCTGAGGTCTCCTTTTCAATATTATGCAAGCGAAATATTATCAACGCCCGCCGAGCGCAGAAACGAAAGCCACCGAAGTGCCTCCTCCTCCGTCGCGTCACGCGGCGGAGCTTTATATACGCATGAAAGCGCCTGCGCTTTTCCCGAGCCTAACACATGATATTTCATAATTTCCGCCCGACGGCAGACGCCCTCGTGTTCCTTTAAGAACTCGGCGAGTACCGAAAGGTCGCTGTCGGAGTCGTTCAGCCCTGGAACAAGAGGAAGCCGCAGGACTATCCTCGCTTTTTGCTTTATAAGAGCCGAAAGGTTTTTTAAAATCAGGCCGTTTGAACCGCCTGTCAGCCGCCTGTGCTTTTCGTCGTCGAGCGCCTTTATGTCATAGTAAAACTCCGCGCCGAGCGACGCCGCCTTTAAAAAGAACTCCGTATCCCCGAAGCCGCTTGTTTCAATCACGGTTGAGATTCCCTCGCGATTGGCGATTTCGCAAAGCTCCAGAACTCCTTCCGGCTGGAATGCCGGTTCGCCGCCCGAAACCGTTAAGCCTCCTCCGCCCGCGAAGAAAATTTTATCCCTTAAAACCTCCGCCATTATCGTTTGGGCTTCGTCCTCCGTGCCACATATTTCGTTGGCGTCGAAAAGGCAGACTTCTGCGCATTCGCCGCACGCTTTGCACCGCCCGCGCGAGACGGATATTTTGCCGCCGTCAACCTCCCGCGCGTCGCAAAGTCCCAAGCACTGTTTGCAGCCGACGCATTTTTCAGATAAAAACATCAGCTCTTTTTCCGCTTTTTGCGATTCAGGGTTGTGGCACCAGACGCAGCGCAGAGGGCAGCCCTTTAAAAACACCGTCGTGCGTATCCCGTCGCCGTCGTGAAGGCAGAACCTTTGAATGTTAAAGTATGAAAGCTTCATAATTAAAAGGCAAACGTCGTGCGGTCGATTACGTTTTGCTGCAGCTCCTTTGTGAGTTTCCAGAAATATTCGCTGTAACCGCCGACGCGGACAATAAGGTTTTTATATTTTTCGGGCTCCTTCTGCGCGGCTTTCAGCGTTTCCCTGTCAAGGACGTTTATTGAAAGCTGCTGTCCGCCTCCGGCGAAATAAGCTTTTGCAAGCTGCAGAAACGCTTCTTTGCCCTTTTTTGTGTCAAACAGCGCTTTGTCAAACTTCATCTGCGCCACAAAGCCGGAGCAGGCAAGGCTCTGGTCGTATTTAAGCATGGAAAGAAGCGACGCCGTCGGTCCCTTAACGTCGTTTCCGGGCGTTGCCGCTATGCTGTCGGCATAATTCGTTTCGCAGTTTCTTTTTCCGTTCGGCAGAGCCGCCGTTTTCATGGCGTTGTCGGCCGCCCTGTTGAAGGTGCTGCAGCCGCCCGTATAGACGCCGCCCCTGAAGGTGTTTTTTGTGTTGAGATATTTAAAAAAGTAATCAGTAATCGCGGCGCAAAGCCCGTCGACTTCCTCGTTATCGTTTCCGAACTTCGGGCAGGAGGCGAAATCGTGTCGCAACCGTTCATAGCCGTCATAATCGTTTTCGAGCGCTTCTATAAGCCCGCTCATTGTGTAACGCTTTTTATCAAAAACCAAAAGCTTTATAGCGTAAAGCGAGTCCGCCGTGTCGGCTATTCCCTCTGCCAATATCTGCCCGTGACCGTAAAGAGGGCCGCCCCATTTATAATCGCGCCCTTTTTCAAGGCAGCCCTGAATTAGGCAGGAGCGCAAAGGGTTGGGCGCAAAGCGCGCGTATGCCTCCTGCGACGCGTTTGCCATTCGGACAGCCGCGTCTGTTATGCTTTCAAGCCGCAGATAAAAAAGCTTTAAAAAATCGTCGAAGGTTTTACATTCGCGGGGGTCGCCTATCTGCTGTGAAACAAGCTCCGTGCCGCCCGCCGCAAAGTCGTAGCCGTTGTGGAGCGTCAGCTCCAGCACCTTGCCTAAGTTTACCTCGCCGTCCTCAAGCCCCATATGCGACTTGCCCATTATGTCAATCTGATTGCAGCCGTTCATGCAGTAGTCGCGGCTGTCATGTGGGGGTATCCCTATTTTCTCAAGAGCGGGGCAGACGCACTCGTCGTTATACAGCGCGGGCATGCCGATACCCGCGGCTATGCAGTCTGTAGCCTTCGCAAAAAGCGCGTCGGGCGTGCCCTTGTGAACGCGCATTGTGATGTTCGGCGTGTTGTATTTATACTTTAAGGCAAGTTCAAGAATAAGGTAGGAAAGCTCGTTTGTTTCGTCGTTGCCGTGCTCGTCGGAGCCTGATATGCACAGGTTCCATGCGCGCTCGTTGTTCATTGCCTGCCACAGCCGCTCCGTTATGCTTTCCCTGTCGTCTGCGGGGCTTTTGCGGAAAAAATCTATCATAAATCGGTCGAACCGCCCGGGCGAATCGACGCCGTCAAGCGTAAAATACATCCAGAACATCATTACGGCCGAATACATGTCGTAAGCCGGCTCCATGGGTATGCGGCGGAAGGTTTCGGCTATTCTCCTATACTCCGCCTTTTTTTCGATGTCGCCCTCTGTCCTTTCGCGTTTTAAAGCCTCTGCGGCAATCCTTTTTCCGACAACGTCCAGCGAATCCATCGCGATTAAAGCGGCGTTATAAAAGCCGTCGCGGCCCTTATTTTTTTCGCGGCATTCCTCTATAAGCCTTCTTATGCCGTTTGTGCCTGAATGCAGGAATCTGTCATAATCCGGGTTCGCGTGACCGCCCCAGCCGCCGCCCCAGCAGGCGGATATGTCCCGAAGCCTCAGGTCAGCGCCCGTACACATTGAACGGTAGCGGTAATCGGTGACAAATGTACTCATCTGTTGCCGTATTTCCTGCAGCTCCTTCGCGTTTTCGGGGTATTCGGCAAAAAGCTCTTCAAATCTTGCCCGGTCCATAAAAATTCCGCTGCCGAAGCGGTAGCCTACGGCTCCGTTTTCGGCTATGTACTCCACAGTCGGAAGCATGCAGTTTTCGGGAAAACTTATCGGCAGATATTTTGCCGCCTCGAGCATTCCGTAAGCTACCCGCTCGTTCATGGATAAACCGCGGTGCACGAGAAAAGCCCTTGAAAACGGCTCCGCCTCAAAGTTGTACTTTTTCATTATGCATGTCTCCCGTCCGCCTTTTGTGCTGTGAAAATTTTTACAAATACACATGAAAATTTTAGCATATCCCTTTACCGTTTTCAATATAATTTTCGTTTCGGCTTTGCTTCCAAATATTTTACGTCAAAAAACTTGCATTTTGCGATACAATATATTATAATGGTGAAGTAAATCTGTATTTATTGATAAAAGCAGGGCAAAGCTTTGTTTTGGTCATGTGGCGTGCGGGTCCTGTGCGGCGGAACGCTGCGAACCATGTCAGGCGGGGAACCNNGGAACCGAGCAGCATTAAGCAGTCTGCTCTGTGCGCCACAGTCTGCCTGCCGCCATATGACCAAGATTGAGATTTGCTCTGTTTTATTAAACAGAGCTTTTTTCTGTTCTGAAAGGAGCCGTTTTTTTGTATCAGGCACTTTACAGAAAATGGAGGCCTCAGGTCTTTTCCGATGTTTCCGGCCAGCCGCATGTAACGGTAACACTCGCGCACGAGGTTGAGTCCGGCAGGCTTTCGCATGCCTATCTTTTTACGGGCTCCAGAGGAACGGGAAAAACAACCTGCGCGAAGATTCTCGCAAAGGCAATAAACTGCCTTCATCCCGTCGGCGGAAACCCCTGCTGCGAATGTGAGATATGCAAAGGGATAGACAGCGGCTCCGTGCTTGACGTTATAGAAATCGACGCCGCAAGCAACAACGGCGTCGACAACATCCGCGACCTGCGCGAGGAGGCGTCCTTTACTCCCGTCAAGGCAAAATACCGCGTTTATATAATAGACGAGGTTCACATGCTTTCAATCGGCGCCTTTAACGCGCTGTTAAAAATTCTTGAGGAGCCGCCCTCATACGTTGTTTTTATATTGGCGACAACTGAAATACAAAAGCTTCCGGCAACAATTCTTTCGCGCTGCCAGCGGTTCGACTTCAAGCACATACCGCCCGAGGATATTTCCGAAAGGCTTTTGTATGTAGCAGAACATGAGGGAATAAAGCTTACCTCCGGGGCGGCTGTTTTAATTGCGAGAATCGCCGACGGTGCGCTGCGCGACGCGCTTTCTCTGCTCGACAGGTGCTCCGCCCGCGGCGGCGAGATAACAGACGCCGTCGTCAGCGAGTGCGCAGGCATAACAGGGCGAGAGTACCTTTTTAAAATGGCGGACTTCATAAAGGAAGGCGACACGGCAGGCGCGCTGCGGCTTGTGGACGAGCTTAATAAAGAGTCGTGCAGCATGGAGCGGCTTTGCTCCGAGCTGCTCTGCCACTTTCGGAATCTTATGATTTCAAAAACCGTAAGCTCCGCCGAAAACCTTATAATCTGCTCAAAAAACGAGCTTCAGGAGCTAAAAAGTCAGTCCGAAGGCTTCACTCTTGAAAATATTTTTTACGTTCTCTCCGTGCTTGAGGAAACGGCGCTTAATTTAAGAAAAGGTCTCGACAGGCGAACAGAAACGGAAATGGCTGTCATAAGACTTTGCAACGCGTCGCTCCGCACAGACAACAGCGCGATTTTAAAGCGTATATCAGACCTTGAGGCGGCCGTTAAAAGCGGCGTTCACATTTCGGCAAAGCCCGTTATATCGCCTGCCGACGAATCAGACTTTAACGGTGATTCCGAAAAAGCGGACGATAATTTAAAGAAAACGGAAGCTGAAAAGCCGGAAGAACCGGTTGTGGAAACAACTATACTTCCTGACGTTTCTTCTAATAAAAATGACAACCCTGCCGAAAAAGCAAAAAGCAGGAAAAAACCGGCGGAAAAACAGATTGAAGCCGTATCTCCTAAAAACGAAAACAGCGTCGACATGCAGCGGCTTTTCGGGAGCTGGCCCGAGGTGCTTTTAGCGCTCAAGGACATTTCAAAGCCTTTGTCGGGAATACTTGTTAATTCAAGCGCATATGTGAAAGATAACGTCATATATGTCAAGTCGCAAAATGCCGCATTTGAGCAGTTTCTCCATTTACAGACATATTCTCTCGCGCTTTCGGAGGCTGTTTTAAAAGTAACGGGACAAAATTACCGTATAGAGGTTTATAACCCCGATGAGGGCGGCGAAATATCGGAAAACCCTCTTTCAAGACTTATAGAAAAAATCGACGTAATTAAAAACGGCTGATTTATAGAGTACAGAAAGGACGAATAAATATGAAAGCAAGAATACCGAACGCCGCGGGCGGCAATATGATGCAAAAAATTCAAAAGATGCAGGAGGAAATGGCAAGAATACAAAGCGAGATAGAAGCCGCCGAGTTTTCAGCCACTTCCGGCGGCGGAGCCGTCGAGGCGGTTGTCAACGGAAAGCACGAGGTACTTGCCGTTAACATTCAAAAGGAAGTCGTCGACCCCGACGATGTGGATATGCTTCAGGATATGATTATAGTCGCCGTAAACGAGGCAATCCGTAAGGCAACGGAGGCTATGGACAAAGGTATGGAGGAAGTAAAAGGCGGGCTTTCCCTGCCGGGACTGATGTAAGATGGAAAAAAAGATTGCCCCTCTCTCAAGGCTTATCGACCAGTTTGAGCGTATGCCGGGAATAGGTCACAAAAGCGCGCAGCGTCTTGCCTTTTATGTTCTGAACATGACGGACGGCGAAGCTAAATCCCTCACGGCGGCTATTACGGAGGCGCACGAAAAAATCCGCAGATGCTCCGTGTGCTGTGATTTGACCGACACCGAAAGCTGCTCAGTATGCGAAAATCCCTCAAGGGACAGAAGCGTAATATGCGTTGTCGAGGACCCGCGCGACGTCATGGCAATTGAGCGCACGCACGAGTATAACGGCCTTTATCACGTCCTGCACGGCGTGATTTCCCCGTTAAACAGCATAGGTCCCGAGGACCTGACGACAAAGGAGCTTATATCCCGCCTCAGCGACAACACCGTTTCGGAGGTTATTATGGCGACAAACCCCACCGTTGAGGGCGAGGCGACAGCCGTTTTTCTTTCACGCATTATAAAGCCCCTCGGAATCACTGTTTCAAGGCTCGCCTACGGAGTTCCCGTCGGAGCCGACCTTGAATACGCCGACGAAATAACTCTCTCAAAAGCAATCGAGGGCAGAAAAACTCTATAATTTTTTCCACAGCTTATTAGTTTTCAACAGGCGGTTTTCAACATTTTCAACAGCACGGTGCTTTAGCCTGTTAATAACCTCATTTTATTCCTATTCTTTCAACAGCCCGTTTTTGCCGCTTATCCTTGTACGTTAACGCTTGCCGCAATCTTTAAACCTTTCCACCGCCCCTACTATTACTACTAATAAAATATATATATGATTATCTGCAAACACTTCGTGTTTTTTATTTGAAAGGGATGAGTTGTTATGAAGTTTATTTGTGAAACATCGGTTCTATCAGAGGCGTGCCAGAACGTCCAGCGGGCGGTGTCGACAAAAAACGCCATACCTGCGATAGAAGGAATCTATTTAAAGGCGCTCGGCGGCGAGGTTATTTTAACTGGCTACGACCTTGAGCTCGGAATAAACACGTCTGTAAGCGCGAGGGTTGAAGAAAAGGGCGGAATAGTCCTAAACGCCCGGGTGTTGTGCGATATTCTCCGCAGGCTTCCCGGAAATACTGTGAGAATTGAGTCTGACGAGCGGCAGATGGCGCTTATTACAAGCGACAGCGCGGAATACACTCTTGTCGGAATTTCCCCGAAGGAGTTTCCCGAGCTTCCGTCAGTAACGGGCGGTTTCCCGATTGTAGCCGGACAGGAAATGCTGAAAGAAATGATACGTCAGACAATATTCGCGGTTGCGACGAATGACACAAAGGTTGTGCACACCGGCATAAAGTTTGAAATAAGCGACAATCTCATAAAGCTTATTGCCGTCGACGGCTTCAGGCTTGCCATACGTAAAGAGGCTATCGATTACAGCGGCGAGTTTTCGTCTTTCATTGTTCCTTCAAAAACCCTTTCGGAGGTTGTAAAGCTGTTCAGGGAGGACGACGAAACGGTTTCTATATCCGTCGGCAAGAAGCATATTGTCTTTGAGATAGGCAGCTACAGCGTCGTTTCGCGCCTGCTCGACGGCGAATTTTTAAATTACAAGTCGGCGATACCGGGCGAAAGTACAACGGAGGTAAGGGTAAACACAAGGCAGTTTATCGACAGTATCGAAAGAATTTCACTGATTATAACCGACAAGATAAAGAGTCCTCTCCGCTGCACGTTCGGCGACAACGCGATAAGGCTTTCAAGCACAACGGCGCTCGGTTCCGCAAGCGACGAGGTAAGCGCCGCGATTGACGGCAGCAGCGTTGATATCGGCTTTAATAACAGATTTTTAATTGAGGCGCTAAGGGTCTGCGATACGGACGAGGTACGGATATTGTTAAACGGGCCGGTGTCGCCCATTCTGATTATGCCGCCGGACGGCGACAGCTTCCTTTTCCTTATTTTACCCGTCAGGCTTAAGACAGAAGCGTAAAGGATGCGATAAAATGAAAATAAAAGTCCGCGTAAAGCAAAAGCCTGTCGTCGTAAAAAAGACCGACACGCCGTTTATAAGGCTTGACTCCTTTTTAAAACTGTGCGACGCAGTCCAGACAGGCGGCCACGCGAAGCTGATTATTCAAAACGGCGAGGTAAGGGTAAACGGCGAAATATGCACGCAGCGCGGCAGAAAGCTTCGTCCCGGCGACGAGGCGGAGTTTAACAAAATCATATATAAAGTAGACGCATCATGATTATCACCGAATACGCGGCAAAAGACTTCAGAAACATGTCAGACGTCCGTTTTAACCCCGACGGCAGAACAAACATACTGTTCGGCGAAAACGGGCAGGGCAAAACAAACATTATAGAAAGCATCTGGCTGTTTACCGGGTGCCACAGCTTCCGCACCCACAAATATCAGGAGATGATAAAAACAGGCAGAAAAGAAGCGGGCGTCAAACTTTTTTATGACACTCAGGAACTGCAAAATGAGGCGTCACTGCGTATAAGCAGCACAAAGCGCGAGTTTGTGCTAAACGGCATACAAAAGGACAGTCCGCGGCGTTTTTTAGGCGAGTTCCGCTCCGTTGTTTTTTCCCCGTATTCCCTTTCAGTCATACAGAACGCGCCCGTCGAAAGAAGAAGGTTTCTTGACATTGCGGTAAGCATGATAAAGCCCGCGTACGTTTCGCATCTTATAAAGTATTCGAAAATATTGGCAAACAGAAACGCTCTTTTAAAGCAGATAGCGCAAGGCGCGGCTGACGAGGACACCCTCACGGCGTGGGACGAGGAGCTTGCGAAAACGGGGGCAAAAATAACTCTTTACAGGCTAAGCTACGTCGATAATTTAGCACACGTCGCAAGCGAGATTTACAGGGAAATATCCGGCGGCAGAGAGCAGTTAAAGCTTGAATATTTGCAAAGCAGCCGAAGTGACGCCGTCGACGAATATGAAATGACCGAAAACATATTCATGGCACTGCAGAAAAACAGGAACTCCGACATCCGCAGGCTTGTAACGTCTATCGGGCCTCACAAGGACGACTTATCGATACAGCTTGACGGGATGTCGTCAAGAAGCTTTGCCTCCCAGGGGCAGCAGCGTTCGTGCGCACTTTCGTTAAAGCTCGGCGAGGCATACATCATAAAGAACGTTTCCGGCGAATACCCCGTTGTTCTGCTTGACGACGTCATGAGCGAGCTTGACAGGCAGAGGCAGGGCTTTCTTATGGAATACTTAAAGGACTGGCAGGTGTTCATTACCTGCTGCGACGCGGGGCATTTTTCAAAGCTGCAAAGCTGTAAAATTTTCAGGGTAGAAAACGGAACGGTAACAGAGGTATAAAAATGTACGTTTATTTAGGGCAGGATTCGTTTATAAAAAGCCGCGATATAGTGGGAATATTTGACCTTGACAACACAACAGTATCAAAAATAACAAGAGAAGCGCTGTCAAAATCCGAAAAAAA
This sequence comes from Ruminococcaceae bacterium UBA1425, assembly GCA_002329365.1. Taxonomy (GTDB): domain Bacteria; phylum Bacillota; class Clostridia; order Oscillospirales; family Acutalibacteraceae; genus UBA1425. The sequence continues at coordinate 34,933 of DCUB01000004.1, forward strand.
CGGCAGAGCGGTAACAGTCGGCTTCGAGCTTCCGAAGTCCTTTGTCTTATGCGGCAAAAAAAAAGAAGCGGGCAGGATTTATATTTCACCCGTTTCCGCCGCTACCATAGCAAAAAGGGCGGTTAGCGGATGACAAAGAAGGAAAGAGCCCAAAAGGCCGTTGACGCGCTTATAAAAGAATACCCCGCCGCCGTCTGCTCGCTTAACGCCGGCTCTCCCTTTGAACTGCTCGTTGCCGTAAGGCTTTCGGCTCAATGCACCGACGCCAGAGTTAATCTCGTGACGCCGGCTCTTTTTTCGCGCTATCCGACGGTTGAGGATTTCGCCGGCGCCGACATAGAGGAGTTGGAGGGGCTTATAAGGTCGTGCGGCTTTTACCGCACAAAGGCAAGGGACATTAAGGCGACGGCGCAAAAACTTATTGCAGAATATGGCGGAAGGATTCCCGATACGATAGACGAGCTTGTAAAGCTGCCCGGCGTCGGACGCAAATCGGCAAACCTTATTGTCGGCGACGTTTTCGGAAAACCGGCCGTTGTCGCCGACACTCATCTGATAAGGATATCAAACCGGCTCGGGCTTGTAAGCTCTAAAAATCCCGTTGTGGTGGAGCGGGAGCTTAAAAAGCTGCTGCCGCCAGACGAGAGCAACGACTTCTGCCACCGCTGCGTAATGCACGGCAGGGCGGTGTGTACAGCCCGCAAGCCGAAGTGCGACATCTGCTGCATGAAAGAGGTTTGTGAATGTACACTGTACATTGTACATTAAAAACAGGGTGTTGATTTTATGGAATATACCGCCGAAAGCTACGACGTCGCCGTCATAGGCGCGGGGCATGCCGGCATAGAGGCGGGGCTTGCCTCGGCTCGGCTCGGCTGCAAAACGTGCGTGTTTACAATAAATCTCGACTGGGTGGGCAATATGGCGTGCAACCCGTCGATAGGAGGAACGTCCAAAGGCCACCTTGTTCGCGAAATAGACGCCTTAGGCGGCGAAATGGGCAAAGCGGCGGACGCAAACACACTGCAAAGCCGAATGCTGAACATGGGCAAGGGCCCCGCCGTGCACAGCCTTCGGGCGCAGATTGACCGCAGACGCTACTCCGAATACATGAAAAGAGTTCTCGAAGGGCAGCGCGGGCTTGACCTTCGTCAGGCGGAGATAACAGACATCAGACGCGGCGAAGACGGGCTTTGGTGTCTGAAAACAAAGCTTGAGGCTTTATATCACGCGAAATGCGTCGTTCTCGCGACAGGCACGTTCCTTGCGGGCAGGGTATATGTGGGCGACGTGTCATACGAGAGCGGCCCCGACGGAATGTTCCCCGCCACGGAGCTTGCTGTTTCGTTAAAAAGGCTCGGGGTGCTTACAAGACGCTTCAAAACAGGCACGCCGTCAAGAGTTAACAGAAACAGCGTTGATTTTTCTAAAACAGAACAACAGGACGGCGACGAAAACATCGTTCCGTTCTCCTTTGACAATAATGTCAAAATAGAAAATAAAGCCCCCTGCCATATAACATACACAAACGAAAAGACAAAGGAGATAATTTTAAAAAACATTCACCGTTCTCCGCTTTTCGGGGGCAAGATAGAGGGCGTGGGGCCGCGCTACTGCCCGAGTATTGAGGATAAGATTGTAAGATTCGCCGAAAAAGAGCGTCATCAGATATTCATTGAGCCTTGCGGGGAAAACACGGACGAGCTATATCTTCAGGGGCTTTCGTCTTCGCTGCCCGAGGATGTTCAGCTTCTGTTCCTCCACAGCATACCCGGGCTTGAAAACTGCAAGGTTATGAGAACTGCTTACGCCATAGAATACGACTGCGTCGACGCACAGACGCTCCGCCCGTCGCTTGAGTTTCATGATTTCGACGGTCTTTTCGGAGCAGGTCAGTTTAACGGCTCAAGCGGCTATGAGGAGGCAGCGGCGCAGGGCCTTATAGCGGGAATCAACGCGGCGCACAAGGCGCTCGGAAGACCGCCGTTTATCCTTGACCGCGCAAGCTCGTATATCGGCACGCTTATTGACGACCTTGTCACAAAGGGTTGCTCCGACCCTTACAGAATGATGACCTCGCGCTCCGAATACAGGCTGCTTCTCCGTCAGGACAACGCCGACCGCAGGCTGACGGAACACGGGTACAGGCTTGGGCTTATATCGGAGGAAAGACACAAGGCGTTCCTTCGTAAGCTTGAGCTAATAGAGGCTGAAATGCGACGGGCAGAAAAAACGGTTATACCGCCGTCAGAGGAGCTGAACAGTCTGCTTGTTTCACGTGAAACATCGCCGATAGTCACGGGCGCTCATCTTGCCGAGCTTTTGCGCCGACCGCAGATGAATTACGCGCTTCTTGCTCCTTTTGACAAAGAAAGGCCCGGCCTGCCCAAAGAGGTTTTTGAACAGGTGGAAATCGAAATCAAATACGAGGGCTATATAAAGCGTCAGAAAGCACAGGTTGAGGAAATGCGCCGCCTTGAGTGCCGCGTGCTTCCCGACGACATTGATTACAAAAAAATCGTGGGGCTGCGACTTGAGGCAGTCGAAAAGCTGTCAAAGGTCAGACCGGCAAACGTCGGGCAGGCGTCAAGAATATCGGGCGTCAGTCCGGCGGACATCACTGTTCTGCTTATTTACCTTGAAAAGCGCGACAGAACGGAAAAAGGGTGCGGCAGATGATAAATAAGGCTTTTTTGAAGGATTGCGCGGAAAAATTCGGGGTTTTTCTTGACGATACGGCGCTTGAAAGGTTCGACATATACGCACGGCGGCTCATAGAAAAAAACCTTGTGATGAATCTTACGGCGATAACTGAGCCGGACGAGATAGTAATAAAGCATTTTACTGACAGCCTTTCAGTGCTTTCCTGTGTCGATATACCGGCAGGCGCAAAGATAATCGACGTCGGAACGGGCGCGGGCTTTCCCGGCGTACCGCTTTTGTTCGTGCGTCCCGACCTTAATGTTACGCTTCTTGACGGCACGGGGAAAAAGCTCGCCTTTATCGGGGAAGCACTTGACGAAACGGGTCTGCGGGCTGAAACAGTTCATTTAAGGGCGGAGGAGGCGGGGCGAAAACCCGAATACAGGGAACGCTTTGATTTTGCGGCGGCTCGGGCAGTCGCCGGGCTTAGCGAGCTTGCCGAATACTGCCTGCCGCTTGTAAAGGTCGGCGGAACGTTTGTCGCCATGAAAAGCGCGCGCGCCGACAGCGAAACAGGGGAAGCAAAAAATGCCGTTTTAACGCTCGGCGGCGGAAAGACGGAGATAAAACGGTTTTTCCTGCCCGACAACAGCGAAAGAAGCCTCGTGATAATAAAAAAAGTATCGCAAACTCCGACAAAATACCCACGTTCGTCGGCAAATATCGCAAAGCGACCGCTCAGATAACGGAGCCGTCTGTCGATACCGCGCCGAAGCCGTCGTACGGTTTTTGTGGACAAACTCCCTCTTTGGTGTTATGCTCTGTTTGACGGAAGCAAACAGAAAGCGTTGCACCGGAGGGATTTTTTTGATGCCACTGGACAGATGCAAAAGCGGCGGACAGATCCTTCTTGTTCCGCACGAGGAAATTGTTCCGAACATGCACCAGCCGCGAAAAAGGTTCGACAGCGGGGAGCTTGAAAGTCTTGCCGAAAGCATTCGCATAAACGGCATCATTCAGCCTGTCAACGTAAGAATCCGCGAGGACGGAAAATACGAGCTTATTTCGGGCGAACGGCGATTAAGGGCAGCAAGGCTTGTCGGGCTTAAACGGATACCGTGCATTGTAATGGACGCCAGCGACGAAAAATCTGCCGTTTACGCGCTTATAGAAAACCTTCAGCGTGAGGACCTCGGCTTTTTTGAGGAAGCGGAGGCTATTGCAAAGCTGATAACGGAATTCAAAATGAGCCAGGAAACGGTGGCAAGGCGGCTTGGAAAAGCACAGTCGACCATTTCAAACAAGCTGCGCCTGTTAAAGCTCCCGCGCGAGATAAGGCAAGAGGCTGAAAACGCGGGGCTTACGGAAAGGCACGCCAGAGCGCTTTTAAGGCTCGACAGCGAAGAACGGCAAAAACGCGCGCTTTCGATAATTGCCGACAGGCGGCTAAACGTCGCCGAAACGGAACGTCTTATAGAACAGATGCTTGAGAAGGGTTTAACGCCCAAAAAACCGCCGCTCAAGCTCTTTAAGGATATACGACTGTTTGTAAACACCTTAAATCACGCCGTTGACACAATGCGCCGCGCCGGCATCGACGCCGATTCGGTGAAAAGCGAGACGGAGGAGTACATCGAGTACGTCGTAAGGATACCGAAAACAGTCGGCTGCACAGTAAGGGCAAAAAACAAGGGCGCTTAAATTACCCACTCCTATACCCAACCATATCTTTCTCTTTCACACCCCACATCCGGCAGACGGGCAGACCGCGAGGTCTGTCCGTTTGTCGTTTTAAATTACCGCTGTCATTCTGAGCGAAGCGAAGAATCTTTAAAAGGCAAGATCCTTCGGCGCGGTGCGCCTCAGGATGACAGTGGGTTTTACCGCGCAAAACGCTCTGTTTCACGTGAAACATACAATCAGGCGGCAAAAATATGCAGAATGGAAGAATTCAGTCGAAAAAATGCTTTTCAACAGAACACGACTATGGTATAATCAGTTATCATGGGAAAATTTGAAGGGACAGAGTCGTATGGGAAAGACCGTTGCCATAGTAAACCAAAAGGGAGGAGTCGGCAAAACGACGACGGCCGTAAACCTTTCCGCCGCCGTCGGCTCGCTCGGCAGAAGAGTTCTGCTTGTTGACATCGACCCGCAGGGCAACTCGACAAGCGGCTTCGGCATAAACAAGCGTCAGCTTCAGAAGTCGGCATACGACTCGCTGATTAGCGGTACGCCCGTTTCCGAAACCATCGTAAAAACAAGATACGACAACGTTTTTATTCTGCCGTCAAGCATGAGCCTTGCCGGAGCGGAGCTTGAGCTTGTTGAGGCGGAACGGCGTGAAGCAAAGCTTAAAACGATACTTGCGCCGTCAAAGGACGACTTTGATTATATTTTTCTCGACTGTCCGCCGGCGCTCGGGCTTATCACGCTTAACGCGCTTTGCGCGGCAGACACTTTTTTGGTGCCAATACAATGCGAGTTTTACGCGCTTGAGGGGCTTTCGCAGCTTATGTCGACAGTCAGACAGGTTAAAAGGCTTTATAATTCCATGCTCGAGCTTGAGGGCGTGCTGCTCACCATGTACGACGGCAGGCTTAATCTGACTCAGCAGGTTGTAACCGAGGTAAAAAGGTTTTTTCCGAAAAAGGTTTATGCGACGACGATACCGAGAAACGTAAGGCTCTCCGAGGCGCCGAGCTTCGGTCAGCCTGTTATGTACTACGACAGGCTTTCAAAAGGAACGTCGGCTTATATGGAGCTGGCGTATGAGTTTATTGACAAAAACGAAAAATAACAACGGAGGCGGTATATATGGCCGTTAAAAAGAGCGGACTCGGCAGGGGCCTGGACGCGCTGTTTGCCGATAATTCCGCAGAGGAATCAAGCGTGGCAAGCGCCGTAAAGCTGAAGCTTATGGATATCGAGCCGAACAGGGACCAGCCGCGAAAGGCTTTTGACGACGAGTCCTTAGCGGAGCTTTCCGAAAGCATTGCAAAGCACGGCATTTTGCAGCCGCTGCTTGTCAGACCGCTGTCGGGCGGCGGATATCAGCTTGTGGCGGGCGAACGCCGCTGGCGCGCGGCGAGGATGGCGGGGCTTATAGAGGTGCCCGTTGTCGTCCGCGAAATGACAGATGAGGAAGCCGCGTCGTTTGCGCTTATAGAAAATCTCCAGAGGGAGGATTTGAATCCGCTTGAGGAGGCGCAGGGCATAAAAACCCTTATCGACAGGTTTTCGCTGACGCAGGAGGAGGCTGCCGAGCGTATCGTTAAATCGCGGCCTGCCGTCGCAAACTCGTTAAGGCTTTTATCGCTGCCGCGCTCGGTACTTTCACTCGTCGGAAACGGCAGCATCTCCGCAGGTCACGCGAGGGCGCTGCTTTCGTTTCCCACAGAGGAACAGATGCTCGAAATCGCCGAAAAAATCATAGAAAAAGGCTTGTCGGTGCGCGAGGTCGAGCGTCTTGCGAAGGCCGCGTCAAAAAAGAAAAAGGAGCCTTCGCAAAAAGCGCGCAGAGAGGTGTTTTTCGATGAGGTTGAGCTGACGCTTTCACAGGCGCTGTGCAGAAAAATAAAGGTTGTAACGGGAAAAAACGATACGGGAACGCTTGAAATCGCCTTTAACGACAAGGACGACCTGAAAAGACTTGCCTCCGCGCTCGGCGTGATGGAGGAATAATAAATTTTGAGCACGGAGCGATTATTGGTCGCTCCGTGCAAGCGGCTGTTACAGCAATTACATCCGCTTTAGGCTATGAAATTAACTGTGCAGGGGCGACCCTTGCGGTCGCCCGATGTCCGGCATGTTAAACGAACCGCGGGCAACAGCGAGGGATGCCCCTACGGAAGCGTTAAGGCTTGCCCCAAATGACAGAGGGACAGTTTTCAAAAAGGGTTTTATTTCATCATATACTGAATGTTATCAAGCATGTCGCTGAAGCTTCTCAATGCCTTTGCGGCCGACTTCTTGCCTGATTTCATAGTGCTTTTGCTCATAAAGGTGCTGCCTACGGCGCCGGTTATTCCGCCGAGCGCCATGCCGATGCCGATACCCTTAACCATGCTTGCCGAACCGTTTTTCTTCATTGTATTTCATCCCTTTCACCTGAGAAACCGTTTTATAACCGGCTTCCGAATTCGATATTATTTTATCCCGGCCGCCAAAAAAAATTAATGTAAATTTTTGTGCCGAAGGAAGGAAAAGATTGAAACATTTTAAT
>DCUB01000025.1 GCA_002329365.1 Ruminococcaceae bacterium UBA1425
AACACCTACGGCCTTGAGTGGAACGAGAACGAAATCATTTTCTATATTAACGGAGTAGAAACCGACAGGCTTTCAGGCAAGTGGGTGCCGCAGGTTGAGGAATATCTCCTGCTGTCCGTCGAGGTCGCGGGTACAAACGGCGAAGCGGGAATAGGCGGCGACGGATTGCCGTTCTTGGATGAAAACAGCAACATTGAAAATAACGACCCGAGCATTTTCCCGCTTGATTTCATAGTGGATTATGTAAGAGTTTATGAAAGGAAGTCATAAAAATGATACATGAGAATTTAAAGGGCAGAGTAGCCGTTATAACGGGCGGCGGCGGGGTGCTTTGCAGCGGCTTTGCAAAGGATCTGGCTGCGCAGGGCGTAAAGGTTGCCGTGCTTGATTTAAGGCTTNNCGGCAGCCGGTGGAACGGCTCTCGCCGTAGCGTGCAACGTTCTTGAGGCTGAAAGCCTTGAGGCGGCAAAGGCGGAGATTAACGAAAAGCTCGGCATCTGCGACATCCTTGTAAACGGAGCGGGCGGCAATTCGCCTCTCGGCACTACAACAAAGGATACGCTTGAGCTTTCCGACCTCACCGAAAAGGCGGAGGGAGTAAAAACCTTCTTCGACCTTGACCCGAAGGGTATTGAGTTTGTTTTCAACTTAAACTTTCTCGGCACGCTGCTCACCACGCAGACCTTTGCAAAGGAAATGGTCGGCAGGGAAAACGTCTGCATAATCAATATTTCGTCGATGAATTCATACCGTCCGCTCACGCGTATTCCTGCGTACTCGGCTGCAAAGGCGGCTGTTTCAAACTTCACGCAGTTCATGGCGGTACACTTCGCCGATGTGGGCATAAGGGTAAACGCCATAGCACCCGGCTTCTTCGCCACAATCCAGAATCAGAAGCTACTCTTTAACGAGGACGGCACGCTTACCGCGCGCTCCGGAAAAATTATTTCCCACACTCCGCTTAGGAGGTTCGGAAAGACGGAGGACCTCACGGGGGCGCTCCTGTTCCTCTGCGACGAAGCGTATTCAGGGTTCATTACAGGCGTCGTTCTTCCCGTTGACGGCGGCTTTTCGGCGTTTTCGGGTGTTTAATCAAGCCGCTAAACAGAAAAAGCCGTGCAAACGCACGGCATTTACAAATTGAACAAAAACAATATCCCGGGGCAGCCGTATATGCCGCCCCGGTTTTATTTTTTTCGTTTATAGCTTTGTTATTCCTTTTCTTCGCTTTTTGTGTCCCGTTCCACAACGTCCAATACGGCGTCAATAAAACCACGCTTGTCCGTACATGCCCTGAAATACAATACAAGCTGCTGCTCCTCAAAGGTAAGGTTCGAAAACCTTTCGGTATTTTCGTACAGCGAAAGACCTTCGGGAATTGAACACTCAAGATTAAGGTCGGAAGCTTTTTTATATGAAGAAGGAACAAAATCCTCGATACTTACGTGGTATAGGCAGGAAAGCCTCGCAAGAACTTCTGTAGACGGTCGTGTTTTTCCTGTTTCGTAATATGAGTAAGTAGAACGGTCGATGCCGAGAAATTCGGCGACATTCTGTTGCGTGTAGCCGTTTTGAATTCTTAAAGACTTCAGAGTTTCAGAGATCATCTTCAATTAATACCCCCATGACGAGAATCATACAAATAATTATACAATCATGGGGATTTGGTGTCAAGTACAGCACTCTCTTTGTAATAAATTTTGTCCTTTTTCTACATAAGTATATATAATAGTGCGAAAATCAGCATAAAATCCGCTTTTTCGCTCATCAGCAGCATTATTACAGACAGGATGAAAACGGTGTCGCTGTTCTGTTGAAGACCTGCGCCCGCCGCGGTCTTTGCGTCCGTCCGCCCGTTCGTTTTTTCCGGCGGAGGCAGACTGTGCAGGTCGCTTAAACGAGGCTCTTTCTGCGGCTTTGCCGGATCTTCCGTATGCCGTATGTCTTCAATAAATCTTTTGCCGAAGTCTTCGGTTCTTCTTCTTGAGTTTTGCCGCATTGACTGTTTACGCATCTCAAACAAGTCGAACGGACCTTTTTCGCTTACAGGTACCGATTCGGCGGCTGTATTAGCTGCATTCATAGTATCCACCTCCTCAAAATCATCCGCCCTTGTCGGAGCCGAAGCTGTTCTGTATCATCGGCAAAATATCAATGAGCTTAAGAAGCTGTATCGCTTCGTCAGCTTTTTTTCGTTTAGTGGGGCTTAAATGAGGCTTTAACGCGAAAATCAACTCCGAACGGTTGTCCTTTTTGTTCATTGACGCCATGATGGACGACAGCTTCATCAGCATAGCCGGGTCGATTCCCGAAAGGGGAGAAGCGTCATCGTTCTTCTCCTCGCTCTCGGACTTCTTGTCCGCGCCGGCGGAAGAGCCGAGAATGGACTGCGCCGCCTCGCGGAGCGAATTCATGTCATCCTCGCTCATTCCGCCGAGAAGTTCGCTTATGTTGTCCATCATGTTGTCCATTAAGCACCTCAGGATTCAAGTGACTTTGCATCACGGTTTTTTGTTAAACAGGTTTTTAAGTAGCATTTGCGCCGCCTTGCTTTCCATTAATTTATTCACGGCGTCGCTGTCTGAGAGTATTTTTTCAAGCTTTTCAGCCTGTTTCTGGTTCATTCCGCTTTTTGCGAACTCAAGCATTTTTTCTTTCTGCTGCTCGCTGTCAGCGCCGCTTTCCTGAAGCAACTTTGCCATCTGCAAAAGCTGCTCGGGAGTTATATTGTTGCTGCCCGTTGAAATCACCCTTTCGATACGGTATAATCAGTACAGTATATGTTATCTTTGAGGTGCTTATGAATGAGGATTCTTGTTGTATCCGACACGCACGGCGACATTTTTTCGCTGCGTCTGGCTATAGAGCGACAGCCGGCAGCGTCGATGCTTTTACATCTCGGCGACGGAGAAGACGACCTAAACGCCTGTTCGTCTTACACGTCCGCGCTTAAATGCGTTCAGGTAAGAGGAAACTGCGATTTCGGCTCGCAGGCTCCGCCGATGCAGGTTGTTTTTGCCGCGGGCAAGAGAATTTTCTGCTCTCACGGCTACGCCGAGCGCGTTAAATACGGCGACTATGAGCTGAAGGAGGCGGCGCGCAGACAAAATGCCGACATTGCATTATACGGTCATACGCACTCACCTGTGAATTATTACGAGGACGGATTGTATGTTTTTAACCCCGGGTCGCTCCACTCCGGGGATTACGGTGTTGTTGACATCACAAAAGCGGGAATAGTATGTATTAACCTAAAGCTGTTTTAATTACAGTTCGGCTCGGCTCCCGCTCCGCGTCACATCAAAAACCCGCGACACAGTATAGGCTTATGCCGGACTGAATATGATATAATACACTATTCTGTTTCGGAATTTACTGTCTGAGGAGGTATATTATGCGTCTGTTTATTGCCATAAACTTTTCGGATGAAATAAAAAGTATGCTGCTCGACGCGACTGAAACGCTTAAAAGCCAGGTCCTCTGCGGCAATTTTACAAGGCGCGAAAACCTTCACCTGACGCTTGCCTTTATAGGCGAGACGAACAGGACGACCGACGTAATAAATTGTATCGACAGTGTACCGGCGTCACCTTTTACGCTGACCTTCGGCGGCAGCGGCAGGTTCGGTGACATCTGGTGGGCAGGCATAAAAAGAAGCGGGGAGTTAGCAGCTCTTGCCGAAAACCTTCAAAACGCTCTGTGCGGGAGCGGGTTCAGCATTGAAAAAAGGGAGTTCAGGCCTCATGTTACACTTGCGAGGGAGTTAAAGTCAGACGGCCGGATAACTCTCTACATACCGCCCGCCGTGATGACCGTCAACCGCATATCACTTATGAAGTCAGAGCGTGTTCACGGCAGACTTTTATATACGGAGATATACGGACGAAACCTGTGAACAAATAACGCGGTAAAAAAAGAACGGTCAAGACATCCCTACATTTTTTCCGAAGCTTAGGAAAAATTACTTGTAGGGAACGGTCCTGACCGTTCCGAAATTTAAAGACGGGTTATGTTTTAATTACATGGTGATTTCGTATTTTACTATGCCCTGCGCGCCCTTGAGCGTTACTTTTACTATGCTGATTTTTACACCTATGTTGTCAAGGCTGACATTAACGTCGAAATTCCATTTGCCGCTTTTGATTTTGCCTGTGGTGTTGTCGATTACAACCTTGATTGTCGCATTTGTGTACTTTAGCTTTACTGTGCCCTCCGAATAATCAACGTTAACGCCGTCAAGCTCGCCTATCGCGGTGTCGATTCCGTCAAGCACGCCCACGCCGTGCGCGACGGGGCCGTTCGGATTGCCCTTAATGCCGTCCGTCTGTTCCTTCAGCACGATTGTAACGGTTGTGGTTTTGCCGTCGTCAACCGCCTTTGCCGACTTGACGTCGGACGCCGTGAGATTTTCAAAGCTTCCCTCGATTTTACTTATGGGGGTTGAGTTCTTCGCAAGTGCTTTTCTCGCAATCGGCTCAAACATGTTGATTATGGTGCCAATAGCGCCTTCGCCGCCGTCAAGGTACGCCAGCGACATAACCTTGTTTGCGGAAATGCCGGCCTTATTGGTCTTTGCCGCCGCATCCTTGTAGAGGCTTACAACGCCCTCTGCGGTTGTAAGGTCGAATTCGCCCGCCTCGGTGGTTTCCTCTTCCGCCATGTTGGTTGTGGCGTTTGTTTGTTCGTCAGCGGGTTCGGTAATTGCTTCTGTCTCGTCAGCCGCGGCTGTCGTCTCGTCGCTGACAGCCTCGGTCGTTTCGTCCGCCGGCAGGGTGGTTGTGTCGGCTTCGTTTCCGCCGCAGGCAGCCATTGAAAGAGTAATTACAAAAACAAGGGCAAGCGCGAGAAGCTTTCTTACTGTCATTTTGTTACCTCATTTCATATTTTATGTTTATTTCATCGAACATTATTATAGCATCATTTTCCGTGCAACGCAATAGCGAAATATTTGAATCGCGGCAGCTTTTGCGAAGAAAAACATTTTTCAGAAACTGTTACATATTTTAATAAAAGTGCTTGAAGTTTTTTATGTATTTTAGTATCATAGAATACGGTATTCATTAAAAAAGAAAGAAGGTAAAATTTAATGAAAAGAAGCTCACGAATCCTGTCTTTTGTACTGGCGTTTACCGTGCTTGTCTCATCGTTCGGGCTTAGCGCCTTTGCCGCGGACGCGGCGTTTAAAGAAAAGCTTCAGAACTTTGCGGCAAGGGGATTGGAGCTTGTTATCAATTCCGTTTTATCCGGCGTAGCCTTTATCCTGCCCGACGGCGACAACTTTTTTGACTACGATACTTACGAGGCCGATTATTTTTTAGGCGGCAGCGGTGATTTCCGCGACCCGTCCGAAGCAGACGGTCGCTGGAGCCTCGGCTCGTCGAGCGTCAGCCTTGTTCCCGACGACTACACGGAAAAAGACTATTACCTCGGCGGCTACCTCATGTTCGAGAACGGCTTTAACAACAGGGTAGAGTCGGTTATCGACGACATGAAAGCGCGAGTCATAGCCATAAACGACGGGTGCGGCAGCGGCACGGCAGTATTTGCCACAATCGACAGCATAGGCGTTACAAACAAGGATATAAGGCAAATCCGCAGGCTTCTTTTAGAAAAAGCGGGAGACGATTATGATTTTTCGTCGATTACCGTAACGTCAACCCACGCGCACAGCGGAATCGACACCGAGGGCCTTTGGACAGATCTGATTCACAAGGCACCGAGAAATATGTTTAAGAGCCTGTTCCGCTTAGGCAAGCTTGAAACGGGAACCGACAGCGATTATATGGCTTTTCTGTATGAAAAGGTAGCCGATGCTATGCTCGAAGCCTGCGAAAATATGGAAACCGGCAAAATGACCTTTGCGACAAAGGACATTTCAAATCAGTATTTTCACAACAGAAACCGCCCGTCAAGCACCGCTCTGATTACCGACCTTAACAGGTTTGTATTTGCTCCCGACAACAAAAGCAGCACACCGACGATGATAGTCAACATCGCCGCCCACCCCGACGTAGCGGGGCTTCCCACAAGCGACGGTCAGGGCAACGGGCGCCAGATATCGGGCGACTACATCTATTACGCGGGCGAAATCGTCAACGAGGCCGGCTATAACTTTATGTTCTTCAACGGCGCCATAGCGGGAATTTATATGTCGCGCGGCGCGACAAACGACGGACTCGACAGCACCTTCGACGGCAGGTACCGCCAGTCGCAGCGCTATGGCTATGAAATAGGCAGAATGGCGCTTGCCCTCACACTCACCGTCGAGCAGATTGAACAGGATCCCATCCTTGCCGACCGGGATACAATAGCTGCCGAAATGGCTATCGGCGGCGCGGGCTACACCCTTTGGTACGAGGGCTGGACTCCCGTTGCCGAAACGGAAATTACACCCTGCCTTAACATGAAGCTTGAGGATGTAAGGGTTGAGGTCACGAATCCGCTCATCAAGGTTGCCGGAAAGCTGAACCTTGCGACATACGATGTGCTTGTAAAGGACGGCAGGTATTATCTTGTAACCGAAATAGGCTATATGCAGCTCGGTGAAGATATAAAAATAGTGCTTATGCCCGGCGAGGTTTGTCAGGACCTCGTTGTGGGAGGAGGCTCGCTCACCGCGGAAGGCTCATACTCGGGCAAGGCTTTTGAAGGAAAGACTATAACACAGATATTCGGCGAAGGCACAATTGCCTTCGGGCTTGCAAACGATGCCATAGGCTACATAGTGCCTGACAACGACTACTGCATGTGCGGTGTGTTCGGTCACTACCATGAGCTTATATCAACGGGCGAGCGCACGGCTTCGACGCTTATGGCATCATACGAGGCTCTTTCCGCGGATTATCTTGATTAATTCGGAAGGATGATGTTTTTTGAAGCTCGGAATCATTAACGGCTGGTCTGAAGACGATTTCAGATATGTTAAGTCAAAGGGGCTTTCCTGCGTCGAATACTGCGTAAACCACAAATACGACAGCGACGAATTTCTAAAGGGCGCACCGAAGATACGGGAGCTTTCCGAAAAGTACGGCGTTGCCGTCGGCTCAATAGGCCGCTGGGGCATGGACCGGCTTGACGAAAACGGAAACGTAATGTCCGAATCGCTTCAGCACGACAAAAACCTGATAGACGCGGCATCCATGCTCGGCTGTCCCGTCTACAACTGCGGCATAAACAGAGCGGAGAATATACCGCTCTTTAAGAATTACGAGATTGCCATTGAATATTTTAACGGACTGATTGAATACGCGAAGGGCAAAAACGTAAAAATAGCCGTATATAACTGCGACTGGTCAAACTTTGTCTGCACGCCCGAGCAGTGGGAGGTGGTGCTCGGCGCGCTGCCCCTGCTCGGCATAAAATACGACACCTCGCACTGCATAAACCGGGGCGACGATTATTTAAAGGAAATGCGCGACTGGGGCGGCCGCATATATCACTTCCATCTCAAGGGTACAATGTATGTGGACGGCAGTCATTACGATGACCCGCCCGCGGGGCTTGACCAAACGGCGTGGGGGCCGGTTTTCAACCTTCTATACACAAAGGGCTACAACGGAATGGTTTCGATAGAACCGCATTCCGGCAAGTGGAAGGGCGCCCTCGGTCAGTGGGGCATCGACTTCACAATCGGCTTCATAAGGCCGTATATCATGCCGGAAGATTATGCTGTTGACGGCAAAAACCCGTATATGCCGTAATTATTTATAAGGAGAATGAGCTATGGGACTTTTGAAAGCAGGAGCGGGCGCTTTAGGCGGCGTCCTCGCGGACCAATGGCGCGAATACTTTTACAAGGAGTCGATGGACTCCGATACGCTTGTTTCAAAGGGACAGAAAAAAATATCAGGCAGAAGCAGCAATAAAAAGGGCGACGAGAACATCATCTCGAACGGCTCGATAATCGCCGTCAGCGACGGCCAGTGTATGATAATCGTCGAGCAAGGCAAGGTAGTCGACATGTGCGCCGAGCCGGGCGAATTCGTCTACGACAGCTCAACCGAGCCTACGCTGCTTTACGGCGGACTGAACAAAGAAAACATTTTCAGCGTGTTCAAAAACGTCGGCAAGCGTTTTACCTTCGGCGGAGAGGCTCCGAAGGACCAGCGTGTTTACTATTTCAATCTGAAGGAAATTCTCGGCAACAAATACGGCACCCCGAACGCCGTTCCGTTCAGGGTTGTCGACAAAAACATCGGTCTTGACGTTGATATCTCGATTAAGTGCCACGGCGAGTATTCCTACAGAATAACAAACCCGATGCTGTTTTACTCAAACGTCTGCGGAAACGTCAGCGACGACTATAAGCGCGAGTCAATTGACGGGCAACTTCGCACCGAGCTGCTCACGGCGCTCCAGCCGGCATTTGCAAAGATATCCGAAATGGGTATACGATACAGCGCGCTTCCCGGTCACACCGCGGAGCTTGCTGACGCCCTTAACGATGTGCTTACTCAAAAATGGAGAGCGCTGCGCGGCATAGAAATTTACAGCTTCGGCGTCAGCTCCGTCAAGGCTGACGAAAAAGACGAAGATATGATAAAGGAGATTCAGCGCAACGCCGCTTTCCGCAACCCGACTATGGCGGCGGCTCACCTTGTCGGCGCGCAGGCTGAGGCTATGCAGAACGCGGCAAGCAACCAAAGCGCGGGCGGCGCTTTTATGGGCTTTGCGGGCCTTAATATGGCGCAGAACGCCGGTGGAATGAACGCGCAGGGGCTGTTCAACATGGGGCAGCAGCAGGCGGCGGCTCAGGCTCCCGCGGGCTGGACATGTGAATGCGACGAAAGAGGGAACACGGGCAAATTATGCCAAAGCTGCGGAAAGCCGCAGCCCGAAGACGGCTGGAAGTGCGAATGCGGAGCCGTCAACAGGGGCAAGTTCTGCCAGGAATGCGGAAAGAAAAGACCGACCGGCGCACCGCTTTATCAGTGCGACAAGTGCGGCTTCAAGCCGGAAGATCCGAGCAAACCGCCTAAGTTCTGTCCCGAATGCGGCGACCCGTTCGATTCCAACGACGTGAAATGATTATTTCAATTTTAAGAATTGATATTTAATGCAAAAACGCCTCGCAACGGCAGTTGCGAGGCGTTTGCTTAGTGCGCTCGGCATGGGTGACAACTTGGCGGTGAAAGTCCGCTACACGCGTGATAGAACTCATCAAGAG
>DCUB01000012.1 GCA_002329365.1 Ruminococcaceae bacterium UBA1425
TTTCATGTTTACTTTACAGAGCCTAAAAACTTTATTCCTCGCCCGTCACGACAACGGGGTTTACCGACGCACAGGAGTCGCCCCTGTAAAGCACCTCGCATTTTATTCTGACGCCGATATCGACGGGCTTCGGATCGTCGTCGAATGCTAAAAACATCGCCGCTTCACCGTAAATCGTATCGCCGAGCGTGAAGTCCTGAACGGCTCCGAAATATGTGCTCTTAATTTCCCCCCTGCCGGAAACGTCGAGAGTCTTTGTGCTCATTGCCGTTGTCAGCTTGTATAGCTTATCGTTCTTTTCGTCGGGAGTTATCGTAACCTGACTCTTGGCGTCCGACTCGAACGCCTCGGCGGAATAGATGATGTTTGTAAATTTACCGCCGTCGTATTCCAGTATGTGAAGGTCCTCGTTATGGTTTGTCTCGCCGACACTGCGGAGCAGCGAAACGGCAAGCTCCTTTTTACCGTCGCCGTTGTAGTCGCTCATGAATATTTCCGGGACGGAGGTTGCTTTGATGTACGTCCAATCAAAATACTGGAGCGTTTTCTCGTACCGTATAAATAATCCGTACTTGCCCTTCTGGTTCACGTCGTAAACATAAACCCCGTCTTCGGGCAGCGAAGCCACAAGCGGAAAGTCGACGGAAAAGTATATGTCGTGGTCTGTCTGAAGCTCGTCGGAAAGCGACGCCGCTTCAATCGTTATATCCTCCGGGACGTCGACAAGCCTGTATTTCCCCGACAGCCTCGCGCAGCCGGAAAGCGTCAGAAGAAGAAACACAGCGGCGAGAGCGGCACTTGTTGTTCGTTTCATGCAACATCATCCTTTGCCTTAAATACAAACAGCTTGCTGAAAACATAGTTGAGAACGACGACGACCACCTGCACAATGAGCTTTGCTATCATCTCGTTCACCGACATGATACTGACGAACAGAAACATCAGTCCGGTGTCAATAAGAAGTGTCGTAAGCCGCGCGCCGAAAAAGCCCGCCATTTCTTTCATAACAGTCGCCTTTTCGCGGGACCTTGAGTTGAAAACATAAAGCTTGTTTGTGACGAAGCCGAAGAAAACGGCGCATATCCACGAAAGAACGTTTGAGTCGATGTACGCGTAATCCTGCCCGTCTCTGAACAGCCCGGCGACGCCTTGCCAGCCGATTGCCGAAAACAGGCGGTTGAACAGCCAGAACGAGCCGACGGCAACAGCGGTGGTAAGCGCTCCGACAAACAGGTACATAATCATTTCCCTGTTGAAAATGATACCCGTCAGCCTGTTTTCGTTCAGTATTTTGTAGAGCCTTATGCTCTCGACACGTTTCCAGAATCTGTCCATACTTCCTCCGCTCAAGAACGCCCGGGGCCGCGTGATGCAACCCCGGAAATTGTAGTGTTTTTGGTGTTCGAGCGCACGCCGGTGAGCCGGGCGCCGACCTCCGGTAATACGAATGGCATTGTGCAAATATTACTATAAAGGCGCCCCGAATGTCAACAGGCCGAGGATTCGATTTCATACTAATTCCAATTAACCCATAGCGATTACTTTTTGGTCTCTTTTGCGTTCTGCTGAGTTTTCCTCCTCGCCATGCGTCAGTATGGCTTCGTCGTCAGCCCTGATAACACAAAAAAACCTAAAAATTTTATCGCTATGTTTAAATGGAATCAGTATCAGTCCACCGTTACGGTACCGTCCGGGGCAACCGAAATCTTCATGCCGTCCTTGACATAGTTTAAGAATTCTTCGCCCAGATTATCGACGGCGACGATTGAGCCGTCCGTCCACACGTCGGAGAGGATAACGCCGGCCGCCGCAAGGGAGTCAATAGGCTGCGAAAACAGCATCGCGCTCGGTGCTATGCCGAGG
Organism: Ruminococcaceae bacterium UBA1425; assembly: GCA_002329365.1. Taxonomy (GTDB): domain Bacteria; phylum Bacillota; class Clostridia; order Oscillospirales; family Acutalibacteraceae; genus UBA1425. The sequence goes on from DCUB01000012.1 coordinate 1,864, forward strand.
GCGCAGACGCTGTAAAGCACCATGCCGCCCGTCGTAGAGCCGATTGTCTGTGGCAGGCAAAGCGCCTTTTTCGTCAGGTTCTTTTTGTACAGGTCGGGGTTGTTCTGGTCGGAGCAGATGACCTCCGAAGCCTTTTTAAGCGCACTTTTCTGGAAGGACGCCAGTGTGTTTACGCCCTGGCGGGAAACAACCGCGTCAATCCTATCTATTGTGCCCGCAATTACGGGACGGCCCTTAAATATTTTACTCATTTTAAAAACCTCCCTTTACGGCGACAGCCGCTATCTCGTCATCGGTTAAGTAACGTGCTGTCGTATAGGTGCGCAGCTTGTTTGAATTTGTGATGACGGGCTTTTTGCCGCACAGCGGGTTGTTCATATACATCAGCGGGCAGATGCTCGTCAGCTTTATACCGAAGCCGATAAGCTTGTCATAAGCCGCCTTGTTTTCCCTGATAAAGCGCTCCAGCACCTCAGGCGCCGCCGAGAGAATGACGGACATTCCGACCTTTTTCCTGCCCTGCTTTTTAAGCTCGTTTTCAAAGCGTCCCGTCCATTCGTCAAGCTGGGCGAAGGTGAGGTGGGGACAGCCGATAAAGCAGCGCACGGGCTTCGCGTCGGGATTCTTCTCCCACGCGCCTATTTTCGGGTAGCTGCTCCTGATGCGCTCAAGCTCCGCGTCGTCGATGACGTATGTTTTTGCTCCGTCACGGATAAGCCCGGTTCCGAGCTCTGCCGCTTCGGGTGTGAGATTTTCGACGTGATACAGCCCGACCGCGCCGTTTGACGCCGTGGCCGCGCCCATATCCTTGAGGTAGGCCTTAGCGGTGCCGTTCAGCTCCGTGCCGATAAACCTGTCAAGCCCCCTGATGAACGGGACCTCCTCCATAACCTTCATGCCTATAGCGGAACCGAGTATCTGCGCCTCCGGCTTTTTTGTCGTTTTGACCTCTATAATCCACGTTGCTTTTCTTCCCTCATCCGTCAGCAGGTCAAATTCGGGGACCTTGCCGAGTATCGAGCCGAACAGCTCTATAATACCCGAGTTCCTGTTGCAGCGCGCGCCTATAACGGAGTTTGCGTATACGACCGCCGACGACTCCGCCCATGACAGGATATCGCCCTTTTTCGGCGTGTTGCCGACCTCGTCAAGGTAGCATGTGCAGGTGAACGACTTTGAGCTCTTGAGACCGAGCTTTTGAAGCTGTGCCTCATACGGTGTCTGCATACCGTAAATAATCTTGTTGAACACAAGCTTTTCAAGTGGATTGCACTTTACGTTGTCGTAATCAATCGGGCGCGGGTCGACGGTAAACGTCTCGTCTACCTTAAGCCCTCCGGCGATAAGCTCATCCATGATTGAAAAAACGGGTTTGAGAACGGAAATGCCGAAGCTTGTGACAAGATGACCCTTGCCTGTGACGGGAACAAACCTTTGGGCGTTAAAGGCGTCGCCGTACAGTACGAGTGATTTCATCACTTTTGCCAATGCTTCGCCTTTCGAGCCGTTGAGGATAGCTTCCTCATCGGGTGTCAAATTCATGTTATACTTCATTTTTGACTATATAATATTCATCTTTATAATGATGAATAATTTCCCTTTCTTTATTTTTTGTCGTTGCCGCCGTGATACACGGCAGCGGCGGTAAATTTCAGCCTGTCCGCATTTTTGCGGGTTAATCCATTCTTACAGATTCAGCGCGCACCTGTATCCGGCCTTTGTCGCCTCAAAGACCTTGCCGCCCTGGAAGCTGTCGCCGATATTGTAAACCTCCGACGTGTTTAACGACTTCTGGAGCTGCAGGAACAGGCTTTCGTCCGGACGCCCGCCGCCGGCAAGTACAACAAGGTCGGCGGGGATGAATTCCTCGACAGACTCGTCCTTAATCTTCGGCGCGAGCGGGTTGAGAATGTTCTCGGGCAGTATCGGATTCCATGAAAGGTACGGGTCGGGCACTGTCTTCGAGCGGTTTCTAAGCACCTTGACGCCGCCGTTGCCGGCAGCTCCGCCGCCGCCGAAAGCTATGAGCTTTGTGCAGTTTAACAGCCTGATGCCCGCGTCGTACATATATTTCAGCATGTATCCCCTGTTTGCCGTGCAGACGTGGTTCATGAAGTATTGCGTCATCTCGACTACCGTAACCTCGAGACCCAGCTCCTTATTAAGGAAATATGCCGTTTCGCAGCCGACGACGCCGCCGCCTATTACAACCGCCTTCCGCGCGTCCTTTGCCAGCGCGGGGTTGTCGAGCAGCTCGACCGCAAGGCATAAGTTCGCGCCTTCGACTCCGGGAAGATTGAAAATACAGTCCTTTGTGCCGATGGCAACCACTATCTTGTCAAAGCCCTCCGCTTTAAAAAGCGCGGGCGTAGCCTCGGTATTGAGCTTTATATCAAGGTCGTAATCCCTGACGGTGCGCAGGCAGAGATCCTTTAAATAGTCAAGATAATTCGCGACGTCAAACTTGATTTTCGGTACGCTGCCGGGGTTTAAGCGCCCGCCGATTCTGCCGCTTTTTTCGTAAAGCGTGACGGTGTGACCCCTTTGCGCAGCCGTAACGGCGCACATAATGCCCGCAGGTCCTCCGCCCACAACGGCAATTTTCTTCGGGGCGTCGGCCGGCTCCGGAATCTCGGGGAATATCTCCTCAAACGACGTTCTCGGGTTGACGGCGCACTGCGGGTGCCCGCCCTCCACAAACTCGTTTATGCACGCCTCCTGGCAGCCGATGCAGGGGCAGATTTCGCTTACCCTGCCCGTTCTTGCCTTATTAGGCCACTGCGGGTCGGCAAGCAGCGGGCGGCCGAGCATTACCATATCACACAGCTTGTCGCGCAGCGCCCTTTCGGCAAGATCGGGATATCCCAGCTTGCCCACGCCGACTACGGGAACGGGTACGCCGGCGTTTGATACTATGTTATTCTTTTCAAGATAATCCTTTGCGATTTTCGCTATTTCAAGATAGCATCCGGGCGGCATCGGTCCGGGCGGGTGCGGCAGCCACCAGTTGTCGTAGCAGCCGAGGTCGACGTCGAAGATATCTACGCCCGCCGCCACAAGATTTTTCATGTACTCAAGCGTCATTTCGATTGTTCTGCCGTTTTTGAACTTCTTAAGCTCTTTCCTGTCCATCCTGTCGCCGTAGGTTTCGTTCAGCGCGAGCGAGAGGTCTATTCTGTACATAATCGGGTAATCGTCGCCCGTGCGCTCCCTGATTTTTTTGACAACGTCAATGCCGAACGCCTGCCAGTCGGCGTATCTGCCGAATTTGCGGCGGTTGAAGGCGGGGTTCGTCATCTGCTCAAGCAGGTAGCCCTCGTGGCCGTGCAGGTAAACGCCGTCTAAGCCCATAGCCTTTGAGTCCGCCGCGGCCTGACCCATATTGTTAATAAGCTTATGAATTTTTACGGCGGAAAGCGGAAGACACGGAACCTGAGGCATATACCAGCTCGGGTTGACCGAAGCGGAGTTCGGGAACTTCAGCTCGTTGACAAGGCATTGGGGATTTCCCACCCTGCCGAGCCCCGCCGACAGCTGGATGAAAATTCTCGACCCGTAGGCGTGGCAGCCCGCGGCAAGGTCACGCCAGCCGGCAAAGACAGTGCGGCTCCTGTCGATCCTCGGGAAATAGGAGAGCTTGCCAAGCTCCGTTATAGAATTGTCGATGCCGTGCGAGACGGGCACAAGACCGGTTGTTATAAGCCCGACTCCGCCCTTTGCCCTCTCGATAAAATAGGCAATCATCTTCTCGTTAGGACGGCCGGTTTCCTCGCACATGGAGATGTTCCCCATGGGTGCCATGACGAGCCTGTTTTTCACCGTCATTTTGTTGATGCGGATAGGCGAAAACATCTCGTCGTAGGGATAGAGCTCCGATGTCATTCTGCCGTCGTCCAGCGTTTTTCCGTCTCTGAACCAGTCGCCGTAAAAGTCGACCAGTTCCTGAACCTTTTTATCCTTGTTCAAATGTGACCCTCCTTAAATCCGCGGCACAAAGGCGCAGGCGGCAAACCGTATTAAGGTCACACGCGCAGCAGGCCTCCAAGCCGTTTCGGAAACATTGATACCCGTTTCTGATATGGGAACTGCGAAGCACTTTCACCGTCAAAGATTATATCACCCGGTTAGTTCAAAGTCAAGGCGGCAGCCCTGCCATTATTACAAATTAACTTGGAAATCGACAAGCGGATGTCTTCATGCCGCGGCGCTAAATAACGGCGCACTTGACACTTGCGCAGAAAAGAAATAAAATATGAATTATCAGATAATAAGGGAAGTGCTGAAATGAAAAAACCTTACGGCAAGATTGCACGATATCTCTCTTTGCTTACGGCTTTGCTTCTGCTTCTGCCCACGGCTTCCTTGCCCGTTTCCGCCAAAGAACCAGAAGCAAAAGTAACGCTTGCCGGAGCGCTTGAAAACGAAGGCTTCGAAGTCACATCCTTTTCTTTCGGCTCCGACGGCGCGGCAAACGGAGAAACGGTTCCGACTGTGATTGTACCGGGCTTCGGTCAGTCAAAGGTTTTTATTCTTGACGGGGACGGAAATTACATATTAAACGGCGAGGGAAAGCCGCAGACAGTTATTCCGTTTCGGTATGAGCTGGACTTTAAAAAGCTTATAGCAAAGCTTCTGCCGCCGCTTTTAGGTTCCGTTTTTACGCAGAGCGACTTCTTTTTTTCACGCACTGTTTATAACACGCTCGCCGACGTGCTGAAGCCGGTAAGCGCAGACGAAAACGGGTACTGCGCCACAATGCGGGAAGAGATTTACGAGGGCAGCATGAAGGGCTGCACGGAGGAGCAGAAGTCATACATATACGGCGAGGTGCCTCTGCGCGAATACACGTCCGTCGCGGGCGAGGAAAACCTTTATTATTTTTCCTACAACAGCTTCGGCAATATGCTGACGATTACGGAGCGGCTTATTGAATACTTAGACACAGTCAAGCGCGAAACAGGCTCCGACAAGGTTAACCTGTGCTTTATAAGCCTCGGCGGTTCCATTGCCGACATGCTGCTTGAGCTTTGCCTTAATGAGGATTTCGCCACCCCCGAAAAGAGGGAAGAAATAGCCGGCAGCATTAACGAAATCCTGTTTGTTATTCCCGCCGCCGACGGCTCCATGATGTTTTCCGACATATATTCCGGGAATATAAGCGACGAGGACCATATGCTTTACCGCGATATATGGACCTCCATGATGGACGGCTACACGGGCTACCTTATAGGGCTCGGCTTAAGGCTCCTGCCGTCATGGGTGCTTAAAAGTGTTATTAACAGCGCTCTTGACGCTCTGCGCGACTCGTTCCTTATAAACTGCACAATGATGTGGGGGCTTGTCCCGTCCTCATCATACGAAGCTCTGGCGGAAAAATATCTGTCGGACGACGCGCACAGAGATATTAGGCGTCAGTTAGACATGTTCCACGAAGCACAGTTTAACATGAAGGAACACCTGCAATACCTCATGGACGAATGGGATGTACGCGTTTACGCGCTTACCGAGTACGATTATCCCGGCTATAAATTCGTCAAGTCGTGGGACGACGTTAACGGCGACGGGCTTATACACCTCTCGTCGGCGTCCTTCGGCGCACACTCCGTGCCTTCGGGTCAGACCTTACCCGACGGCTATGTTCAGCAGAACACAAGCGCAAACTGCTCTGACACTTCGCACAACCACATTTCGCCCGACCGTGTCGTCGACGCCTCGACAGGGCTGCTGCCCGACACCACATGGTATTTTGACGGCCAGGCGCATGAGCAGACAATCTGGAACGGCGTAATAGTGACGCTTTTATGCAAGATACTGCTTGACGACGAAATAACCGATGTTTACTCCGACCCACGTTATCCGCAGTTCATGTGCGGACGAAATACGAAAAAAATGAACGCCATAATAGCAGAGGCGACGGCTTTTCTCCGAAACGTCGGCGGCGGGATAGCACCTGCCGACCGTGAGGCGGTGGAAACGGCTCTTGCCGGCGCCGAACGGGCAAGGGACGACTATCTTGTGCCTTTAAACGAGTTCGACGAAGCGTATCAGGCGCTTTTCGACGCGCTTGTACGGGCAGGCTTATACATGCCCGCCGAAAAAACCTTTGCCGACAAAATTCAGCCGCCTCTCACAAAACTGCTTGCGTTTATTTCTGACCTGATGCTTAAAGTCAGGGGCGGAAAAGGTTTTTTCGAGCTGTAGTGAGTTTTTTCTTGGCAGGTTGTTAAGTTTAGGAAACAGAATAGAATAGCCCGGGCAACTCATTTACGAGATGCCCGGGTTGTCTTTATAGTTCACCCGTACAGGCGGGCTTTTTGTTATTTACAGATCCTTCGGCGCATTGCACCTCAGGATGACAACTGGGAAACGGTGCTTCGCTCCTTAGGATGATATGTGGAATAAAACCTGTCATTCTGAGCGAAGCGGAGAATCTTTAAAGCAAAGCGGTGTTGTCTTAAGAATTCACCGATACTCAGCAGGGCGGAAGGCACTCTATTATTGTCATTTCTCCCTCGACACTGAAGTCGGCAGCCATGGCGGGAATAAACAGGCAGTCGCCGCGCCTTACATTAACTCCGCCTATCGTGCCGCCGCCCGCCGTTACGGCATAGGCGGAGGGCTTGCCGGTGCATACGCGCGTCATTTTGCCGAAGACGTCAATCCTGTTCAGCGCGAAGCAGGGCGTTCTTTCATATGAAATAAGGTTTGTAACCCTGAATCTGTCCGCCTGCGCCTGCTCTTTAGGAATAAGCTTGAATTTTGCCAGCAGCTCCGCTTCCGTATGCTTTGTGTAGTGAAAGCAGTCGAACATCTTATCAAAGCCTATTCCCATGTGGCACATGAAGTCGGGCATTCTTTCGCCTAATGTGTTGCATTTTTCAAGGCTTATCGTATAGTCCGTCGGCTCCTGTATCTCTAAAAGGAAGCAGCCGGGGCCTATGGCGTGGGGCGTTCCTCCCTCTATGATGAAAACGTCGCCGGGCTTTACGGGGATTTTGTGCATAAGCTCCGCCATGCCTTTGATATCCTGCCTGTCAAACAGCTCGCGGAGCCGTTCCTTTGTTACGTCTTCCTTAAAGCCGAGCAGAATATGAGGCTGCTCGCCGTTTATCTCCCTGCCGCCGAGGATATACCAAGCCTCGGTTTTGCCGTAATCGGAATTAAACAGCTCCCTTGCCGCCTTTTTGTCGGGATGAACCTGTATTGGCAGCCTTTCGGCGGAGTCGAGAAACTTTGTAAGCACACCGAAATTTATGCCGAATTTTTCGATATGCCCGCGCCCGAGGAAGCCCTCCGGGTTTTCGTCTATCAGATCCTTGAGGTAAACAGTCGGGCCGTCGGCAGTTTCGACGCGGCTTTGCCCCTCGCGCTCCGGCGCGTCGTCGCGCGGCGGATTTGTCGCCGTTACGACGGAGGCGAGCCAGTCCTCCGGGAAATAGCCGTCCTCGCCGTCCTTGCCGCGAAGATCGTCAAGAAGTTTTCCGCCGAGGTAGATTCTCCACACCCTGTTTTCAAGCATTTTTATCGGTTTCAGTTCCATAGGTTTGTATGTTCCTTTCGCTTTATTTTATTACGTGCAAACGGGTCGCCGAGGGCGACGTCCCCTACAATAAAGACATTTATTCAAGCTTGAGAAGACACACGGTAGCAGGAAACGCATTCATGCGTTCCGAATAAGACCGAAAAAACATCTTGTTGTAGGGACACGGCGCGCCGTGTCCGAAACTTCATAAAACCCCGCGGAACGATCAAGACCGTTCCCTATATATAAATCATCGTTTATGACCGGCTTCGGTCGCACACATAGGTGCGCCCGAAGTGGAAGCGTCCTTACACAGTTTATCAAATTCCCCCGTAACTTTCAACAATTTTTCACATATCAAAAGCAAAAAAGAATTGCGAAAAAAGGCAAAGCCCCCGTTGTGTTGAAACGGGGGCTTTACTTATGAGGGGTTGCTTTGAGGAGGGGGTTGTCTCTTTTTTCGAGACTCTCAGCGAATACTCGGTGCGGCTCCTTTCATCGCTGAGTACGATTATAATATAGGATGAAAATGTGACGCCGTGATGAACAATGTTTAAAAAAATGATATAGAGTTTGTTAACAATCAGCCCGACATATTCATCAGTAATCGAGTTCGTCAAGCGTATGCTTTTCGCTGCCTATTTCCATCTGCGCTTTTGCCACTCTGCTGAGCGACTCCGCGTCGCCGCTTGTCGCCTCCTTTGAAAGCGAAGCACGGCGGGCAAGAAGCTCCTCGTACATGCGCTCTCTCTTTTTTCCGCCGAGGTCGTAGAAAAGCATGGGAATTATGCCGAAGGAGCTTGTGACAAACGGCAGAATGGTGAACATGGTGAAAAGCCCGAACTTCGCGTCGTCGGTCTGAGCGGAGCCGCGGACATATGCCGACACGTCGTAGCCTATCCATTCCTTTACACGAAGCGTGATGAAGCTTGAAAAAATACCCGTCATCTTCTTTGCAAGTCCCTTGGCTATTGTCGTCATTGCCTCGGAGCGATAGCCGTTTTTCCACTCGCAGTAGTCCATTGACTCGTTGTAAAGCTCGGACGGTATTACCTTTCTGACGCCGTAGAAGAACATGAAGGTTGTTTCCCAAAGAGTAAGCGCTATTCCCATGGGAACAACCTTTTTGTAAAGGCCGTTCTTTTTGCCGCCGATACAGCCAACAAGGAAGACGGGCACCATAAGGATGTTGCCTATGTAGTTCGCGACGATATAAAGCGTCCTGCTTGAGAAATGGCGCCTGAACCACGGCACAAGAGTGTATGCAATCGGGTGGACTATTGAGCCGGGAATGCCTGTAAAGAAGTTCAGCGACGCGAAATTGAGCACGTCGATAAGGTAATCCGACTTGCTGCCGCTTATCGAGAAGCCGTTCAGTGTTTCGGAAAGCGTAAGCAGCAAAACGGGCTTGTTGTTGATTATGGACCTTACGCCCTGCATTATACTCGGCCTTTCGACGGATTGCATGACGCGCTCGCGCGATATCAGGAAGAACCAGAACGCCGCCACGCCGCTGACGATTGTTGTGAAATTGCCCATAAAGACAAACAGCTTTTTGTACGTTTTTTCGGGAGTGCCGAAAACGCCGTTGCCGACGAGGTCGAGCAGCAGCGTCATTATCTGCTCGGGCAGCTTTTCGCCCAGCATTCCGGACATAAAGTTTGCAATGGTTATAAGCCTTGTTCTGTCGACGGGATGCGGCGTTATCGTTGCCATCATGCCCGTTTGCGCGATACCCTGGAAGGTGCCGACTCCCTCTCTTATAAGAGCCAGTGCAAGGTAAAACCCGAACTTTGTCATGTCGTTTGGCGGAGAGCCGGGGAAAAAGACAGGCAGAAGCCAGTAAAGGCAGGTGAGAATCGTGCCGGGTATAGCCAGCACCATCAGATAAGGCTTGAATTTGCCCCAGCGCGTGCGCGTCTTGTCGACAATCGCGCCGGTGAAGACATCGTTGACCACGTCCCACACGCCGTTTATTACGGTGACATAGCTTTGAAGCTTGAGGCTTATCTGCAGAATGTTTGTTATGAATCTGGCCGAATAGGTGTTGATGTTAAAGCTTTGCGCCATGTCGAAAACGACATAGCCTATTGTTTCCTTTGTCCCGACGTAGCGTCTGTTTTGGTAAACATAGCCCTCGTCTCCGGGAGCAGTCTCGGCCCGTTTCTCCGAGCGGGTATCGACCGCCGCGCCCTGCTTGTCTGCCACTTGGCCACCTCCATGGTTATTTGTTTGTTCAGATTATTCGCCGAAGCGCATCTTCTTAAGGTCGCGGTAATTAATAAGCTTAATACCGCAAGCCTCGATATGCTGTTTTGTGTCGGGGTCGCACATGAGTTGGTATTCCCACACGCGTCTTCTCCAGTTGCTTGTTATCGCCTTAAGCTCGTCGCTTTCGACCGCCGGATGTATGTATGTCTCGGTTATACCCTCGGGGAAGGAACTGTAAAGCTCGTACATGTACTCCTTGAAGTTTTCGTAGCTGTCCTTCTGCGGTCCCGCCCAGTCGTTGGGGATAAGGTAATCGGGCAGCGCGACGCCCTTGCTGTCAGCATATTCCGTAAATTTCTTTGCCATGGTAAGCACAAGGTCCTTGTCGATTTTTATTTCGAGCATTTCGTTGTCGACCTGTGACGCTAAAATCTTTCCCGGAAAGCGGAACGGGAAACCATATTCGCCGGCGACGTCGATAGCAAGGTTCAAAAGCTCGAGCCTGCCTGTTTCGATGCCGTAAATCGAGCCCATGTGGTTGTCGACGTGGGAGGGATTAAGGCCGAGCCTTTTAAGATTTTCAATCTGCGCCCTTATTTCAGTTTCGACCTCGTCGATGTCGACGTTTTCCTCGACCTGGTCGCTTTCGTGCCACATGAAGCCTTCCTCGTCAAGAAGCGAGGGCAGACTCTTTGTGCTGACGGGAGCCCAGCGGTAGGTGCTCCACTCGCTTGTGAGAGTCCAGTGAACGCCGATGGCAAGCTGCGGGTTGGCGGCGGCGAACTTTACCGCCTCAAACGCCCACGCGCAGGGGGCCATGATTGTGGATGAGGTGATGCTGCCCTTTAAAAGCAGGTCCATTATGGCAACGTTCTGGGAGTGGCACATGCCGAAATCGTCGGCGTTGATGATTAAATATTTGTCCATTATATACATCCTTTCAAAAATATGTAGATATTATTTTATCACATGTCACAAGTTTTTTCAACACAATAATAGCCAATAAATCTGTTGACCTTTGTAATTTCCCGCCGTGCACTTTACAATATCGGCGCGTAAAGGTATAATGTGTCCATACTTATCCGAAAGGACTGTCTGAAAATGGATAACGGCAGCTTTACTGTTACCCGAAGTCTCACACTCAGATATCTTGTCAGTCTGCCGGACGGCTTCGACGGCAGCAAAAATTATCCTATGATAGTATTTCTCCACGGTGCCGGCGAAAGAGGGGACGACATCGAAAGGGTGAAAATAAACGCTCTGCCTAAATACATATCGCAGGGCAAAAAATATCCCGCCGTCATACTTTGCCCGCAGTGTCCGGATAACGCCGTTTGGGGTAACATAGCCTTCGAGCTTAAGGAGCTTATTGATTGGGCTGCCGGGGAATATCACGCCGACAAAAGCAGGATAAGCCTTACAGGCCTTAGCATGGGCGGCTTCGGCACCTGGGAAATGGCACAGCTCTTTCCCGAAAGCTTTTCAGCCATAGCGCCCGTATGCGGAGGCGGTATGACGTGGAGGTGCGGCGCGCTGAAGGATACGCCCGTTCGTGCGTTTCACGGAGCTTTGGACGAGGTTGTGCCTTTAAGCTGCTCCGCCGGAATGGCGGACGCCGTAAACGCCTGCGGCGGTCACGCGGAGCTTACCGTTTTTCAGGGGGACGGACATAATTCGTGGGACAGCGCTTACCTGCGGACAGACGTCACAGACTGGCTAATCAAGGCAAAAAGAGGCAGAAAAACTTAAAGCCCGTATTGACTTTCAAATAATAATTGTTCATAATCTACACGAGTGTTTTACAAACGAAAGGTTGATAAAATTATGTCTCATAAGCTGAAAAAATGCCTTTGCGTCCTGCTGTCTTTTGCTCTTATTATCCCTTCCGCTTTTGTTTTCGCAAGAGCGGACGAAGCGGCGGACAAGGTTTCGCAGGTAAACACCGTAGAACAGGCAATGGAGCAACTCTCCGACGGTAACACCGCGGGCGGTTATCACTCCCATGAGGAAAGCGCTTCCGGGCAGTGGACGCGCAAAACAACATGCGCGGGCGACGGCTGCGCTTACACGCCGGTAATTATTGTACCCGGTATTATGCAGTCGCAGGTATATGTCACCGACAAGGACGGAAACGACATAATGACGAGCGACGGCTTCCCGATTGTCGAGGGCATGGACATGAAGTTCATGTTTGACATGAACGCGCTCATTAAAAACCTAAAAAAGTCGGCGTTCGAACTTATTATGAACCTGCTGCTCGGCAGGACTGAAAAATTTACAGACAAGGCACTCAAAATCCTTGAGGATTGCTGCGAGAGCCACTTTTTCAACCCCGACGGCACAAGAAAGTACGGCGTGGCTGTTGACGAATACTGGTACTCCTTCGAGGAGGCTAAAAATCATCCCGACAAATCCTACAATTACGCAAAGGGCTATGGAAAGGATGAAAACGGCAATGCCCTCCCCACAACGAAATACGAAACGGAATACGACTTTTTAATGAGGCAGGTAAACATTTCTAACTTTGCCTCAAAGGCGGGCTACGACCACGCCTACTACTACGCATACAGCTCGTTCGGCGATACATACGATATAGCGTCAAGGCTGAACGAATACATAGACATGGTTAAAGCGGAAACGGGACACAGTAAGGTCAGCATTGTGTTCATCAGCCTCGGCGGCACAATAGGCAACGTCTATCTTTCCGAATTCTGCGACCCCGACGAAATAGACAGAATCGTTTTCGCGGCGGCGGCTGTCGACGGCTCCTATCTGCTGGCGGATATTATGGGGGCGAACTTTTCGTTCGACAACAAGGAGCTGTTCTACTCGGAGTTGTTCCCGACGCTTATACAGCTGGCGGGCGACGATTACGTCTGGCTCGGCTACCTTGCGAACATCGTCCTGCGGATTCTGCCGCAACGTATTTTTTCCGGCTTTCTAATGACGCTTTGCGAGCGTGCCGTCAACGAGGTGTTAAGCAACCTTATTACGAACTGCCCGTCCATGTGGGCGCTCGTTCCGAGCAGCGAGTACGAAAAGCTTTCGGCTAAGCTTATATCGGACGAGGCGCACGCAAAGCTTAAGGAAAAGACCGACAGATACTACGAGATTCAGAAAAACGCGCGTTCCACAATCAGAAGTCTTTGCGACGACGGAATGGATATTTTCGTCGTGTGCGGCTACAACCTTTCGCTTCCGGCCACGTTCGACTGCTATAAATACAGCTCCGACAATATAATACAGGTTCAGTCCTCCTCAATAGGCGCGACCGCGGCTGACCTCGGCGAAAAGCTTTCCGCCGATTATGTCCCCGCGATAGACAAAAGCTATATATCGCCCGAGGGAGATATAGACGCCGGCACAGCGGCGCTTCCCGACAGAACGTGGTTTGTAAGAAACCAGAGCCACCTAAAGCTCCAGACTGCCGTAAACGACATTATAGAGCTTTGCGTGCAGATTGCCGTAAACCACGATATCACAGACTCGAGGGTAAACAACGGCGGCTACAGGCAGTTCACCTACTATCGCGACCTCGGTCTGCTTGAAAACATGATGGGTGTCTGCTCACGGCTTGACGAGGAGCGGCTGAACTCTCTCGGCACTACGGCGCAGAGGGAGGAGCTTATATCGGCATACGCAGAGGCGAGGGAGGTTTACAACAGCCGCGACTGGAGCATACCGGCGTACAAGGCGGCGGAACAGCGGCTTTACACAATCATGTATGAGCTTGGAATCTTAAGCAATCAGAAAAAGGCGCAGTCCCCCCTCTTTAAGTACAAAATCATCCCGTCGCTCGAAAAGACATTGAAGCGCCTGAGCGATTTAGTAAACAAGACCTACGGTGCGAAGGATTTTGTCCCGTTTATCTGACGGCGGCAAAGGAGGTCTTAAAATGACCGGGCCTGAAATCACAATTGTAATACCCGTTGACGACACACGCTTTCTCGGGCTTTCGGTCTGCAACAAGCTGTTCCCGAAGGAGCTGTCCGGCAGCTTTCGTGCAAAAGGCTTATTGAAGCGGGAACGGCAATTGCAAAAAGCGGGGGCGCGTCGTCAAGGATACTAAGCGTGTTCCCTGAGCGGCAATGCTATAACCCCGACAGAAACGCGCTTGAGTTTTTAACCGCGCCGCCGCCGATACAAACGCGGAAATGACAGTCTGCTTCAGCGACGAGCCTGTTAAAATCGCCCTGCAATATGCAAGGGGGCTAAGCGTTTTAAGGGTTGTAACGGGGTTTCCGCGGGAAGACTGCAGCTCGTTTATAACCGACTTTCACAGGCTTATGCCGGAAATGATGCTGTGCATGGTGGATGACGACCGCACGGCTTACGAAATAGCCCCGGCGGCGGATAATACGAATGATAAGGCGACAATAAATTACGAAGAACTTCAATCCTTGACATATATAATATTTATCTGATAAAATCCAATAATAAAGCGCACCTTAATAAAAAACTGTTGACAAAGATATCTCCGGTATGATATCATCTATTTGACTATTTGTATTGTATAATAAGACATTTGAGGTGCATGGATATGAAAAGATTTCTCCTGGTACTGACGGCTGCTCTTATGCTTGTCGTCTTTGTTTCGGCGGTTACGGCAAACGCCGCCGACACCGTCGAAAGCCCCTCGCCCACTGTTATTCCCGACGGTCCCACTGTTCCGATTAAGCCTACTACCGGCACAACCGGTTCGGGCGGCACAACCAGCCCCGACGGTACGGGAATCACCACGGCTAAGCCCGGCGAAACGCAGACGCTTAAGCCCGGCGACGGAGACGACGCCACGGGCGGAAGCACAACAAAAGGCGGAGAAAGCTCAACGGCGAAGCCCGACGATTCCGACACATCGCCCGAAACCGGCGGCGGCGAAAGGCTGCTTGGCGCGGCGTTTATTCTTGTGTCGGGAATGGCTGTCGCGGCGTGTGTCGATCAAAAGAGCAAAAAGGCCGCGCAGGCTGAATAATTCATCAATAATAATACCTTGACAAAAGACCTTGCGGCTACAAGGTCTTTTTGTATGTAACGGAACAGGAGAAAAAATGAGCGAGGATACCGGAATAAAACTGCCTGTAAAAAAGGCTATATTCATAATCCTTTCGTTGCTGCTTTGCGCCGTCGCCGTTTTTCTCGCGGTAATGGGCATAAAAAATCACGAGCTAAGGAAAAAGCTTGAGGGCCTGACGGAAACAGAAACGGCGACGGAGGGCGAAACCTTGCCGGAAAATCCCGTTGATTTTGCAAAACTGAAAAAGCAAAACGACGAGATTTACGCGTGGATAAGCATACCTAACGCCGAAATCGAGCTGCCCGTCGTACAGAGCAGAATAGACGACCTGTATTACATGAAGCGCGATATTGACGGAAAATATTCAAGACTCGGCTCAATTTTTTCACAGTCACACAACTCTCTTGACTTTTCAGACCCCGTAACCGTGCTTTACGGGCACAACTATATTACGGGCGGCATGTTTACAAACCTGCACTATTTCGAGGATAAAAAGTTTTTTGACGAAAACGAGTTTATGTACATATATACTCCCGGCCATATTCTGACGTACAGAATTGTTTCTGCATACAAGTACGACGACAGGCACATTCTTAACACGTTCGATTTTTCCGACCCGTCGGTTTTGAGGGAATATTTCGATTACGTTATGAATCCCGCGTCCCTGAAAAAGAACGTCAGGGAGGGCGTTACTCTTGATGATAGCGACAGGCTGCTTGTTCTGAGCACCTGCTTGACTTACGGCTACAGAGGAAGATATCTGGTAAACGGGGTTTTAATAAGCGATGAACACACAAAATGACGTCGACGGCTTCGGCACGGTAAACGGCGAAGAAAAAAAAGAGAATACGAAAAGCTCCACGGCGGCAGGCTCCCGGCCGGAGGCTGCCCGGCGCGGCACAAGCGATGAAGAACACCGCCGCGGCGGCTCGTCATCTCACGGCAACAGTACAAACGGCTCGTCGCACAGGCACAGCGGCTCGGGCGGTTCTTCTTCGCGCAGCCACAGCGGCTCTGGGCATTCCTCACATTCAAATGAGGGTAAAAGTTCGTCAGACATGGACAGGCTTGTAAAAAAGTATCAGGTAGTGCCGGAAAGCGAAACCGACGACAACAACAACTCAACACAGGCAAAGCGGCGGCACAGGCGCCTGAGAAAAAGACGCGGTCCCGTCGCGAAGGTGCTGCACATGCTGGCGGCCGTTCTTTTGGTGCTTTTAATCAGCGGAGTAGCTGCGGTTATAACCCTTAACAGGATAGGAAAGAAAAGCATTGGTTCGGGTGAATCGGTCGGTATCTCAAATAACGATTACGCGGCGACATACGACGAGGGCAGAACCGTTGAGTATAACGGCAAAAAATATGCGCTCAATCAGAATTTAATCACAATAGCCCTCATGGGCGTCGACAAAGAAACTCTCGGCACAAACGAGGGCGTGATAGGCACGGCCGGACAGGCCGATACTATTCTCGTCGCCGCGCTGGACTTTAAAACAGGCGACCTGACGTTTATAAGCATCCCCAGAGACCTTATGGTTGAGGTAAACCTTTATACGGTGTCCGGCGCTTACGTCGGCGTTGAAAAGATGCAGATATGCCTTGCTTACGCATACGGCAACGGCACAAACACAAGCTGTGAAAACGTTATAACCTCAATCGAGAGGGTGCTGTACGGAATCCCCGTTAACTTTTACGCGGCTCTCGACCTTGAAGGCATTTCCGTTCTAAACGACGCTATAGACGGCGTTACCGTCACCGCACTTGAAACGATAGGCAACTTTAAAGAAGGCGAAACCGTTACTCTTTACGGTGATAAAGCCGTTTCGTACGTCCGCGCGAGAAACCAGCACGACATAAACGCCGACACATACAGGCGCGCGCGCCAGATTCAGTATATCAAGGCCTTTGCCAAAAAGGCGACAAAATACGCGCTTAACAATTTCAGCGTAATCCCGAATCTTTACAGCACCGCGTCCGCTTATTCGCACACAAACTTAACCCTTTCGATGGCGACTTATCTTGCCACCACCGTGCTTCCGAAGGGAGTAAGCTTTGACAACTTCGTTTCTTTAAAGGGCGAAATGAAAATGGGCGAGAATTTCGCCGAGTTTTATTACGACGAGCATGCCGCCCTCGAAACGGTTCTGGACGTCTTTTATAAACCGATTGAAGAATAATAAAAAATATATAAACCGGGAGGCTATCTATGGCAAACTTCGACATTCCTTTCAAAGACAAAAACTCCGAGCGCAAAATGCTCGCCCAAAGGGTGCGCAGAATTATCAGCGACCTCCGCGGCCGCGTTTACACCGACACCGAACGTGTCGGCGACTTTATGTTCAGGGACGGTCAGTACCCGATTTCGCAGCTTAACGAGGGCGAATGGCGTCCGTTCGGCGCCGACGAATACTGGGGCTACCGCGAGCAATACTGCTGGTTCCGTCATACTGTAACCATTCCCGAGCGTTTTGCTGGCAAAAAGGTAATTTACGACATCAATCCGTTCCCCCACTCCGGCTGGAATACGCGCGCCCATCAGTTTATGCTCTACCTCAACGGTGAGCTTATTCAAGGCGTTGACATGAATCATACCTTCATATATCTCTCCGACTGCGCGAAGGGCGGCGAAACCTTCGATATCGCTTTAAGCGCATACTGCGACGACTGGGATTTCAGGGGGCAGGCGCAGCTTTGCGCCACGCTTAAAACGGTAGATGCGGAAGTGCGCGACCTGATGTTTGACCTTCTTGTGCCGTGGGAGGTAGCGACGATTTACGACCACGACGCTTTGCCGAGAATTGATATAATAAAGGCGCTGAACAAGGCCGTTACGATGCTTGACCTTAACACCTGCGATTACGATAAATTCATCGCCTCCGTCCGCGCCGCTTCTCGCTTCCTCGACGGCGAGATTTTCGGAGCCGAAACGGATGCCGTAACCTCCGCCATAGGTCACACGCATATCGACACCGCGTGGCTGTGGAGGCTCCGCCAGACAAGAGACAAGACGGGCCGCTCCTTCGCCTCGGTCATCAACCTGATGAAGGAATATCCCGACTATAAATTCATGTCCCCGCAGGCGCAGCTTTACGACTTTGTCAAGCAGGACTACCCCGAGCTTTACGAGCAGATTAAGGAAAAAATCAAAGAGGGACGCTGGGAAGCCGAGGGCAGCATGTGGGTCGAGTCCGACACAAACGTTGTTTCGGGCGAGTCGCTTGTACGCCAGTTCCTTGTCGGCAAACGCTTCTTTAAAAATGAGTTCGGCGTAGACAATAAGATTATGTGGCTTCCCGACGTTTTCGGCTACAGCGCGGCGCTGCCCCAGATAATCAGGCTTGCCGATATAGATTACTTCATGACCACAAAAATTTCATGGAACGAATATGACAGGTTCCCGTTCGACACCTTCATGTGGAAGGGAATCGACGGCTCGGAGGTGCTGTCACACTTCATCCCAAGCAGGAGCGGCAGCGACGACGACGAATTCATCACAACATATAACGCAAGCCTTGAGCCGAGCCAGGTCATAGGCGGCTGGAAGAGGTACGGCAACAAGGACCTCAACAGGAACGTCCTGTGCTCCTACGGTCACGGCGACGGCGGCGGCGGACCTACGAGAGAAATGCTTGAAAACGGCGTAAGAATGCACAAGGGTATCCCCGGCTGTCCGCGCGTCGATATGGAATTCGCCCGCACCTTCTTCGACAGGCTGGCGAAAGAGGTTAAGGGCAGCGACCGTCTGCCTAAATGGGCGGGCGAGCTATACCTTGAGTTCCACAGGGGAACGCTTACGGCGCAGGCGCGCAACAAACGCTACAACCGCAAATGCGAGCTTTTATATCACGACGTGGAAACTCTCTGCGAAACGGCGCACCTGCTTACGGGAGAGGAATATCCGGCGGAAAAAATACTTGAAGCGTGGAAGATAATTCTTCTTAACCAGTTCCACGACATTATCCCCGGCTCGTCAATTGCCGCTGTTTACGAGGACTCGAAGCAGCAGTATGAGGAAACGCTCGCCATGGGCAGAGGGCTTGCCGAAAAGGCAGTAAATGCGCTGACGGCAAAGATGAAGCTTGACGGTGACTCGCTCGTAGTGTTCAACACCCTCGGCTTCGACAGGGACGACGTCGTCGAAGCCGAAATGCCGCAGACAGGCGATTTCCACATCGTCGACACGGACGGAAGCGTATGTCCGATGCAGACGGGAGCCGACGGAAAGCTCGTTTTCCTTGCAAAGGGAGTTCCCGCAAAGGGCTGCAAGGCATTCAGAATCGTTTCCGGCAAGGCGGACGCCGGCAAGCCGTTATACGCCGCTGACGCTTCCGGCGCGGAAAACAGCTTCTACTCGCTGAAGTTCGACGGCAACATGAACATCTCCTCGTTCGTCTTAAAGGAGAACGGCAGGGCGGTGGCTCCCGCCGGCGAAGCCTTGAACAGGCTGATAGCATACGAGGACAGGCCGCATAACCACGACGCATGGGATATCAAGTGCTTCTATGATGAAAAATACTGGAATATAGATAATGTGGACTGCTGCGATGTCGTTGAAAACGGAGCGGTGCGCACCGTAATTAAGGTTACGCGCAAATTCAACCTTTCAACCATCTTCCAGTACTTCATATTCTATCCGCATACAGTGCGCGTGGACGTTCGCTATGTAGTCGACTGGAAGGAAAAGGACATCGCGCTCAAGGCCGATTATCCCGTTGATGTCAACGCCGTAAAGGCGACGTTTGACATCCAGTTCGGCAATATCGAACGCACCACCCACACCAACACAACGTGGGATTTCTCCCAGTTCGAGGTCTGCGGCCACAAGTGGGCCGACCTTTCCGACAACAGCTTCGGCTTTGCCGTCCTTAACGACTGCAAATACGGCTGGACAGTCAAGGAGGGCCATATAAAGCCGACGCTCCTTCGCAGCGCGACAACGCCAAACCACCTTCAGGACAGGGAGATACACAATTTCACATACGCCTTATATCCCCATGCCGGCACCGTCGCTTCCTCCGACGTCGTCAGCGAGGGCTATTCTCTCAACGTCCCGCTTTACTGCGCCGCGTCAAATGCTCACGACGGTACGCTTTCAGGCACAATGTCGCTTGTAAAGGCCGATAAGTCAAACATAATAATCGAAACCGTCAAAAAGGCTGAGGACAGCGACGCTCTAATAGTCCGTCTTTACGAAACGTGGAACAGGAAAACCGACTGCACCGTCACCTTCGGCGGAAAAATTGCTTCGGCCTCTGTTTGCAACCTGCTTGAGGAAAAGGACGAGAAAGCAGAGTTTACGGGCAACGCAGTTCCACTTTCGTTCAGACCGTTCGAAATTAAGACGCTCAAGGTTACGCTGAATTAACGCGCGCATCATAACCGCCGTGCATCATCGCCCGAAAAAAAGACCGAAAGGAGAAAAGTTATGGACTTTAATAAACTGGTTCAGAAGATAACGGCTTTTTTCGCGTCACTTTTACTGCTGTTCTCCACAAGCATCTGCGGCGAAATATATCCGCCCGATGAAGCGGCCGACAACAAGTATTATACTCCGGAGGGGCAACCCATGACGTTGATTGAAAACGGTTCGAGCGAGTACAAAATCGTCCGCGGCGCAAACGCTTCGCCGTCAGAGGTAACAGCCGCAAACAAGCTTGCGGGTTATCTTCGGCAGATAAGCGGCTATGAAATGGCAGTCGTGACAGACGCGACGGAAAAGACAGGTAAGGAAATCATAGTCGGCAAAACAAACCGCGAGGGCGACGCGTATACGATTGACAGGAGCAGTCTCGGCGACGAGGGCTACGACGTCAAAACTGTCGGAGACGACCTTGTGATAGCCGGAGGCGAGCTTCGCGGCACTCTCTACGGGGTTTACGCCTTCCTTGAAGAATATCTGAACTGCCACTGGTTCACGAAGGACGTTATAATGATACCGCAATCCTCAACTGTCGTCATTTCCGCTTCGATAGCGTTTACCGAAAGGCCGTATCTCGAATACCGCGAAACCGACTGGATAAGCCCGCGCGACGTCGAGTACAGCATCGCGAACAGGCAAAACGGCAACATTTACCGCTATCTTTCGCCCGAAAAAGGCGGAAACTTCGGCTACGCCGGAAGCTTTGCCCACACGCTTACAAACGGCATAGTCGCGGCAGATACATATTTCGACGAGCACCCGGAGTACTTCGCGCTTGACAAATCAGGCAAGCGCACAAGAGACCAGCTTTGTCTGACAAATCCCGACACGCTTCAGGTGGCTGTCGACGACGTTCTTGCCCTTATAAGAAGCCACCCGAACGCGCAGATTGTATCCGTAACTCAGCACGACAACCAGAATTACTGCGTCTGCGAAAGGTGCAAGGCAGTCGACAAGGAGGAGGGAGCGCACTCCGGAACGATGCTGCGCTTCGTCAACGCCATTGCCGACGCCGTCAAGGCTGAGGGCTACGACGATGTAAAAATCGACACCTTCGCCTATCAGTACACACGCTCCGCACCGAAAAAAACGGTGCCGCGCGACAATGTTATCATACGCTTCTGCACTATCGAATGCTGCTTTTCGCACCCGATTGACGAGTGCCCGGAGGCAGCCGACATGAGGCGCGACCTTGCCGACTGGAAAGCAATCTGCAAAACTCTTTATGTCTGGGACTACACCACAAATTACGCAAACTTTTTAGGGCCGTTCCCCGACTTCGGAGTTATACAGCAAAACCTTCAATATTTCGTTGAAAACAACGTGGTCGGCGTTTACGAGGAGGGCAACTATCAGGCTGCCGAGAGCAACGGCGAGTTCGCCGAGCTGCGCGCCTACCTTCTGTCAAAGCTTCTGTGGAACCCCTACATCGACATGGACAAGGCGATGAACGAGTTTCTTGAGGCGTATTACGGCGCAGGCTGGAAGTCGATAAGAAAGTATATCGACATGACTACCGCCAACACGGGGCGCCTTACATACCTCGGTCAGCAGCACATGCACATTTTCACACAGATGAGCAACGACGCCGTGCTTTATCTCAACAATAATCAAATTGAATACTGCAATTCCCTTTGGAAGGACGCTTTTGAAAAGGCTTCCGGCGCAGATGAAATCACGCGTCTGAGGCTTTCGGAAATCTCCTGGAGATACTGGAAGGCGTGCAGAAAAGTAGATGAGTTTTCAAGATTCCAGCATCCCGACAAGTGGCAGGCAAACAACGAGCTGCTTTATAACGACATCGTGGAGCTCGGCATTTCAAGGATAAGAGAGGGCGGTAACGGCAAGCTGACAGACACGCCCGATTTCACAAAAACACCGAACACATGGTATAAAAAGGTCACATAACCGTTTGCAATTGTAAACAAACTGTAAACAAATCCGAATTTTTACCCCCTGTTGCACTTAAAAGGGCAACGGGGGGTATTTTTTTGCCCATTAGTGAAGGGGTTTCAAGGCAGCCGCCTGAATTTCGCGGCTGCCGGAACGCACCGGAATATGTAACACGAAAGGAATCTGAAAAAAATGAAAACACTGACCGCAAAGGAAAGGCTTTTCTGCGTTTATTACACCGAAAGCAGAAACGCACGGGAAGCGGCGGCAAGGGCGGGCTTCGCCATGCCGCAGAGGGCAGCCGTCCGCCTGCTTGAAAAGGACTCCGTAAAGTCGGAGATTGCCGATATGGCAAAGGAGAGGGCAGCCGACCTCAGCGAGGTTTGCGCAGGATACCGCAGATTGGCCTTCGGTTCATACGCCGACGCACTGAAGCTCCTTTTCGCGGACGGAAAGACCGTCGCCGAAGAGCTTGAGCGGCTCGACATGTTCAGCGTCTCGGAGATAAAGAAGAAGGACGGCTCGATTGAGATAAAGTTCTTCGACAGATTAAAGGCGCTCGAGCATCTTGAGGCGTTGGGCGGCAAGTCTTTCGCGGCTGACAGCGCGCTGCCGTTTTACGAAGCGCTTGAAAAAAGCGCGGAAGCAACCGAAAAAAGCCTCCGATAAGGCGCAACGCTATTTTGAGAGGAGAGATGCCGGATTAACCTGAGCGATTTCAAATCCTTTTCAGATAAGCAGTTGACGGTTCTTAACTGGTGGTGCAAAACAAGTCCGTATTACTTCCGCGACGCCATTATATGCGACGGCGCCGTTCGCTCCGGCAAAACCGTCTGTATGTCGATTTCGTTTGTCGCGTGGAGCTTTTACGCGTTCCGGGACACCGCGTTTGCCCTTTGCGGCAAAACGGTGACCTCGCTGCGGCGAAACATCGTGACGCCCGTTCTTCCGCTCCTGAGAGAAATGGGCTTTACATGTGAGGAAAAAGTCTCCCGCAACTACATCGACATCAGCCGCGAAGGCGTGTCAAACCGTTTTTATCTTTTCGGAGGTAAGGACGAAGGCTCGGCGGCGCTCATACAGGGCATGACGCTCGGCGGCGTGCTGCTTGACGAGGTGGCTCTTATGCCGCGCTCGTTCGTCGAGCAGGCTCTCGCGAGATGCTCCGTCGAAGGCTCGCGCCTGTGGTTCAACTGCAACCCCGAAAATCCGCTTCACTGGTTCCACGAGGAGTGGATAAAGAAAGCAAAGGAAAAAAACTGCCTCTACCTCCATTTTACGATGGAGGACAATCCATCCCTGAAGCCCTCCATGATAAAACGCTATAAGAGCCTTTACAGCGGAGCCTTTTACGAACGCTTTGTGGAGGGAAAGTGGGTGGCAGCCTACGGGCTTGTGTATCCGATGTTTAAGACGGAAAGCCATGTGGCACAGCCGCGGGGAACGCCCTGCGAGTATTACATATCCTGCGATTACGGAACAGTCAACCCGTCGTCCTTCGGACTGTGGGGCAGAGTTAATGACTGCTGGTACCGCCTTGACGAATACTACTACGATTCGCGGCGTGAGGGAGAGCAACGTACCGACGAGGAGCATTACAACGCCCTCGTCGAGCTTGCGGGAGACCTTAAAATCGAGGCGGTGATAGCCGACCCCTCCGCCGCGAGCTTCCTTGAATGCATCAGACGTCACGGCAGGTTCAGGGCGGTTCCGGCAAAAAACGACGTGGCGGACGGGGTACGCAAGGTGTCCTCCGCGCTAAAGGAACGCAGGATTATGATTTGCCCGGCGTGCAAAGACACAATAAGGGAATTCGGTCTTTACCGCTGGGACGACAGCGCCGTCAGAGACGCGCCGCGAAAGGAAAACGACCACGCTATGGACGACATACGCTACTTTGTCGAAACAGTCCTGTCACGCGGCGGCGACGGCTTCTTCTCCATAGCAGTGGAAATACAATGAAAGGATGGTTATAAAAATGCCATTCAAAAGGAAAAAGCCTTCCGACGCCGCCGTGCAGACGGCGGGCGGAAGGAGCTCGCCGCACCCGTTTTCGCTCATAGACGGCTATGTGCCGCTCGGCACGCCGCAGATGAGGCTTTATGCCGAGCTTCGCGAGGCGGTGCCCGTCATTGACGCTGCCATAACTAAGATAGTAAGGCTCGTGGGCGGCTTTGACGTGCGCTGCGCCGACGCGGCGGCGGACGCGGCGCTCGGGCGGTTCATGAACAGCGTCGCCGTCGGCGGCAACCGTATCGGAATATGGTCCTTCATGTCTTCGTATTTCGAGCAGCTTCTGACCTTCGGCACGTCTGTCGGCGAGATTGTTGTCGGCTCGGGTGCTGTGCGCGGGCTTTACAACGCTCCGCTTGAGAACATCGAGCTGCGCCGCGCCTCCGACGGCTTCGGCGTGGAGGTGTACGCGTGCGGCGGCGTGTCGCCCGTCCGGGTAAAATACCCGGAGCTTATCCTGCTCTCCGCGCTTAATCCCGCGCCCGGCGAAATCTCGGGCTGCTCGCTTCTTAAAGGCCTGCCCTTTGTCAGCTCGGTGCTTCTTAAAATCTACAACACAATAGGGCTTAACTGGGACAGAGTGGGCAACGTCCGCTTCGCCGTAACCTACAAGCCGCAGAATGACGCGGTCGACAAGGCGTTCGCGAAGGAACGCGCCATGCAGGTGGCAAAAGAGTGGGGCGACGCGATGCAGCCGGGCGGCAGAGTTAAGGATTTCGTCACCGTCGGTGACGTGAGCATTAAGGTCATAGGCGCGGACAATCAGGTGCTTGACAGCGAAATTCCCGTGCGACAGATGCTTGAGCAGATTGTAGCCAAAACGGGCCTGCCGCCGTTCATGCTGGGGCTTTCGTGGTCGTCAACGGAGCGGATGTCCTCGCAGCAGGCGGACGTGCTTACAAGCGAGCTTGAGGGCTATCGCAGGGTGCTAACGCCGGTGATTGAAAGAATCTGCCGCACGTTTCTGCGCCTTAACGGCTTTGCCTGCGAGCCGGAGGTAATCTGGGACGACATAACGCTCCAGGACGAAGTGGAGCTGAGCCGCGCGCGCCTTTTCAACGCGCAGGCGGCGCGTCTTGAAGCCGAGGGACCGGCGGGCAAACAGCCTGCTCCCGCGGCAGAATAACGACAGGAGGTTTAAAGGTGGATAAAAACAGAACGGCGGATATTTCGCCCTCCTCTCCGACTGCCTCCGACATGGAGCTTATAAACCGTTTTACGAAAAAGGCTCTTACGGAGCAGGACGTCTACACGTTCGGAGTGATACTTTGCGACAACGAGATTGACCGCGATTTCGAACGCTTCGACACCGACGCGCTGCGGGCTCTTGCCCGTATGTTCGTGGGAAAAACGGGCATCTGCGACCACAGCATGAAAAGCGGCGACCAGACCTCTCGCCTTTACAGCGCGGAGCTTGTCGTGGACGAAAACCGCCGCAACTCTCAGGGCGAGCCTTACGCGTATATTAAGGCTATGGCTTACATGCCGAGAAACGAAAAAAATTCGGCTCTTATAGCCGACATTGACGCGGGAATAAAAAAGGAAACGAGTGTGGGCTGCTCCGTTAAGAGCGTCGTATGCTCCGAATGCGGAACGGATCTGCGCCGCTCCGCGTGCGAGCATATCAAGGGCAAAAGCTACGGCGGCAGACTTTGCCACTCGATACTTAAAGACCCCGTGGACGCTTACGAATGGTCGTTTGTAGCCGTTCCCGCTCAGCCGGCGGCAGGCGTTACCAAGTCGTTCACAAAAAAGGAGGAACACAAATTGAGCAACATTTTAAAGGCGGTCAGGACGGAGACCGACTCAATAACACTTTCGGCAGACGAGCTTAAAAGCCTTCGCTTCGAAATAGAAGCGCTTGAGAAGCAGGCAGCGGACGGCGTCCGTTACAGGGAGCGTCTTCAGTCGGAAACGGTACGCCTCGGCATGCTCGCGATGCCGCACTTAAACGGCGAAAGCCTTAAGGCGATGTGCGCAAAGCTTTCGACCGACGAGCTTTGCGAGCTGAAGTCTGCCTTCGCGCAGGATGCCGGAAAGCGCGCGCCCGTCTCGCTGCAGCTCGGCGGCGGCAGAAACGACGCCGCGGCGAAAAACGACGAATTCAAAATATAACAAACGGAGGTAACATCATGTCGATTTCAATTAACGGCTTTAACGAAAGCATTCTTACCTTCAAAGCCGCGACCGGCTTTGAAACAACCGGCGTTCCCGTGAAAATGAGCGCAAACAACACTGTTTCCGCCTGCTCGGAAAGCGACAGCTTCTGCGGCATTTCAAGGAGCTTTATGAGCGGCTGCGCCGCCGTTCAGGTATCGGGCGCGGTGAAGGTAGGATACAGCGGCACCGCCCCGACTGTCGGCTACAACATGCTGGCTGCCGACGGCAGCGGCAAGGTTGCCGTAGCCGCGCAGGGCGGCAGGGAATACCTTGTCGTCGAAGTCAACACAACGTCGTCAGTCGCCACAATTTTACTCTGATTTCAAGGGAGGAAAAAACAATGTCATACGATTCATTAAGGCTTGAAAAAGGCCTCTACGGAACAGGCAAAACGTTCACGGCGGCTCTGGAGGGGCTTGACCCCTCCGAAAACTACAAGGGCACCCCGCTTGAGGGGCTTGACGCCTATCAGCGTCAGCTCAAGCGCTTCGACATCCGCGTCAGCGGAACGGGCAGCAGCCCTGTTGAAAAATTCTTCGCAACGACGGATTCCGCCGCTCTCTTTCCCGAATACGTTTCAAGGGCAGTCCGTCAGGGCATGGAGGAGGCGGACCTTCTCCCGCGCATAGTCGCCACAACGACGGTGATAGACGGCCTTGATTACCGCTCCGTAACCTCCGTGCCGTCCGAGGACGACAAGGAGCTGAAGGACGTGGCGGAGGGCGCGTTCATCCCCGAAACGAAGATTACGACACAGGAAAACCTCATAAAGCTCCACAAGAGAGGGCGTATGCTCGTCGCCTCCTACGAGGCCGTACGCTTCCAGAAGCTTGACCTTTTCACCATCACCTTAAAGCAGATAGGCGCATACATAGCGCGCACGCAGTTTGCGGACGCCGTGGACGTTCTCATTAACGGCGACGGCAACGACAACGCGGCGGCGTCAAGTAACATTGCCGATGCCACGACGCACGCTATAACATACAGCGACCTTGTAACCTTCTGGAACCTTTTCTCCCCGTACGAGCTTAATACCATGATAACAACGCCGGCGATTATGGCAAAGCTTCTGAACCTCAGCGAGTTCAAGGACGCGGCGGCAGGTTTCAGCTTCCAGTCAAGCGGCAAAATGATTACACCCGTCGGAGCCGAGCTTATCAAGTCGTCGGCAGTCACGGCAGGCAAGATAATAGGCCTTGACAAAAAATGCGCCCTTGAAATGGTAAAGGCGGGCGACGTTATGACGGAGTATGACAAGCTCATCGACCGCCAGCTTGAAAGAGCTGCAATAACCTCAATAGCGGGCTTTGCGAAGATATTCGGCAGCGCGTCGAGAGTGCTCAACGTATAAACGGAGGTAATGGGATGAACCAATGGACTGTTCTTAACAGCCTGCGGCGGATCACAGAGCTTGACGGCAAAGGGGCGGCGGCCGCGCTGCCCCTTTGCCTCGCGAGCATTGAGGAAATCCGCTTGCTGCTGAAGGACGGCGCAGACGAGGATGACCCGCGCGCCGTCAACGCGGCGGCCGGTCTCGCGTATTACAAATACACACTGCGCAAGCTTTCGGACGACGACAGCGTGACCTCCTTCAAGGCGGGCGACGTAATCGTCAGCAAAAGCGCGTCGTATGTCATGGACAAGGCATCAAAGATACGCGACGACGCCTTTGTGGCGGCGCTGCCCCTGATGCGCGACGACTCGTTCGTTTTTACGCAGGCGTAAAAGAGGTGATTCCTTGAAAGTCAATCAGTTCATGGACAGGTTCGGACGGAGCCTTTCCATAAAAGATTCAAGCGGCTGGAGCACGGAAACCTTTCACGCGTTTATCCAGCCGCTTCGCTACAAAAATAAGATGTACCTTTACGGCGTCAACACCACCATAGGCTTCAACAGTCAGGGACATTACCTGTACATCGGCCCGCCGAACCACGACCTGACGGTGCTCGGCGACGACTGCTACATATATTGCGACGGCGTGAAATACAGGATTGACCGCGCCGAAAAGGTTTACGCCGGAGACGAGCTGTTCTATGTCTGGGCGATTATAAGAACTATTGTTGAGGCGGAATAAAAAGGAGTGATCAGCTTGAGCTCAATCAGTTCTCTGCCCGCCGACATCGTGGCGTGGCTCTCGGAACAGGAGGAGCTTTCCGGCATACGGTTCATGACGGAGTATCCCCCCGAAAAAAAGGCTGTTCCGCTGAAAAGCGCAATTGTCGCCGTGGGGCTTGAGGAGGTAAAAATCGAGGACAGCTTCTCAGACGACGGCACGGGGGTTCTCGTCGAAAACGAATACTGCCGTCTGGCGACGATGAAGATTAAGCTTGCCATACACATACCGTTTTCGGAGGGCGGCGCGAAGTGTCACGACGTTTTTTCAAACGTCATCGACTGCCTTACGTTCGCGTCGGACCTCAATATTATCGACTCCGGCTGCACGGACGTTACCGCAGACAGGGACACCGACGCTCTCGTACTGAACGCGTGGATAAACGTTTGCGCCGATTTCTGCCCGGCCGTCAGCAGCAGCCTCAACTTTCAGTCATTCATGGACAAGGAGCTGCTATGCGGAAGCCATATTTCCGACAGTGTCATACATGTAACGCAGGAGGACAAAACTCACTGGAACCAGCCGTTCATTGCCGCCAGCTACCTGGGAACAGGTACGCCGACGCAGACTATCGAGCTGTCGTTTGCCCCCAGGGCTGTAATAGTATTCGGTCAGGAGGCGGCGTTTGTTACGCCGACGTATCCCGGCTCCTCGACATATTACGCCTACGGGGGCGTTGCGAACGGCTGGTACGGCTCTCTCGGAGTTGATTTGACGAGCAACGGCTTCAAGGTTTATCATGGCGCTCAATATCAGCTTGACAACGTTATTCCGAATCTGAATCAGGGTGGCTTCCATTACGCCTTTATTGCTTTCAGATGACTTTACGGCGGCGGCACGCGCGGGAAAACCGGCGTGCCGCCGCCCATTTTTATATGCTTTAACGTCTTACATCTGCCGTCAGATAGGCAAGCAGATAAAACGAAACGGCGAGCATCGTAAAATTATACCCGCTTTTTATCAGCAGAATTACGCCCGCGACTGTCAGCGCGACGCTGCCGATGACCGACACCGCCCTTGTTATCCTCTGCGCGGCGGCGCAGCTCGTGCGGGCGCACAGAAGGCAGCGCAGAAGCCTGCCGCCGTCGAGAGGCTCAACCGGCAGAAGGTTAAAAGCCGCCATCAATGCATTTACATACATGCATTTAGAAAGCCCGCCGAAAAAACGGCCAAGTACTGCGAGTAAGGCGGCAAGCAGCAGATTTGCGGCAGGCCCTGCCGCCGTTTCCGCCGCCTCATGCAGATAAGACGGCGACGGCTTTGATCTGACTATTCTCATCCCGAACGGCGTAAAGCCGATAGAGCGTGGCATGTCCGACAGCGCGGCCATGCAGAGCAGATGTCCGAACTCATGAAAAGCGGCGGCGCACAGTCCTATCTGAGCGCTGCCGCTTTTGTCAAATATGAACATCAGCGTTAAAGCAGAGGTAAAAAGCGTGTCAGCCGACAGGTTCGTCCCGCGTATGTTTAAAGTCACGGCAGACTCCTCTACTCTACGTCACGTCGTCGTCCGTCGAAGAAAACACGCTTTCGATAACCTTTTCACAGCTTTCGGGCGAATAAACCCACCTGTCCATATGGGTGCAGTCGGTGAAATAGCGGAGCGGCGACGGCTCAAGCGGCTCGTCGAACGAGTCGACTATAATCAGCTTTATCTTCATGCGTTCCGGCAGAATGCTTTTTATATATACGCTCGCGGTCTGACCGGGAACAATGTTTTGCGCGTATTCGGCAAGCCCCGCGAGATTCGGCATAAGCTCCACAAATATGCCGTACTTTTCAACGGAGCGGACTATCCCCGGCACAGTCTGCCCCGCTTCAAATTCGGCCGCGTTCTGCTCCCATGTTCCCAGCATTTCGCGGTGCGTCAGCGTTACCCTGTCCTGCGCGTCAATGCATCTTACAACGGCGCGTATATCCTGCCCCGTCCTGAACCGCACGTTGGGATGCGGTATTCGGGAAACTGATATGCTGTCTATTGGCAGCAGCGCGCTGACTCCCGCGCCGATATCGGCAAACGCCCCGAAGCTTTCAAGGTGAGTTATGCGCGCGTCTATGACGTCGCCGGGAACAAGCGAGCGCACGTATTTTTCAATGCATTCCTTCTGCACGCTTCTGCGGCTTAGAACCGCCCGCGTCCTGCCGCTCACATCGGTGTCAAAGCCGATTATTTTGAAAACCACGGGTTTGTTCACGCGCGAAATAAGAGCTATGTCACGGACGGTGCCGTCGTCTATTCCGAGGGCGCCCTCCTCACGAGGTATGATTCCGCGCATGCACCCAAGGTCGACATGCAGGTTGTGCCCGTTGTCGCAAAGCACGACACGCGCCTCAAGCACCTCCCCACGCGCCATCGCCTCGTTCAGATCGCCCGGCGACGCCATTGCCTCGCGGTTTTGCCTTGTGTTAATCAGCTGCCCCTCTGGTTTGTATATAATCGCTTTTCCCTCCGTATTCCGCTCGTATACTGTTTTTATATCAGGCGACAGGCTCATACGAACGCCCACCTTTCAAAAAATTCCGCATGTATTTTATCTATACTCTGCATTTTAGTCGATTATGTCTGAAAATAAATTGATATTTTGGCATTAGTGTGATATAATCTTGAAGATATTTTCAGGGCTGTTTTTTTGTATGAAAGGAAGCGGCTATATGGATATTAAGGTCGGCGACGTGATTGTCTGCAAAAAAAATCACCCTTGCGGAGGCTGCCGTTTCGTCGTGCTGCGCGTTGGTATGGATTTCAAAATCCGCTGCGAAAAATGCGGTCACGAGATTATGGTTCCGCGCACGAAAATCGAAAAAAATATAAAACGTGTCGAAAGCGCGTTTTAGCATGATTTCACAGCGTTATATAATATAATATGCAATATTTTTTGTTCAATTCACGGAGGATTTAATGTTAGACAAGCTGAAAAGAATAGAGGAAAAATTCGAGCAGCTAAACGCACGGCTCTGCGACCCCGACTTAGTCGCAGACATGGAGCTTTACACAGGCATCATGCGCGAGCTGAAGCAGATAACGCCTGTTGTGGAAAAATACCGTGAGTATAAAGACGCCGAAAAAAGAATTGAGGAAGCAAAGTTGCTGCTCAGCGAAAACGGACTTGACAGGGATTTCCGCGAAATGGCGCAGGAGGAGCTTGACGCAGCGCGGGAGCTTACCGAAAAAACGCAGGAGGAGCTTAAAATACTTCTTCTGCCGAGGGACGAAAACGACGACAAAAACGTCATAGTGGAGATTCGCGGCGGAGCGGGCGGCGAGGAGGCGGCGCTGTTCGCGGGAGTATTATACAGAATGTATTCAATGTACGCCGAAACAAAGGGCTGGAAGTCAGAGATTCTATATGCCAACGAAACGGAGCTGGGCGGCTTTAAGGAAATAAGCTTTATGATTGAGGGCGAGGGCGCCTATTCGCGGTTCAAATTCGAAATCGGCGTCCACAGGGTTCAGCGCGTGCCCGAAACCGAAAGTCAGGGCAGGATACACACCTCCACCGTAACCGTCGCCGTTCTTCCCGAGGCGCAGGAGGTCGAATTTGAAATAAACCCCGCCGACCTGAAGATAGACACCTACTGTTCAAGCGGCGCGGGAGGGCAAAAGGTCAACAAGACGTCGTCGGCAATACGAATAACGCACCTGCCGACAGGCGTTGTCGTCGAGTGCCAGGACGAGCGCAGCCAGTACAAAAACAAAGACAAGGCAATGAAGGTTCTGCGCTCAAGGCTGCTTGAGGCGGAGCGCGAAAAGCAGAATTCCGCCATAGCGGGCGAGCGCAGGTCGCAGGTCGGCACAGGCGACAGGAGCGAGCGTATACGCACCTACAATTACCCGCAGGGGCGCGTCAGCGACCACAGAATAGGGCTTACCCTTTACAGGATAGAATCCATTTTAAACGGCGATATCGACGAGCTTATCGACGCGCTGATTACTGCCGATACAGCCGAAAAGCTGAAGGAACAGGAAATTTAGACGTTAGACGTTAGACGATGTATCTTAATGTTTCCGGCTAACCTCAAATTTTGCGTATGGAACGGTCTTGACCGTTCCGCAAGGTTAGATGTATCTTTCAACGCACGAACACGGCGCGAAAGTCAAAACCGAAAGGATAGTTTTCATGAGCATTGAAAAAAGCTTTTTCGGCACAACAAAGGACGGCGGGGAAGTATATAATTACGATATAATAAATGCCGGCGGCTCGCGCGCGGGTATCATAACCTACGGTGGCACTTTATGCTCTCTGCTCGTGCCCGATAAAAACGGAGTGCTGACAGACGTACTGCTCGGCTTTGACGACATGGAGGGGCACGAGGAGCGTTCTGCGTATCAGGGTCAGCTTGTGGGCAGATACGCAAACAGGCTCGTAAACGGCTCCTTTACGGTAAACGGCATAAAAATTGAAGTAACAAAAAACGAAAACGGCGAAACATGCCTTCACGGCGGCGGCGAGCTTTCACACGCAGTGTGGACGGCGGAAATTGCCGGCGAAAACTCCCTGCGGCTTACATATACGGGCGCCGACAATAAAGAGGGCTTCCCCGGCGTGTTCACGGCGGAGGTTTTATACACCTTTACGGACGAAAACGAGATTATTATAGATTACAGGGCGTCCTGCACGGAGGATACCGTTATAAACCTCACAAACCACGCATATTTTAACCTCGCGGGCTTTGACGGCGGCGACGTGCTTGACCACGAGCTTTCGATAGACGCGGATTACTTCACGCCCACCGACAAAAAGAGCATACCGACGGGCGAAATAAGGGCTGTCGGCGGCACGGCGTTCGACTTCAGAAACCTTAAGCCCATAGGTCTTGATATAGGCGCCAATGACGAACAGCTTATAAGCTGCAGGGGCTACGACCACAATTTCTGCCTTAACAAAAGACCTGCCGGCGCTCCCGCCGCCCGCGTAAGATGTCCGCGTTCGGGAATATCAATGGAGATGTTCACAGACATGCCGGGCGTTCAGCTTTACACGGGCAACTTCCTTGACGGGGAAAAAGGGAAGGGTGGCACACCTGTGAACAAACACGCCGGCTTCTGCCTTGAAACACAGTTTTATCCCGACACGCCGAACCACTTAAATTTTCCGCAGTGTACCTTTTTGCGCGGCGAATTATTCGTTTCGCGCACGTCATATAAATTTTACTCAGACCGATAAGGAGATGTGTCAATGAAAAAGGCGCTTATATTCAGAGGCGGATGGGACGGTCACGAGCCGCTGCTTGTGTCCGAAAGATTCGCCGGCATCCTGCGGGGCGAGGGCTTCGATGTCGACATTCACGACGACCAGGATATCTTAGGCAACCTCGATTACCTCATGGGGCTGGACCTCATAATCCCCTGCTGGACAGGCGGAGAAATCAACGGCGATTACACGAAAAATGTGGCAAAGGCAGTCGGTGCGGGAGTAGGCATGGCCGGCTGTCACGGCGGAATGTGCGACGCGTTCCGTAAAGACACCGAATGGCAGTTCATTACGGGAGGTCAGTGGGTAAGCCACCCGGGCGGCGACGGCGTTGAGTACACCGTCAACGTCATCCGTTCCTCAAGCCCCATTGTAGAGGGAATAGAGGACTTCCTTGTCTGGAGCGAGCAGTATTATCTTCATGTAGATCCCGCCGTAGAGGTGCTCGCGACAACACGATTTCCTGTCGTGAACTATTACCACATTTCAAACAAGCCGGTTGACATGCCCGTCGTATGGACAAAGTACTGGGGCAACGGGCGCGTGTTTTACTCGTCGCTCGGTCACCACGATGACGTGTTCGACAAGTCGCCGTCGGCACAAATCATAATGACGCGCGGCATGCTGTGGGCGGCGGAAGGTAAGGAATACGCCGTTAAAAACGGTCTTACCACCGAGAGATTTGAAAGCAAAGCAAAAATGTATTAATAGAAAGAAGGGCTATAAATGATAAAAATCGGTTTTGTAGGCGTCGGAGACATAAGCGGAATTTACCTCAAAAACATCACGGGGCTTTTCGGCGAGATTGAGATTGCGGGCATCTGCGACCTTGTCCGCGAAAAGGCGGAGCGCGCGGCGGAAAAGTACAACATCAAAAAAATCTACAAGGATATGTACGAGCTTTTTGCAGACCCCGAGGTTGATATTGTCCTCAATATCACAAGGCCTTACGAGCATTTCGGCGTTTCCAAGGCGGCTCTTGAGGCGGGAAAAAACGTATATTCCGAAAAGCCTCTGGCGGCGACGCTTGAGGAGGGCAGAATACTTAAAAAGCTTGCCGACGAAAAGGGGCTTTTCCTCGGCGGAGCGCCCGACACCTTCCTCGGCGCGGGCATACAGACCTGCCGCAGGCTGATTGACGACGGCTATATCGGAACTCCCGTCGGCGCGGCGGCGTTTATGATTTGCCGCGGACACGAAAGCTGGCATCCCGACCCCGAGTTTTATTACAAGCACGGCGGCGGGCCGATGTTCGACATGGGACCGTATTATCTTACAGCTCTCGTCAACCTCCTGGGGCCCGTCGAGTCCGTAATGGGCATGTCAAAGATATCCTACCCCGAAAGAATGATTACGAGCGAGCGGCTTAACGGCACGATTATAAAGGTTGACGTACCCACATATATTACGGGCATACTTAAGTTCAGGAGCGGCGCTGTCGGCACCATATTCACAACCTTCGACGTCAAGTACACCGAAGGAGCGCGCCTTGAGGTTTACGGCTCAAAAGGAACGCTGAACGTTCCCGACCCGAACGGCTTCGGCGGCCCCGTCAAGCTCCTGCGCATGGAGGAAAAGGAATACAGGGATATGCCGCTTTGCTTCAGCTACAGCGAAAACAGCCGCGCCCTCGGCCTTGCCGACATGGCAAAGGCCATCGAGACGGGCAGGCGTTTCCGCGCAAACAGCCGCCAGACGCTTCATGTGCTTGAAATCATGAGCGCCATAGATACTTCGTCGAAGGAAGGCAGGCTTGTTAAAATCGAGTCCGATTACGAGCCTGAGGCGCCGATGGCAAACCCCGACAGAATAGGATACCTTGATTAAAAGCCGCCGCAAAATTATCATTTTCGTGGCTGCATCAACGATGTATATTTCGGAACGGTCAAGACCGTTCCCTACAAATGTTTTTTCCTATCTTCGGAAGACAACGTGTAGGGATTTGTTTTGACCGTTCTCGGTTTTGATGACGAATATCATTTTTTGCGCAGGAAACGGTCCTGACCGTTCCGCAAAAGAGTTTTTTAAACAAACCTTGTTTTGTTTCGAGGAATTGTCCGAGGTTAATGTCGGGGTAATTGTTCACTCTTTGTATTGACAAGCCGCATATCAAAAAGGTATTATTAACATGAGTATTTTTGTGTAATCGCGGGAATACAACGCATAACATGTTAGTTTCTGATGCAAAATGCTGCGGCGCTGAGGGAGGCATTTTAATAATGACGCTCATAAGGTGCAATAACGCGTCCTTCGGCTACGAGGGCAATATTGTTCTTTCAAACGTCAGCTTTTATACCGATTCCGGCGACTACCTTTGCATAGTCGGCGAAAACGGTTCGGGCAAAAGCACCCTTATTAAGGGGCTTCTCGGCCTGAAATCACCCGTTTCCGGCACTGTCGAAACGTGCGGCGGGCTAAAGCCCGACGAAATAGGATATCTCCCCCAGCAGACGACGGCGCAAAAGAATTTCCCCGCAAGCGTCTATGAGGTTGTTCTTTCGGGAAGGCTCAACAGCATAAAAAGGCGCCCTTTTTACTCAAAGGAGGACAAGCGTTCGGCGCTCAACATTCTTGAAACAATGGGTATGGCGGACTACAAGAACCATTGCTACCACGAGCTTTCCGGCGGGCAGCAGCAGCGCGTGCTGCTCGCGCGCGCTCTGTGCGCCACAAAAAAGCTTCTGCTGCTCGACGAGCCTGTCGCAGGGCTTGACCCGCCGGCTACTATGGAGCTTTACAGGCTTGTCCG
Organism: Ruminococcaceae bacterium UBA1425; assembly: GCA_002329365.1. Lineage (GTDB taxonomy): Bacteria > Bacillota > Clostridia > Oscillospirales > Acutalibacteraceae > UBA1425. The sequence goes on from DCUB01000012.1 coordinate 38,150, forward strand.
GAGAATTAACGGTGAGCTCGGCATAACAGTCATCATGGTGTCGCACGATATACACGCCGCCGTAAAATACGCAAGCCACATACTACATCTCGGCAACGAGCAGCTTTTCTTCGGAACGGCCGGGGAATATATAAAAAGCGAGTACGGCAGACAGTTTTTGGGAGGCACGGATATTGATTAGTCATATGGGCGCAGCGTCAAACCAGCCGACGTGGCTTAAGCTTGACAACGCGGGAAAGATATTCCCGGGGCAGAACACGTCAAAGTGGTCAAACATTTTCAGGGTTACGGTCGTTCTGAAGGACGCCGTCGACCCCGATATACTTTCGCAGGCTGTTCGCGACACGCTGCCGCGCTTTCCGTGCTTCGACGTCCGCATACGGCGGGGGTTTTTCTGGTATTATTTCGAGAAAAACCCGAAGCCAGCGCCGCCCGTAATGCCCGACATAAAAAACCCCTGCTATCGTGTGAATTTCCGTGAAAACGACGGTTTTCTGTTCAGGGTCTACTACCGCGAGAACAGAATCTCGATAGATTTCTACCACGCGCTTTCCGACGCCTACGGCGCTTCCCGGCTGCTCTCCACCATAACCGCGCAATACCTGCGGCTTTGCGGCCACGATATCCCGCCGGGCGAGAGCGTGCTTTCGCTTGAAGAACCGGCTTCCCCCGAAGAGCTTGAGGACTCCTACCGCAAATACGCAAGCTCAAAGGCAAAGAGCAAACGCGGCGGAAAACTCGTCTACCACGCGAAGGGCACGCGTATGCCTCCGCATACGATGAACATCACAACAGGCTTTATGCCTGTCGACAAGGTGAAGGCAAAGGCGTTTGAGTATAACGTCACCGTAACCGAGCTTCTTGCCGCCGTGCTTCTGTTCATCCACTACGAAAAGCAGAAAAAGGAGCGCCGGAGGCAAAGGCCGCTCGTAATCCAGATACCCGTCAATCTAAGGGGCGTATTCCCCTCAAAAACACTGCGGAACTTTTCACTGTGGTACTCCGTCTGCATTGACCCGAACATGGGTGAGTACACCTTCGAGGACATTTTAAGGCACGTTTCCCTGTCGCTGCGCCTTACGAATAACGAAAAAACGCTGAACGCGATGATAACCGCAAACATGAAGGTGGAAAGCAACCCGGCAATGAGGTTCCTGCCGCTGTTCGTGAAGGATCCCGCAATTGGGCTTACTTTTATGATAACGCGCGAACTGACGTCCACCACCGTCGTGTCAAACCTCGGTGTTATGAAGGTGCCGGCGGAAATGGAGCAGTTTGTGGACAAGTTTATTCTTGTAAACTGCCCCGGCGTCAGAAACGGCGGGCGCTGCGCAGCCGTAAGCTTTAAAAACACCCTCGCGCTTACGTTTTCAAATATTTTCGTCGAGAGCTGTCTTGAGCGCGATTTTTTCAGGATGTTCGTGAAAATGGGCATACCCGTAAAAATAGAAAGCAACAGGGAATAAAGCGGACAAAAAACGGGAGGTGAAGCGCATGATATTTAAGTCCAAGGAAGAAGGCAAATTTGCCTTTAAAAAATATTACTCCCGCGGGCAGAGGACGTACGCCGAGCGTATGCGCAGGCGTCTTATCGTGCGCCGTCTTCTCATGTCTTTTTTGTTCATTCTTGTTTTTTTGCTCGGCTTTTTCATCATGTCGCTTCTGCTCGACATATCTTCGCTGCCGCCTTCATAAAACGGCGCCGGCAACAAGGCAAACCCCGGAGGAAACATGCATTATATACCTTTTAATTCAAGAAAATCATATCATAAAACGCCCTTCGGAGCCGTCGGCTCCGGGGATGACGTAACGCTCAGGGTGATACTGCCCCGTGAATTTCAGTGCAGGGCAGTCTGGCTCGTCGTTCACCGCGACGACAGGCGCGATTGGAGCTATTTCCCCTTTTCATGGGAATGCATGGAGGGCTGCGGCGAGGAATGGTGGCGGATAACGTACACGCCCGACTCGCCCGGTCTTTACTGGTATCACTTTGAATACGACACCGACTGGGGGCGCGTGCGCATAAACTGCGCAGGCGGCGGCATCGGCCGGATAAACGGCGAAAACGCGGACTGGCAGCTTACGGTTTACGACAAAAAAACCAAGTCCCCTGTTTGGCTGAAGGGCGGCGTGATATATCAGATTTTCCCCGACCGCTTTTTTTCCTCCGGCGAGCCTAAAAAAAACGTGCCTTCTGACAGGATAATCCGCTCCGACTGGGGCGGCGAGCCGATGTGGGAGCCTGACGGCAGGGGCAGGATATCAAAATACGACTATTTCGGCGGCGACCTCAAAGGAATAGAGCAAAAGCTCCCCTACCTTCAGTCGCTCGGCATCACATGTATTTATCTGAACCCGATTTTCGAGGCGCACTCAAACCACCGCTACGACGTCGCCGATTACATGAAAATCGACCCGCTGCTCGGCACCGAGGAGGATTTTAAAGATCTTTGCGCCGCCGCGCGCGACCGCGGCATACGAATCGTTCTCGACGGCGTTTTCAGCCACACCGGCGCCGACAGCGTTTACTTCAACAAGCGCGGCAGGTACGGCTCGGGCGGGGCTTACAACTCAAAAAAGTCCGAATATTACAGTTGGTACAAGTTCCGCAGATGGCCCGACGATTATGTAAGCTGGTGGGACATTGACATTCTGCCCGAGGTCAACGAGGAGGACGAAAGCTATCTCGATTTTATCGCGGGCAGAGGCGGCGTTCTCGAAAAGTGGATGGACGCGGGAGCATCGGGCTTTAGAATTGACGTCGCCGACGAGCTTCCGGACAAGCTGCTCGACCGCGTGTATGAAACTGTCAAACGAAAAAACCTCGACGCGTATATTGTCGGCGAGGTCTGGGAGGACGCGTCGAACAAATACAGCTACGGCAAACGCCGCCGATATCTTTTAGGCGGACAGATGGACTCCGTTATGAACTATCCGTTTGCCGACGCTGTTCTGAGCTTTGTCAAAACAGGATGCGCCGAAGTTTTTATGGATAAGATAATTACCGTGCTCGAAAATTACCCGCGCGAGGTTGTGGACACGCTTATGAATCACATAGGCACACACGACACGGTAAGGGCTGTTACACTTCTTGCAAAAAGCGAAAAAGCGGAACGTTCTCCCCAAAAAAGAAGCCCCGAAAGGCTGACGATAGAGCAGCTCGAAAAGGGCATAGCGCTTTTGAAGGCCGCCAGCACTCTGCAGTTTACGCTGCCCGGCGTGCCGTCAGTTTACTACGGCGACGAGGCGGGGCTGGACGGCGGCGCCGACCCGTACAACAGGCGCTGCTACCCGTGGGACCATGAAGACGGCGGGCTGCTGCGCCATTATACGGAGCTTTCGCGTATACGGCGCGAACACCCCTGCTTTATCGACGGAGAGTTTGTACCCATTTCCGCCGCATTGGGCTGTGTCGCGTACGCGAGGATAAAGGACGGCGGCGGCGTAATAGTAATAGCAAACATGAACTGCCACGAAATTGAATATTATCTGCCGCCCGAGTGGCACGGAGCGCGTCTGCTGCTCGGCGGAACCGGATGCGACGGCTCCACGGTTAAGCTCGGCGCGGCCGCAGCCGCTGTTTTAGACGTTAGATGTTAGACGTTAGACGTTAAACGTTCAAGGTTTGTCTGTAATACGCGGAACGGTCAGGCCCGTTCCCTAAGTGCTTAAACTTTATGAGTGAACCACACAGACTGCGGCGTGTTTTACTCGGAACGCATAAATGCGTTCTCTACGAACATTCTCAATATTTGCCGTCCGGAAAGCAGGGAACGGATTCATCCGTTCCGTGAAAAGTATGAACTGAATTGTCTTAAGTAAACTCACATAATACCGTTCCATACAAAAAAACGACGGTTGTTTTATTGTTATATACGGACATTAAAAGGAATTGAAAAAATGAGCAGAAAAAGCAAGTTTTCATTTAAAACCGAAAAGGAAAGGCAGCGGCAGAAAACAAAGAGGTTCCTTGTCGGGTTCTTCTCGTTTCTGATTGCTTTCGCGTGCTTTTCAACCCTTTATCTTCTCATAACATACGACTTCGATCTCTCTCCCCTTCTTAACGCCCGGGGCGAGGAGGAAACGTCCGAGCCTACGGAGCCTGTGAGCGAATTCGCAAAGGAGGTTACTCCCCTTCATTTCCTGCTTTTCTGTACAAACAGCGAGGTTTCGGAGCTGCGCTTCGTCGTCGTTGTAAGAGTCGACATGAACAAAAAGGTATTTACGGTCTGTTCGCTTTCAGAGAACGAAAGGGTATCGGTCGACGGCGTGAACGAAACCTTTCTGCAACATTATCTAAACGGGGGAGCAAAGCGGCTTGTCACCGCGGTTGAGAGGTTCAACGGAATTAAGATTGACAGATATATATCATCGTCCGACAACGGCTTTAAAAAGGCCGTCAACAGTATTGGTCAGTTCAGGCTGACGCTTAACGAACAGATAAACTACCGCAACGGCGACTTTTCCGTTATGTTTATCGAGGGCGAACAAAAGCTGCGTGGAGACGACCTGCTGAAATATCTGCGCTACTGCAAATTTATCGGCGACGAGGGGCTTGACCTTCAGGCGAAAACCGTCGGAATGATGCTCACGCAATACATCAGCAACGAAAACCTTTCAAAGAGCGACGCTCTTTTCTCGTCCGTTATCAACAACGTCGAAAGCAATATAACGGTAATGGATTTCAAGTCCGCCGCGCAGGCGCTCAGCTTCATAGCGCAGACGGGCTTTAAAACAGAAACGGTCGCTTACTTCAAGTCGACTGTCGGCTGACGGAGGAAAAAATGCTTTGTGAAAGATATGAGTTCCGCGGAAAACGGTTTTGCTTTTCTTTTCCATCCGGAACGCTCGTAATGGGCGTGCTGAACGTAACGCCCGACTCCTTTTCCGACGGCGGGCAATACCTTCTTCCCGACGACGCCGTCCGGCAGGCCGAAAAAATACAGTCGGAAGGGGCGGACATAATCGATGTCGGCGCCATGTCAACGGCGCCGGGGCGCGAGGCCGTCGCACCAGACGAGGAAATATCAAGGCTCATGCCTGTGCTTCCCGCTCTTATTAAACGTCTTCATATTCCCGTTTCTGTCGACACGGTTTACCCCGAAACTGCGCGTTTCGCGTTGCAAAACGGAGCGGCGATAATAAACGACGTCAGCGGCGTTTTCAACCCCGCCACGGCGGCGACCGTCAGTGAATTCAACGCGGGCTATATAGTAACCCACGGCGGCAGCTCAAACGTTACGAAAACCGAAAAGCGCGACATAATAAACGAAGTATCCGGCTTTTTTGCGGATATCTTAAACGCCGCAAGGCTGTGCGGCCTTGACACGCAAAGTATCTGCCTTGACCCGGGAATAGGCTTCGGAAAAAGCCGCGGGGAGGACGCGCTGCTCCTTCGCCGCCTTTCAGACGTAAAGCCGAGCGGAACGGCGCTGCTTGTCGGCGCTTCGAGAAAACGCGTCATAGGGGAGCTAAGCGGCGAGAGCGACCCGTCAAAGCGCGACTTCGGCACCGTTGCCGCGCACACGGCGGCAATAGCGGGCGGCGCCGATATCATAAGGGCGCACAATGTGCCGGCAGCCGTTCAGGGCGCGAGGGTTGCCGACGCGCTTTACCGCCGCGGGCAGGCTGCATTCACAGGCAGGGATAAAATATTGATAAAGGGGCTTAACGTATTCGCTTTTCACGGCGTAAATCTCGAGGAAAAGCAGGACGGTCAGAACTTTTTGCTCGATATCGAGGCTCTCGCCGACTTATCCGTTCCCTGCGCGACGGACAGTGTCGACGATACCATAAGCTACTCACGGATTATTAAAAGCGCTGTAAGGATATTCACGGCGCAAAAATACGACCTCATAGAGCGCGCCGCTTCGGCGCTCGCCGACGGTCTCCTCTGTGAATATCCGCGCATTGACAGCATTAAAATAACGGTAAAAAAACCCGACGCTCCCGTAAAGTCCGTTTTTGATTTCGTCGGCACGGAAATTACAAGAGCGCGAAGATAAAAAGTAAGAAGTCATCGGAAATAATATTTCCCGAAAGGATGATGAAACAGCTAATGAGCAGAGCGGTTATCGGTATGGGTTCAAATCTCGGAGATAAGTTCGGTAATATCAAGCAGGGGCTCAAGGCTATATCGCTTCTCCCTGCGACAAGGCTCATTAAAGCCTCAAAAATTTACGAAACCGACCCCGTCGGCTACTCCGAGCAGCCGGTGTTTTACAACGCCGTGCTGCTTGTCGAAACCGAGCTTTCGCCCAACGCGCTGCTCGGCGCGTGTCTTGGGATAGAGGCGGGCTTAGGGAGGATTCGCACCGTTCCCGACGGTCCGAGATTACTCGACCTCGATCTGCTGCTTTATGAGAGCATTAAGACCGAGAGCTTCGAGCTTACGCTTCCGCACCCCAAAATGATGAAAAGGGCGTTTGTGCTTGTCCCGCTTAACGATATTTTTCCTTCCGGCAGGGCGATGGGGCATTACTTTTTACAGGCATTGAGAGAGATGGACACAAGCGGCGTCCGCGAAACACTTTTCACGCTCAACAACGAATGGATGGCGCAGGTCGAAAGCTTCGGCGGAGATTTATAATACAACATTTTTTCTCCGTAGGGGCGACCGCAAGTGTCGCCCGACGTCCCACATGCAAAACAAACCATGGGCGACCGCAAGGGTCGCCCCTACAACTGTATCTTTATCTAATGAAAAACAACCTAAATAATACCTTATTTAATGCAACTACATAAATTTTTAGCGTTGTTACTATTGCAACAGCAGACATTATTTGTTATTATATTGTCATGTTAATAAATTTATAGCAGGAGGAAGCTTAAATGTATAATTTTCCTATTGGCGTAATAGTCGACAGCTTTCAGGTCGAGATACCCGAGGCTGTAAAAAAGGCCGCTTCAATAGGAGCGCAGGGAATTCAGGTTTACTCAACATACGGTGATATGGCGCCCGAAAACCTCACCGGCTCAAAGAGGAGCGAGTTTTTAAAGCTTGTCAAGGACAACGGGCTTGTGATTTCCGCTCTCTGCGGAGACCTCGGCGGAGGCGGCTTCACGCACCCCGAAAAGAACCCGGAAAAAATCGAGCGTTCAAAGCGCATACTCGACCTCGCTCTTGAGCTTGAAACAAACGTGGTCACCACCCATATCGGCGTAGTGCCGTCAGACAGCGGCGCAGAACGGTACAAGATAATGCAGGAGGCGTGCGCCGAGCTTGCCGGATACGCCGATTCAATAGGCGCGCATTTCGCAATCGAAACAGGTCCCGAAACGTCGCTTGTGTTAAAGGAATTCCTCGACAGCCTCAACTCGACAGGCGTCGCCGTAAACCTCGACCCCGCAAACCTTGTAATGGTAACGGGCGACGACCCCGCAAAAGCTGTGTTTAACCTTAAGGATTATATAGTCCACACTCACGCGAAGGACGGCAGGCAGCTGTTCTACAAGGACCCTGAAATAGTTTACGGCATGGTCAAAAGCCACATCGTGACGGGTCCCTCCTTTGAGGAGGTGCCGCTGGGCGAAGGCTCCGTCAACTGGGACGAATACTTAAAGGCACTGAACGAAATCGGCTACAAGGGCTTCCTTACCATAGAGCGCGAAGTCGGCGACGACCCCGAGGCGGACATAAGAAAAGCAGTTGTCTTTCTTAAAGAAAAAATGTCATGATGCAATTTGAAACGGAAGAAGAAAGTAAGCAGAATCGAAATCAAATAAAAAGGCAAAGCCGTCCGCGGCCGCCCGCCCCGTCAAGCGGGCAGCTTTTAAGGACTTATTATGTTATGTTCGCGGTATATGCCGCGGCATTCCTTGCTGTTGCCGTCATAACACGCGGAGAGTCGGTCAGAAACGTGCTGTTCTATAACGCGATAAGCGGTGAAGACGACTATTTCATGGACTATTTCAACTCCATACGCAACTCCATATTTGAGTTTTCATATAATATCGGAGTCATCTATCCTCCGCTTGTCAACCTGTTTTATTTCTTTCTTTCAAGGCTGCTTCCCGCAGGCACAACCGACAACATAGATTTTCCGGGCAGATACATTGTGCGGAACGGTCAGCTACCTCTATTGAGCTACGTTCTTTTTACGGTAGCCGTCGTGCTTTTCACCGTAAAGGTGATTGAAAAATATGTCGCGCGCTCAAGTCTTCCTCGTTCAAAGGCGCTGCTCGCCTACACCATAGTGTTTTCCTACCCGTCCGTTTACTGCATAGAGCGCGGAAATATAACGATGCTCGCCGCCGTGCTGACGCTCGTTTTCGTTATGTACCGCGATTCCGAAAAGCGCTATCTGCGCGAGCTTTCCTTTATAGCCCTGGCGGTTGCCGCTTCCATAAAAATATATCCTGCCGTTTTCGGCCTGCTTTTGATATTCGACAAAAAATATAAAGACGCCGCACGGCTTGCCGTGTACGGCGCGGTGCTGTTTATTGTTCCCTTTTTCTTTTACGACGGATTTACAAGCATATACCAGTTCGTCAAGAAAATTCTCGATTTTTCGGACAAAAAAGCCGTTTTTTTCGGAGTGGGGCAGGTGTCGGTCAAAAATATCGCCGCGCTGTTAGGGTTGGTTTTCGATTTTACCGGGGACACTGTCCGCCGAGTAGGCGGCACTCTGTTCCCTCTCACGCAGTTTCTGGCTCTCTTTGCCGCCGCAACCGTGCCGTTAAAGTGGCAGAAGGCCGCCGCTTTAACATATTTCATGATAAACTTTGCCGCCGTTTCACAGGCATATTCCGTGCTGTTCCTCGTTGTGCCTTTTTTGATGCTTTTGTCCGGCGGGGAGCCTCTGCGAAGAATCGACCGGGTTTATCTTGTTGTTTTTGCTTTGTTTTTTGTCCCCCTGCCGCCGTTTAGCTCGCTTTCCGACCTTTTCGGCGTCGGAGGGCTCGGCGGGCTGATAACTTATCAGAACCGCGAGGTGTTTAAAAACATCTTCACCCAGCCGAACCAATATCTTTCAATGCTCCTTATGCAGCTGCTTTTGCTGCTGCTCACAGTCGAGGGAGTCTCCAAAACTATAAAGACACTCAAAAAAAGGGATTCAGCGCCGGTTATTGTCAATATATAATTTTTAGCCGATTGGGGATATGTGTTATGAAAACATGCGTCAGCAGCTACAGCTTCAGCCGCTATTTAAGCTCCGGGGCGACAGACCAGTTAGGTCTTATCCGGCTCGTAAAGGACATGGGCTTTGACGCCATAGAATTTACGGAGTTAAAGTCGCCCGAAGGAGTCGCCGAAAAGGACTACGCCGCAATGCTCCGCGAGGAGAGCGAAAAGCTTTCGCTGCCCGTCGCGAACTACACCATAGGAGCCGATTTTTTAAACGGCGAAAGCCCCGAAAGGGAAGCGGAAAGGCTGTGCGGCAGGGTGGATATTGCAAAGATTCTCGGTGCCTCCGGAATGCGCCACGACGCTACGGGCGGCTACAAGGGAGCGGAAAAGCACTACAAAACCTTTGACGACGCGCTGCCCGTACTTGCCAAAGGCTGCCGCATGGTTACGGAATACGCGAAAACGCAGGGAATCGCCACGATGGTAGAAAACCACGGCTTTTTCTGCCAGGACAGCACGCGCGTCGAGCGTCTTGTTTCGGCAGTCGGCAGCGACAATTTCGGTCTGCTTGTGGATATAGGCAATTTCCTTTGCGCCGACGACCCGTCGGTTACGGCGGTCGGGCGGGTAGCGCCGTTCGCAAAGCATGTACACGTCAAGGACTTCCATGTAAAGAGCGGCACCGACGACTACCCCGGCGCGGGCTGGTTTTGCACAAGGGGCGGAAATTATCTGCGCGGCGCCATACTCGGTCACGGCAACGTGCCTGTAAGGCAGTGCCTTTTCGCCTTAAAGCGCGCCGAATACGACGGCTATGTAAGCATTGAGTTTGAGGGAATGGAGGACAACCTCCCGGCTATCGAGATAGGGCTTGATAATCTTGTGAGGTTCATTTCCCTGATATGAGCGACACGTTTATAATAGGCTGTCACCTGTCATTTTCAAAGGGCTTTTGCGCTATGGGCGCCGATGCCGTTTCGATAGGCGCTACTGCCATACAGTTTTTTACACGCAATCCGCGCGGCGGCGTCGCAAAGGCAATAGACGCCGACGACGTCGCGGCTTACAACGAGCTCGCGGCGGCAAACGGCATTATAACGCTGCTTGCCCACGCGTCATACACGCTGAACCTTTGCTCGGGCGACAAAAGAATCAGAAAGTTTGCCGAGGAAACCATGGCGGACGACCTTTTGAGAATGGAGTTAACGCCGCATCAGCTTTATAATTTTCATCCGGGCAGCCATGTCGGTCAGGGAATCGAAGCCGGCATAGAGCTTATCTCCGGCGCGCTGAACAGAATCCTGACGCCCGAACAGACCACTACGGTACTGCTTGAAACTATGTCGGGCAAAGGCTCGGAGATCGGCGGAAAATTCGAGGAGCTGCGCGATATAATCGACAGGACGGAGCAAAACGAAAAGCTCGGCGTCTGCCTCGACACCTGCCACGTTTATGACGCGGGCTACGACGTCGTCAACGATCTTGACGGCGTGCTCGCGGAGTTCGACAGGGTAATCGGTATAAGGCGGCTTCGGGCAATTCACATAAACGACAGCAAAAATCCCTTCGGCAGCCACAAGGACAGGCACGAAAAAATAGGCATGGGAAATCTGGGCGTTGAGGCTCTCGCGAGAATCATAAACCACCCGCTCCTGCGCTCGCTCCCGTTTCTTCTTGAAACGCCGAACGAGCTTCCGGGATACGCCGAGGAAATAGCTTTGCTAAAAAAGCTGAGAAAATAAAAAGGAAGGGGCAATAAACCGTGTACGACAGCAAAATAAAAAGTCCCGAGGCCGACCGGCTTTTTGAGGCTATATTAACGCTTGAAAGCCTGGAGGAATGCTACCGTTTTTTTGAGGACATATGCACTATTCGTGAGATTCACGACATAGCGCAAAGGCTTGAAGTTGCGGCTATGCTCAGAAATGGGGAAACCGTCGCCTCCATAGCTGCTAAGACCGGCGCGTCCACAACAACCGTGTCACGCGTAAACCGCTGCCTTCAATACGGCACAAACGGGTACAGCCTTCTGCTTGACAGGCAGAAGGATAAGTAACGAATCTGAAATAACAGGACGGATGTCTTGTTGTGCGGGGGATTATTTTGTCCGTAATTAAAAATAAAAAAGCAACTACGGCTGCGGCGTTATGCTTGGCGGTCGTGTTGTTTTTTTGCTCCTGCGGCATATACAAGGGCGACGACGAAAAGAGCGAAAAACAGCTTTTCGCTATGGACACAGTTATAGAGCTTACCTCCTACGGCAAAAACTCCGAAGCGGCACTTGAAAAAGTCGCCGAAAAAATAAAAGAGCTTGAAAAAGAGCTTTCGACAACCGAAGAAAACAGCGCGGTAAACAAAATAAACACGGCAAATGGCAAAGCAGTCGCTGTTTCCGGTAACGTGCTTGTTCCCCTTCGCGCTTCGCTCGACATCTCCGAAAAAAGCGGCGGCGCGCTTGACGTTACTGTTTATCCCGTAGTTAAGGCATGGGGCTTCATCTCCAAGGACTACCGCGTTCCGGAGGAGATCGAGCTTATGCGCCTGCTTGATAAGGTAAACTACAAAAATATAACCGTCGGCGACACCGGCGTTGTCGTTCCCTCGGGCGTCGAAATAGATCTCGGCAGCGTTGCAAAGGGTTACGCTTCGCAGGTAGTGTGCGAAATGTTAAAGGAAAGCGGAGTTGAGGGCGCCGTCGTATCACTCGGAGGCAACGTCCAGACGGTGGGCAGAAAGCCGGACGGCAGCAAGTGGCGCGTCGCCATATGCGACCCCGACAACCCCGACGGCGGAATTACGGGCACACTGACAGTCGGCGAAGCGGCTGTCGTCACCTCCGGCGGATACCAGCGTTTCTTCGAGCGTGACGGTAAAAAATATCATCACATCATTGACCCGTCCACGGGCAATCCCGCGGACAGCGGTCTGAAATCTGTCACAATCGTATGCCCCGACGGCACATACGCGGACGGTCTTTCAACAGCGCTGTTCGTCCTCGGACTTGAAAAGGCAATGGATTATCACGAAAAATACGGAGGCTTTGAAGCGGTTTTTGTCTCCGACGACGGCACCGTAACAGTTACCGACGGGTTGAAGGATTCGTTTGCTCCGTCTTAAAAAATGTTGTCATCCTGAGGCGCGAAGCGCTGAAGGATCTTTCCCGGGTTTGGCATTTTTTTCTTAAATAACAGCGCCGCGCCGTGAAGGCTTTGTCTTCGCGGCGCGGTGATTATTGTATAGCAAGACTTGATTAATAACTATCTTTTTCTGCCGTTGCCCTTGTTGTTGTAGCCGCCTCTGCGGTCTCCGTCCCTTCTGGGGGCGCGCCGCGGAGCATCGGAAATCTCGTTTTCGGGCGTCATTCCCTCAATTTCGATAAGAGCGTCTCTGCGCGAAAGATTAATCCTGCCCTGGTCGTCTATCTCGATTACCTTTACTATGACCTCGTCGCCGACTGAGACGGCGTCCTCAACCCTTTCGGTGCGCCTGACGTCAAGGCGGCTGATGTGGACAAGCCCCTCCTTGCCCGGCGCAATTTCCACAAAAGCTCCGAAATCCATAAGCCTTGTTACGACGCCCTTATAAAACGCGCCCGGCTCCGGGTCGTTCGCTATTGTTTCGATTATCGTAAGGGCGCGCTGCGCGTCGCCGATATCAAGCGCGCTGATGAATATTGAGCCGTCCTCCTCGACGTCTATCTTGCAGTTGCACTCGGCACATATCTTCTGGATTACCTTGCCCTGCTTGCCGATGACGTCGCCTATCTTCTCGGGCGAAATCTTTGTTGTGAGCATCTTGGGCGCGTACTTTGAAAGCTCGGCGCGCGGCTCGGCAATTACCGGCTTCATTATCTCGTCAAGGATGTAAAGCCTTGCCTTGTAGGTCTTTTCAAGCGCTTCCTTAATGATGGCGGGTGTCAGACCGTGTACCTTTATATCCATCTGAATGGCGGTGATGCCCTTGTGGGTGCCGGCAACCTTGAAGTCCATATCTCCGAAGAAGTCTTCAAGCCCCTGAATGTCGACCATTGTCATAAAGCGGTCGCCCTCTGTGATAAGACCGCAGGAAATGCCCGCCACGGGCGCCTTTATAGGCACGCCTGCCGCCATTAGCGAAAGCGTTGACGCGCAAACGGCGCCCTGGGATGTGGAGCCGTTTGAGGAAAGCACTTCGGAAACGAGCCTAAGGCAATACGGGAACTCCTCAACCGACGGAATAACGGGAAGAAGCGCCCTCTCCGCAAGTGCGCCGTGGCCGATTTCGCGCCTGCCCGGCCCTCTTGACGGCTTTGTTTCGCCGACGGAGAACGACGGGAAGTTGTAGTGGTGCATATAGCGCTTTGTATCCTCGTTGTCGATGCCGTCGAGCATCTGCGCATCTCTCATCGTGCCGAGAGTAGTCACGGTAAGTACCTGCGTCTGTCCTCTTGTGAACATGCCCGAGCCGTGTACCCTTGAAAGCAGGTCAACTTCGGCGTTGAGCGGACGGATTTCGTCTATTCCCCTGCCGTCAACGCGCTTGCCGTCGTCAAGCAGCCAGCGGCGCACGACATATTTCTGAACCTTGTAAAGGCACTCGTCGATTTTTATCACTTGCTCCGGATACAATTCGTCGAACTTTGCGTGTACAGCCTCGTAAACGGGCTTTAAGCGCTCGTCGCGGATCCTCTTGTCGTCGGTGTCGAGAGCCGCGCGGATATCCTCAATTGCGAAATCCTTTATTGCCTCATACATTTCGGGGTCTGGGTCGTTTGACGGGAAGTCGATTTTTTCCTTGCCGACCTCCGCCTTTATGCCTTCTATAAAGGAAACTATAGCCTGGTTCTGCTCGTGTCCGAACATGATGGCGTCAAACATGACGTCGTTAGGAACCTCATTGGCGCCCGCCTCTATCATTGCGACAAGCTCGCTCGTCGAAGCTACCGTAAGCTGAAGGTCGGAAACCTGCCGCTGCTCCTCGGTGGGGTTGATTACAAACTTACCGTCCACAAGACCGACAGAAACGCCGGCAATCGGGCCGTCCCACGGTATCTCGGATATTGAAAGGGCTATTGAAACGCCTAACATAGCCGCGATTTCAGGCGAGCAGTCGGAGTCGACGGACATTACTGTCGCGACGACACTTACGTCGTTCCTCATATCCTTCGGGAACAGCGGTCGTATAGGGCGGTCGATAACTCTTGAAGCCAGCGTCGCCTTTTCGCTTGCCCTGCCCTCTCTGCGCTGGAAGGAGCCGGGGATTTTGCCTACCGAATAAAGCTTTTCCTCAAAATCTACCGAAAGAGGGAAAAAGTCGACTCCCTCGCGGGGCTTTGCCGACATTGTAGCCGTACAGAGAACTTCGGTTTCACCGTAGCGGACAAGGCATGAGCCCCCCGCAAGCTGCGCCATTTTGCCGATTTCAGCCACGAAAGACCTTCCGGCAATTTCTGTTTCAAACTTTTTGAAATCCTTGAAAAACATATTCGAATTCCTTTCACAATATTTACTTTCACATCTATTATTTCCGCAGCCTGCGCATTTTAGCAATAAATCCGCAGCTTTCCCCGAAACAGGCAAAGCGGTCGATTAACTGCTAAAGCGACAGACCGCCGGATACAGCGAAAACGCATTACAGGGGCGGCTGCAAAACCGCCCCTGTCTGGAACTTATTTACGGATGCCGAGCTTTTCGATAATCGCGCGGTAGCGTTCGATATCGACCTTCTGGAGATAATTAAGGAGGTTGCGCCTGTGACCGACCATCTTAAACAGTCCTCTGCGCGAATGATGGTCCTTCTTGTTTGCCCTCAGATGCTCGGTGAGGTCTGCGATGCGCTTTGTAAGAACAGCAATCTGAACCTCGGGGGAACCCGTGTCGCCCTCATGAAGAGCATATTCCTTCATTATTTGGGTTTTTTCTTCCCGTGTCATTATTTTCACCTCGTTTTAATTATTGCCTGAAACCCAGCATGGGGCAGGTGAATGCCGAAAAACGGCTTATTCCCTCAGCCGAGAAACAGGTCTGTATTTTAGTATAACACAATTAAACTTGCTTGTAAAGGCTATTTTCAGTCGTCGCTCTTTTCGTCGTCGCTCTTATTCTCGGTCTTGGCGGATTTTTTTGCAGCCTTCTTTGCCTTTTTGTCATCAGGTGCAACCTCGTAGCCGAGAATCTCAATGATGCACATCTCGGCGGCGTCTCCGCGGCGAGTCTCAGTCTTGATGATTCGCGTATATCCGCCGCTTACATCCTTGAACCTCGGCGCTATCTCGTCAAAGAGCTTTTTGGCAACATCTTCCTTCGTCACATACGCAAGCACCTTACGCTTTGCGCTCAGCGAGTTGTCCTTGGCGACGGTGATCATCTTCTCTGTCATCGCTCGGACTTCCTTTGCCCTTGCAACTGTGGTTTCGATCCTGCCGTTTTCCAAGAGATATGTGACTAAGCCTCTGAGCATCGACCTGCGGTGGTCGGACGCTCTACCAAGTTTTCTGGTACCGGGCATTTAAATCACTCCTTTTCAATGACTTACTCGTCTTCTCTCTTGAGGTCGAAGCCCAATGAATTCAGCTTGCTGATGACCTCGTCGATAGACTTCCTGCCGAGGTTGCGAACCTTCATCATGTCCTCCTCGGTCTTGCTTATCAGATCTTCAACAGTGTTGATGCCCGCCCTCTTCAGGCAATTGAACGAGCGGACTGAAAGGTCAAGTTCCTCAATGGTCATCTCAAGGATTTTTTCCTTGCCGTTGTCGTCCTTGACAACCATTATTTCCGTATTGTACGCCTCGTCCGAGAGATCGCTGAACAGGCTGAGATGCTCGTTGAGGATCTTGGCGCCGAGAGACACGGCGTCTTTTGCCGAAATGGTCCCGTTTGTCCAGACCTCCAAGGTAAGCTTGTCGTAGTCGGTTATCTGCCCTACGCGCGTGTTTTCAACGGTGTAGTTAACCTTGAGGACGGGGGAATAGATGGAGTCGACGGCAATGACGCCTATTACGGGCTGCATCATCTGCTTGTTTCTTTCGGCGGAAACATAGCCGCGCCCCTTGTCGCAGGTCATTTCCATGCCGAGATGGGCATCCTCGTCGAGCGAAGCTATGTGCAGTTCGGGGTTGAGGATTTCGACCTCTGAGTCTGTTTTGATGCTGCCTGCCGTTACCTCGCCCGCGCCGTTTGCGTCGATATAAATAGTTTTGGGACCGTCGCCGTGAATCTTTAATATTACGCTTTTCAGATTAAGGATTATTTCCGTAACGTCTTCTTTAACTCCCGGAATAGTCGTGAACTCATGAAGAATGCCGTCTATCTTTGCGGAGGTTATAGCGTAGCCCGGCATCGAAGACAATAGTACCCGTCTGAGACTGTTGCCCAGCGTTGTTCCGTAGCCTCTCTCAAGCGGCTCTACTATAAACTTACCGTAAGTGCCGTCGGGTAGAAGGTCGGTCGTTTCGATTTTGGGCTTTTCAATTCCTATCATTCAAAACCCTCCTTGTAATGTTGGTGGATATCTCTGTGTGAGTTGTTCTCAATAAGCCTCAGTGGGCATTATTTGGAGTAGAACTCAACAATGAGATGCTCCTCAACGGGAGCCTCGATCTGGTCTCTCTCGGGCAGGTTTATTACCTTTCCGATGGAATCGTCGCGCTCAAGCCATGCGGGTACGGGACGCGCGGCGTTGGCGTCGAGAACAGCCTTGAACTTCTCGCTTTCAAGACTCCTTTCCTTAATGGAAACAGCGTCGCCTGCCTTGAGAAGGTATGACGGAATATCTACCTTTCTGCCGTTAACGCGGTAATGACCGTGCTGAACGAGCTGCCTCGCTTCCGCCCTTGAGTTTGCCCAGCCCAGAAGATAAACCACATTGTCAAGGCGGCTCTCGCAGATGCGGAGAAGGTTTTCGCCCGTAACGCCGGATTTGCGCTCGGCCATAAGGAAATATTTGTGGAACTGTCCTTCCTGGATACCGTAAAAACGTCTCGCCTGCTGTTTGGCACGAAGCTGAAGTCCGTATTCGGAAGTTTTCTTGCGGCTCTGCCCGTGCTGACCGGGAGCGTACGAACGGCGCTCGACCGAGCATTTTCCCGTATAGCAGCGCTCGCCCTTCAGAAAGAGCTTTTTACCCTCCCTGCGGCAAAGCTTGCAGACCGCACCGGTATATCTTGACATTTATTGCACCTCCAAAATTTGATTACACGCGCCTTCTTTTGGGCGGGCGGCAGCCGTTGTGCGGAATCGGGGTAACATCCTTTATCATGTTGACCTCAAGACCGGCCGTCTGCAAAGCCCTGATGGCGGCCTCGCGTCCCTGGCCGGGACCCTTGACGTATACCTCAACCGTCTTCATACCGTGCTCCATAGCCGCTTTTGCGGCTGTTTCGGCAGCGGTCTGAGCCGCGAACGGAGTTGACTTTCTTGAGCCTCTGAAGCCCATTTCGCCGGCGCTTGCCCACGACACGGCGTTGCCGCGGGTGTCGGTTATTGTGACTATCGTGTTGTTAAAGGTGGACTGGATATGGGCAGCGCCGCGCTCGATATTCTTGCGCTCGCGGCGTCTGCGCGTAGCAGTATTCTTTTTGCCTGCACCCTTAATAGCCATACTTCTCCTCCTATATTACTTCTTCTTATTCGCAATGGTCTTTTTCGGGCCCTTGCGTGTGCGGGCATTTGTCTTTGAGCGCTGACCCCTGACGGGCAGACCCTTGCGATGACGAATGCCGCGGTAGCAGCCGATTTCGATGAGCCTTTTGATATCGAACGCCGTTTCCCTGCGGAGGTCGCCCTCAACCTTGACGTTGTGGTCGATATACTCACGGAGCTTTGAAACGTCGTCCTCCGTCAAATCCTTGACTCTTGTATCGGGGTTTACGCCTGTCGCAGCGAGGATGTCGACGGCGGTTTTGCGACCTATACCGTAGATATAGGTAAGACCGATTTCAACTCTTTTATCTCTTGGTAAATCAACGCCTGAAATACGAGCCATTTGTCAGTTGCACCTCCATTAAATGGTTTGCGCCGGTTAACCCTGACGCTGCTTGTGCTTGGGATTTTCACAGATGACCATTACTCTTCCCTTGCGCTTGATGATTTTGCATTTTTCGCATATTTTCTTTACAGAAGGTCTGACTTTCATAAGAATTACCTCCTTTATTTACTTGGAACGCCATGTAATCCGCCCTCTGGTAAGGTCGTATGGCGACATTTCGAC
This sequence comes from Ruminococcaceae bacterium UBA1425, assembly GCA_002329365.1. GTDB lineage: Bacteria > Bacillota > Clostridia > Oscillospirales > Acutalibacteraceae > UBA1425. The sequence continues at coordinate 56,408 of DCUB01000012.1, forward strand.
CGTAACCTTGTCACCCGGAAGTATGCGGATGTAGTTCATCCTGAGCTTGCCGGATATGTGGGCCAATATCCTGTGCCCGTTCTTAAGCTCCACCTGAAAGGTAGCATTCGGAAGGGCTTCTACAACGGTACCTTCGATTTCGATCATATCCTGTTTGGACATTCAGACACCTCCTGAGGTTTTTCGCCCTGCTGCCCCTGCTTTTCGGAGACCGCGGCGAGCGCTTTTTTTAAGGCTCGGTTGCTTCCGGCCAAATTTATGTCAAGCAAGATTCCCGTATCCGCGACATGGCGGATATTTTTCAGCTTGGGTTTTTCGACCGGACGTTCCCTGCCGTCGCAGACAAGGACGCCGTTTTCCGTTATGTCCGTTACAAGCATCAGCCTGCCTTTGTCACGTCCTGCGAGCGATTTAATTACGCTGCCTTTTTTAAGCATTTCCGTCCTCCTCACAGCTGCGTAAGGATTACGGGCCCGTCGGGCGTTACGGCTACAGTGTGTTCAAAATGCGCGGAAAGCTTTCCGTCGCGCGTTTTAACCGTCCAGCCGTCGGGCATTACTTTTACGGCTCCCGAACCCTGATTTATCATCGGCTCGATTGCGATAGTCATGCCGGGCAAAAGGCGGACGCCTCGCCCCGGTGTGCCGAAATTCGGCACCGCCGGATCTTCGTGCATGTTGCGTCCGACGCCGTGACCGGTAAACTCGCGCACGATTCCGTAGCCTCGCGACTCGCAGTATCTCTGAACCGCCGAACCAATGTCTCCGACTCTGCCGCCAGCGACAGCCATTTTGATGCCCTCGTAAAGGCTCTCTCTTGTCGTGTCGCTCAGCCGCTTCGCCTCGGGGCTTATTCTGCCCGCCGCGAAAGTGGCGGCGTTGTCTCCGACAAAACCGTTCAGCGTGGCTCCCAGGTCAATGCTGACAAGATCGCCCTCTTTGATAACGCGGTTTTTGCTCGGTATGCCGTGAATGACCTCGTCGTTTATTGAAATGCATGCGGTAGCGGGAAAACCGTTGTAGTTCAGGAATGTGGGGTTAGCTCCCCGCTTTGTGATATAATCATAAGCAATTTTATCAATCTCGGCCGTTGAAACACCCGGCTGAACAGCCGTTCCGGCTGCCCTTAATGCTCCTGCCGCTATAACGCACGCCTCTTTCATAAGGGCGAGCTCCTTTGTTGTTTTGAGCACTATCATGCCGGCTCCTCCGTACACTTAATCAAGGAAGCCCTTGTAGTGACGCATCATCATCTGGCTTTCAAGCTGCTTCGCGGTTTCGAGAGCGACGCCGACCATAATGATGATTGATGTGCCGCCGAGCGAGATGTTCATCGCGTAATTGACTCCGCCGATGGTGATAAGCGTCGTTACCTGTGAGAAGATTATCGGGAACAGCGCCACAACGCTTAAAAGAAGCGCGCCGAGCAGCGTGATTCTTGAAATAATCCTCGCGATATAATCAGAGGTGGGCTTGCCCGGACGAAGCCCCGGAACGGCGCCGCTGTTTTTGCGGATGTTGTTTGCCATTTCAACGGGGTTGTACTGTATCGACGAATAGAAGAACGCGAACGCTATGATGAAGAAGAAGTATATTATCGTGTACGCCCAATGCTCGGAGGTAAACACGTTAAAGAATTTCTTTAAGCCTTCGCTGGGGTCTGATATGAATAGCTCCACGGTGGGAGGAAGCGAGAGAAACGACGACGCGAAGATAACCGGCATAACACCCGACATGTTGACCTTGATGGGTATATGCGTGCTCTGACCGCCGTACATCTTTCTGCCGACCACTCTCTTGGCGTACTGGACGGGTATGCGCCTTTCGGCGTTGTCCATCCAGACTATATAGGCTATCATCAGAAGAAGTATTACACCTGCAAGGGGAGAAAGCACATAGAAGGCGCCGCCTCTTGCGAGATAGCCGACGCTGGGGTTAAGGCTGTAAAGGGTTGCAAGCAGCGTCGGGATTCGCGAAACGATACCGGCAAAAAGGATAATCGAAATTCCGTTGCCGATGCCCTTGTCGTTAATCTGCTCGCCGAGCCACATTATAAGCGCGGTGCCGCCGACAAAGGTGATGATGATTACAAGCGCCTGGAACACTGCCCAGAAGCCGGTATACGCGGAGCCGTCGGTGGATGCAAGAAGGAATCCCTGATTTTTGAGGTAGAAGTAATACGCCGTGCTTTGAAGCGCGCCGAGAATCATTGTTACCCAGCGGGTAATCGACGCAATCTTCTTTCTGCCTTCCTCGCCCTCCTTCTGGAGCCTTTCGAGCGCGGGAATAGCCACCGTCAGCAATTGCATGATAATGGAACTGTTGATGTAGGGTGTGATGGACATCGCGAAAATCGTACCGTAGTTGAACGCGTTGCCCGTCATCATGCTCAGGTATTCCATAAAGGTTCCGGCGCTCTCCTGAACGTCGATGATTCCCGCCTCGCCGATGTCGAGGAAGGGAACGGGAATAGCCGAGCCAATCCTGAAGACAAGGATTATGAACAGCGTGAAGAGCATCTTTTTCCGAAGCTCCGGGATCTTCCACGCGTTAACGAGGATCTTGAACATGTCAGATCACCTCAGCCTTTCCGCCGGCAGCCTCAATCTTCTGTTTGGCGCTATCGGAGAAGGCGTTTGCTTTAACCGTGAGGTTTTTCGTTATTTCGCCGTTTCCTAAGATCTTTACGCCGTCAAGAGTCTTTTTAACAAGACCGGCATTTTTGAGCGCGTCAATATCGACAACCGCTCCGCTTTCAAATCTGTCTTCAAGCGCCGATAAATTGACAATTGTCATTTCCTTGCCGAAGATGTTTACAAAGCCTCTCTTGGGAACACGTCTCTGAAGGGGCATCTGGCCGCCTTCAAAACCTGCGCGCATACCTCTGCCCGCGCGGGCTTTCTGGCCCTTGTGACCTTTACCGGCGGTTTTGCCCTGACCTGACGCCGGGCCTCTGCCGATACGCTTGCGCTCCTTTGTGGAGCCCTCCGCGGGTGAAAGATTGTGTAATCTCATTACTTCGCACCTCCTTGATCGGTTTCCTTGACCTCAATGAGATGACCTATTTTTCTGATTTTGCCCTGGGTAGCGGGGATATCCGGCTGAACGGAGATGTCGCCTATCTTGTGAAGACCAAGCGCATGGGCGGTGGCAATTTGATCCTTTTTGCTGCCTATAAGGCTTTTTGCAAGCTTTATCTCAACATAGCTTTGCTTAGCTGCTTTAGCTGCTCTTGCCATTTATTCCACCCTCCTTATCCTAAAATCTCGCTTGCCGGCTTGCCGCGGACAGCCGCGACCTCGTCGACGTTGCGAAGCCTTGAAAGACCGTCAAGCGTAGCCCTGACAACGTTGCAGGGATTGTTTGAGCGGAGCGCCTTTGAACGGATGTCCTTGATTCCGACTGTTTCGACAACCGCGCGGACAGGTCCGCCGGCTATAACGCCTGTACCGGGAGCGGCAGGCTTGAGCAGGACTACGCCCGCGCCGAACTTGCCGATAATCTCGTGAGGTATGGTCGTGCCCTTAAGAGAAACCTTGAACAGGTTTTTCTTCGCGTCCTCAATGCCCTTGCGGATAGCGTCGGGAACCTCGCCCGATTTGCCGAGTCCGAAGCCGATAGTGCCCTGACCGTCGCCGACAACGACGAGAGCCGAAAACTTGAATATGCGTCCGCCCTTGACTGTTTTTGAAACGCGGTTAATGGCGACGACGCGCTCTGTAAGCTCCATAGCCGATGAGTCAATCTTGTTAGCCAAAAGTGTTACCTCCTCCTCTTAGAACTTGAGGCCGCCCTCGCGGGCGCCTTCGGCCAGTTCCCGAACACGGCCGTGATAGATGTAGCCGCCGCGGTCGAACACACACTGTGTGATCTTCTTCTCGGCAGCGCGCTGGGCAAGAAGCTCGCCCACCTTGCGGGCTGCGGATATATTTCCGCCGTAATTCTCAAAACCCTTCTCAACAGTAGAGGCTGACACAAGGGTTTCGCCCTTAACGTCGTCTATTAACTGAGCGTAGGTGTTCTGAAGGGAGCGGAATACATTAAGGCGGGGGCAATCGGCCGTGCCGCTGATTTTGGCGCGGACTCTTTTATGGCGCGCTTGCCTTGCCTTTCTGGTGTCCGGTCTGTTTACCATTGATTTTCAACTCCTTATTAGACTACTTGCCGCCCTTGCCGGCCTTGCCTTCCTTGCGGCGGATTGTTTCGTCGACGTACTTGATGCCCTTGCCCTTGTACGGCTCGGGGGGACGCTTACCGCGGATTTCCGCCGCGAACTGACCGACCTTCTGTTTGTCGGAGCCGAGCACTACTATCTTGTTCGGCGCGGGGACCTCTACCGTGACTCCCTCAGGCTCATCCATAAACACCTGATGCGAATAACCCACGTTAAGCACAAGCTGCTTGCCCTGCTTTGCGGCACGGAAGCCGACGCCGTTTATTTCAAGCTCTTTTTTGAAACCCTCGTTAACGCCGACAACCATGTTGTTGATGAGCGTTCTCGTAAGCCCGTGAAGCGACCTGTTAAGCTTGTCGTCGTTGGGGCGGGAAACCTTTATACCGGTTCCGTCCTTTTCGAGAATCATGTTGCCGTGCATTGTTTTAGTGAGGGTGCCTTTGGGGCCCTTTACCGTTACAGTGCTGCCGTCGATTGTAACATCGACGCCCGCGGGGATAACGATTGGCTGCTTTCCTATACGAGACATTCTGACAGCACCTCCTTACCAGATAAACGCAAGAACTTCGCCGCCGACATTGGCCTTGCGAGCGTCCTTGTCAGTCATAATACCCTTTGACGTTGAGAGGATGGCAATACCGAGACCCTTCATGACCTTCGGAATGTCCTCACAATTTGAATATATACGCAGGCCGGGCTTGGAAACTCTGCGTAAACCGGTGATAACCTGTGATTTGTTGGGACCGTACTTAAGAGCGATTTCAATAACGCCCTGCTTGCCGTCGTCCTCAACCTTAAAGCTTTTTACATATCCCTCGTCAACAAGAATCTGAGCAATTGCCTTCTTCATGTTGGATGCGGGAATCTTCACCGAGTCATGCTTTGCTGAATTAGCATTGCGAATTCTCGTTAACATATCTGCTATCGAATCAGTGATCTGCATAACCGTTTTTCCTCCTTTGCAATTGCTCTGACTACCAGCTTGCTTTCTTAACCCCGGGAATCTGGCCCGCGTGAGCCAGCTCGCGGAAGCATATACGGCACACTCCGTACTTGCGGAGGTAGGCATGCGGCCTGCCGCAGATTTTGCACCTGTTATACTGCCGAGAAGAATATTTAGCCGGCCTTGCCTGCTTAACCTTCATTGATGTTTTGGCCACTTTGTTCCCTCCTTATCTCGCAAACGGCGCGCCCAGCAGCGTTAAAAGCTCGCGCGCTTCTTCGTCGGTATTCGCGGTGGTTACAATGCATACGTCCATGCCGCGAACCTTGTCTATCTTATCGTAGTCGATTTCGGGGAATATAAGCTGCTCCCTGACGCCGACGGAATAATTGCCGCGGCCGTCGAAAGAGTTGGGGTTGATTCCCCTGAAGTCTCTGACTCTCGGGAGAGCAAGATTGAAGAACCTGTCAAGGAACTCGTACATTCTCTCGCCTCTGAGCGTGACCTTCACGCCGATTGTCATGCCTTCGCGGAGCTTGAAGTTTGCGACCGACTTCTTCGCCTTGCAGAGAACGGGCTTCTGACCTGTTATCTGCATGATGTCGGAAACGATAGCGTCGAGAACCTTGGGGTTGTCGCGCGCCTCACCGCAACCTACGTTGACGACTATCTTGTCAAGCTTCGGGATTTGCATGACGCTCTTATACTGAAACTTCTTCATGAGAGCGGGCGCGACCTCGTTCAAGTAAGCTTCTTTAAGTCTTGCTGCCATCTGTCATGTTCCTCCCTTTATTCAAATTCCGCGCGGCAGTCGCTCTTTTTGCAGGCGCGCATCTTTTTGCCTTTTGAGTTTATCGTATGCCCGACTCTTGTCGGCCTGCCGCACTTGGGGCAGATGAGCTGGACCTTTTCGGCGTAGAGCGCGCTCTCCGCCTCGATAAGTCCGCCGGGATCGCCCATCTTGCGGGGCTTTACATGCTTTGTGACGATGTTAATGCCCTCAACGATAACCTTTCCCTCGGACGGGCTGACCTGCATGACCTTACCCCTCTTGCCGCGGTATTTGCCGTTGATGACGACTACCGTATCGCCTGTTTTGACATGAACCTTCTTATTCATTTCCGTACCTCCGATCAAAGCACTTCGGGAGCCAGTGAGAGAATCTTTAAATAGTCCTTTTCACGAAGCTCTCTCGCAACCGGCCCGAAAATACGCGTGCCTCTCGGGTTTTTGTCTTCCCTTATTATTACGGCCGCGTTATCGTCGAAGCGGATGTAAGTACCGTCGTTGCGGCGCACGCCCTTTGCCGTGCGGACTACGACAGCCCTGACAACATCGCCTTTTTTAACAACTCCGCCGGGTGTTGCCTTCTTGACAGAAGCAACAACGACGTCGCCTATATTGGCATATCTTTTGCCGGAACCACCGAGAACACGAATACACATGATTTCCTTGGCGCCGGTATTGTCTGCCACTTTCAGGTAACTCTGCTGCTGTACCACAGTGTCTGCCTCCTTAATTGTTCCGGATTATTTCGCTTTATCGATGATTTCGGCAACGCGCCATCTCTTGTCTTTTGAAAGCGGGCGCGTTTCCATGATGAGCACGCGGTCTCCGATGCCGCATTCGTTGTTTTCGTCGTGCGCCTTAAGCTTGATTGTGCGGTTGACGATTTTTTTGTAAAGCGGATGTCTGACCTTGTCTTTTACCGAAACGACAACGGTCTTATCCATTTTATCGCTTGTAACCAGACCAACGCGGGTCTTTCTGAGATTTCTTTCACTCATTGTTTAACCCATCCTTTCTTACGAATCGGAGCCGTGAAGTTCAATGTCGCGCTGGATTGTTTTTACCCTCGCGATATCCTTCTTGACGGCGTTGATGCGCATAGGGTTGTCGAGCTGGTTAATGGCTTGCTGGAAGCGCAGCTTAAACAGCTCGTCCTTCAGCTCAAGAAGCTTAGCATCCAGCTCTTTTGCGGAAAGTTTTCTGATTTCACTGGCTTTCATTCTTGCTCACCGCCCGTTTCTTCCTTAGATACAAACTTGCACTTAATGGGAAGTTTGTTTGCGGCAAGGCGCATTGCCTCCTCCGCGAGCTCTCTGTCGATACCGGCAATTTCAAACATTACCCTGCCGGGCTTGACAACAGCTACCCAATATTCGGGAGAACCTTTACCGGAACCCATGCGGGTTTCGGCGGGCTTCTCCGTAATCGGCTTGTCGGGGAAAATCTTGATCCAGACCTGTCCGCCTCTTTTGATGCAGCGGGTCATAGCGATACGGGCGGCCTCAATCTGGTTTGAGGTGATCCACGCCGGCTCAAGAGCCATCAGACCGTAATCACCGTAATTGACCTCATTACCGCGATGAGCAGTGCCCTTCATACGGCCTCTGTGGACTCTGCGGTATTTCACACGCTTAGGTAACAGCATTATCTGGCTCCTCCTTCTCTGCGGGATCTGCGGTTGTCGTGAAGAACCTCGCCCCTGTATATCCAGACCTTGATACCGATACGTCCGTACGTCGTCTTTGCCTCCGCAAAGCCGTAGTCGATGTCGGCTCTTATTGTCTGAAGCGGGATTGTTCCTTCGTGATAATGCTCGGTGCGGGCGATTTCGGCGCCGCCTAATCTGCCCGATACCTGGCACTTGATTCCTTTCGCGCCGAGCTTCATTGTGCGGCCGATTGCCTGCTTCAACGCGCGGCGGAAGGAAATACGTCTTTCAAGCTGTGATGCGATGCTTTCCGCAACGAGCTGAGCGTTGAGGTCCGGCTGCTTTATCTCAACTATGTTGAGCGAGACGTCCTTGCCGCCGAGCCTGTCGGAGCAGAGCTTCTTAAGCTTTTCAATCTCGGCGCCGCCGCGGCCGATTACCATGCCGGGCTTCGCGCAGTGAATGTTGACGTAAACCCTTTTGGTGTCGCGTTCAATCTCTATTTTCGGCACTCCTGCGGGAGCAAGAAGCTTGAGAAGGAACTCACGGAGCTCGTAATCCTCATAAAGGGTGTTTGCGAAATCCTTTTCATTCGCGTACCAGCGGGATTCCCAATTTTTGATGACACCGATTCTTAAACCGGTCGGATTTACTTTTTGTCCCATTGTTTTTCCTCCTCCTCGCTTATTCCGCTTCCCTGAGCACAAGGGTGATGTGGGATGTCTTCTTGTTGATTCTGAAAGCTCTTCCCTGAGCTCTCGGCCTGATGCGCTTGAGCGTCGGGCCCTGTCCCACCGTACACTCGGCTATATAAAGGTTTTCGGGATCCATATCGTGGTTGTTCTCGGCGTTAGCAATTGCCGATTTAAGAAGCTTTATAAGCGGTTCACACGCGGCCTTAGGCGTGTGTTTAAGAATTGCCATCGCCTTGTCGACGGGTTGGTTACGGATAAGGTCGAGCACTATCTGAACCTTTCTCGGCGCAATGCGGACATAAGTCACTGATGCTTTTGCTTGCATTGATTACACACTCCTTTCGACCGTTATTTGCCTGTATTTGAAGTCTTTGAGCCTGCTGCGTGGCCCTTAAAGACTCTTGTAGGCGCGAATTCTCCGAGCTTGTGGCCTACCATATCCTCGGTCACATACACGGGAACATGCTTGCGCCCGTCGTGAACCGCGAATGTGTGACCTACGAAATCGGGGAATATAGTGGAGCTGCGGCTCCATGTTTTGATTATTTGCTTTTCGCCTTTTTCGTTCATCCTGACGACTCTTTCGAGCAGCTTGGGCTGCACGAACGGTCCTTTTTTAACGCTTCTGCCCATTGATGTCTGCTCCTTTCTTATTTGTCGTTACGGCGTTTGACTATCATTTTACCTGAGGCCTTTTTCTTTGAGCGCGTCTTGTAGCCAAGCGCGGGCTTGCCCCACGGTGTTACCGGTCCGGGACGGCCAATCGGGCTCTTGCCCTCGCCGCCGCCGTGCGGGTGATCGCAGGGGTTCATGACGGAGCCTCTTACGGTAGGTCTCCAGCCCATGTGGCGCTTGCGCCCCGCCTTGCCTATTTTGACGTTTTCGTGTTCGACGTTTCCGACCTGTCCTACCGTTGCCATGCAGCCCATGGGAACCTTGCGAAGCTCGCCCGAGGGAAGACGGAGAAGTGCGTAGTTGCCTTCCTTAGCCATTAGCTGCGCGTAGTTGCCGGCCGCGCGCGCCATCTGACCGCCCCTGCCGGGATTCATCTCGACGTTGTGGACAACAGTACCTGTGGGAATCGCGGAAAGGGGAAGCGCGTTACCCGTCTTGATGTCGGCGCCTTCGCCCGAAATGACAACGTCGTTCACCTTTAAATCGGCGGGAGCTAAGATGTATCTCTTTTCGCCGTCCTCATACTGAAGAAGCGCTATGTGAGCAGACCTGTTGGGATCGTACTCTATGCTTGTTACGGTTGCCGGAATGTTGAACTTATCTCTCTTGAAATCGATTATGCGGTACTTTCTGCGGTTTGCGCCGCCGCGGTGGCGTACCGTTATCCTGCCGTAGCTGTTGCGGCCGGACTTGTTTTTGAGGGGAGCCAGCAGGCTCTTTTCGGGTGCCTTCTTCGTCAGCACCGAGTAATCTGTAACCGACATGTTTCGTCTTGCGTTTGTTGTCGGGTTGTATATCTTTGTCGACATTTGTTTCACTCTCCTTGAAGCGGCTTTGCGGAGCATGCCGTACTCCATACGTTACCGCCGGATAATTGGTGGATTACATCATTCCGTCAAAGAACTCGATGGTCTTGGAATCCTCGGTCAGGGTTACGATAGCCTTTTTCCAAGAGGGCGTGTAGCCTTCAAACCTGCCCTGCCTGCGGAGATGACCCCTGACGTTAATTGTGTTGACCTTCTCGACCTTGACCTTGAAAAGCTCCTCGACCGCCTTCGCGATTTCTATCTTGTTCGCGTCCTTCGCAACCTTGAAGGTGTACTTCTTGAGCATTGCGCCGGTCATGCTTTCTTCTGTGATAATGGGCTTGAGGATAATGTCGTATGAAGTTTTCATCACGCGTAGACCTCCTCTATCCTGCTGACGGAATCCTTAAGCACGAGCAGTGTGTCGCAGTTAAGAATGTCGTAAACGTTAAGCGTGCTGACAAGAGTGGTTTTTACGCCGGCAATGTTTCTTGCGCTCTTATAGATGATATCGTCCTTTTCGGGGAGAACCAAAAGAGTTTTCTTGCCGGTTTTGAGGGCGTCGAGCACCTTGACGACGTCCTTCGTCTTAATGGCGTCGAGCTTTAAGCTGTCGAGCACCGTCATTTCACCGTCTGCCACCTTGGAGGAAAGAGCCGACTTTAAAGCAAGCCTTCTGACCTTCCTGTTTATTGTAAATCTGTATGAACGCGGCTTGGGACCGTGGGAAACTCCGCCGTGATACCACTGGGGAGACCTTGTTGAGCCCTGCCTCGCGCGGCCCGAACCCTTTTGCCTCCACGGCTTTTTACCGCCGCCGCTGACTTCACTGCGTGTAAGTGTGGACTGAGTGCCCTGACGCTGATTAGCCAAATAATTGACAACACACAGGTGCATAACCGGTACGTTGGGCTCGATGCCGAATATGGCGTCGGAAAGCTCTATTTCAGAAATCTTCTCGCCCGCCGCATCGAATACTGGTACGTTTGGCATGTTACTTACTCCTTCCTTACTTCTTTACGCTGTCCGAAATGAGAACTATCCCGCCCTTGGGGCCGGGAACGGCTCCCTTTATAGCAATGAGATTGTTTTCGGCGTCAACTTTGATTACGTTCAGATTCTGGATTGTCACGCGCTCGTGACCGAGATGACCCGCGAGCTTCTTTCCCTTATATACTCTTGAGGGGTCGGAGCATGCGCCCAGCGAGCCTGCGTGCCTCGCGACGGGACCAGTGCCGTGCGACTCCTTGAGCCTCGCGAAATTCCATCTTTTGATGGAGCCGGCAGTGCCCTTGCCCTTGCTTGTGCCGACGACATCCACACAGTCGCCGGAGGCGAAGATGTCGGCCTTTATTATGTCGCCGACGTTCAGAGAGCCTATGTCGTCAAGCTTGAACTCCCTGAGTGACTTTTTGGGAGCCGTGTTTGACTTGTCGAAGTGCCCCTTCATGGGCTTTGTGACTCTCTGCACCTTGACGTCACCGAAACCCAGCTGAACGGCCTCATAGCCGTCGTTCTCGATTGTTTTCTTCATGATAACCGTGCATGGACCCGCCTCTATAACCGTTACGGGAACAACGTTTCCGTGCTCGTCGAAAAGCTGCGTCATGCCGATTTTCTTGCCTATCAGACCTTTTACCATTTTTTCTCCTCCTTCTGGTTATTGGTTGACTTCGTCAACGTGACCACGGTCGGCAGGATTGCAGAAGCTTCGGTCTAAAAGCTCCGCCAAAGCGCCGCCTGTCTTTTCTCAATCAGAGCTTAATCTCGATTTCCACGCCTGCCGGAAGCTCAAGGCCGGTAAGAGCCTCGACTGTCTTCTGCGACGGCCTGATGATGTCGATAAGCCTCTTATGAGTTCTCTGCTCAAACTGCTCGCGGGAGTCCTTGTATTTGTGGACTGCGCGAAGGATCGTAACTACTTCCTTTTCGGTGGGAAGCGGCACGGGACCTGAAACCTGGGCCCCTGTTCTCTTTGCCGTTTCGACTATCTTCTCCGACGCCTTGTCGACGATGCTGTGGTCATAGCCCTTGAGCCTGATCCTGATTTTTCCCTTAACTGCCATTTACGTCACGCCTTTCTTTAGTTGGCTTCGTTTTGAAGCCGTATGTAGTTTTGGCGGGCTTCCTTCAACTTGCTGCAACCGAGCCGGGTGTTTCGGCGCTTACCGATATAAAAACCGGAAAACAATATGTATTTTCCGGGTCAACGGCCAAGTTGAAAGCACAATCCTGATTTTTCCGGCGCAAGGGAAGCGCCGAAAGCAGGGTCTGCATAGATCGCCCGGTTTAAAATCGGACATACTCCGCGGAAATTTCCCGTCTCGAGGACGGCCACCTCCCGCATCAACGCATATCTAACGGCACGTTCGAAGAACGCACTTAAGTATATTATCACAGGAATAACGATAATGCAAGCTTTTTTTAAAATTTTTTTTCATATTTTTCGGGTTTTTCGCGGTTTTATTATTGACCGGAACGCGCGCCGCAGATATCAGCACTGATATATATAATGTAATACATCAATAAACATCAAAACGATTAAAATATTGCGTAGGGAACGGTCTTGAACGTTCCGAAACCCAGGCGTTGATACAGGCCTTTTTTCAAGATAGGGGCGAAACTGTCAATAAAGAGCTGAAAAGATTATGAGCGAAGCATGGATAGATTCTTCGCTTCGCTCAGAATGACAGGGTTCTTCCCGCTTTGTCATCCTGAGGCGCAGCGCGCCGAAGGATCTTGCGATAGAAAGCTTCTTACTGCCTGCAAAACGGACAAGACCGTTCCCTGCTTCAATATTGTAATGTGTATACCATGAGTTTACACACCTGTTTACCATGTTACTCTTGACACAAGACCGTTCCCTGCTTCAGGCTTTTGTCTTCAAACAAAATCTTCATAACCTGTTGACAAAAGCTGCGCTACGACATATAATAAAAACAACATGTGAATACATGTTCACATGTTCACCGCAAAGGAGCTGAAAAAACATGGCTGAAAAGAGCGGAAAAAGCGGCAGTCACGCCGTCAGGGCCGTAAGCACCGAGCAGCTTTATGATTTGTCGGAGCTGTACAAGGTGTTCGGCGACAGCACAAGGATTCGCATATTATACGCGCTTTTCGAAAAAGAACTCTGCGTCTTTCACCTTTCAATGGAGCTTAACATGGGCAGGAGCGCCGTGTCGCACCAGCTTCGCATACTCCGCTCGGCGGGGCTTGTACGTCCGCGCCGCTGCGGCAAGGAGGTCTACTATTCGCTTGACGACGAGCATGTGCGCGAGATAATCGGCGCGGGACTTAAGCATATAAATCATAAGCAGGCGCGGTGATGAAGGTCGGGGAACGCGCCGCCGTTACAGATACAGGTAATTATTAATATCGGTCAATCACTTCACAGCCGAAATATCAGAGGGGGAGCGAAAATGACAATACTCGAAGCAGTCGACATGAGGCGTTCAAGGCGCAGCTACACGGGCGAACCGCTGACGGCTGCCGACGCGGACGCGCTTAACAAAATCATTTCGGACATCAATAAAAAGGGAAACCTTAACTTCAAGCTTGTCGTCAACAATACGGCGGCGTTTGAAAAAACGAGAGCGACATACGGCTTTTTCAGCGGGATTAAAAACTATATTGTCGTCGCCGGTCAAAGCTCCGACAATCTGCTTGTAAAGCTCGGCTACTACGGCGAGCAGATAGTGCTTGAAGCGACGCGTCTGGGGCTCGGAACCTGCTGGGTCGGCGGCAATTTTGACAAAAAAAGCGTCGCCGTGCCGGACGGGGTAACATTATACGGCGCGATTTTAGTCGGCTATGCAAAGAATAACAAAACCTTGAAGGAAAAGGTCATTTCTTCGGCGTTAAAAAGAAAGACAAAGACAATTGAAGAAATGTCGGAGGGGCTTGAAAACGCGCCGTTATGGTTTGCGGGCGGCATGAAGGCGCTTCAGAAAGCGCCTTCGGCGATAAACTTACAGCCCGTAAAGGTCCGTTATAAAGACGGCACCGTTACAGCTTCGGTGGAAGGAAAAACAAGGCATCAAAGCGTTGACCTCGGCATAGCAATGTATCACTTTGAGATAGGCTCCGGCGGAGGAACGTGGGAGCTTAGAAATCACGGAAAGTTTGAGAAGGATTGAAGGTTCGGATAAATGAAACACGAATGCGGATGCGATTCCTGCGGCGCTGCCTGCGCGGAGGAGAAGAACGTTCACGGCTACCGCTTTGAGATAATCAAGATTGCCGCCGCCGCGCTCCTTTTCGGGCTGTCTTACATTCCGTCAATGAGCGAAACGGTTTCCTGCATAATGCAGGCCGCGGCGGCCCTGCTGACGGTTTACGGCTCGGCAATCGAAGCTGTCGAAAAGCTGCTTGAAAAAACGATAAACGAGGATGTTCTGCTCGTTATCGCGGTTATTGCCTCCTTTGCCATCGGCGAGTTCGGCGAGGCTGCCGCCGTATCGGTTCTTTACAAAACAGGCGAGCTGCTCGAGGACTTTGCGGCTGACAGAAGCAGGCGTTCCATAAAAGCGCTGTCGGAGATTCGCGCAGATACGGCGAATATACGCGACGGCGATACACTGCGCGCAGTCCGCGCCGAAACGGTGGAGGTGGGCAGCGAAATTGTCGTGCTCCCGCACGAAAGAATACCTCTTGACGGGGTTGTCCTGTCAGGCGGCTCGTTTACGGACGCTTCGGCTCTGACGGGCGAGAGCGTTCCGCTTGAGGCAGTTCCCGGAACGCAGGTGCTGAGCGGAATGATGAACGGCGAGGGCACGCTTGTTGTCCGCACCACGCAGCTTTTCGGGGATTCGACGTCGTCACGGATTATTGCCATGGTCGAGGAGGCGGCGGAGCGAAAGGGCAACGCGCACAGGATTATAACACGCATTGCGAAATATTATACGCCGTCCGTCGTCGGCGCGGCGGCGCTTATTGCCGTCGTCCCGTCGCTCATAACGGGCATCTGGCACGAGTGGATATATAAAGGGCTTGTGCTGCTTGTGGCGTCCTGCCCGTGCGCTCTTGTGCTGAGCGTGCCGATGAGCTTCTTCGCCGGAATGGGCGCTGCCGCAAAAAAGGGGATTCTCGTCAAGGGAGGGTTGTTTGTCGAAAAGGCCGCCGCTGCGTCCGCTGTTGTTTTTGACAAAACGGGAACACTCACCACCGAAAAGCTAAAGGTCGGCAAAACAAGGGGATACAACGGATTTTCAGAGAATGACGTTTTGAAATTCGCAGCGGCTGCCGAGCGCGTTTCAACGCATCCCATAGCGGCAGCGATAACGGAAAAGGCGGAGCTTTTTGATATAAGTACGGATTACGGCAGAGAGTATGAGGAAATAGCCGGAAAGGGTACACGCGTTTTCGCTTTAGGCAGGGATATCCTGTGCGGCAGCAGGCGGCTTATGGAGGAGCGCGGCATAAGCGTTCCCGACGACGGCGCGGCCGTATATGTGTTGGTCGACGGAGTTCTTGCGGGCAGCGTAGAGATTGAGAGCGAAACAAGAAAGGGTGCTTCGAAGCTTGTCGGGCGTCTGCGCTCACTCGGCATAAAAAAGATTGTTATGCTGACGGGCGACGGCGAAAAGCAGGCGGCCGGTACGGCGGCGGAGTGCGGCATCGACGAATATTACGCGGGGCTTCTGCCAGAAGGCAAGCTTAAAGCCATGGAGAAAATAAAAAGCGAGTCGAAAACCGTGCTGTATGTCGGCGACGGGATAAACGACACTCCCGCGCTTGCATACGCCGACGCGGGCGTCGCCGTCGGCTTCGGCACTCAGGCGGCGCGCGAAACGGCAGACATCGTGCTGACGGGCGGCATAGAAAGGCTTGCCGACGCTATTGCGATGTTCCGCCGCGTGATGAAAACCGTGCGTTTTAACATATTTTTTATCTTTGCCGTCAAGCTTACGGTCATGGCGCTCGGCGCGGCCGGATACGCACCTATTTGGGCTGCCGTTTTTGCGGACGTGGGCGTTTTGCTTATTACAATGCTCCTTTCGGTTGGCATATTGGTTAAGAGATAGAATTGCGGAACGGTCAAGACAAATCCCTGCACGTTGTTTTCCGAAGCTATGGAAAAATTGCAGGGATTTGTCTTGACCGTTCCCTATATTACAGTTTTATACAGCCTTATCAGACTTCGATACTGCCCTTATTTAGATATAGATAAAAAAAGAACCGCGTCCATATGCCCCAGCGTCGCGCCTTGCGTTAAACGCAGGCACGATGCACGTTGATATGACACGATTCCGCAGAATCTAACGGTAAATTACTGCTCGGAAAAGCCGGAATTCACAAGCTTAATAAGCTCGTCTACCGCCTGCTCCTCGTCGGAGCCGCCGGCTATGATGCGGATTTGAGTACCGCCCATAATGCCGAGCGAAAGAACGCCGAGAAGGCTCTTTGCGTTTACCCTGCGCTCTTCCTTCTCAACCCAGATAGACGACTTGAATTCGTTTGCCTTCTGAATGAAAAAGGTCGCCGGACGCGCGTGTAGTCCCACCTGATTCTGAACAACAACATCTTTAACGTACATAGCTTATATCTCCCACACAAAAAGATTTATATCACCATAACACAGTCGTTATTATATCACAAAATACCACTGCTTAATTGTCAAATAAGATTTTAAGTATATTTCGGTAGCTCAGCCAAAGATGGACAAATTATAGACGTCCGCTTTGGTTATTTTGACAATATTTGCAGGCATTTTTATGTAATATAGCTGAAATTTGCTGCTACATTATATGCAATAAGCCATAAATCAGAGCTTAAGTATTATTCCGGCCGCCGCGGAAGCGGCAATATAAACAACAGGATGCAGCTTGCCGAGCCGCTTAAAGCGGGTAAGAATCACGATTGCAGCAAAGAGCAAAACGGCGCTGATGTTAAAGGAGCCCGAAACGGCCGAAAGGCTTTGCGGCATGTACAAAAACAACGTTTCCCGTACAACGAGCCAGCCCGCGGCGGCTATAAGCCCCGTCACGGCGGGACGAAGACATGAAAACACGCTTTTGACGTAATTATTTGACATGTATTTCTCAAGGAAACGCGATATTATCAGGATTATTATCGCGGACGGCAGGACAATGCCGACGGCGGTAGCCATTACGCCGGGAATGCCGGCGACCTTGAAGCCGACATAAGTCGACATGTTTATTCCGATAGGGCCGGGCGTCGATTCGGAGACGGCTATCATGTTTGTAAGGTCCTCGGTCGAAAACCAATCAGGATGACTCTGGCTCATACGCATAAGAAACGGCAGAGTTGTCAGCCCGCCTCCTACGGCGAAGACGCCCGTTACGAAAAACTCATAAAAAAGTACGGCGAGAGTTTTTAAATATGTCATTCCTTTCGCCTCCTTTTCCCGTAAACGAGCCCGAAAAGCGAGGCGCCGATAACGACGAAAACAGGCGAGCTTCCCAAAACGGCGACGACGACAAACGCGGCTACACAGAGCGCAATCTCCGTCACACTGCGGACATCGCTTTTAACAAGGCGTATCACCGCAGATGTGATAAGCGCCCCCGCCGCGACCCTTATCCCGGAAAGCGCGTGCCGGACCGCCACTATTTCGGCGAAGCTTTCAAAAAGAGCGGCAATGACGGTTATAACGATAAGCGAAGGAAACACCATTCCCGCCATTGCCGATACAGCGCCGAACGCCCCCTTTTGCCTGTAACCGATGAACATAGAGGTGTTGACGGAAATTATTCCGGGCATACACTGACCTATCGCGAAATAGTCAAGGATTTCCTCCTGCGTCGCCCAGCCGTTTTTATCGACGACTTCACGCTGAAGCAGCGGCAGCATGGAGTATCCGCCGCCGAAAAGGAAAATCCCGATTCTGAAAAAAACGCCGAAAAGCTTAAAATACTCCTTCAAGCCAAACCCGTCCTTTTGATGAATAGTGATATTATTCCTGAAATATAATGATATCATACCGCAGGCAATCGTTCAAGGGCAAACGGCAATAAACCCATACGATAATAATCATCCGTGGTTTTTGCGCGTTGTTACAATTCATTAATCAAAAATTAACACTTCTGACCATTGAAAAGCTTTTCCCTGTATGATAAAATAAATTAGTGTTTATGTATCCTCAAATTATCGTCGGTCAGGGGAAAGGAACTGATATCAATGAAATTAAAAAAACTGTTCTGCATTATTATGGCTCTTGTTATTGCGGCCGCACTTTTGCCGTCGTGCAACAGGAATCCGGGCTTAAGCGAAACGCTTGCCCCCCCGGACGATACATGGCATGAAATACCGGCGGGCGAAACCGTAAGCGAAATGCCCGAGGAAGAAAGAAACGCGCTGATTCTTTCCATACTCGGCGAGGATTCCGCCTGGGACGGCGATTACAACACCTTAACCGATATTCAGAAAAACCTCATAGTTTCAAAAATGGCGGAGAGAGGCTATAACGTCAAAATCACCTCCGACGGCATAGTATATCTTTCAAGCGCGCCTGCCCCGACGGAGCAGGAGTTCATGGAAATTATAAAAGAAACCTTCGGAAACGATTTTGAGTGGACGGGATTTTCGTCGCTTACCGAATTGCAGCTTATTATGCTTACAAACGCTCTTAAAAAAGCTGGATACAGCGCGACTGTTACAAACGCCGGCATATCTTATTACAACACAAAGACGGCTCCGAAGTCGAAGAAGTATTATCAGAACCCGTCAAAATCCGAAATAGACGCCGTAGTAAAAGATGTGCTTAAGGATGATTACAGCTCATGGAACGGTAACCTCAAAAGCATCGATGAACCAAAGCTAAATCAGATAATCGATACCTTCAACAACGCGGGCTATAACGTCGGAGTAAGCGACGACGGCTCAAGGCTCGAACGTCTTGAGGAGCCACCCTCGGAAACAACCGCAGTCATTAACACCGGCTCGCTCAACACGGGTTCAGGGACGACAACAAGGCCCTCCGGCGGCGAAGCGACAACAAAGCCTTCACCCGAAACCACAACAAAGCCCGGCGGCCCCGTTAAATCGCTTCAGCAAGCATCGCTTTTCACCTTCGGCGGCACGGGGGGCGACAGATTCCTAAACGCAGTTGCGCTTTCCGACGGCGGATATGTCGTTATCGGAAACTTCCAGTCCAGCAACGGCGATTATGCCGACGCCACAGGAAACTGGACAATGATCCGAAGCTCCGTCATAAGGTTTGACGAGTCGGGCAACGTCGTATGGAAGCGCTATATAGGCGGCGACGGCGGGCTTGAGCTTAAGGCCGCGGCCCAGCTTAAGGACGGCGGCATTGTCTGCGTAGGGTACACAACCTCCAAGGTAATAAGCACGCTCGACGGCAACCTTAACATCACGGGAACAAAAAACGGCGTTGACGGAATAATTGTAAAATATAAACAAAACGGTGACCTCGATTGGGCAAAGATTGTAAAGGGCAGCAAGGGCGACACCTTTGTTTCGGTTTGCGCAACTCCCGACGGCGACTTCATTGTGGGCGGCAAAACCGAGTCGAGCGACGGTGACTTCGCGGGGCTGAAGGACGGCTTTATCGCGGCCGTCCTCACAAGATACTCGGCGGACGGTCAGACGGTGCAATGGAGGCTTGCCTTCTCGGGCAGCATGTTCAACAGAATTGACGCTGTCGCGACAACGCCCGACGGCTATGTCTACGCCGTCTGCAACACAAACTCCGGTGATCTGTTTTTCAGCGAATGGGCGGGGCACGGCGACAGCGACACAATCGTTATGAAAATATCCATGAACGGCAAGCCGATTTGGTATAAATCGGTTTACAGCTCCGGATACGACGAGTTTCTCGGTCTTGCGGTAGCACCCGACGGAGGGTGCGTAATCGCCGGACGCTTTTCAGAAAACAGGCTGTCTGAGGGCACGTTCAACGGCATTCACAATTACGGCGGAACGGACACGGCTGTTTTGAAGTTTAAGCCCGACGGCGTCAACGGCGAGGGCATTATCGAGTGGATAACTCCGATAGGAGGCCTGGGCTCGGATATTATGACCGGGCTTGTTGCGGTTAACGGCGGATATGTCGCCGTTGGACAGACGGCGTCGTCAAACCAGCAGTTCGCCGCCATCCTCAACAAGGGCGAGCTTGACGTATTCTTAGCTTACTTCAGCGAAAGCGGAATGCTGCTCGACATGAAGTCAGTGGCGGGCAGCCGCAACGACGCGGGACTCGGCATTGCCACATACGACGGCAAAAGGGTTATTGTGGTCGGCGCGACAAGGTCTGACGACGGCTCCTTCGCCGGTAAGCTGCCGAAAAGCAGCGGCTCGTCAAACATTTCGTATGTCGGCGTGTTCGACATAAAGAACAAATAATACGCGCCGCGGTTATGGCTGTGACGTGATTCTGAATACTCGGGTGGCCGAGGGCCGATGTACCAATAAATGTTTGAATGTTAATGTCATAGGGGCGCACCTGTGTGTGCGCCCATAAACTTTATTATGCCTTGCGGAACGGTCAAGAACGTTCCCTACGCAAAATGATATGTTCACAGTTTGTTATAATTAAAAAGGGGCTATAAAAAACCGCGAACGGTCAGGACAAATTCCTGCATGTTGTTTTCAAAGCTTTGAGAAAACCAACATATGCAGGGAACGATCCTGACCGTTACGATTTTTATTGCCTCGTTATGAATTAAAACTTAATGACCTCGTTTTTCGCAGCCGACTCAAAAATGGATTCGATAAGTTTTACGGAATTCCTGAGCTGGTCGTGCGTTACTACAATAGGCTCCTCGCCGTTAATGGCGGCTATCAGGTTTTTGTAGTAGGATGCCCAGTCGGCGTCAACCTTTTCTATGGGAACGCTCTTGACGGTGTCGCTGTTTCTCGGCGCCATTGTTTTTGTAAGCCCCGCTCCCGCCGCGACAGGCGTTACGTCGTATTTTTCCCAGTTGATGACCTTGACTATCTCGCCGTCGCATCTCCAGTTCTTGATTACGGCGGAGCCGTTATCGCCGAGAACATACCAGCGCGGCATTTCGATGAAGTTGTTTGTGACAACCTCTACAAGCCATTCTATGCCGCCCTCAAATTTGCAGATTGCATAAAATCCGTCGTCGCACTCGTCATTTGTGATGTTTGTCATCGTCGCGTATACTGAAAGCAGCTTTCGGGGAGCCATCATCATGAGCATCTGGTCGAGCAGATGAACGCCCCAGTCGAGCAGCATGCCTCCGCCGTGCTCCTTTTCGCCGCGCCAGCCTTCGGGAATGCCGTGCGAGCCGTGAACCTTTGACTCGAAGCGGAAGACGTTTCCGACTGTCTTTTCTTCAAAAATCTTTTTTGCCGTAAGGTAGTCCTCGTCCCAGCGCCTGTTCTGATGAACGGTGAAAAGCTTGCCCGACTCATTGGCGGCGGCTATCATGTCCTCAAGGTCATCTGATGTCATTGTCACGGGCTTTTCGCACACCACGTTTTTGCCCGCTCTCAACGCGTCGATAACGATTTCCTTATGTACGTCGTTCGGGGTTGCGACAACGACGACGTCGATACGGTTGTCGGCGAGCAGCTCCTTTCGGGAATTGAAACAGCTTATCCCCTTTTTCTTTGCCACTTCATGCCTTTTGGGGTCAATGTCGTAGACGCCTATAAGCTCAATGCCGTCTACCGTCTGCATTTTGTCGGCATGAAAGCCGCCCATTCCGCCATAGCCTATTACCGCTCCGCCGAGCGTTTTTTTACCCATATCATTCACCTTCAAATATTATATATATTGTGTGGTTTTTTGCCTTAAATCCACCACATTTCGCCGCTTTTTTCTGTTATTAAAACGCCTTTTAAGAATTCGACCGCCTTTGAAAGCCCCTCGTTCTGGCTCATGAGGCTGTCCTCGTGCTCAATGCTTATCGCGTAGTCGTAGCCCACCATGCGAAGGTTTGAAATGATGTCCTTCCAGTACTCCGCGCCGTTGCCGTAGCCTATCGAGCGGAAAATCCACGAACGGTTAAGCTCGTCGGCGTATGACTTCACGTCAAGTACGCCGTTTACGGCGGTGTTGTATTTGTCAAGCTTCGTATCCTTCGCGTGGAAATGGAATATGGCGTCGCCCAGCTTGCGGATACAGGCTACAGGCTCCATGCCCTGCCATATGAGATGGCTCGGGTCGAAGTTCGCACCGATTTCGGGACCGACGGCTTCGCGCAGCTTTAAAAGGCTTTCGGTGTTGTAGACGCAAAAGCCGGGATGCATTTCAAGCGCTATCTTGTTAACACCGTGCGTCTTCGCGAAAGACACAAGGTCTTTCCAGTAGGGAATCAGCACCTCGTTCCACTGCCATTCGAGCAGCTCCGAAAAGTCGTTCGGCCACGGACAAGTAACCCAGTTCGGATATTTCGCGTCTTTGCTGTCGCCGGGGCAGCCCGAAAACGTGTTAATCTGGTGAAGCCCCAGCTTTTCGGCAAGAAGTATGGCGTCGCGGATTACCTTGTCGCCCGCCGCCGCCTCGTCTTTGTTCGGATGAACGGGGTTCGCGTGGCAGCTTAGCGCGCTGATTTCAAGCCCGTATTTCGCGACTGTCGCCTTAAATTCCTCAAGCTTTGAAGCGTCTGACAGCAGCTCGTCGGGATTGGCGTGGGCGTTTCCCGGATATCCGCCGCAGCCTATCTCAATCATCTCAATGCCGAGCGACTTGAAGTATTTGCACGCCTCGTCAAGGGAGAGGTTGCTTAAAAGCGTGGTGAATACGCCGAGTTTCATTTTTTCTCACCGTTTGCGGCACAAAAATATATCCCTTGCCGCATCCTTTCTTTTTTTCTGAGTCAATTGCGCGTATATAAGACTTTGAAAATACAATTTACCTGTAGGGAACGGTCTTGACCGTTCCGCAAGGTTTTATGAAGCTTCGGACACGGCGCGCCGTGTCCCTGCACCCTTTATCACCCAGACCTTAACGTTACGATTACGGTATAACCTTTACAATCCCCGGGTCGTCGAGGGCGCCGACACCTACAATTCCGGGCATTACACGTTTGCCTTTAAATATTCCATGCTGCGGGCGATGTCAAGCAGCCCCGTCGGCTCCGGGTCGTCGTTTTCAAGCACAAGCCACTCGAGTCCTATATCCTTAGCCGCTCTTATGACGGTCCCGAGGTCGCAGTCGCCCTCGCCGAGAGCCTTTGGCTTGCGGTCTGTTCCGTCCTTTATGTGAACGCCTATAATCCTGTCCTTGTTTTCGGTTATGTACTTATAATTGTCGACTCCGGCACAGAAGCTCCAGTAGGTATCTATCTGAAGATATGCAGCCTCGCCTATCAGGTCCTCGCACAGCTTTCCGTCGAACTTGAACTTAAATTCCTCAGAGTGGTTGTGATAGTAGAATTTAATGCCCTCTTTTTCGCCCGCCTCGTTTGCCGCCTTGTAAATTCTTCTGAGCCTGTCAATGTCCTCCTTTGTGCCGTGAGCCGCGCCGCCCGTGCCGTAGGCGTTCATGCCAAGTATTTTTGCCGTTCTGATTGCCGCCGCGATGTTTTCCTCTCCGTCGAAGGTATCGACGCCGGAGTGGCATCCGACCGCTACAAGCCCCGCTTCGTCGAGCGCCGCCCTGATAACCTCGGGCTCAAGGCCGTTATAGCCCGCAAACTCCACGCCGTCAAAGCCGAGAGCCTTGACCTTTTTGAAGATTGCGAGAAACTCCTCGGGAGTGCTGTAATCACGTCTTAAGGAATAAAGCTGAACCGCAAATTTCATGTTAAATACTCCTGTCAGTTAAAATAGACGGGCTTGCCTGTTTTTGAGGATTTGTAGATAGCCTCAAGAATCTGCGTGACGACAAGCGCCTGGCTCGCCTTTGTCGGAACTTCCTTGTCGTTTATTACGGCGTCTATCCACGCCCTTGCCTCAAGCTCGGACGGTTCCGCGCCCCTGCTGCCTTCAAAGAACGCAACGCCTCCCGTTTTGAAGTCGGGTCTTTCTATAACCTGCCGGTTGTTCTTGACATAGTTTATGCGAAGTCCGTCGAGCATGTCTGCGCCCGCCTTATCGCCCGCAAGGAGAGTAATTGCCTCGTGCGGGTCCGCGATATTCAAAGCCCAGCTTGATTCAAGGACAATAGTCGCGCCGTTTTTCATAACGATGAAGCCGAACGCGGAATCCTCGACAGTGTACAGCTTGGGGTCCCAGTCGCCCCATGCGTTTGCCGTTTGTGTCTGGTCGCCGAGCATCTTGTATTTTGTGCCCACGACCATTTTCGGCTCGTAGTTGTTCATAAGCCACAGCGTAAGGTCGAGCGCGTGTGTGCCGATGTCGATAAGCGGGCCGCCGCCCTGCTCGTATTCGTTGAGGAAAACGCCCCATGTGGGAACGGCTCGGCGGCGGAGAGCTATCGCCCGCGCGTAATAAATGTTGCCGAGCTCGCCGTTTTGGCATACCTGTTTAAGATACTGCGAATCGCCCCTCCAGCGCTGCTGATAGCCTATTGTCAGCTTTTTGCCGGTGCGTACGGAGGCATCGTACATCTTTTTTGCCTCGGCATAGGTCTTTGCCATGGGCTTTTCGCACATGACGTGCTTGCCTGCCTCAAGAGCGTCGACTGTTATAAAGCTGTGCGAACGGTTCGGTGTACAAACATGAACGACGTCGATGGACTCGTCCTTTAAGAGCTCCTTGTAGTTTACATAGACCTTTGCGTCCTCTGTTCCGAACTTTTCGGCCGCCTTTACGGCTTTTTCCTCAACGATGTCGCAGAAGGCCACCATTTCGACCTCGGCTATTTTTGCGAGGTTCGGCATATGCTTGCCGTTTGCAATGCCGCCGCAGCCTATGATTCCGACCCTGACCTTTTTGCTCATATGGTTTTCCTCACATTCGTATTCATAATTTTTACCGTTCCGGAGCCGCTCCGGCAAACGCACGCCCCGCGTTTTTATGAAGCCCGCGAAGCGTTAATATACAAGCTTAATTATAACTTTTTGTAGTGAATATGCAAGTAAAAAGACAAAAAAAACAGTAAAAAAGAACGCAGCATTTTTGTTGATATTTAACAAAAATACCGCGCGTGATGTTCGTGTGTGAAAACGGGTTGAAAACGGTGAAAAGCATCCCCTCTTTTTTGCAATCCGCACTTTAAAAATACAGTCTTTACCGCTGAATGTCAATGACTGATTGCTACTGTTTGACGGAGTTTCCGTAAATTAATACGCGTCAATCCTCGTATGTCCTTTCACAAACTTCGCGGATTTTGTCGCGCAGCTTTAAAAAATCCTCAAGGGCAAGCGGCTTCTGGCTCTGGTTTCGCAGCAGGGACGCGGGGTGGAACGTGCCCATCATAAGCGTGCCGTTCTTTTCAAAAAAAACGCCGTGCTCCTGCGTTACCCTGAAGTCGGGTGATATGAGCCGCTGGGCGGATATCCTGCCTAAGCACACAATGATTTTAGGGCGCATAAGGCGAACCTGCTCGCGCAGCCATTTGATGCATTCGTCCTGCTCCTCCGGCTTCGGGTCGCGGTTTTGCGGGGGACGGCACTTGACCATATTGGCTATGTAGATGTTCTTATTTCTGTCAAGGTCTATTGCGTCGAGATATTTGTCCAAAAGCTGTCCGGCGCGCCCGACAAACGGCTCGCCCTTCAAATCCTCCTGCTCTCCGGGGCCCTCGCCCACAAACATGACCTCTGCGTTTTCGTTACCCACACCGAAAACAAGGTTTGTCCGCGTTTCGCCCAAAGGACACCTCATGCAGGACATGCAGTCTTTTTTAAGCGGCTCCCAGCTGCCGTACATCTTATCACACCTTTTCGGAAAAATTGAAACGATAATACCGAAACATGCTCGGATTTAACATTACGATCACCATATCCGGCTTCAGCTTTAGTGCGTATTCCGAGACGGAACCGTAAAAATTCCTCATGTCGAGCGTGTGAAGCTCACGGCAGGCGGCGAGGGAAAGAAGCGGGGTGGCAACGCAGGAAAACGAGTCGCGGATAATGAGAATCTTGCCTTCGGAGATGTTTTTGTTGATCGTTATTGTCTCGGAGTAATCGCGTCCCGAATACGCTAAATACGGGCTGCCCTCCATATAGTTTTTTTCAAGATGCTCCTTTTCGATAAACGCTTCATAAAAGCTGCCCTCGCGGCGGAATTCCTCACCGTCAAGGTAATGGTCATCTGTTTTATGATAAGAATAAACAATATCGGTTTCGTATTCGGGCAGTAAGAGCACGAAGTCATCGACACCGGCATAATACATGCCGACGCGTCTGCCGAGGCTGCCGAGGAACAAATCTTTATAAGTCGTCTGTGTAAATTTATCGCTGTCAAGCAGCGAAGGGTCTGTATTAAAGCCATAGTCATCGTTCAGCTTTTCACAAAGTCTCTGCATTGACCAAAGCGCGGTTGATGGCAGCCAGTGGTGGTCCGTGCGGAAAAACAGCGGATAATAGTCAAGCCCGGCTTTTTTGTACTGCCCGCGCATATCAAACGTATCGACCGAATTGCCTTCAAGCACGGAAAGCACACAGTCGGCATTTTCGTTGCTGTAATCCTCGACTCCGACGGGCAGTTGCTTGTCATAGGCGCATATTTTACACGGCAGCTGTACATAAAGAAAATCTATTCCTTCCTCCGCGAGGAATTCGGAAAACTCGGTGATACCGCCGGTTATTTCATTAAGACTTTAATCCGTAAGCTTCGGGAGGCAGGTTGTTAAATATCCGTTGTTCAAACGCACGACATCATTTTTGGGGCCTGCGTCATAAATATAATCGTTTCCGATAACACGCTGTATCAGCCTGTTGAGGTGTATATAGAATGCCTTGAGTTTTATATCAGGTTCAAGATTAACTCCGCCGTAGCGGATGTCTAACAGCTTCAATACCGGTGCCTTGATCAGATATGAGAGGGATCTGTCGGACTGTAAAAAACCGTCGATGATATTCAACGCTTGAGGTTTGCATACTGAAACCATCCCTACCGCAATATAAACGATAAAGAAAACGGACAAAAAATTATTCTTTACAGTTTTCAGGAGGCGTTTCATAGCAGCTCCCCCTAAAAGTTAAAGTAAATAAACGGGTTGTAGGTGCCCTTTATCATATAGGACACGGCGACGACGAACATCAGGAGCAGCGCAGCCGTGTAAGCCGCGTCTGCCGCGCGCCGAGTACGTTCACCCGCCGACATCAGCTTTTTGCGCAGGAGCGGAGCAACTGGCAGCGAAAACACGGCGGAGGCAACGAACATTACAAGGTTATTTTTAAGATAAAAGACGGTGTCGTCCGAAATAAAGGTTCCGCCGTTAAAGCCGAACATAGCTTTGAAGTATTCGCCGGCGGCGCCAAGGCTTTCCGCCCTGAATATAACCCAGCCGAAAATGACGAGCAGCATTGTATAAATGTATTTGGGTATGATTAACAGCCTGCCCTCTTTTTTCGGAATGCCTGAAAGCTTTTCGACAGTAAGAATAACAAAATACATAAGCCCCCAGACAAGAAATGTCCAGTTTGCTCCGTGCCAGACACCGGTGAGGAACCAGACGACAAACAGGTTGAACACAAGCCTTGCCTTGGAATTGACGCGGCTTCCGCCAAGCGGAAAATAGACGTAGTCGCGAAACCATGTGCCGAGCGAGATGTGCCACCTGCGCCAGAACTCCGTTATGGACTTTGAAATATACGGATAGTCGAAGTTTTCAAGAAAATGAAAGCCGAACATTCGCCCGAGACCGATGCCCATGTCGGAATAGCCCGCAAAGTCAAAAAATATCTGGAACGTATATGCAAGCGCGCCGAGCCACGCGAAGGACGGGGAAATTGCATCCTTCGCGTCAAAGGCTGCGTCGGCTACCACAGCCATAGTATTGGCGAGCATGACTTTTTTAAGAAAGCCGACAATAAACCTCTCGACGCCCGTGGTGAAATCGGAAAGCGTTTCCTTCCTGTTTTTTATCTCGTTTGCGACGGTCTGATAGCGGACTATCGGACCTGCTATAAGCTGTGGGAAGAAAGATATGTAAAGGCCGACATTAAGCGGGTTCTTTTGCATTTCGCCGTCGTTTCTGTAAACGTCGATGACGTATGAAAACGCCTGAAAGGTGAAAAACGAAATGCCTATCGGCAAGGTTATCTGAGGGACGGGAATCTGAAGCCCGAAAACGGAATTGATGTTTTCGAGCGTGAATATAAGATATTTGAATATGAACATCAGACCGATGTTGAAAACAGCAGCCGCCGCAATGACGGCACGCGCTCTGACCTTGTTGTCCCTGTATTTTGCCGCGGGTAGCCCCAACGCCCAGTTAACAATTATCGACAGCATCATGACAAGCACGAACTTCGGCTCGCCCCACGCGTAGAATATGAGCGACATTATGAGCAGGAATATGTTCTGAAGCAGCCTGCTTTTCCTGAAAATAACGTAATAGCCGAAGATAACAACGGGCAAAAACGCAAAAAGAAACACGGTGCTTGAAAAAAGCATTTTAGTCTCCTCCGTTAACGTCAACTACTATTCTGCGTCGGAAATCTCAATCTCCCTGCCGTCGGAAGTCGTTATGATTATCGAGGGCATCGTCTGCGAGGGCTTGTTTTCGTTTCTGAAGTAGCTTGCGGCAAAAACAAGATTGAACATTTTTTTCTCGCCTGCCGCAATAGAAAACATTTCCCTGCCCGTCAGCTTTTCACGCGCGGGCGCCCTGCTGTCAAGAATCACACCGTTTTCAAAATCCTTTTTGAACAATCCGGCGATGCGAAAGCCGCTTTGCTCCTTGTCGGACGGATTATATAAGGTGATTCTGTAAGAAAGAAGCAGCTCATCGTTGCGTATTTCATACTGCTGGTATGAGCTGTTGGCGGTGACAATCTGCAGGTCGTCGGGCTTCGGCGCATTAGCGTTAGCCTTTTGCTTAAACGAAATAATAAGCGCGCCACCCGCGACAAGAGATATTACGGCAACTGCCGCAAGAACGATTACAACTGTTTTGCGTTTTGAGCCTTGCTTCTTTTCTTCCATAACACACCCTCACTTCCATATTCGGTAGGGATTGCATTTATGCGTTCCGAAAACGTATCGGAATTACACCGACGCAGGGACACGTCACGCTGTGTCCGAAGCTAAAAAATGCCTTGCAAAACGGTCAGGACGCACAACGGTCAAGACCGTTCCCTACAATATATTTAAAACACAAGCTTTTCAGAAATGAAGCCTTCGAGCCCGTCTATCGGAAGCCTTACCTGCTCCATTGTGTCGCGGTCGCGCACGGTAACGCAGCCGTCCTCAAGCGAGCCGAAGTCGAAGGTTACGCAAAACGGAGTGCCGATTTCGTCCTGCCTGCGGTAACGCTTGCCGATGGAACCCGCGTCGTCGTAATCGCACATGAATTTTTTCGAAAGCTTGTGGTATATCTTTTCGGCGTTTTCGCCGAGCTTTTTCGAAAGCGGAAGCACCGCCGCCTTGACGGGCGCGAGCGCGGGATGAAGACGAAGAACGACTCTTGTGTCGCCCTTGTCGGCGTCTACAACTTCCTCGTCGTAAGCGTCGCAGAGGAACGCAAGCGCAACCCTGTCGGCGCCCAGCGACGGCTCTATGACATATGGAAGGTATTTTTCGTTCGACTCCTGGTCGAAATACTCAAGGCTCTTGCCCGAGGTGTTCTGATGCTGTGTGAGGTCGAAGTCGGTACGGCTCGCGACGCCCCAAAGCTCGCCCCAGCCGAACGGGAAAAGATACTCGAAATCGGTGGTGGCGTTCGAGTAGTGGGAAAGCTCCTCCTTCTCGTGGTCGCGAAGGCGGAGGTTTTCGGGCCTCATGCCGAGCGAGTAGAGCCAGTCGCGGCAGAAGGTTTTCCAGAAATCGAACCACTGAAGCTCGGAGCCGGGCTTGCAGAAGAATTCAAGCTCCATCTGCTCGAACTCGCGCGTGCGGAAGATGAAGTTGCCGGGCGTTATCTCGTTGCGGAAGCTCTTGCCTATCTGGCAGACGCCGAACGGCACCTTGCGGCGCGTTGTGCGCTGTATGTTCGGGAAGTTAACGAAAATCCCCTGCGCCGTTTCGGGGCGGAGATAAAGCTCGTTCTTCGCGTCCTCCGTTACACCCTGGAAGGTTTTGAACATAAGATTGAACTTTCTTATCTCGGTGAAGTTTAAGCCGCCGCAGTCGGGACAGGCTATTTTGTTGTCGGCTATATATTTTGACATCTCGTCAAAGCTCCAGCCCGCGGGGTTCGCGCCCGCGTCCTCAATCAGCTTGTCTGCCCTGTGGCGCGTTTTGCATTCCTTGCAGTCCATAAGCGGGTCTGAAAAACCGCCGACGTGACCGGATGCCACCCATGTTGTGGGGTTCATCAGTATCGCCGAATCAAGCCCGACATTGTAGGGGCTTTCCTGCACAAACTTCTGCCACCACGCGCGCTTTACGTTGTTTTTGAACTCGACGCCAAGCGGACCGTAGTCCCATGTGTTTGAAAGCCCGCCGTAAATCTCGCTTCCGGCATACACAAAGCCTCTGCCCTTGCACAGCGCGACAATAGCGTCCATTGTCTTTTTTGAATTGTCCATAATTCAAAGCATCTCCTCGGGATATTTACATATATACATATCGGAATAACAACATTTGCGGTAACAGCCTTATACGCGGAACCTTGCCGCAAGCTCGTCGCGTATTTCCTTCGGCATGGCAACGCAAAGCCCCGCTATGATAGCCGCGCAGACGGCAACGGCTGCGGCGCACCACCAAGGGGTGTAGCCGTAAGCAAGACAAATAACAAGCAGTAAAACGTTGCAGGCGCCTATCGCTATTAAATGCGTCGCGGCGTTTTTGCGTCTTTGGGGAAAGAAGAACAGCCCAACAAAAAGTATCACGGCGGCGGAAAGGCTCAAAAGCGGTATTCCGAAGCGGATCGCGGGGCCGAAATTGCCGAGGTGCGATTTGCTGAACCACAGCATCAGCAGGGAAAGATAAACGGCGTCGTGGATTATATAGCTTCCGAAATAAAGCTTTTTTATGAACACGGGACGGAACACAATCGCCCACACGCACGGCAATATAAACACCGCCCACATGGCGTTTGAAACTGTTTTGTTAATCAGACAGTCGGCGGCAATGGCTGCTGCTGACGATATCAGATACACCGCTGAGAAAATGCCGAAATACCAGGGCGGATTTTTCCTGTAAACTATATCGGGATACTCGGCCGTGCGCTGCCCTTTTATGAGCGGCTCTTCGTTTTCGGCGGGAGAACCGCAAAGAGGACACCTTTTATATTCTTCCCCGAGGTCAACGTTGCATTTTTTGCATCTCATCATGACCACGCCTCCTTGTTGTTTGTTTCGACGCGGACACGAATGCCCTTTGACGTAAGAAACGTGAAGAAGTTCCTCGGGATATCGAACCTCTTTGAAGAGCCGGTAAAAGTAAAGTTAAGCGTTTCGTCAAGACAGCCTATGGCGCACGCCAGCGTTTCGCGCGGCGCGCCTCCGAGCAGCACCTCAATGCGGTCGATATGCTCGCGCATTTCGGGCGGCATTTTGCATATGCCGAGATTTGTCATACAGCACAAAAACTTTCTTTGCCCGACAAGATGATAAGCCGCTTTAAGAAGCGGTCGCTTCAGGATGTTCGGAAGGAATCGGACGGCGGGGTTGTTCGCGCTGCCGACGTTCCTCTTTATCGGGATGAGCATTGCATCCGGGTTTACGTCGGCCTTGATTTTTCCCCTTATCGACTCTACTATATCGTCAAACGTGGTGGAGCCGTCAGCCTTGGGGACAAAGCCTATATTCGTGAACAGCGAAAAGTTGCGGAGCGTATCGTAGCCGAAAACGGGGCGCAGACTTATCGGTACAGACACCTTTATCGGCTTTTTGTTTTTGGGGTTATCGAGGTAAATGGAGTAGAGCAGCACAGCGGCGAAATAATCGGTTATCGTAAGCCCTAACGGCTTGCACTGAGCCTTTAAATCCTCGACGGGAATAATGCCGTGAACAGCCTGAAAATAGTTCGGGATTGTTTTGACCCTGTACTGATAGCTCGCTTCTTCTTTTTTCAGGGCGGGAACGTCCTTTTTGTAAAGCTTTTGGAAGACGTCCTCGTGCTCGTACTCCTTCGGCTCCTCGCCGATGTCTATAAAGTCGCCGTTTTTCGGGATATTATATCCCTTCAGCTCAAGGTACCGCGCCACAAGTGTTTTCAGAAAAATGAGTGTCGCTCCCCCGTCGGAAACGGAATGGAACATTTCTATTCCTATGCGGCGTTTGTAATATATGATTCTGAACGCGGGCTTGTCCGTTTCAACGAGCGACGCCCTGTGGCAAGGGTATTCGGACTCCTCGACAACAACGTCGGTGTCGTCGACGCGCTCAAGGTAATACCAGAAAAGCCCCGTGCGGAGCTGGACAAAAAACGACGGAAACCGCGGGGCGATATCGTCGACGGCGCGCCGCAGAAGCTCAGGGTCTGCGTTCTCATTAATTACAAAGGTTATCCTGAATGTGCAGGCGTATGTCCTTGTTCTGGCGGCGGGGTATATTGTTGCTGCGTTGTCGAGCCTGAACCAGTGCGGAACAACGTATTTTCCCTTTGCTCCGACTGTCCCGGTCGCTTCCGTACCGAGCATCAGCTATCACTCCTTGACTGTAGTTAAGGGCATAAACCCGCATGACACAGTGTACATTATCAACACCCGGAAGTCAAGTTTTTTGTACATGCTTCATATGACAATGGCGTAGTTTTTGCAAAAACGAGTCTTATAACGGCGATTTATGTTTGACACATTTTGACTGTTGTTATATAATGTACACTGAATTGAAAATCATGAAATACGGAAGACAGGATGTAAACAAAACAATGGTAAGAACGGGATTTGACAACAACGAGTACATAAAAAGGCAATCCGAGCAAATCAGCCGGCGCATAAAGGACTTCGGCGGCAAGCTTTATCTTGAATTCGGCGGCAAGCTTTTTGACGACTATCACGCGTCGAGGGTCCTGCCGGGGTTCCAGCCCGACAGCAAGCTTTGGATGCTCAAAAATATCGCGTCGGACGTTGAAATTGTCGTCGTCATAAACGCCTGCGATATCGAAAACAACAAAAAGCGGCGCGACTTCGGAATCACCTACGACAACGACGCGCTCCGCCTTATCGACGCCTTCAGGGGCATAGGGCTTTATGTCGGCAGCGTCGTGATAACCCAGTTTTCCGGTCAGCCGGCGGCAAAAAAGTTCAAGGAGCTGCTCGAACGGCTAAAAATCAAGGTCTTTCTTCATTATGTCATTGACGGATATCCGCTCAACATATCGAACATTGTCAGCGAAAAGGGCTTCGGGAAAAACGAATACATCATAACCGAGCGCCCGCTCGTCGTAATAACGGCGCCCGGTCCCGGAAGCGGCAAAATGGCAACGTGCCTTTCGCAGCTTTACCACGAAAACTTAAGGGGCATCAAGGCGGGATACGCCAAATTTGAAACCTTCCCTATCTGGAATCTGCCCTTAAAGCATCCCGTAAACCTTGCCTACGAGGCGGCAACCGCAGACCTGAACGACGTCAACATGATAGACCCGTATCACCTTGAGGCTTACGGAAAAACAACCGTGAACTATAACAGGGACGTTGAGGTCTTTCCCGTATTGAACGCTATCTTCGACAAAATTTACGGAAGCTCGCCCTATAAATCGCCCACCGACATGGGCGTCAACATGGCAGGCTTCTGCATAATCGACGACGACGCCGTGTGCGAGGCCTCCCGCTGCGAGATAGTCAGAAGGTATTTCTGCGCCCTTTGCGACTACAAAAGCGGCAAGGGAACGCGCGAGGCAGTCGACAAAACGGAGCTTCTTATGAAGCAGGCAGGCGTTTCGCCCGATGACAGGGCTGTCGTCGCCGCGGCAGCGGTAAGAAGCGAGGAAACGGGAGGGCAGCCGGCCATGGCTATCGAGCTGCCTGACGGCAGCATTGTAACGGGAAAAACGTCAAGCCTGCTCGGAGCCTCCTCCGCGGCGCTTCTCAACGCCGTCAAGAGCCTCGCGGGGATTGAAAAATCGGTTCACCTCATAAACCCGTACGTCATAGAGCCTATACAAAGCCTTAAAATAGACTACCTCGGCAACCGCAATCCGCGTCTTCATTCCGACGAGGTCCTCGTGGCTCTCGCCATCTGCGCCGCGGGCGACAAAAACGCTGCTCTTGCCATGAAGCAGCTTGCGCTGCTGCGCTGCTGCGAGGCTCATTCGACGGTAATGCTGTCGCAGGCGGACGAGGAAACCTTCCGCAGGCTCGGCATTAACCTTACCTGCGAGCCGCAGTATCAGACAAGCAAGCTGTTCCACGGCTGAGCCTTTTTGCTGCTACATTATAAAAATACAAGGACTGTATCAAGCTTTGATGATACAGCTCCTATTTTTTATATCGCGGAGGTCATATAATGTCGTTCATAAGCAGCAGCGCCAAAACGCACGAAGCTATAATAAACACCGCTATCAATACGGCCGCCACCGTTGCCTTGCCCTGCCTTGCGGAGCCTTCGTTCTTCGGCATCAGCCTTGCCGCGCGCAGAGCCGATACGACGGGCTTATACAAAAGCAGCGTTACCGCCATGTTGAGCGAGCCCTTGATAAGGTTGAACGGCAGAAAAACGGGCACAAGCATTTCCGCCACCGCGGCTCTCGGCATACCCATATAAATCGGCGTCAGGAGGTAATTCCACAGCAGCATCACAACAACCATAAGGGCTGTACCAAGCGCGAGGCCGGTAACCGCCGCAGCAAGATTTTTTCTTTTTATGTATATCAGCGACGCAGGCAGCACAAAAGCCCATGTCGAAAGAACGTTCATAACGAAGCCTATCCAGCCCGTCGTGCTGAAGGTAACCATCTCAAGAAGCGAAACTACGACTGATATAACCATCGCGGGCAGCGGACCGAAAAGAAGCCCGCCCATAGCTATAACGACATCCTTAGGGTCGTATTTCAGGAAAGGCGCCGAAGGAAGCAGCGGCGGCATCGTATGGTGTGATATTGATACGAGTACATACGCCGCCGCGCATATCATAGCGCATGTAACCATGGTCTGGGTGGAAAGGCCCTTGCCTTTTTTGTTCATTTTACACACATCCTTTTTGCCCTCTAAGTTTATATTAATTTATCCCTTGCGTTTTTCAGTCTGCCGACGGCGAACTGCGCGCACAGACCGGTGAACACGCCAGTAACAATAGCCGACAGCAGGAGCGCCGGGAAATACCAGAACACCTTCATACTGCCGAGCATCACCGCCGCCGCCGAAAGCTGCCCTATATTGTGGGAAATAGCCCCGAATACGCTTAAAGCCCACAAGCGGTTCCCCGAAAGCGCGCGAAGCATAAGGGACATTACGATATAGCAGCAGACGCCGCCCGACATGCTGTAAACAAGGCTTGCCGCCGTGCCGCCGAAAACGCTGCCGAGAACGATTCGCACAAACAGAACGGCGGCTGCGTCTTTTTTGCCGAACAGCGACATGGTAACAAGCGTTACGACATTCGCGAGACCGAGCTTTATCCCCGGCACAGCGACAGGCACCGGAATCTGAGCCTCTATAATAAACACAACAAGCGCCGAAGCGGCAAGCACCGCGTCCGCCGCAAGCCTTTTTGTGTTCATCATCTCACCCTCAGATTTTACGAATAAAGCATTGAATTTTATTTTAGCGTGAATTAATAAAATAGTCAATCAAAATTACGGCTTTTATGCCGTATACTGCGTAACATAGTACAAAAAAGCAGAACTTTTTACAAGAAAACGATATGCCTCTTGCTGTATATTATCTTTATTGATTCAGGGAAGGTAATATTATATGAACATGTCACAGTGGAGAAGCTCGGTTCTTGATTCAAAAATAAAAAAGCCCATGCCCGTTTTGTCATACCCGGGAATACAAAAGCTCGGCGTTACGGTCAGGGAGCTTATAGGCGACAGCTCGCTTATGGCGGAATGCATGGCTTCGGTCGCGGCGGAGGCGAACCTGCTCGCATCCGTCAGCTTTATGGATTTGTCGGTTGAGGCAGAATGCTTCGGCTGCGAAGCAATTGTAACGGATTATGAGGTTCCGGCAATCGGCGCGCCTATTGTTTCAAGCCTTGAGGACGCCGAAGGGCTGCGCGTGCCGGCCGTGGGCTACGGCAGAACGGGTGTTTGCCTTGACGCAATCGAAAAGGCGAAAAAGCTGATTACGGACCGCCCCGTTTTTGCGGGCTGCATAGGCCCGTTCAGCCTTGCCGGCAGGCTTATTGGCGTCAGCGAAGCTATGATTTACTGCTACGAGGAGCCGGAAATATTGGAAATAGTTCTGCAAAAATGCACTGAATTCATTACAGCATATATAAAGGAGTTCAAACGGCGCGGCGCCGACGGCATTATTCTCTGCGAGCCGCTTTCGGGTATGGTTTCGCCCGCTCACGAGGAGGAGTTTTCCGCGCCGTATGTTAAAAAAATCGCGCAAGAGGTGCAGGACGACAGCTTTATGATTGTCTATCACAACTGCGGCAACTTTACATACAGGATGACGGAATCCATAAGTCATAACGGCTGCAAGGCATTTCACTTCGGCAACGCCATTGATATTAAGGTTATGCTTGACACGTTCCCGGACGACTCGCTTGTACTCGGCAACATCAGCCCGTCCGACATGTTCGTAAACGGCACGCCCGAAACAATGAGGGCCGCGACGGAGGAGCTTATGCATAGATGCGGCAGGTACAGGAATTTTATCCCGTCCTCCGGCTGCGATATCCCGCCAAAAGCTTCGTGGGATAATATCATGGCGTTTATCGGGGCTGCAAACGGGTACTACCTTTCGAACAATCAGAGTTGAGGGATAGAAGCACCGTTTCCATGCTGTCATCCTGAGGAGCAAAGTGACGTCCCCCGGCTGTCATCCTGAGGAGCGAAGTGACGAAGGATCTTTCCTTAAGATTCTTCGCTTCGCTCAGAATGACAGGTGTACCTCAGAATGACAGGTGTACCTCAGAATAACAGGTGTACTCTCGGACGATTTTCCTTAATTGTAACGGTCGCGGTATTTCTTCGGTGAAGTGCCCGTCATTTTTTTAAATACCTTTGTGAAGTAGCTCTGGTCCTCAAAGCCGCACATTCCCGAAATGTCGCAAAGAGGTATAGCAGGGTTTTTCAGCATTTGCTTTGCCTTTTCGATACGTACGCCGTTCATGTAGGAGGAAAGCGTCTGCCCCGTTTCCGCCTTGAAAATGCCGCTTACGTAAGAGCGGCTTAAATAGACATATTCCGCTATATCGTCAAGCGATATCTTCCTGCCGAAGTTTGACTTTATGTACTCCATAATGCGGTAAACGGTATCGGAATGCCTGACGCTCGAAAAATCAAAGGAGTAGTCCGTAAAATGGTGAAGCGCCTCGGTAAGCAGAATATTCAGCTCGTCTATTGAATTTGCCTCTTCCAGTTTGTTCATATATATGGTATTATAAAGAAAAACCTCGCGGATGTCCGCGCCCGCGTCTATCGTGGCTCTCGAAAGCAGAACCATAAGCTCAAGCGAACGGCTTTTGATTGCGTGTAAGTCCCTGTTGCCCGCTCCGTATATGAAGCCGAGCAGCCTGTTTAAAAGCTCGCGCGCTCCCCGCTCGTCCTGCCTGCTCACCATGCCGCGAAGCTCCCTTTCAAGCTCTATGGGATAGAAAAATCCGCCCTCGCGCTCCTGCCGTTTTGTCGCCTCGTATATTTCGTTTAATATGATTTCCTGCTCGTATACCGGCTTTCCCGCCCTGCCCGTTATGCCGGCTGCGGAGGTTTCAAGAACAGCAGCAAGGTGATTCATTTCGCCGGCCGGAAAGACGGGCAGCGAGCCTACAAGCTCCGGCTCCGCGTAGCCGGGCAGGTCAAAAAGCGTGTCCTGCAAATCGCCCATAACTACAGGCCCCGCCAAAAGCGCAAGGTCGGTTTCGGGCACCGTTACCGCCGCGAACGTCAGCCCCGCGGGGCAGTAGAAGATATATTTCCCGTTCCAGCGCTTCGCCTCGCTGCAGCCGTAAAGGAGTGTCTGCGGAAGACGGCATTCGTTTTTGCAGGCTCCGCAGTAAAAAAGCCCGGTAGTCGCCGTCGTTATTATTTCGCGGTCAAAGGTGTCCACAAGCGTTACGGGCGTTTTGCAGACGGCCGCGAAGTGCCCGGCAAATGTCTTACACTGCTCCGTTATGCGCTTTTCCGTAGCAATCCCCCCGTCCGTGCACAGCGTTATACAGGTATTATAACAGTAGTTTTGTCTGTTGACAATAAACAATAACCGGAGGAAAATAAAATGTCCGAAAGCCCGCTTATAAGTGCGCTTCGTCTTGAATATCCCGAAACAATTCCCGTATGCCTAAACGTTCTTCCCGCCATGTGGATTCGTCACGGTGAGGAATTTCAGCGGCTCACAGATGAATACCCTCAGTTCTTCGGCGGTCAGAAAAAGGACTTGTCCGATATTGCAAACCTTGCCCGCGGAAGATACAGGGAGGGTACTCACGTCGACGAGTGGGGCTGCGTCTGGACAAACATGAACGAGGGCATGGACGCCATTGTGACCGGTCATCCCGTAAAGTCACCCGGGGACGTCTACTCGCTCGAGATACCGGAAAACCGCGACGGAAGCCTGCCGCACGGCTTTATGTATCTTCGTATTCTTGACCTTTGCGGCTTTGAAAACGCGATGATGATGTTCGCCGAGGAGGGCGACGAGATTCGTATTCTCATTGACAAGGTTCTGCAATACAACAAATATCAGATAGAGGCGGTTATAGACAGCTTCGGCGACATTGCGGGCTTCGGCGACGACCTCGGAATGCAGACGGGGTTAGCAATAGGTGCGGAGCGCTGGCGAAAATACTTAAAGCCCTGCTACGCCGAGCTTTACGGAATGATTAAAAAAAGGCATCCGAAGCTGCCCATATACATGCACACCGACGGCTGTATTTACGAGATAATGCCCGACCTTGTCGAATGCGGCGTAGACATGATAAATCCGCAGTTCCGCGCAAACAGTCTCGATAACCTTGTAAGGGTTTGCCGCAGCGAGCGGACAATAGCAATAAACTTAGACCTTGACCGCCAGCTGTTCCCCTTCGCCACGCGCTCGCAGATATTCGACCATGTGGCGGAGTGTGTCGAAAGCCTTTATCTGCCCGAGGGCGCTTTGGCTCTTAACATCGAGCTTAACTACGACATTCCGCTTGAAAACTGCGCCGCCATATTTGACGCTGTTGAAAAATACCGTCATTATAAGGTACACATGTAGGCGTTTTTCTTGCATTGTACTGTTCCCGCTATTGACACATTTTTATAAACAGATATAATATATTTAACGTATATTATGAGGCAGATAAAAATTTTGGCTTTTGAGGTATAAAATGCAAAAGATAACCGACGACATCATTTATATAGGCGTCAACGACCATATCATCGACCTATTTGAAAGTCAGTTCGTCGTTCCGAACGGAATGGCTTACAACTCCTATGTCGTCCTCGACGAGCAAATTGCCGTTTTCGACACGACCGAGGCAAAGTTTACTGACGAGTGGCTTAAAAATCTAAGCGAGGCGTTGGGCGGCAGAAAGCCCGGCTACCTTGTTGTTCAGCACATGGAGCCGGACCACTCCTCGAGCATCGCGGCCTTTGCAAAGGAGTATCCCGAAGCGAAAATTGTCGGCAACTCCAAAACCTTCGGCATGATAACGCAGTTTTTCGGCATCTGTCTTGACGGCAGAAGCGTTGTAATAAAAGACGGCGATACACTGTGCACGGGCAGGCATACGTTTACGTTTGTGTTCGCGCCGATGGTTCACTGGCCCGAGGTTTTCGTAACATACGACAGCTATGAAAAAACGCTGTTTTCGGCAGACGCGTTCGGCAAGTTCGGTGCTTTAGACACAGACGAGGAATGGGCGTGCGAGGCAAGACGTTATTACTTCGGAATAGTCGGTAAATACGGCGCGCAGGTGCAGGCGCTGCTTAAAAAGGCGTCGTGCCTCCCGATAAAGAGAATATGCTCCCTGCATGGTCCCGTACTGTCCGAAGATTTAGGCTATTATCTTAATCTTTATGATATCTGGTCGTCCTACGGTGTCGAATCCGAGGGAGTAGTCATAGCCTACACCTCCGTTTACGGCAACACAAGAAAAGCAGTCGAAAAGCTTGCGGGAATGCTCGAAAAAGGCGGCTGCGAAAAGGTAGTCGTAACCGACCTTGCGCGCGACGACATGGCGGAGGCCGTTGAGGACGCGTTCCGCTACGGCAGGCTTGTTCTGGCGACAACAACATATAATGCCGACATTTTCCCATTCATGCGCACGTTTATCGAGCAACTGACAGAGCGCGGCTATCAGAACAGAACGATAGCGTTTATCGAAAACGGCTCGTGGGCGCCGACGGCGGCAAGGGTTATGAGAGGTCTGCTTGATAAGTGCAAAAACATAAAATTTGCCGAAAACGTCGTCACCATAAAATCGGCGCTGAATGCCGAGTCCGAAGAAGCACTTAAGAAGCTCGCGGAGGAGCTGTGCGGATAACAAAACGGCGGGAGCAAACCCCGCCTCTTATGCTTTATCTTTAGCCGATTCAGTTAAACTTTGGACGGAACGGATGAATCCGTTCCCTACTTCCTGAACGGCAAATATTGAAAAAAATTCGTAGGGAACGCATTTATGCGTTCCGCGCAAAACACACCGCAGGCTCGTGTAGTTCCCGTATTTGAGTAAACGCACATGAGCCCCGCTCTACGAAGGAGGATTGCCATGAACAAAAACTCATTGTATTCAATAAGCTACGGTCTGTTTGTGCTCAGCGCGCGCGAGGGCGAAAAGGACAACGGCTGCATCACAAACACCGCCATTCAGGTAACGAGCGAGCCTACGCAGCTTACGGTGGCGGTAAACAAGGGCAACTACACCACGGGCATGATTGACAGAACGGGCAAATTCAACCTCTCCGTCATATCCGAGGCGTCGGACTTTTCGCTTTTTGAGCGGTTCGGCTTTCAGTCCGGCAGGGACGTTGACAAATCCGACGGCTTTCAAGACGTAAAGCGCTCCGAAAACGGAATCCTTTATGTCACACAAAACTGCAACGCGTACCTTAGCTGCACCGTCGTAAACAAAATCGACCTCGGCACACACATAATGTTCGTGGCAACTGTAGACGACGGCGACGTCCTGTCGCGCGAGCCGTCCATGACATACGCCTATTATTTCGCAAACGTAAAGCCGAAGCCAAAGCCGACCGCTTCGTCGGGGCGCGTGTGGGTTTGCAGGATATGCGGCTTTGTCTACGACGAGGAGAAGGAGGGCACGCCGTTCGAGGCTTTGCCCGCCGACTGGGTGTGTCCCATCTGCAAGCATCCGAAGTCAGACTTTGAGCTGATGAATAAACAATAATAAAATGTGAAAGGGAGAAAGAATATGGTTATGAAGTTTTATGTCTGCAAGCACTGCGGGAACATTATAGCTTTTCTTGAAAGTTCCGGAGTACCCGTGGTATGCTGCGGCGAAAAAATGAGCGAGCTTGTTCCGAACACGACAGACGGCGCGACGGAAAAGCACGTGCCCGTTATTGAGGTGGACGGAAACAAGGTTACGGTAACTGTAGGCAGTGTCGCGCACCCGATGGTAGCCGAGCATTATATCAAGTGGATTTGCCTTCAGAGCAAGCAGGGCAACCAAAGGAAGTTTTTAAATCCCGGCGACGCTCCGACGGCTGTGTTTATGCTCTCTGACGGCGATGAGCCGGAGGCTGCTTACGAATACTGCAATCTGCACGGTCTTTGGAAAGCAACGGTATAATTATTTTAAGGAGAAAACATTATGAAGTACATCTGCTCAATCTGCGGCTACGAATATGACGAGGCTGTCGGCGATCCCGACAACGGCATAGAGCCGGGCACAAAGTTCGAGGATTTGCCCGACGACTGGACATGCCCGCTTTGCGGCGCGGTAAAGGATCAGTTCGAAAAGGACGAATGATTTCCGGCAAAGGTTGGGGGCCGTATCGTACCCTTGCTTAAGGCGGGTTCCGATACGGCTCCGTATTTTGTTTTTCCGTCGACCGTTAAGGCGGTCATTGTCACGGTATAATGGTGTGTGTCGAGAGGAATAAAATGGATATTGTAAAGTTTTACATCAAAAAACACTGGAAAAATTATCTCACCGTGCTGCCGAAGGCCTTTATAACGCTTATGTCGATGCTGATGCTTACCGTTTTCATCGGTGAGCCTGCATCATACCTCCGCGCTCCCGCCGGCGAATCTTCTGGAGCTTACAGCGTCGGCTTCGGCAAGGCGGATATTACACCGACGTCGCTGACAGATAAAAAGGGAAGATACATATACCACCTTGCGGGCTTCAGCTCAAACTCATACAATTACGCCCGCTCGGTTGCCGCGCCCGTTTACGCGCGAGCCGTCTATATAGACGATAACCGAGGCGCGGGAGGCGTGGTTCTTGTATCCGTTGACTGCATAGGCCTGTCCGGCGAGGACGTAAACAACATACGCCGCGAGCTTTCGCGGTTTTCAAAGGAAAGCGGCTGCGCTTCAATACAGATAATGAGCACACACTGTCACGAAAGCGTCGACACTTTAGGTCTGTGGGGCGACATTTACGGGCTGGAGAGCGGAATAAACGAGGGCTATATGCGCCAGCTTTACGAAGGCGTAAAGGCGGCTGTGAAATCCGCTTACGCGGACAGGAGAAACGGGCAGATATATTACGGCGAAACGAACGCCGCGAGCATGACATACACGGACGAAAGCGGCTCACAGTACGGCTTTTATCAGTATGACCAGCGCGCGCCATATGTCGCGGACGGAAGGCTCGTTCGCTTCCGTTTCGTACCCGAAGACAGCAGCAACGAGATTTATATACTCAATTACGCGGCTCATCCCGAAACGATGTATCTGCGCGAATCGGAGGACCAGCTTGCAAACTATGATTACAACGGGCACATAAGCGCCAACAGCGTTTTAAGTGCCGATTATGTAGGCTGGCTCCACGAAAAAATCAAGGAAGAAACGGGCGCGGACAGTATTCTTTTTCAGGGAGCAATAGGCGGGCTTATTGAGCTGAGATGCTATAACTTCGAGGTTCAGTCCTTTTCCGATTACATGATGTCAAACGGCTACGCAACCCGCGGCGAGCTGTCTGAATTGATAATGGAATATTACATGATAGATGATAATCTGTGGAACATCCTTGATGCGGGAACTCAGAATTACTATATCTGGTGCGACGCACTGCGCGCCGCCTTAACAACCGGCTCATACAAAAACTACACCGCGGACTATACGGCAGATTATTATGAACGGGCAATAGGCTTCTGCATAAAGCGCACAAAATACGCGGGCTACGCGCTGGCGCGGTACGCGATAGCCATAAATGACGAAGAACATCTTCCGCCGGAGCTGATTCTTGCCGGCAAAGAGTTTGACATTCCCGTAAACAACACGGTCTATCAGCTCGGCGGTTTTGCAAAAATTGTTCACGGAAGGATGAGGTTCGGCAAGTTCAACGGCGAGAGCGGGTTAATTTACCGTACCGAGATAGGGCTTTTAAAGCTGGGCGGCAAAAAAATCGCCCTTAT
This sequence comes from Ruminococcaceae bacterium UBA1425, assembly GCA_002329365.1. Classification (GTDB taxonomy): domain Bacteria; phylum Bacillota; class Clostridia; order Oscillospirales; family Acutalibacteraceae; genus UBA1425. The sequence continues at coordinate 99,692 of DCUB01000012.1, forward strand.
ACCCGGCGAGCTTTTCCCGGAGCTTGCCTACGGAGGATATCTTGAGGGCGACTCGGTTGCACACCCGGAGACAGAAAATCCGGCGACGCTCGGAGAAATCTGCGGCGACAACGGCGTTATTGTGTTCGGTCTCGCGAACGACCACTTAGGCTACATAATACCTCCGAATGATTTTTATCTTGCCGAAAAGCTCCCGTATATTAATAGCGCGGTGCTTAATCTGCCCGACGGCTCCCGCAGGTCGTATTACACCGAAACGAACTCCTTCGGTCCGCACACGGCGCAGTGTATAGCGGACGCCTTCGCGGAGCTTTGCGAAACGCTTCCGAACTGACCAAAATATAAAAAACAGGGGCTGTATTAAATTCCGGTCGGGTCAGAACCCGACCCTACGCGATGACGTAGGGAACGGTCCTGACCGTTCCGAAAAAAGATACAGCCCCTTTTACTATTTTGTTATTATTAAACTATCGGCAGACTGAATTCATAGCATTCATACCAGTCGGAGGTCAGAAAGCTCCTCGCGCGCACAATGACCTCGTCCTCATACACCTCAAGCTGCATTCCGAGCCCTCCCCACGGGATGCCGTGGCGGTTTACAATCATGTATGTCGGCAGATTTATGTAGTTTACGCCGTTTATCGTTTCCACGCAGCAAAAGCCGTAAAGCTTTCTGTTCAGCTCGCCGTTTATTCCGACGTGTGAATGTCCGCTTATGAAGAATACGTTGTCGTACTTTTCCAAAACGGATTTTACGGCGTCGCTGTCGTCGCCTATCGATACGTTACCCCGGATTTTTCCTACGCCGTTTACACCCATAAGCGGCTGATGGCAGACAACAAAAACGGGCTTGCCGCCCGCAAGCATTAGCTCGCTGTCAAGGAACTCAAGCTGGTCCTCGTGTATCTCCGGCTCGTCCCATGTGTCATCGCCCTGGTCGCCCATGACGATAAAGCGGTATCCTTTAACGACCTTGCTGTAATACACGTTCTCAATTTCCGAGCCGGTATATTCGTTGTAAAGTCCGATAAATCGCTCACGCGCCTCCTGCTGCGTAACGTCCTTCACATGGCCTATATCATGGTTGCCGGCGGCGATTATCCAGTTTTCCGGCGAGCAGTTCAGCCTGAACAGCCCGAAGAAATGCTTCATACTCTCGCCGTCGCCGTAATTAGTGAGGTCTCCCGAAACGACAACTGCGTCAACAGGCGATGACGACGACGAAATGTCTTTTAAAGCGCGTCTTAACAGCGCCTCTCCTATGGACCATTTGTAGTCGATGTGTGTGTCGGAAATCACCGACACGTTAAGCAGAATGTCCTCGTTCTTCGGGGCGAATTTTAGCGTGGGAAACAGTGTGAACAGCAGCGTCATCAATGCCGCAAATATTCTGTTTAGCATTTATACCCTCCCTCAAAAGCAATATGACTGTTTTATACAGTCTTTTATAATTATATTTGCCCGGCGCTTACATTTCAAGCATTTTATGCCTGTTTTTCCTGCTTCCGGGTTAAAATAACAAAAAAGACAGCCGGATTTATAAAACATATCAGGGGCAAGCTTGACGTAACAGGAGCATACACTTATAATATCCTAAAGGGGGCTGATTTGAAATGCTGCTGAAAACCTCGGAAAAACTTTCCAAGACTTATCTTTATCTCTGGCTTGCAATGACTGGCGCGTACGCCGTGTGGATGACCTTCTTTTTAAAATACGACACCTACCCCTCCGCCGAAACGGGGATTCCGAGCCTTAAGGCTTATGTTGTGTGGACGCTGTTTTCAATCGTCGTGCTGCTGCTTTTCCCCGTTTACATAAAGCTTTTTCTATACGGGCGTGAGCCGGGAAAGGCGCTTAAATACTTCTGCCTTATAGGTCTTGTCGCCGGCTGCGCGTATATCACATGGTACTGCTTTTTGAAAAACCCGTTCGAATACACGGCGAGCATGATAGGCCTCGAATATCCGCTGCAGTTCAAGCTCTGGGGGCTTTTATCCTCCGTGACGATATTTACAAACGTGCTTTACATGTACAGGATTAACGGCTATCACAGCAGGGCGGGCGTAATCTGCGGCTCTATAGGCTGCGCGGCGATTTTCGTCACTATAAACGTTCCCTCCGCAGGCGAAGACCTTATACTAAACTCCCTGCGCTGCATGTCGCACTGGACGGGTGCGCTCGTGTTCGCGTTCATGCTTGCCGCGTCGGTAATCGTGTTTCTCGCAAACAGAGCAAAGTCGGGGAACGCGAAATACAAGGCGCTTCTTACCGTATTCGCGCTTATACTCCTTACTATGCTTGTACTGCTCGTCGTGGTGGGCAAGGACGGCATAATAGAGGGGATTCCCTCCTGGGCGTCGTACCTGCTGCTGTTCCTTGTGAATTTCACGGGCTTGTTCAAAGATAAGCCGCAAACAGCAAAGCCGGAAGAAGCACCCGCCGAAACAGAAGATGTGGAGGAAACGGCGGCGGCAAGGTAAATTTATTGCTTACAGAAATTAAAAGGCAGCACCGCAAATTAAGTTTTCGGTGCTGCTTTAATTTTTTTACATTATAAGCGGACTGAAACCGGCGCGCCGGTCGTCGGGCGGCACCTTTCCACGGATAAAAAATCGGTTGAGCGGACGCCCGTTATTGCCTTGCCTCGAAAACAAAGTATTCCGTGATGAATTTCGGCAGAGATTTAATGTAATCCAGTTCATCATCCGAAAAATACATGTAGGCGATGGCGTTTATATCATCGTTGTAGCCCACCATCCCGAAGGATTTCGGGAAGCTGTAATTCTTGTCGGTTTTGCGGTTATCTGCTACCTTTATTGTGTAACCGTTTACGAACGCGGAGACTTCGGGTATTATTCGTGTCTTGCCGTTTTTGTCGTACACCGCTTCCGATAAAAAGCTGTGGCTTTTTTGCAGCTCTTCCTTTTTTTCGTCATAATCTTCCTTTGTGTAAAGAACAAACAGAATTATCGAATCGGATTTATAAATCAGCATATCGCGGCTTTGCAGGTTGACGGCGGACTGAATATAATCGCCGAGCGAGTCCAAAGACGGCATAAAAGCTTTCGCGTTCGGTACGGTCGCCACATAGTCGTCATAGCTGTCCATATTGCTTTTAATCGTGGTGCATCCGCTCATAGCTAAAAGCATGGCGCAGATGAAAATAAGCGCAAATAAACGTTTCATGACAAACCTCCTTATATATCACCCGTTTTGCCGACGGACGAAGCCAGAAGCAACGAGAAGCCCTGAGCGGCGGGCAGCGTATCGAGCCACGGCGAATAAAAGCCAATTCCGAGTGTATCGCCCTGCGCGTAATCGATTTTGCCGTTTTTGCGTGTACGCGACATGAGCGCCGCCCTTGCCGCCAATGACGATTTTTTATACTCGTCGTTCCCGCAGATTTCGTAAAGACACGACATGAAATAACCTATCATGGCTGTGGCGCTTGTTTCGGCTGTGTCCCGCGCCGCCGTCTGGCGGCACCACGAGCCGTCGCCCGACTGAAATCTTAATAGAGCGCCGGCGTATTTTTTTGATGCTTCAAGAAGATATTCCCTGTCGCCGTCGGGGGCGTATTTAATGCTTTCGGCAAGCCCGAGCGCAAGCCAGCCGCAGCCCCTGCCCCAGCCGTAGATGCCGAGCGGCGCGCCGCTTTCTTTGTCAAAGCAGTGTACGGGCAAAAAAATCCCCTCGTGCATGCCGTTTTTTATATATTCCTCCGCCTGCCTTTTGGCTAAAGCGGCCGCCTCGGGGCAAGAGTATACTGCGGCGTACGCGTAAAGGAACGGGCAAATCATACCGACCGTGTCGACAAAGCGGATGTTTTGAAGATTATTGTTGTAAGGCACCGTCCCGTCCTTTTCGGCGGCTATGAGAAACGAATAAATCCCGTCCATCGCGGGGCGTAGCTTTTCGCTGTCGGCCGCGGGCGAAGAAAGCACGGCGTAGCCGAGCAGCGCGAAATCGACGGAGGTTATTTTATCCCTCCACCTTCCGCCTTCAATTTTTGAAATGATAAAATCCTTTACAGCCGTTTCCGCGTCAGTACCGCAGGAATTCATGCCTAATAATAACGCCGCCTGCTGCCATGACTGAAGCTTTTTGTTTTTGTAACTGCCCTTCAGCCTGTCGATAACCGTAAGCCGCGTGTTCCCGCTTATTGTAACAGCCGGAGTTTTTTTAAGCTGTTTTTCCGCCGTGCGCCTTACCGCTTCGTACCAGCCTCCGGCGTCGGCAAAGGCACCTGTTCCTATCCGCTCATACCAGCGCATGGCGGCGGGAACAATATCAATGAGCAGCACAACAACAACCGAAAGGAGCAATACGGACAAAACCGCAACAGCTATTGTCATTTTATCCTTCCTCAATAAGCCTGTAAAGCTTGTTAATCTCGTCCTCGTTGCCGACATCCTCGTTTATAAGGTTTTCGCAAAGCCTTTTTTTAAGCTCCGCATCGTCGAGCAGGGCGCACACCTTGTCTGCTACCGAACCGGGCGTCATTTCGGCAATAAGCCCGTTTACGCCGTCGGTTATCTGGTCGACAACTGTTGAAAAATTCGTGACGACAATGGGCTTCGCAAGGCACTTGACCTCGTCTATGGCTATTGACTTGCCCTCAAACCGCGAAGGCTGAACGTATATGTCGCACTGCCTTATATACGGATAGGGGTTGGCTTTTTCGCCGAGAAAAATAAAGTCGTTTTCGACGCCGTTTTTAACAGCGAGAGCCTTCAGTTCGTCAAAAAGCTCGCCCTTTCCTATGTGGAACCACTTTATTCCGAGCCCTCTTTTTTTAAGCTCGGCGCATGCCAGAACGGCAAGGTCGATTCCCTTTGGGGGCGACAGCCTTCCTATTGTAAGTATTGTCGTTTCGCCTCCGGAGGTGTTGTAAACCTTTTCGCCGTCAGCGGCCGCCTCAATCATTTTACGCGAAATGATGTTTTCGATAACGACCGTTTTCCCCTTTAAAAACGGGAACGCGCGTTCCGCTTTTTCGCAGCATTTTGAGGATACTCCGACAAGGCAGTCAATCCGCCTGAAGTACGGCTCGTCCATCCCCTTTTGCTCCGGAATCCTGTCGTAGTCGGTGTGGAGCCAGCCTATGTGCTTTGCGGCGGTCGTCTTGTCTATGCTGTAGTAAATTGCCGTGCCCTCAAGGAAGCCTATCGACGCGTCGTACACCCTCGGCAAACCCGGCAGGTTACAGCTTAATAGCTTCCATGAGAGCCTGTTCCTCNNTCCTCAGGTCGGCGTCGCGGCTTTTTAAGGCTGCCGAATACATCAGCCTTTTCACTGCATTTTGAAAATCGCCGTGTGATAAAAAAAACTTCAGCGCTGCCTTTGCGGAGCCGTCAAAATACCTGTAATCCTCTCCCGCCTCAATTACGTTTACATGCCCGGGGATACAGCCGGAGAAAAGCCCCTCGTTTCTGAAAAGCAGAAGGTCTACGTTATACCTGCCGCTGTCTATAAGCGACAACAGCGTTACAAGGCTTTTTTCCGCCCCGCCGCTGTGAAGGGACGGTATGATGAAAAGCAGGCTCTTTTTCATTTCAGTTCTCCATGTATATGTTGTTTACATACCTCTCGGAACCGTTTTGGCTCACTATTTTCGCGGGAATCCCGGCGGCTGTCGTTCCCGGCGGCACGTCGGAGAAAACCACACTGTTCGCCCCAACGGCGCAGCCGTCGCCTAAGGTTATTTTGCCGAACACCCTGCACCCCGGCGCTATGTAAACCTTGTCGCCGATGACGGGAATGGCGTCCTGTCCGTGCTTTGCGTCTGTGCCTATTGTAACCTGATGAGAAATATTGCAGTTTTCTCCTATGACGGCGTCGCCGTTAATAACTACTCCGCCCCAGTGACCAAGGTAAAAGCCCGCGCCTATTTTTGTGCTGTATTCTATGTCAAAGCCGTATTTNNTATTTTCTGAGCGCCCTGTAAAACAACGGCCTTGTGTATACGGGGCGGCGCGAAAGATAGTCACATCTTCTCAGCCAGTATGTAAACTTAAAGCCGGGAATGTTTTTATATGCTTTTTTAAACGCAGCTTCTGAGCAGTCGCCGAAATATCTGTAAAGGTCAGCCTTTATAAAAAAGTCAAGGTCCTCTTTTGTTTTAAGCTCGCGCACAAAAACACTCCTTTATTTAAGATATTTTCTGCCGCGCAGA